>DASZJE010000197.1:0-1801 GCA_035948445.1 Trebonia sp. | reverse complement strand
CGGGAACGTCCAGCCGAACAGCTTCCCGAAGAACGACCGCGTCGCGTCCGGATCTGACGACCTGATCTCGAAATGAACCACCGGGCTCGGCATTGACATGCTCCTCTCGTTCGGATGTGACCTCACACTTCCTCTGACGAGGAGACGGGAGCCGATCTCTCGGTGTCAGCCCGCCCAAAGGTCAGGCCGTTGTCCAGGGGCGGAGCTTGTCCGGATTGAGAATGGCCCAAGCCGATCCCCGGTCAGGAGCCGCATCACAGTACGTGACGGCGCTGCGACAGATCCCCGATCAGGTCGTCGGCGACGCTCTCCTCGAACAGGACGCGTCCGGTCGCGACCATGGCCTTGCTGAGCTCCGGATCCCACGGGGCCGGCTGCGGCGTCCCGGAAAGCAGGACATGCTCCGCATGGACCCGTACCCCGGCGGTGTAGTCGTCGGCGTTCATCCGCCATGGCTTGGCGCCGTGGCGGCGCATGACCGCGCTCGCGATGGCTAGCCCCGGCCAGTCGAAGTCACCGTGATAGCGCAGCTCACCGCCGCCGCTGACGACAACGTCCGCGAGCTGGTGAAACGCGGCCGACGGCCGTCCTTCGGTGCACAGCAGGGGCGCCGCGCCCGGGCCCAGCTCGGCGGCGGCGTGGCGGAGCACGGCCGGATTCTCGCAGACGTGGACGACCGCGCCGCGGATCGTCAGCGGAAGCGTCATGAGCTGGTGCAAGGTGACATAGAACGGAACGCCGAGGCGGGCCGCGCCGACAAGCCACTCGGCCAGCCCGGCGCCCTCGGCCGGCAGGTTCAGGACGAGGACCCGGCTAGCCAGGTCGTCGAGGACGACACCACTTGCCTCCCATAGGTCCCTGCGCTCCCCGGCCGTCCCGGGCCTGCCCGTCCCGGCTCTGATCGCCAGGGCCCGCAGGACCAGCGTCGACAACAGGGTGCCGTGGTTGAGCGCCTTAGTGTCCCCGGTGACGTCCGCGGCCAGCGCGGGCAGCAGGACGGGCACGTCCCGGCGTCCGGCCAGGTCCTCCAGCACGCGGACCGCCTGCCCGAGCCGCGCCTGCTCGCCCTGGTTGATCAGCTTGGTCAGGCTGCCGTCCCGCCCGATCTCACCCAGCCAGTCCCGGTACCAGGCGTAGGAGGCGTGCAGCGAGCTCGCCTGCGCCGCGCGGAGGGCGGCATCCCGGGCGGAGGCCAGCGCGTTCCGTTCCGCGGGGCGATCGTGCAGCGGCCCGCCCAGGTCAGCGAGCAACTCCGCTAGGCCGCGCCCGGTGGTCTCGCGAACCGCGTGGTCCAGGTCGGCGAGGCGCACGGCCATCCGGTTGGTGCGTATGTCCCGGTACTGGCCGGTGATGCCGATGATCGCCTTGCGCTCGGCGTCGTCGGGATGGCTGAGGCTGACCGAGCCGGCCAGATCTCCGCCGGTGCGCTCCAGGGAGCGGCGGGCCCGGTCGAGCAGCCGCCGGAACTCCGGCCCGTCATAAGGATCAGTCATTCTGAGTCGGCATCGTCGTACTCGTCGTCGGGTTCGCCCCCTAGAGCTTCCGGCGCCGCGTACAGCGTAGAGGCGGTGCCGAGCGGCGCGTGCCGGGTCGGCCGGAAGCCGAGCAACTCTGCGACCAGCGCGTCGTTATCGGAGTAACCGGCGGAGGCGTCGACCAGCTGCTCGCCGTCCCACAGCATGAGCAGCGAGGAGACGGTCCGCGTGGTCTTGTCGTGCAGCATGTCATAGTGCGCGATCATCGGCACCGTCGCGGTGGTGACCCACAGGTCGTGGCCGGTCATGAACAGGTCGAGGTCGAA
>DASZJE010000196.1:0-3262 GCA_035948445.1 Trebonia sp. | reverse complement strand
TCGCCTAAGCCAATGCTTTGGACGCTAGTAACGGAGAGCGCAAGCGCCTATGGGGGATAATCCCCATAAGCCCTTACATGGCGGGAACCGGGTTGCCCGCGAGGACGGCACCGGTCAGGGGCGCGATTGTATTCAAGGGTCGTCAGCTTCGATGATGACATCGGGGCTGGCGCGGGGAATCCCGATCATCGAGGTCTCCCGCCGTCTCGGCCACAAGAGCATCGAGTTTCACCCACAAGATCTATCGCCACCTCGTGCCCAGTTCCTGGGCCGCGGCCGCACCGCCCTCGACGACGCCTACGAGGAAAATCAAAGGCAGCAGCCACCCGCAGAGCGGTGCTGAATCCGTGCTGACGCCCGGCCTCCCTGAACGCGATCTACCTGCGGAAGCTGCCACCCGGAGAGCAGATCTACGAGGGCACCAACCAGATCCAGCACATGGTCATGGCCCGCCAGCTGCTAAGGGCTGATTCCTCGTCGCTGACCTGCGGTTCGTTTCCGGGGCGGGTGCTGGCCCCGGGTCGCATGAGGCGACACGGTATTCGGCACCCGCAGGATGCGGAGGATCTTACGGTCTTCGGTCGTGCCGCCCGCTTCCCGTGCGCGCGAACTACGGTCGAAAGATGGACGACCCAGAGGTCGCCGCGGCGATTGCGGCAGGCGAACTGGACGGGCTCGCCGCGGCCCTCGACAAGTACGCGGCATCCCTATACGAGTACTGCTACTCGATGGCACCTGAGGTCGCGGCCGACGCGGTACAGGACACGTTCATCATCGCCTGGTCCAAGCTCGGCGGGCTCCGCGACCCGGGCAAGCTCCATCCCTGGCTGCAGGCGGTCGCGGGCAACGAGTGCTTCCGGCGGACGCTGGCCGGCAGCGTGACCGACCCTCACGCCGACGTCGCGCGAGAGGCGACTCCCCCGCCCGAGACGACGCTGCCGCCGGGACTTCCCGGGCACATACTCAGTGCCTGCGCCGATAGCACGCCGGGCGGCCGCGCGTACTGGACCGGCGTGGCGCATCGGGCCGGGCCGTTCGGATACGACGGTTTCCCGAAGCCGAACGCCCTGCGCGGGACACGGCAGCGCCGTGTCCCGCGGCATCGACAGGCCGGAGCGGCCGTCGCGGCGGCGGCGGTGCTGGCGGCGGCCGCGATCATGATCGTCGCGATATCGCCGGCCAGCAGCTCGCACCAGAACCAGGTGTCCGCCGCCGGGCCGGGAAGCAGGCAGGTCGGCGGGTCGACGGTATCCGGCACGGACCTGCCGACGACGCGGGCCCGGCCGATCCTGTCGTCGAGCGTGGCGACGCCACCGGGCATGGCGCTGCCTTCGGCAGCGGCGGCGGCCGGGAAGCCGGCGGGCGCGCCTGCCGGGCCGCCACCGGTCGTCCCGACGGCGACGGTGGTTCAGGAAACCTTGCCGTCACCGCCACCGTCACCGTCGCGGTCGCCATCACCATCACCATCACCATCACCGTCACGGTCACCGACACCGTCACGGTCACCGTCATCATCGCCATCACCATCACGTACCTCGGCTCCGACCCCGACACCGACGCACAGCGACGACGTCATCGTCGCTTTGGTTGCAGGTCAAAGGCCATGACAGGGTTACCGAACCCCCGCGTGCCCTACGAGCCGCTAGGCCGTTCTCGAACGCCGGCGATGGGTGGAGCCTCGCTCGACCAGCGTCCACGCGGGAGGCTCGCGCTGGCCTTCGCGGCCGAGGACGAACAGCGCGCAGAGCGTGCCCTGCTCCTCCAGCGACTGGTGAACGCTGGTGAGGTGGTGGTGTGCGGCAGCGGGTGAGTCGTCCCAGCCGCTCACGGTTACGTCCCCGGGAACCCGCCACCCGCGCTGGTCGATGATGTCCAGCACGCCGAGCGCGAGCTCGTCGCTCATGGCGACGATCGCATCCGGCGGAGCCGGGTCGTCGACCAACTCCTCGAGGAGCGCCCGGGCGTCCTGGCGGTTGTTTCGCGCCACGACCGCGACGCGGACTTCGTTCCAGGGGATCCTCATCCGCCGGCACTGCTGCTGGATGCCGCGCAGGCGCTCGCGGGCGCTGGCGAAGGCTACCTTGGAGACGGATGGCCCCCGGACGATCCTCGGGCTGCTTTCCGGGGTTAGCGCGAAGCTCACGACTGCGGGCGCCCGCGTACCGGCGAAGGTGACGGAGGTAACGGCAGATGCCGCTGCCCGGTCGTCGGGGGTGACTACCTGGATCCGCCGGTCCTCCGGGTCCGCCGCTTGACCCGGGCCTGGCTGGAGGGAGTCGGGCGCCGGGCCCTGGATGGCGACGGGCTTGCCGGTGGCGATGATGGCGTCGAGGACCGGGCCGTCTCGCACGCCGGTCCAGAGGATGTAGGAATCGACCGCCGCCTCCCTGACGCGTGAGACGTCGCCGATGTCGCCGGCGGCGGGGATCAGCACCATGTTTTGCTGGTACTCCACGCAGACGGCGGCCACGCCGACGAGGAAACGCGTTGACTCCAAGTCGTCGAACGCGTAGGTCAGACCTTCCCCGACCACGACGCCGACGCTGTTGCTCCGCCCGCGTGCCAGCGACCGCGCCGCGGGATCGGGCCCGTGGTAGTTGAGCCGGCGAGCGGCCTGGGCGACGAGCTCGCGTACGCCCGGGGAGACCCGCTGGGGCCGGCTGAAGACGTACGAGACCGTCATTACCGATACCCCGGCTTCCCGGGCGACGTCTGTCATCGTCGGACGGCGGCCGGCCGGCGATCTGGGCACGCAGGCAGTGTAACGACACGATTAAACCCGCCCGCGTACGGGGTTGTGTTCCAAACTCCCGCTGTGTAGCGTTAAACGAGTGCTGGCCTGTTGGACTATGCGCGAAAGCGTTAGATTCGAGCAATGACCCGGTCTCGCATGGAGGTAACTCGGTGATGGCAAAGCTCGTGCGACCTTGGCGGCCGGCAGTGGCCGCGCTGGCGGTGGCGATGGTGGCGGCCGGGGGAGCGGCTGCGGCGGCGGCGCCTGCCTCCGCAAGCAGCCCGGCTTCCGTAAGCAGCGGCGCGCCCTACCCGTGCACGACCAGCAACAACGCCAACTTCCAGTCCGCCACCGGCCCCGGCGTCGACGTCTCGGCCATCGGATGGCTCGGGAACAACGAGGGCGCCGTGGCGTGCCTGGGCGGGAGCTTCTACGTCCAGAACGGCATCAACACCACCTACGGCTTCGGCGTGTACAACTCCTCCCCGACGACCTGGACCAACGCGGACGGTTACCTGCCCGCCCTCG
>DASZJE010000195.1:0-5623 GCA_035948445.1 Trebonia sp. | reverse complement strand
GCGCAAGCGTCGCCAGGACCGCGGTCTCGGCGTCATCGGCGGCCGTCGTTCCGGCGCAGTGCTCGCGCTCGTCGGCCCGCCCGGGGTCGGCAAGACCTCGCTCGGCGAGTCGGTCGCGCGGGCCATGGACCGCAAGTTCGTGCGCGTCGCCCTCGGCGGTGTCAGGGACGAAGCGGAGATCCGCGGTCACCGGCGCACCTACGTCGGCGCGCTGCCCGGCCGGATCGTCCGTGCCATCCGCGAGGCGGGCACGATGAACCCGGTCGTGCTGCTGGACGAGGTGGACAAGATCGGCTCCGACTACCGGGGCGATCCGGCGGCGGCGCTGCTGGAGGTCCTCGACCCGGCGCAGAACCACACCTTCAGGGATCATTACCTGGAGGTCGACCTCGACCTGTCCGACGTGGTGTTCCTCGCCACGGCGAACGTCCTCGACTCCGTCCCCGGACCGCTGCTTGACCGGATGGAACTGGTCACGCTCGACGGGTACACCGAGGACGAGAAGGTCGCGATCGCTCGTGACCACCTGCTCCCGCGCCAGCTGTCGAAGGCGGGACTGTCGGAGTCCGAGGTGAGCATCGAATCCGGGGCGCTGCGCCTGATCGCCGCCGAGTACACCCGCGAGGCAGGCGTCCGGTCGCTGGAGCGGTCGATCGCCCGCGTGCTGCGGAAGGTCGCGGCCAAGGAGGCCCTCGCACCCGGAGCGATCCCGGTCACGGTCACGGCCGCGGACCTGAAGGAGTACCTCGGACGCCCCCGGTTCACTCCGGAGACGAGCCTTTCCTCGGGGGAACGCCGCACGGCCGTTCCCGGCGTGGCCACCGGCCTCGCGGTCACCGGCACGGGCGGGGACGTCCTCTTCATCGAGGCGTCGCTGGCGGACCCGGAGACCGGCGCGACCGGAGTCACGCTCACCGGCCAACTCGGCGACGTCATGAAGGAGTCGGCGCAGATCGCGCTGTCCTACCTCCGCGCGCGCGGCGCCGAGCTTGAGCTCCCTGTCACCGATCTGAAGGACCGCGGCGTCCACGTCCACGTGCCCGCGGGCGCGGTCCCGAAGGACGGCCCGTCCGCCGGCGTCACGATGACGACCGCGCTCGCGTCGCTGCTGTCCGGGCGGCCGGTGCGGTCCGACGTGGCGATGACCGGCGAGGTGTCCCTGACCGGTCGGGTGCTGCCGATCGGCGGCGTCAAGCAGAAGCTGCTCGCCGCGCACAGGGCGGGCATCACCACGGTGCTGATCCCGCAGCGCAACGAGCCTGACCTGGACGACGTCCCGGCCGAGGTCCTGCAGAAGCTGTCCGTGCACCCGGTCAGCGACGTCCGCGAGGTCCTGGCGCTGGCCCTGGAGCCGGCGACGGCGGCCGCCGCGGCCGCCGCGGCCTGATCCGCGGGAAAGCCCGGCTGATCGGCGAGCAAGGCAGGCGGATCGGCGAACAAGGCCGGGCGTGCCCCATGCGGGGCCGCCCGGCCTTATCGCGCGTGCCGGCAGGTGCGGCATCATTCGCCCCATTTGCGTTGAGGGTGCGATCGTCCGGGAAAAAGATGTTTATGGTTTACGGTACTTATTCGGATTCCATTCTGGATTGCGATGGGCTGTCCTGTTCCGGAGAACGGACATAGGGGACTCATATCCTCTTAAATAAAATTCCCAGCCCCGCTGACTAGTCATCTATGTGCAGAGTGCGCTACGGTTTTGTCGGCCCGCCCAGTTATTCGGTACCGGCAAAACCTGCTGGCTTGACCTGGACGCGAAAACACGGGAAACGGGGATCGAATGAGAGAAGCAAAAGATCGGCGTGCCCGATATCGACTACCAAGAGTAGCCGCTATGGGACTTTCCGTCCTTTCCGTCGCGGCTGGCGTCGGCATCGGCCCGGCCGCCACCGCACAGGCCAGCGTGCTGTCGGCCCGGGCGTACGCGCCGCCACCGCCACCGCCTGCCCCGCCCGCGCCAGGCTTTACCGGCGTCGCGACCAGCGTGACAGTAGGGCCGGCCGGGGCCGCCATCGCACCCGGTTTCATCGACGGCGCTGCCGTCACGGTGACGGTCCCGGCTGGTGCTTTCGCGAACACGGTGCAGATAACCGTGACGGCGGGGGCCGTCGGGACCCTCGCGCCGGCGGCGTTCACCGGGTACCGCGTAGTGACCGCCCTTGGCGTCCAGGTCGAGCTGAACGGCGCGCCGTATCCAGGGACGTTCCTCAAGCCGATCACCGTCACCTGGCGGGACGGTGCGATAACTTCCGCCAGCCTCGTCACCACGTGGAACGGGGTTTCCCTGGCAATCGACCCGTCTTCTACCTCCTCTCCCGGGGTGGCGACGGTGACCTTCGACGCTGACCCGGACTTTGCCATCCTGTCCCCGGTCAGCGCCGCGCCCAAGCCGGTTGCCGGTGCCACCGTGCCAGTGACCGGTGAGCCGCTCGCGGGCGAGGGCATCCTCGCCGGCGCGCTGCTCGTCGCGGGACTCGGCGGGCTCGGCATCAGCCGGCGGAGGAAGAAACGTGGCTGACATAAACCGATCGCGGCCCGGCAGGCCTGTGGCGAACTCCGCCAGGACCAGTCGGGCCGCATATCACGAGCAGTGGTCCAAGGAGGCACGATGATTAACCGGGAACCCCGTGCGCAAGCACGCAGGGCCGGCGCGACGCTGGCTGCCGTCGCGCTGGCTGCCTGCGGGCTTGCGGCATGTTCGTCGTCCGGGGCTCCGGCGGCCGGGGGAACGCAGGGGCGCCCCGGCGCTCTGCAGGAGATCCTTACGGCACCCAAGGGCTTGCGTGCGGCGACCGAACCGCAGCCGAACGGAACCCTATGGGCGCTGGCGGGCAGCAGCGCGAGCCAGGCGCTCTTCGAATTTAACCTTTCCAGCAGCCAGCGTCCGGTCGGCGTCAGGCCCGTCAGCGCTACCGCGCAGTCGGTGGCCGAATCGCTGTCCGGCGTAATCGGCCTTGCCCTCGGTACAGGCAGGAGCGGTGCGCTAGAACTGCTGGACGGCACCACCGGAACGCCTTCGAGTGTCATTCCGATCGGCGCCCCCGCCCGGCAGGTGGTCGTCGGCAGCGATGGCAGCACCTTCTACGTACTGGACGGCACGGCCACATCCTCCAGCGTTACGATCATCGATTCGCAGGACGGCCGGATACTCGGGACCGTGCCGGTGCCGCTCGACACCACTTCCGTCGTCCCCGACGTCCAGGAAACCACCATCTACGCACTGCAGCCGAACGGTGTCGTCAGCCAGATCGCGCTGGCCGACGGCCAGGTGGAGACCAGCTTCCAGACGGGCGGCGAGGCTAAGTCCATCGCGCTCAGCCCCGACGGCGGCACGCTGTACGTGCTCAAGGGGCCGATGACGGAGCCGAACGTCGCGGTGGTCGATGTCGCTACGCAAAGCGTTAGCAAGGTCCTGCCCGCACCTGCCAATTGCCTCCAGATCCTTGTCTCGGCGAACGGGGACCAGCTTTACCAGATGGTGGGAACTGCGGGGTATGGGAATATCCAGGTCTTCGCTAGTTAGCCTGTCCCCGGGCCGTCGACTGCTGTCGGCGGGCCGCGCGCCGCTCGGCATCCTGGCGAACGGCAACCCCGGCCGCCGCGACGCCCGTGCCGAGGCGGCCGAAAGCCTGGCCGCGAACGGCTCGACCGTGGTAGTCCGCGCCCTGCGGTCGCTGGGCGGCGTGTTCGTCATCATGTGGGCATTCCGGCTCGACGGATACCTGACGTTCACGCCGTGGCTGGCCGTGCCCGTTGTGCTTCTCGGGCTGACAGGGCTGGCCGCCGTGGTGACGGCATGGCTTCCCCGATCGGTCCTGTCCGAGGCCAGGCAGCATCAGATCGGGTGGATCATCCTCGCGGCCGTGATCGTCGGACTGGCGCTGTGGACCTATTTCCAGCTCTTCACGGCGCCGGACTACCCGACCGACGAGATGGCGTTCGACCAGTACGCCGCGCAACTCGCGCTGCACGGCATCAACCCGTACCTGCACTCGATGGCGCCCGCGTTCCCGCTCTTCCACGTCTCGCCGAACAATTACACGTTCGAGCTGAGCGGACAGCCGGTCACCGCGCTGTCCTATCCCGCGCTCGCGTTCGAGGCGTACCTTCCCTTGCTGGCGGTCGGCGTGACCACGCAAGCGGCGGTATGGGTCAACGTGACGGCGTGGGCCGCCAGCGCGGTCCTGCTCTACGCGGTGCTGCCGCGAAGCGCCGCGCCCTTGGCGGCGGTGATCGCGAGCATCGACGTCTACATCGGGTACGCCGCCGGCGGCGTGACCGACGCGCTCTACGTCCCCCTGCTCATCGGCGCCGCGGCGGGCTGGGATCGTTTCGCGGCTCAGCGCGGGATTCGCGCCCTGCGGAGCCCGGTGTGCATGGGGCTCGCGATGGCGGTGAAGCAGACGCCCTGGCTCGTACTGCCGTTCGTGCTGGCCGGGATCGCGGTGGAATCCCGGCAGGCAGGCGGAACACGGCAGGCCGTCAGAGACTCCCTGCGTTACCTGGCCATCGCGCTGTGCGCATTCCTGGTGCCGAACATGCCCTACCTGGCAACCGCACCCGGCGCCTGGCTGCGTGGAATCCTCACGCCGATGTCCGCGCCTTCGGTCCCGGCCGGGCAGGGCCTGATCAGTCTCAGTCTGTCGCTCCCGGTAGGCGGCGGATCACTGTTCGCCTACAGCGTGGCCACAGTCGTGGTGCTCCTCGCGCTTTTCGGGTGTTATGTGGCGAACTATCCGGTACTCAAGCCCGCCGCGTTCGTGCTGCCGTCGGTCGCGCTCTTCTTCGCCGACCGGTCGTTCGGCAGTTACCTGGTGATGCTGATACCCGCGGCGATAGCCGCGATGGCGACGACGCACCGTCCTGCGGCGGGGATCATCCCGTGGCGGCACTGGAAACCCCTCGCGGCCTGCGGCGGCATCGCCAGCGTGGCCGCCGTGACGGTGGCGCTCACGGCCGCGAGCCCGCTCACGCTGTCGATCAGATCGGTGCGCACCACCGGTCAGCTGGCAACCGTCGAACAGGTGACGCTTGACGTGGCCAACAACACGGGCCGCAGCGTACAGCCGGCGTTCACCATCCAGGAAGGCACGACACTCACGTCCTTCTGGCACCTCGAGGCGGGACCGGCGGTGCTCGGCCCGCACGAGAACGCCACCTACACCATCGAGGCGCCCAACTACTTCGCCATGCCCTCCATCCAGAACGGCTTCCAGGTTCTCGCTTTCCTTGGCACCCCCGCGTCGGTGAGCCGGACGAGTTCCTACCTCGCGAGCACGTGGCGGGTCGTCCTCCAGCCCGACGCCATCGACCAGCCCGTGCCCGTCGGGCAGCGAGTCACGGTGCAGGCGGAGGTCGTCGACCGGCTCGATCAGCCGGTCCGGGTGGCTGACGTGCCGGTCTACCTGGGACAGGTCATCTACGCCCAGCAGGGACTTCAGTACAGCCAGGCGTACATCAACAACGGCCTGGCCGGCCAGACGCCGGTCGAGGCGCTCACGAACAACGCCGGAATCGCGACCTTCTCCATCCGGTCGCCGGTCAGCGGCGAGGATCCCGTCTACTTCGAGGCCAATCTCGTCAACCCGTCCCTGTACTACCCCTTCGGCTACTCCCCGATCCTGAC
>DASZJE010000194.1:0-73831 GCA_035948445.1 Trebonia sp. | reverse complement strand
GTCGACCACCCGTTCTCCATACTGCTGAACGTCGCGGTCGGCGGGACCTACCCGGACGTCACGTGCCGATGCGCCACCCCGACGGGGCAGACGACGCCGGGCGGGGAGATGGCGGTCAGGTCCGTGGCCGTCTACATGTTCCAGCCCTAGCGGGAACCCCTCTGGGATGTTACGAGCTCAAATGCGCATTCGGGCACGTTCAGTTACGGGCTCGAATGCGCATTCGGGCACGCTATAGTCGGCTCAAATGCGCGTTTGAGCCGACGGCGGGCGGGGCGGGGCGGGCGCGGGGTGGGCGCGGGGCAGGTCAGCCGCCGGGCGGGTTAGCGGCGGGCGCGGGCGGGGTGGGGAGGGGGGGTTCTCTTTAGCCAGACGTAGTAGTCGAGGGGGCCGTTGGCGTCGGTTAGGTGGACTACCTTGACGAGTTTGTAGCCGCGGGACTCCTCGATTGCCTGCTGGATGGCGTTGTCGGCCGCCGGCGTCACCGTATCGGTATAGGCGATCACCTTGAAGGCGCCCGCGCGCACCGCGGCCGAGAAGCCGGCATTGCCGGTCAGCACCTGGCCCTGGCTGTCGGTGTAGGCAATATCGTAGGTCGACGAGAACTGTCCTGGCTGCGCGCCGGGGAGTCCCTCCAGGTAGTAGATGGGGACTTCCGGTACCTCGACCAGGTACGAGGCATTCCGCGAGAGATACGGGGACAGCGCCGACACGAACGGCCCGCTCGACGGCCAGTCGTGATACAGCGACCATGACTGGCTGATGCCGAGGGCGAGCGCGGCGCTCCACAGCGCGATGCCGAGGTGCGGGCGCCGGAAGTGGTCGCCGACGATCCGGACTAGGCCGACCCCCGCGAGCGGCGCGGCGAAGAACATTCCGAACCCGATGTGCTTCTGCAGGGAGACGTCCGTGTGCAGGTGCATCTGGTACAAGGGTGCCAGGAACATGGTCCCGGACAGGACAATGCCGAGCAGCACGCGGCGCGCTCGCTGGCCGGGCGGCCCGATGAGCTCGCCTGGTTCGGTCCGGGGCCGCCGCGCGTAGGCGACGGCGCCGATCGCCGCCAGCACCGTCAGCAATCCGCCCCAGGCGACGCTCTCCCGCAGGATAAGGCCGTCCGATGTGGTTCCCTGGGCGCGGTTCGTCGTGGTGCTGGTGATCGCCTCCAGGTACGCGTGGCCGCCGAGATGCAGCCCCGCCCATAGCAGCGCGGCTACCACGACGCCGAAGGCCAGCGGGTACCACAGAACGCGCCGGCCGCGGACAGGCCATCCGGCGAGCGCCGGAAGGCAGCAGATCGTCGGCACGTACAGCGCGCCCGCGTACTTGACCGCGACGGCGAGCGCGGCCAGCGGCGCGGCCAGCAGGAACACCGGCCACCGGTACGCGGACGTGCGCACCGCGATCGTCGCCGCGGCGGCGAGCAGAAACAGGCAGGTCGCGTCGTAGGTAGCCAGGTGGCCGACGAACAGGGCCGACTCCGACACGGCGAACAGCGCGGCCGAGCAGAGGGCGACGCGCTCGTTGAACATGAACCGCGCCACCGAGTAGAGCATCGCCGTGACGGCAAGCATCTCCGCCAGGCTCAGCGCCCTGGCGAGGGCGAGGCCGCCGACCATGTTGAGCGCGGCGCCGAGCACGGGGTACAGCACCGGCGCGCCCGAAAAGTACGAGGCGTAACTGCCCTGGAGCGCGGCGCCGTGCAGCAGGTGCGCGATCTCCATCCGGCCCGCGTACAGGTACAGGGCCTCGTCTTCGAAGGCGGTGTTCCGCAGCCGGAGCGTCAGGACGGCCTGGAGGACCAGGATCGCGAGCAGCGCGATCCGGCTGACCACGGTGCGGCGGCGCGTCGGCGTGTATCCCCCGTCCGCCGCGGGCGCTCCGGGCAGCGCCGGGCGCGCCTTGGCGTGCCGCGCTCTGACTGGTAGCCCCGCGGGCGCTCGCTCGAGTGCGGGCGCCGGCGGGCCTGATGACGCGAACGGCTCGAAGGGCCGTCGTTGGGGCAGCCGTTCGGGCACCCGGGGCATCGGGGCAGTGGTCACCGCGGAGGCAGGCGCGTCGTCGACCACCGGGAAGACGATCGTCTCCGCGTCGGTCAGCACCTCGGGGGATCTCGGGCCGGTCCGATCGAAGCCCAGGCGGCCGGTCTTGTTCGTCTTCACGGCCGTCAGGAGGCGCTGTTCGCCGGCTGGATGAGCACCCTGGCCGCGACCATGGCCTCGAACACGCCAAGCCCGAGCAGCACGGCGAAGTTCACGGGATCCATGGTCATCATGCGCCACAGCGCGAGGCCGGTCCAGAACAGCGAACTGCCCAGGGTCCAGACGACGAAGCACGTCCAGAAGCGACGCCCGCCGTCTTGCTTACGGCGGTCGCTGCCGGTGGGATTCCAGCCGAGCGGCTTGCCGCGGACCGCGTCCCAGTAGGCGAAGAAATGCGCCCAGCCCGCGATCAGCTTGACCGCCCACGCTTCGAGCCGGTAAGGGGCGTGATGCCATGTCGGGAAGACCGTCGCCGCGTACACCATGGCCGGGAGCATGAAGGCCATGTTCCGCAGTATCAGGATGTGCGGCTCGAACGCCAGGAGCGAGATCGTCAGGAGCGGGACGGCGAACGTGAAGACCGCCGTGTACAGGTAGTACACGAGCCCGGCCATGTAGCACATCCGCGTGCGCAGCGGCAGCGATGCCCGCCAGAACCGGCGGGTGAACAGCAGGCCCACCGTTCCGGAGCACCAGCGGTACTGCTGGTTCAGGAAGGCCACGACGTCATCCGGACAGTTTCCTGTGGACAGCGCGAGGGGAATGTAGCGCAGACGCCAGCCAAGCGTGTTCAGGTCGAATCCCGTGAGCACGTCCTCGGAGTGCTCCGCGATGGTCATGCCGCCGTTTTCGGCGAGCGCGGCACGGCGGTATACCGCGCAACTGCCGACGCAGATGGCGCCGCCCTTCGGCGAACGCATCGTCTGGATGGACCGGTAGAAGAGTTCCTGGACGGCCCCCGCGCCGCGTTCCACCCAAGTCTGGTCGTCGACGACGTGGAAGAACTGCGGGGTCTGGACGATGCCGAGGCCCGGGTCGGCGTGCATGTACGGCAAGGTCTCGTCGAGCAGGTCATGGCGCGGCGCGAAGTCCGCGTCGAGCAGCAGGATGTACTCGCCCCCGGAGATATGGAAGCCGAACCAGAGATTGCCCGATTTCTTATACCAGCCCCGGTTGGGGCGGGTTGCGTACACGAATCCGAATTCCTGTGCCATCGCCCTGATTTCCGGGCTGGCCGAATCGTCGAGCACGTACGGGACCACTGTCCCCTTGTAATGACGCACCATCCGCGTCACGTGCTCCCAGGTATTCCGCAGCACGGGCAGTGGCTCTCCGCAGACGGGGAGGAAGACGTCGACGGCCGGGTAGTGATCTGGCCGCCAGGCCGATGCCAGCCGGTTATGGGCGTCCTCGTCAAAGCTCTTGCCGATGCCGTCGGTCACCAGCGGCAGTGCTAGAAAAATGGCGCCGAGCAGCACAAACGGCGCGCAAAAGAGGTACCAGTGGTAGTCCGCCATCAAGAACAACTGGCTGTAGACGACGAGCGGGAGGCTGACGAGCGCGCAAATCACCAGAATCCATGCGCCGTGCCGGATATACGAGCGTTTCTCGGCATCGTCGGGCGGCACGGGCAGCACCACGCCCGGCGCGGCCGCGGATCGCGCCGCGGCCGGCGCGATGTCCCCGCCGAAAGCGGGCACCCGCGGTGCAATACTGCGCACCTCTCCGGTTTCGGCGCGAATCGCCTCAGCCGGAACCGCCTCGCCGGAAATCGATCGAGGGGAAACCGCCTTGCCGGCCACCGTCCTGGCGGTAATCATCTTACGCGAGACCTCCGTACCGGAAACATCAGTGGCAGGAGACGTCCGGTCATCAGCACGTACATCCCCCCTGACCGCTTCGCCCGTCTTTTCCGCGGCCGCCACGACCGCGCCATGCACACCGAATTTGGCAATGCCCGACACCGCTAGCTCCCCATTTTTTTGGCACGCGTGGACATCCCTTGGCATGCTATCCGCCGCTGGATAGCTTATAAGTACCGATGGCAAAAATCCAACCTCGGTGCCCATAAAATGGCTGAGACGAGACAGCGGGAAATTCACCAGAAAAGGAGCAGCCTAATTATTTGCACCGAGGCGGCCGAAATAGGGCAGAATCACAGTTGTCGCCACACCGAGAGATCGCATTATAAATACCGTGTGCCCGATTTTGTCCGCAACGGGACGAGGGCGAAACGCTTGGGGGACAGATGAATGAGGGCCTATCGTTGATCATCCAGTCGATGCGCGCGGCCGCGCCGCCAGGGCAGTCGCACCTGGACCTGCCCACCAGAGCGCGGCTGAGTGACCTCACCCGGTCGCTCGTCCGGGCGAATCCGGGCGCGGTGGCTGAGCACGAGCGTTTCCTCGCCATCGCCGCCCGCAGCCTGGACCTGCCGGGAGCGGAACTGACAAGCCGCCTGCGAGGCACCACGATCCTGGTCACCGGGGGAACCGGCTGCATCGGATCGACCCTGCTGGCGGAACTCGCCGGGCACGACCCCGCCAGGCTCGTCAGCGTCAGCCGGGGCGTCGCCGCGGGCTGGCCGCGGCAGGAACATGCCGAGTACCGGCAACTGGACATCAGGGACTCCGTCCGGCTGACGCGCCTCGTCGCGGAGGTGCGTCCAGACGTCATCTTCCACATCGCGGCCCAGCGCGACCCGGGCCTCGCCGAGGCCGAGGTGCACCGCACGCTGTCCACCAACGTCCTCGGCACGCGCAACGTGCTGGCCGCCGCGGCGAGCGCGGGAGTCCGGCAGGTGGTCTACGCGTCGACGGGGAAGGCGCTCCGGCCGTACTCGCCCGACATGTACACCGCGTCCAAGCGCGCGGCGGAGTGGATCTGCTTCGAGGCGGCAGTGAACGGCGGCATGCTGTGCTCGGCGGCCCGGTTCACCCACGTGATCGACAACTCCCTCATCTACCGTCGCCTGCGCGGCTGGGCCGGCGACCCAGACGCCACGATCAGGCTGCACAGCCCCGACATCGCCTTCTACGCGCAGTCCGCGCTCGAGTCCGCGCAGTTGCTCCTGCTCGCGTTCCTGGGCGCGCGGCCCGGAGAGCTGAGGGTGCACGCGATCACCGATCTCGGATGGCCGGTATGCCTGCTGGACCTGGCACTCTCGGTGCTCGCGCACGCGGACGGGCCCCCGCCGGTCTACTTCAGCGGGTACGACGCCGGTTACGAGGAGGTTCCCTTTCCCGCCCTGTACGACCCGGTGACCGCGGGGGACGTGAGCCCGCTGATGAACCTGTTCGAGACCGCCGCGGCGACTGACTCGCCCGCCCCGCAGGTCGACGCCTTCCGGCTTGAGCTGGCTCGCGATCACCGGCTGAGCGCGCTGCTTGCCGCGCTGGCCGCGCAGTGCGATCGGACTCGGGCGCCCGCCGCCCTCCGCCATGGAATGAACCAGCTGTCCTGGGCCCTGCTGGACTCCGCGCTCCGCGCCGCGTCCCCTGCGGCGCTCGCCCGCGCGGCCGTGCTCGCCAAGGCGCACTGGGACACGATGGGCCAGGACCACCATCAGGTGCTCGAGATGATCACCATCCTGGCCGGCCAGCCGTAACCCGGCGCTGGAGGGCGAGCTGCTCGCGACGGGCGCCGGGTTGGCGTGCTGGGGCCGGCGTGCTGGCGGCCGGCGCGTGACGGGCAGGCGGCGTGCTGACCGTGATGACGCCGCCCGCCCGGATTGCGCGGGCTCCCTACGAGGCGGGGTGCCAGGGGAGACGGTAGGCGCGGTAGGTGTTCACGCCGGCGGGGAACTCGGCGTTGAACATGAGCTGACCATCGGGGCTGAATTCGGAGATGTAAGGGAGTGCGCCCCAGCCCGCGAACATGTCGCCGTCGCTGAGGAGCTGGGCGTTGCCCTGGGAGGTGGCTATCTGCTTCTCCGGCTGGTTGTCGCTGGCGACCAGCGTGGCGACGTGCGTGCGGAAGTTCAGCTTGATGGTGGCCACGCGACTGTAGGAGTAGTCGGTCAGCGAGTCGGAACCGGTGTTGGCGACGCCGGCCGACTCGTCGTCGAAGACCGTGTAGACGCCGTCCCCGTGTCCCTCGACGTCGTGCTGCCACGCGAAGATCTTCCCGGCGTCGTCGAGCGACTGCCCCCCGGCGGCGGTCAGCTTGAACGAGGAGTCCTTGCCGCCGAGCCGCCAGAGGATCTTCCCGGTGTGCAAGGACACCTGGTACGTCGTCCACGTGTCGCGGGCGTCGATGAGCAGGTTGCCGTTGGTGTCGAGCTTGACCGCGTTGATGTGGAACCAGTCCCACGGGGTGCTCGCGCTGGCGGGCAGCGGCTCCTCGCTCTGGCTGTAAGGGACGTGGTCGGCGCTGTTCCACTGGAACAGGACCTTACCGGTCTTGATGTCCACCTCCTGGACGAGGCCGTCGATGACGGTCTGGTCCTTCGGCCCGCCGATGGAGGTGAGGTTGGCCGTGGCGGTCGTGAAGGAAAGGATCAGCGCGGTGTTCCACGGCGTGATCAGGAACTCGTGCCCGTCGGCCGAGTAGCCGTTGCCCGCCTTGATCGTGGCGATCTTCTGGTACTTGTCGTTGTAGATGTAGTCGACGCCGTTGGAGAGGCCGCCGAGGCCCGTGCCTTCCCAGAACGTCAGCACAGGCTGGCCTTCGTAGGTCTGCGTCCGGAAGTCGGAGTCCTCGTCTCCGGCGGGTGCCTGGTGGAACCAGACGACCTTCTTGCCGTCCGGGCTGAGGATCTCCGCGCCATTGGCATACGTGGACGAGTCGCCGTACGGCGAGATGAAGATGTCGCCGCCGCTCTGCCCGCCCTTGTCGGTGAGGATCGTGACCGGCGGCGGCTTCAGCGCCGTCGTGCTCGCGGCGGGCTTGACCGCGGCGCTGGCCGCGGGCTTGACCGCGGGCTTGACCGCGGCGCTGGCCGCGGCCCCGGGGATCACCCATGCCACTCCTGTCACTATGACACCTACGAGCAACAGGGCGCTCGAGGTTTTCTTTGGCATCGTTGCTGGCTCCCATCACCAGAGAACTACACAGATACCTCACTATATCGACTGATTTAGTAGGAATGTGGGCAAGGCCGGCATTGGATTGGGGCCGATTGCGGGGATCCCTACGATGCGCCGCCGGCTCGTTTACGCATTTGAGCACGCTGAGCTTTGAGTTCAAAAGCGCATTCGAGCATGCTATGGCGGGCTCTTTTGCGTGTTTGGGCACGTTGGGAGCCTGCGGCGAAGGACCCGCAGAGTCCCGGGGAGCCTGCGGCGAAGGACCCGCGGAGTCCCGGTCCGCTCGCTACGGCTTGATCCGCTCGCTACGGCTTGAGTGGGGGCTAGCGGGGACTAGCTGTCAGGCGTTGGCGTCGTCGCCTAGGACGGGTTCGGGGAGGTTGCCCGCGTTGTACTCGAGGATGCGCCATTTGCCGTGGCGCAGGCCGAGCACCGACCATGTGCAGTTGGACATCGGCCCGAGCATGCCGAACTGGCCGTCGGTCAGGCCGAGGAAGCGTTCCATGCCCAGGCGGATGGCCGCGCCGTGGCTGACGACCACGGCCACGCCGTCTTCGCTGACCTGCTCGGCGATCCGGGTCAGGGCACCGGACACGCGGTCCATGACCGCGGACCTGGATTCGCCGTCCGGCGCGTCCCACGTGGCGTGCTCGGCCGGGTAACGTTCCCTGATCTGGGCGTCGGTCAGCCCTTCCCACGCGCCGCCTGACCGCTCGCGCAGGTCCTTGTCCTGCGTCACCGGCAGGCCGGTGAGGCGGGCGAGGGGCGCGGCGGTGTTCACCGCGCGCTGCAGGTCAGAGGAGAAGATCTTCTCCGGCCCGAACGCCGCGACCATCCGGGCGGCACGCTCAGCCTGCGCTTCGCCTATCTCGTTGAGCGGGATGTCCGTCTGTCCCTGAAACCGGTTCTCGGCGTTCCAGGTCGTCTGCCCGTGCCGCCACAGCACGAGGCGCTTGGTCTGGCTCAGCGTGCCTCCCCCGCCTGGCCGGCGCCGCCGACGCTGCCGGCCATAAGGACACTGTCGTCCAGCGGGATCTCCGGGCAGTCCTTCCAGATCCGCTCCAGGCCGTAGAAGACGCGCTCATCGCCGTTCTGCACGTGGACCACGATATCCATGTAATCGAGGAGCACCCAGCGGCCTTCCCGCTCTCCCTCACGGCGGAGCAGGCTGGCGCCCGCCTCCTTGAGGCGGGCTTCCACCTCGTCGACGATTGAGCGAACCTGCCGGTCGTTGGCCCCCGTGCAGAGCAAGAAGGTGTCGGTGATGGCAAGCTGGTCGCTTACGTCGTAGGCGACGATGTCCCTGGCGAGCTTGTCCGCCGCGGCGAGCGCGGCGATCTCGGTGAGCTCGATGGCCCTTGGCGTGGCAGTCACGTGTCTGGCTCGGCCTCCTCGGTTGGGGATTCTTGTGTCTCAGTGTCTCACGGCTGCTCGTCCGAGAGCCCGGTCGCGACGCGGCGACATGCCGTACAGCTCGCGCTTGGCGATGTACTGCACGACGCCGTCGGGGACCAGGTACCAGACCGGTTCCCCGGCGGCCACCCGGTGGCGGCACTCGCTGGAGGAGATCGCGAGGGCGGGGATCTCGACCAGCGAGACCTTCCCGTCCGGCAGGCCCGCGCCGCTCAGGCGGTGGCCCGGGCGGGTGCAGCCGATGAAGTGCGCCAGCGAGAACAGCGAGTCCACGTCGTGCCAGGTGAGAATGTTCGCGAGCGCGTCGGCCCCGGTGATGAAGAACAAGTCGGCGTCCGGGTTCGCGTCCGTCAGGTCCCGGAGCGTGTCGATCGTGTACGTGGGACCTGGCCGGTCGATGTCCACCCGGCTGACGCTGAACCTCGGGTTGGACGCGGTCGCGATCACCGTCATGAGATAGCGGTCCTCGGCGGGCGACACCGCCCGGCCGCCCTTCTGGTACGGCTCGCCGGTCGGCACGAAGATCACCTCATCGAGAGCGAAGTGGTGCGCCACCTCACTGCCGGCCACCAGGTGCCCATGGTGGACGGGGTCGAACGTGCCGCCCATGACTCCGAGCCGCCTGCGCCCGTTGCTCAAGACCATCTCCTCACTGCACTAAGGTTACGAGATGGTATAGGGCTAGACGTAACGAAAATGTTCCAGTACACCGCAGTGTGAGCACGTTGACAACGAGCATACGATGCGGGTATGAACACAGTGCCTGATCGTGCACGCGTCCGGCTTACCGGCATAAGCTCCCGTGCCTACGAGCATCCGGCAGATCGCTCCGCGCTGGTCGCGCTGCGCAAGCTCAGCGGCTTCGACGTACTTCTCCGCAAGCTGTTCGGCCTGTTCAACGAGCGCGCCTTCCGGCTCAACTACCTGGCGGGCTCTGTCAAGGTGTCTGAGCGCCAGTTCCCCCACATCTACGCGCTGGTCAGGGACGGTTCGTACATCCTCGACCTGCCCGAGATACCGGACGTCTTCGTCACCCAGGACCCCACGGTGAACGCGATGGCGCTCGGCAGGGACCATCCGTTCATTGTGGTCACCACTGGCCTTGTGAACCTGCACGACCAGGAAGAACTGCGGTTCGTTATCGGTCATGAGCTTGGTCACGTCCTGTCCGGGCACGCGGTCTACCGGACCATGCTGCTCTGGCTGCTCCAGCTCGCCGCGCGGATCGCGTGGATGCCGATCGGCGTGATCGGGCTCCGGGCGATCATCTGGGGCCTCGAAGAGTGGTTCCGCAAGTCCGAGCTGTCCTGTGACCGGGCCGGCCTGCTTGCCTGCCAGGACCAGGACGCCGCCAAGCGGGCACTGATGAAGCTGGCGGGGGGACCGTACCTGTCCGAGCTGAACCCGGACGCGTTCCGCGAGCAGGCGCGAGAGTACGACGCGGTGCCCGACCTGCGCGATAGCATCCTGAAGCTGCTCCAGCTCCAGGGCAACACGCACCCGTTCGCCGTCGTGCGGTTCGCCGAGCTAGACCACTGGATCACGAGCGGCGACTACGACCGGATCCTGAGCGGCGACTACCCGCGCCGTGACGATGACCGGGACGCGTCCTTCGGCGACGAAGTGCGGAACGCGGCGAAGTCCTACCAGGACTCGTGGAGCCGTTCCGAGGACCCGCTCGCCGGAATCGTCCGCGGCATGGCCGACACCCTCACGAACGCCGGCGGCAGCATCTTCGACCGGTTCTCCGGTGGCCGTGGCGGCTCCGACGGCAGCTAGAGGATGACCAGGTCGTCGCGGTGGACGACCTCACGCTCGTACTCATGGCCGAGCTTGCCGGACAGCCACCGCGTCGACCGGCCCATCAGGCCCGGGATCTCCTTGGCGTCGTAGTTCACCAGGCCGCGGGCGACGACCGCGCCGTTCTCGTCGGTCAGGTCGACGGGGTCACCGGTGTCGAATTCACCCTCGACGCCGATGATTCCGGCCGGGAGCAGCGAGGCACGCCGCCCCACCACGGCCTCGACGGCGCCGGTATCCAGCTTCAGCCTGCCGCGGGCGACCGCTGCGTGCGCCAGCCACAGCAGCCGCGTCCGCGGCCGCTGCCCGGTGGGCGCGAAGTACGTGCCGACGGGCTCGCCGGTCAGCGCCTGTCGTGCTTCTTCGGCGGCTGTCACCACCGCGGGGATGCCCGCCGACGTGGCGATCAGGGCCGACTCCACCTTGGTAGACATGCCACCAGTGCCGGCGCCGCCCTGGCCCGCCTTGCCGACCCTGACACCGTCCAGGTCTTGCGGTCCGCTTACCCGGCCTATGCGTCTCGCCCCGCCCTTGCGGGGGTCGCCGTCGTACAGGCCGTCCACGTCCGACAGCAGGATCAGCGCGTCTGCCCTTGTCACGTGCGCGACGAGCGCGGCGAGCCGGTCGTTGTCGCCGAACCTGATCTCGTCCGTCGCCACCGTGTCGTTCTCGTTGATGACCGGGATGGTCTTCAGCTCGAGCAGGCGTTCCAGCGTGCGCTGGGCGTTGCGGTAGTGGCCGCGGCGCATGAGGTCGTCCGCCGTCAGGAGGACCTGGCCTGTTTTGATGCCATGGCTGGCGAAGGCCGCGGTGTAGCGGGCGATGAGCAGCCCCTGGCCCACGCTGGCGGTTGCCTGCGCAGTAGCGAGATCCCTGGGACGTTTAGCCAGGCCTAGGGGTGCCATGCCCGCGGCGATCGCGCCAGAAGACACAAGCAGCACCTGCTGGCCGCCCGTTACCCGGTCAGCGAGCGCGCTGGTCAGGGCGTCGATGCGAATGTGGTCGATCGCGCCGCCTTTGGCGGTCAGCGACGATGAGCCGATCTTGACGACCGTCCGGGAAGCTTTGGCGATGTCTTCCCGGATTTCGCTCATCCAACTCTCCAGTCGGTGCCGCGAGGACCGACCACGTGGCCGCTGCTTGAGGGCAGCGACGGGTCCCAGTCGAAGACGACCGCGTCGTCGTAGTCCCCGATCAGCACCGTGTCGCCAGCCTCCGCGCCGGCCTTGGCGAGGGCCTCTTCGACGCCGAGCCGGGCCAGCCTGTCGGCGAGGTAGCCGGTCGCTTCGTCATTCGTGAAGTCGGTTTGGCGCACCCAGCGGACCGGCTTCTCGCCACGGATCAGGTAGTTGCCCTCCGGCGTCCGGACGATCTCGAACCCTGGCTCGGTCACCGCGACGGGCCGGATCACCACCCGGGCAGGTTCCTGCTCGGGCTGGAGCGCGCGGGCTTGCCTGACGAGTTCGGCCATCGCGAACTTGAGCTCGCGGAGCCCTTCGGTGCTGGCGGCCGAGACCTCGAAGACGGGCAGCCCGCGTTTCGCGAGTTCGGCTTTCACCATGTCGGCGAGGTCGCGGGCTTCCGGCACGTCGATCTTATTCAGGGCGACGATCCTCGGGCGGTCGGTGAGGCGGGTGCCCGCCAGGCCGCTTCCTGCGTGGTCCTCGTATTTGGCGAGTTCCGTCTCGATCGTGTCGAGGTCGGTGATCGGGTCGCGCCCGGGTTCTTCGGTCGCGCAGTCGAGGACGTGCACCAAGGCCGAGCAGCGCTCGACGTGCCGCAGGAAGTCGTGGCCGAGTCCTCTGCCCTCGCTCGCGCCCGGGATCAGGCCCGGGACGTCGGCGACGACGAACTGCGTGTCGCCGGCTTCTGCCACGCCCAGGTTGGGGATGAGGGTGGTGAAGGGATAGTTCGCGATCTTGGGCTTTGCCGCCGACATGGCCGCGATAAGGGAGGATTTCCCCGCGTTGGGGAAGCCGATCAGGCCGACGTCGGCAACCGTCTTCAGCTCGAGGGTAAGCCCGTGCTCCTCCCCCGGCTCGCCCTTGAGCGCGAACCCGGGCGCCTTGCGCCGCGCTGACGCGAGAGCGGCGTTGCCGAGGCCGCCCCGGCCGCCCGCGGCGGCCACGAACCGGGTACCGGTTCCGATCAGGTCGGCGATGACCTCGCCGTCGTCGTCCTTCACGACCGTGCCGTTAGGCACCTTGACGATGAGATCGATGCCGTCGCCGCCGTTGCGGTTCGAGCCTTCACCCTGCTTGCCGTTGCCCGCCTTGCGGATTGGACGACGGTGGAAGTCCAGCAGCGTCGCGGTGCTGGCGTCGACCTCGAAGATGACGTTGCCGCCGCGGCCCCCATTGCCGCCGTCGGGTCCGCCGAGGGGCTTGAACTTCTCACGGTGGACCGAGGCGCAGCCGTTCCCCCCGTGGCCGGCCTGCACCCGCAGCGCGGCATGGTCAGCGAACTCCGCCATGATCCTCCTCTAGACATATGCGTAGGGCGGGCCGGAAAGCCGGCCCGCCCTCGCACTGCTTGATATTCCTGCTTGCCCTGCCCGCGCTAGCTCTGCCCGCGCTAGCTCTGCGTCAGGCTAGGCCGCCTCGGACGGAGCCCCGGCCGATGCGCCTGCCGGAACGATGCTGATCGCCCGACGGCCGCGGTAACGCTCGAACTTTACGGCGCCAGCAGCCAGCGCGAACAGCGTGTCGTCCTTGCCACGGCCGACATTCTCGCCCGGGTGGAAGTGCGTGCCGCGCTGGCGGACGATGATCTCGCCGGCGTTCACCGCCTGACCGCCAAAGCGCTTCACGCCAAGCCGCTGCGCGTTCGAGTCACGGCCGTTGCGGCTGGAGGACGCGCCCTTCTTGTGTGCCATTTCTTCCTGCCCCTACGCCTTCGCGATACCAGTGATCCGGACCTGCGTGTACTTCTGCCGGTGTCCCTGACGGCGCTTGTAGCCCGTCTTGTTCCGGTAGTGGATCATGTTGATCTTCGGCCCCTTGGCCGGGCCGACCACCTCAGCGGTCACCTGGTAGCCGCTAAGCTCGGCCGCGTCGCTGATTACCGTGCCCTCGTCAACCACGAGCAGCGCGGGGAACGTAACGCTCGACCCGCTCTCGTCCTCAAGCTTGTCGACGGTGAGCACGTCATCGAGGGCGACCTTCTCCTGCCTGCCACCGCAGCGCACAATCGCGTACACCCGAGAACTGCCTCTCCCTTATGCGTGCCCCGTCGGCTCACGCCATTGACCTTCGCCGGAGTTACCGACTTCAGGGTCCTTGCGCGACTTCACAGCGGGCTCGCCATGAACCTGACATGCCATCTTATGTGCATGGAGCAACCGCAGAGCACCTGTTCCGATCACAGGCCACCCGCGTTGTTGCGCACCATGCTACCAGCTCCCGAGGGACGGCCTGACCACGACGTCAGGGTGTCATCGTGATCTTCCCGGTTTTCAGGGTGACGGGGCCGGAGTCCGGCAGGGTGGCCGGCTGCGGCGGGACCGGGGTGTAGCCGATCTGGATCCCGAACGAGCCCGGTGCGGTCCTGGTGGTGGCGGTGAAGCCCGCGGTGAAGGCCACCTTAGCGCCGGCCGGCTGCCAGCCGCCGTGACCGTGGTTCAGGGACTTATCCCACCAGTACAGGGTGCCTGTCCCTGTCAGCGTGCCCTGGGCGGCGGAGGACGTGGCGTAGCTGGTCAGCGTGCCGGCCAGCTGCCAGCCGCCGGCGGAGACCAGGCTGAGGCCGCCCTGGTACCTGCCGGCGTGCGGGATCCGGGCGACGATGAAGCCGAAGCTCACGGTGCCGATGCCGATGCCGGTGCCGGTGCCGGTGCCGGTGCCGGTGCCGGTGCCGGTGCCGGTGCCGGTGACCTTGTAGCTGCCCGCGCCCGCGGCGGCCAGGCCGGGGGTGGTGGCGGCCGGGGTCACCGTCACCAGGCCGCTGGTGTAGCTGATCGCGTAGTCGGGGTCGGCCGCGCCGGAGCAGGTGCTGGGGTAGTTGCCGGGCGGGCTGGCCGGCGTCGCGGTGGTCGAGCAGGCCGGCGCCGCGGTCAGGGACGCGGGGCCGTCGCCGTTGACGAACCCGGTGTAGGACGGGGTGATCGCCGGCGGGACGCCGCCGTAGGTCATGCTCCCGCCCGAGGCGGTGACCGCCAGCGCCGCCGGATCGACGGTGATCGCGGTGCTGACCGTGCCCCCGGTGTGGTCCGCCGTGTCGGCCGGGGTGAAGGTCGCCGTCAGCGTCCAGGTACCTGCCGGCAGGACCGTGCCCGCGGGGGGGCTGTAGCTGAAGGTGCCCGGCACCGACGCGGTGGCGTCCAACTGGGTGCCGGTCAGGGCCGTGCCGTAGGTGACCGGGGCCGGCACCGTCCACGACAGCACGGTCGCGGCCGCGCCGACCGTCATCGTCTGCTGCGCCTGCGGCGCCGCCAGGTAGCCGGCGTCACCGGTCTGGTTCGCGTCGATGACGCAGTTGCCGGCCGCGTCGAACGTCACCACCGGCCCGGAGATCGAGCACATCACCGTGCTGGCGGGGATGGAGGCGCTCACGGTGTAACCGCCCGCCGCCGAGGCGGGCACCGCCCCGGCCGTCAGCGACAGTCCGGCCGCCGCGACCACGGCGGCGACGACGACGACGCGCCAGCGGGCCCAGGCGCCGCCGCGATGACCGGCGCCGACCTGATGACCCCGCGGTGCGCGCATGACCCGCCCCCAACTGCGTCCCCGTGCCCTGATACGGGAGTTGACCCCGCAGCGGCGGAACCAGGCATGGCAGGCCCCGTCACACACCATTGCTCAATGTAGTCTATTAATTACAGCTTGCATACGCCGCCCGGTATAGGCCCGGCGGCAAAATTAAGCAGAAATGCCCGAATCGGACTATATGTCGCGATCCGGGCATTTCTGCTAGCTAAGTTCTGCAGGCGAGGTGCTGCGAGTTACCCGCACTAATCCTCGCTGGGCTGCTCGCCTTCCGTAGGGCCATCCGTGGCTGAGGTGCCTTCGGCGCTCGTGACCACGACGTTGACCGGTTCCTCCGGCGTCTGCGCGCGGCGGGCCATCGCCGAGCCGGCCCGGGTGCGTGTCCGGCGGCGAACGGGCGCGGTGGTTTCACCCTCGGTGTCGGCCGTGACGGCGCTCACCGCGTCAGCCGGAGCCGCAGACCCCACGGCAGCCGTGGCAGGGGCGGAACCAGCGTCCTCGGCGGCTTCCGCGACCGCGGACGGCTCACTCAAGTCAGGCCACGCCGGGGCGCTTACCGTGGCAGAGGTGACCTTCGCGGCGGAGGCGACGGCGCTGGCGACCGCGGCGCTGGCGACCGACCGCTCGCGCCTGCCGCGCCTTCCGCCGTGTTCGCGCTGTTCCGAACGCTGCTCGGTCTCTGCGCCGCCAGAGCGGTCGGACCGGCCATTCCCGTTGCCCTCGCGGCCGCTGCCGCTGTGCCCGTTGCCCTCGCGGCCGCTGCCGCCATTGCCGGAACCGCCGCCGGAACCACTGCCCGAACCGCTGCCGCCGTTGCCCGGACGCTTGGCCTGCGCGGGCGTCTGGGCGGGTGCCGCAGCGGTGTGGCCGGCCGTGGACCGGTGACTCAGCTCGGTCGGCTCTAGGGTGACGATGACGCCGCGGCCGTTGCAGCACTCGCACGGCTGGGAGAACGCCTCAAGCAAGCCGGCACCGACCCGCTTGCGGGTCATCTGGACCAGGCCGAGCGACGTCACCTCGGCGACCTGGTGCTTCGTTCGGTCACGCGCGAGGCACTCGAGCATCCGGCGGAGCACGAGTTCCCGGTTCGACTCGAGGACCATGTCGATGAAGTCGATGACCACGATGCCGCCCACGTCACGCAGCCGGAGCTGCCGGACGATCTCCTCGGCGGCTTCCAGGTTGTTGCGGGTGACGGTCTCCTCGAGGTTCCCGCCCTGCCCGGTGAATTTGCCGGTGTTCACGTCGATGACGGTCATCGCCTCGGTGCGGTCGATGACCAGCGAGCCGCCGCTCGGGAGCCACACCTTGCGGTCGAGAGCCTTGCCCAGCTGCTCGTCCACGCGATAGGCGGCGAACACGTCATCGGGGGAATCGGAGGCGGATGCTTCCGGAGATCCTTCCCAGCGCGTCAGGCGGTCAGCCAGATGCGGCGCGACGTACCGGACGTACTCGTCGATGACGTCCCAGCCTTCGTCGCCGGAGACGATCAGCTTGCTGAAATCCTCGTTGAAGACGTCCCGCACGACCCGGATCGTCAGGTCCGGCTCACCGTAGAGCAGCGCGGGCGCGGAAGCCGTCTTCGCCTTCTTCCCGATGCTCTCCCACTGTGCGGCCAGCCGGGTGACGTCCCGGTCCAGTTCCGCCTCGGCCGCGCCTTCGGCGGCGGTCCGGACGATCACGCCGGCGTTCTCCGGCATGACCTTCTTGAGGATGTGCTTGAGCCGGTTCCGCTCCGTGTCCGGGAGCTTGCGGCTGATGCCGGTCATCGATGCCCCGGGGACGTACACCAGATAGCGCCCGGGCATGCTGATCTGCGACGTCAGACGTGCGCCCTTGTGCCCCACCGGGTCCTTTGTGACCTGAACGATCACCGACTGCCCGGACTTCAAAGCCGACTCGATGCGCTTGGGCTGGCCTTCCAGTCCGGAGGCGTCGAAGTTCACCTCGCCGGCGTAGAGCACCGCGTTGCGGCCCTTGCCGATGTCGACGAACGCCGCCTCCATGGACGGCAGCACGTTCTGCACCTTGCCGAGGTACACGTTGCCGACGTAGGACTGATGCGTGGTGCGGTTGACGTAGTGCTCGACGAGCACGCCGTCCTCGAGGACCGCGATCTGCGTACGGTCGCCGCGCTGACGCACGAGCATGGTCCGGTCGACCGACTCCCGGCGCGCCAGGAACTCGGACTCCGTGATCACCGGCGGCCGCCGGCGGCCGGACTCACGGCCTTCGCGCCGACGCTGCTTCTTCGCCTCCAGGCGGGTCGAGCCCTTGATCGCCCGCACGTCATCGGCGGGGTTGTGCGGCTCGCGTACGTGCACGACCGTGTCCGGCGGGTCGTCCGGCGAGCTCACGTCCCCGTCGGAGCCGCGGCGACGCTTGCGACGGCGCCGACGGCCGGAAGCCGAATCGCCGCCATCAGCCTCGCCCGCGTCATCCCCGGTGCCGTCGCTCTCGGCATCCGCGCCTTCGGCGCCCGCGGCGCCGGATGCGCCCGCGGCCCCGCCAGTGCCGGGCGTGCCCGACTCCGCGTCCGCCGACGCGCCGGCGGCGGCGTCTACCGCGCCGCTCGCGTCCGCCGATTCGGCGACGTCGGTCTTGCTCCGGCTGCGGCCGTTGCGGCGCCGGCTGCGACGGCGGCCGCCCGCCCCGTCCTCGCCGTCCTCAGCCGCGGCCACGGCACCCGAGCCACCAGCAGCGGAGCCGCCAGCACCCGAGCCGGACGACTCTTCGCCCGAAGTCGCGTCCGGCTCGGAAACCGGTGTCTCGTCGGCCGGGGCCGTGTCGCCATTCTTCGCGGCTCGCGATCCGCGCGTCCCGCGCGCGGACCGGGATGTGGTCTCCGGGGCTACTTCTGCCGGAGGCTGGAACAGGACCTGCGGAGCCTGGAAGAGCGCCGCGGGGATCGGCGCGGGTCCGGCCGCGCCGTCACTCGCCTGCTTGTCATCTGTCTCATGGGTGTTGGGCTCGCTGTCGAGCATCTGGGCAATCTCCAGTCAGGCTTCCGGGCGCGACCACGCACAGCGGGAAAACGCGCCGCACGGAAGCTCGTAGTGTTCGATCGGCTGGGCAGCGGGGATAGCCGCCGCGCCCGATAACGGCGCGCACGGCGCTGCACGCGCTGCGCCCAGCCTTGCTTTCATTGCTGATCCCGGGCGTGGTCACAGCGCGACCACCCCGGACTCGCCGAGAACCCCCTGCGCAAGCCGCGTCATAAGCGGCGGCGCGGTGGGGGCCAAGTCGGATATCCCGCGCAGCGCGGTAAGCACGTCGTCGGGCCGAACGGACGGGACAGTATGCCGGAGCACCATTTCCAGCACCGCCCCGCCGGATCCGGCGTCGCCGGACTCGGGCACGGCCACCGTGACGACGGCCGACCGTGCGTCCATGCGCCGCATGCCCTTGCTGGTCAGGCGCTCCACCGGCGCCTGGTCAAGGGCGAGGAATTTCTCTACCGCCGGGGCCGCGGCCTCCGGCGAAACCCCGGGAAGGATCACCTGCCATGCGGACGCGTTGAGGCGGCCAGCCGGCAAGCCCCCGGCGTCCTCGGTGACAGCGATCACGTCTATCCCCTCAGGCAGCGCCGCGTTCAACCGCTCCCGCACATCCGCTGCCTCGAGCCGGCTGGTCAGCGCGAGGCTCAGGTACTCGGCCTCACTCGCGACCCCGGTCGGGGCGCCTCCCGCATAGGAGATCTTGGGGTGCGGCGTGAATCCGGCGGAATGAGCAATGGGCAACCCAGCCCGTCGCACTCCCCGCTCGAAGACACGCGCCACATCTCTGTGGCTGGCGAAACGCATCTTTCCTCGCTTAGCATACCGGACGAGAAGATGCTGAACCGTTGGCAAGACCGTGCCATCAGGCGTGGGCCTGGTTGTCAACGCTTCACCTCCCGCCGACGGTGCCGCTAGGCACGGGCAGCACGGGAAGTGAGCGCCTGCCCTGCCCGTCGGCGAAAACCAGCCGGCCGTCCAGTCGCTCCCCCGTCGGACCCGTCTGGATTTCTGTACCCATCGCGGGGCACACCCCACACTCATAACACGGGGTCCAACGGCAGTCTTCCACCTCGGATGCCCCGTCGGGCGCGACGGCCGAACGCCAGTCCTGCCACAGCCACTCCCGGTCCAGGCCGGAATCGAGGTGCTCCCAGGGCAGTACCTCACCGTAGCCGCGCTCGCGCGTGGTGTACCAGTCGAGGTCGACGGGCGTGTCCGCGAGCGCCGTCTCGCAAGCCGTGATCCACCGCTGATACGAGAAGTACTCCGACCATCCGTCGAACCGCGCCCCGTCCCGCCACGCGGCGAGGATCACCGACGAGACACGACGGTCACCGCGCGACAGCAGGCCCTCGATCACGGAGGGCGACCCGTCGTGGTACCGGAAACCGATCGACTTCCCGTACACGCGGTCGGACCGCAGCGCGGATCCGAGGGCACGCAGCCTCGCGTCCACCACCGCGGGCGGGCATTGCCCCGCCCACTGGAACGGCGTGTGCGGCTTCGGCACGAAGCCGCCGATCGACACCGTGCACCGGATGTCCTTGCGTCCGGACGCTTCCCGGCCGGCCGCGATGACCTTCTTCGCCAGGTCCGCGATGGCCAGGACGTCGGCATCGGTCTCGGTCGGCAGGCCGCACATGAAGTACAGCTTCACCTGCCGCCACCCCGACGAGTACGCCGTGGTCACGGTGCGGATCAGGTCTTCCTCGGTCACCATCTTGTTGATGACCGCCCGCATCCGCTCCGAGCCTCCTTCAGGCGCGAATGTGAGGCCGGACCGCCGCCCGTTCCGCGACAGTTCGTCGGCCAGAGTGACGTTGAACGCGTCCACCCGGGTCGACGGCAGCGACAGGCCGGTGTTCGTGCCCTCGTAGCAGTCCGCGAGGTCCACCGCGATGTTGTTGATCTCGCTGTGGTCCGCGCTGGACAGCGACAGCAGCCCGACCTCGGAGAAGCCCGTGGCCGCCACCCCGGAAGCGACCATCGACCCGACCGTCGTGATCGACCGTTCCCGCACCGGCCGCGTGATCATTCCGGCCTGGCAGAACCGGCAGCCGCGGGTGCAGCCGCGGAAGATCTCCACGCTGTAGCGCTCGTGCACCGTCTCCGCGACGGGCACCACGGGCGCCTTCGGGTAAGGCCACGCGTCCAGGTCGAGCAGCGTGTGCTTGCTGACGGACGCCGGCACGCCGGGACGATTCGGCACCACCCGGGAGATCCGTCCGTCCGGCAGATAGGACACGTCGTAGAACCGCGGCACGTACACCGAACCGGTGGCGGCGAGCGACAGCAGGAGGCCGTCACGTCCCCCGGGCTGGCCGGCCTGTTTCCACGCACGGATCAGCGACGTGATCAGCAGGACCGCTTCCTCTCCGTCGCCCAGCACGACAGCGTCGAGGAAATCCGCGATCGGCTCCGGGTTGAACGCCGCGTGGCCGCCGCCGATGATGAGCGGATCCGCCTCCGATCGCTGCGCGGACAGGAGCGGAATGCCGGCGAGGTCGAGCGCCGTGAGCAGGTTCGCGTAACCGAGTTCGGTGGAGAAGCTCACGCCGATGACGTCGAAGGCGCCGACCGGCCGGTGGGCGTCAACCGTGAACTGCGGGATGCCGTGTTCCCGCATGAGCTGCTCGAGGTCCGGCCAGACGCTGTAGGTGCGCTCGGCGAGCACCCGGTCCTGCTCGTTGAGCACCTCATACAGGATGGCGATGCCCTGGTTGGGCAGGCCTACCTCGTACGCATCCGGGTAGAAGAGCGCCCACCGGACATCGGTCTGGTCCCACTCCTTGACGGTGGAGTTCACCTCACCCCCGATATACTGCACCGGCTTGCGTACCAGCGGCAGCAAGGGCTCCAGCTTCGGGTAGACCGACTCGACAGGCATGCAATCGAGAATACCCATTAGCCCGAATGGACCACCCACGGTCACGTCGGGGGTGCGAGGGGTGGTCCCAGGCCCGGGACGACGGAGGTGCCGCCCGAGCGGCGGGCGGGTGCTACTCGAATAGCGTGTGATGGCGCCTGACCGACAGCAAGAGGCCCACGGCGATCATGTCCGCGAAGATCGCGGAACCGCCGTAGGAGATGAACGGCAGCGGCAGCCCCGTGATCGGCATGATGCCGATCGTCATGCCGATGTTCACGAACGACTGGAACGCGAACCACGACGCGACTCCGACGGCCACCAGCACGCCGAACAGGTCGTCCGCCCGCTGGGCGATCCGGATCGCCCGGAACACCACGAAGGCGAGCAGCGCGACGATCACCGCGCAGCCGACGAAACCGAGTTCCTCCCCCGCCACCGTGAAGATGAAGTCCGTGTCCACGGACGGGACGAAGTTCCCCCCGGTGAACGTGCCGTGGAAGAGCCCCAGCCCGTGCATCCCGCCGGAGCCGATGGCGATCTTCGCCTCGTAGCCGTTGTAGCCCGCGCCCGTCAGGTTGTCCTGCGGGTGCAGGAACGCGGTGAGCCGGGTCAACTGGTAGCCCTTGAGCAGGTGCGCCTTCGAGGCCATGTATATGCCGCAGGCCGCGATCGCGGTGCCGAGGCCGACCCAGTACAGCCTGATCCCCGACAGGACGATCATCACGGCCAGGGTGAAGACGAGCACAAGCATGACGCCGAGGGCCGGCTCGCGCTCGACGAGGATGATGGACGGCGCCGCGGCGAGCACCGCGAGGCCGGCGGACTTGAGGGTCGGCCGGCCCGCGCCCCGTGCGCCGACGGCCGGCTGCCGCGACATGATGGCCGCCGTGGAGACCACGATCCCGAGCTTGGCGAACTCCGACGGCTCGATCTGGAACCCGCCGGGCAGGTTGATCCACGCCTTCGCGCCGTTCACGCTCTGCCCGGCCACGAGCACCGCGAGCAGGAGGAGCAGCGCCGCGGCGTAGATGGCGGGCGCCCACCGCCGATAACGGCGGTAGTCGACGCTCGCCGAGACGAACATCAAGATCAGGCCGAGCGCCGCCCACAAGATCGCCTTCTTGAGTTCGGAGTGGGGATTCTCGCCGAGCGCTTCCAGCCCCGGCGCCGACGCTGCCCAGACCAGGACGATGCCGATGCCGCTCAGCCCGACGGTGGCGAGAATCAGCAGCCAGTCCCAGGAGCGCAGGAGCCCGCCCTTTTCCAGTCCCCTCGCCAGCAGCGACTTCGGCCTGGGCGCGAACGTGCCGAAGCGCGGCCCCCCGTAGCCGCGGGACGGGATCCCGAGGCCGCTCACCGCTGCACCTTCGTCGGGATGGCAGCGGGGACGCCCTTGGGAAGCGCCGCCTTGTGGCCCTGAAGCCCGTAGATGTCGTCGTAGATCGCCTTGACCGCCGGCGCGGCCACGTCGGCGCCGTAACCGGCGTCGGGGACCATGACGAGCACCACGTACTTCGGGTGGACGCATGGCGAGAACGAGGCGAACACCGACGTCGCGTTGACCCCGAAGTTCTGGGCGGTACCGGTCTTGGCCGCCACGCAGTAGTTAGGGTCGCTGTCCGGGTACCCGCCGAACGCGCCCGCGCCTGTGCCCTGCGTGACCACGCCCGCCAGGGCGTTGCGGATGTAGGACAGCGTGGACGATGCCACCGGCAGGCGACGGGCCACCGGCGGGTTGATCTTCTGGACGACCTTGCCGGACGGGGAGACGAGGGCCTCGCCGATGCGCGGCTCGTACAGCGTCCCGCCATTCGCGAGCGCGGTGTAGGCGTTGGCGAGCTGCATCGGGGTCACGGTCACGTACCCCTGGCCGATCGCGGCGATCGCGGCCTGGCCGGGCTGCCACTCCCAGCCGCTCCCGCAGTCGTCATACTCGATCTGCTGGACGTACGACCCGTTTGCCCTGCCGTTCTTGCACCAGTCCTGGCCGGCGTACGCGTTGGCCTTCCACGTGTCGTACAGCCACTGCCTGGTCGGGATGATGCCCGTGTTCCCCTCGGGCACGTCCACGCCGGTGTACTTGCCGAAGCCCCAGTCAAGCTCCATCTGCTGCATCTTCTGCGTGGGCGCATTAGGGTTCTTCGCGAAGTTTGCCGCGTTGTCGTCGGTCTGCCACATCTGGTAGCCGATGTCGTAGTAGACAGTGTCGCAGGACACGATGAGCGCCTCGGCGAACGACATGTCACCGAGGCTCGGCTCGCCGTCGTTGGCGAACGATCGCCCGTCAATGTTCAACGTCGCCGGGCAGTTGTACAAGCCGTTGAGGCTATAGCCATCGGCCACGGCGGCCGCCGTCGAGGTGACCTTCCACGTCGAACCGGGCGCGTACTGTCCCTGGGTCGCCCAGTTGATGATCGGCTCGCCGTCACTCTTCCCGATCAGGTTCTGATACGCGCTCTGCGAGATGCCCGTCGTCCAGATGTTCGGGTTGTAGTCGGGATAGCTCGCCATCGCGACGATCCGGCCGCCAGCGGTCTCGACGATCGCGGCACCCTGGTCGGTCTTGTTCCCCTCCGACCTGGCGGTGGCGACCGCCTTGGCGAGCTCGGACTGGACGTCCGCCTGGAGCTGGGAGTTGAGGCTGGTCACCAGCGTGTCCCCGTTGGCCGGCGCAGTGTCGCCGACTGTCCCGGTCACGTCGCCGGCCGCGTCCACCGACACCTCCTGGGCGCCCGGCGTACCGGTCAGCGCGGAGTTGTACTGCGCCTCGAGGCCCGCTTGCCCGACGAGGTCGTCACCGGCGAACCCTGTCTCCGGCAGGTGCTCCTTGGCCATCTCCGCCTGGGTGATCGGCTGCACGTAGCCGAGCACCTGGGCCGGGTTGGCGCCGTCCGGCATCGGATAGTCGGTGACCGCCTGGACCTGCGCGGTGACCCCGGGGAATTGCTTCGGCTCCTCCATGATCTCGAGGGCGGTCTGGTCGCTGACGCCTTCGGCCACCGGGATCGGCTGGTAGGGCGACCCGGACCAGCACGGCACGGGGACGCCCGCCGTGCACAGCCGGGTGTCGTCCGTCAGTGCCTTGTAAGACGTGTGCAGCAGCGGGGCGAGCCGCTCCAGCACGCTTTGCCCGCCGTCGGACGTGGTCTGCGACAGGGTCATCATGTTGACCGACACCACGAGCGAAGTGTCGTTGGTGACCAGTGGCTTTCCCGTGTCATCGACGATGCTGCCGCGGACCGCCGGCACCACGATGTCCCGCGTCTGGTTCGCCGCGGCGAGGGTCTTGTACTGAGTGCCGCTCAGCACCTGCAGGTACCAGAGCCGCCCGCCGAGCGCGACCAGCATGGCGAACACGAGCAGGTACAGCACGGCCAGCCGGCGGCGAGAAACCGGGATCATCGCGAACCTCCCATCCGCTTACGACGCCTGCTTGACCTCATCCAGCCCTTGCCCGGGGACCTGCGCTGCCAGGACGACACCGGCCTGCCGGATTTCAGCCACCCCTTGCCCGGGGAGCGGAATTTCGGGGCGGCAGCACGCTTCCCGGTCTTCAGCCAGCCGCTGGCGGGGCCCTGGCGCCGGAACTTCGGCACGGCGGGCCTGGCGAGCGCCGAACCGGAGAACCTGGCCAGACCTGCCGTGCCGGCCGACTTCAGCCAGCCCTTGCCGGGCGACTTGCGCTGCGGGGCAGCCCTCTGGGTCGATCCCCTCAGGGCCGATCTCCTCAGGCCCGGTCCCCTCAGGCCCGATCTCCTCAGGCCCGGTCCCGACAGCAGGCCCGATCCTGACAGCAGGCCCGTACCGAGGACGCCGCCGCCGATAAGCCCGTCACGGCCAGTAGTGCCGAAGTTCACGGCAACTGGCCGGCGGGCGGACGACGAGAGGGATCCTGAGGAGCCACCACGGTTCGTTCGGCTGGAGAAAGACGAGTTCGCGCCCGCGAGCCGCAGCCTCGGCTCCTTGCGCCGCTGCACGGACGGCGCGGTGAGCGGGCTGCCGCCGAGCTTCAGTTTCAGCTCACGGCGCTGCGCCGCCGGCGCGGCGAGCGAGCCCCCGCCAAGCTTCAGCTTCAGCTCACGGCGCTGCGCCGCCGGCACGGCCAGCGAGCCCCCGCCAAGCTTCAGCTTCGGCGCGGCCCCGGCCGTCGCGAGCCGCAGCGCCCCGTACTCGGGTGCGACCCGCACCCGAGTACGACGGGCGTCCGTCATGCGCTCCGGAGCGCGGCGGCGGACCAGCGCGGCGACCAGCCACAGCACGAACGGGCATAGCAGCAGGTCATACAAGATCGTGCCGGGCAGGACATGCTTGATGACCGGGACCGTCATGTCCTGGTCCGACAGCATTCTGCCGAGCCCGGCCGTCGCGGCCTCGCCGCCCGCGACGCCGATGGCCATCACGGCCAGCGACATGAGGGCGGAGTGCTCCGCTTCCGGGTCACCAAGGGTCCGCAGCCGACCGCACGCGTACCCGGCGAGGCAGAAGACCAGGGCGTACTCTCCCGCCAGGTGGCCGCTGGGCGGTGCGATGTCGAGGGCCAGGCCGCCGCAGAAACCGGCGATCGTGCCCGCCAGCGGACCGGCCGTCGCCCCGATGGCGGTCACCACCAGCAGCACCAGGTCGGGCGCGCCGCCCCCGGGCAGCGGCAGACGGTTGACGAGCACGAGTTGGAGCAGCACCGCGAGCAGGAGCACGACCGGGACCCCGAGGACCCGGCGGATCAAGGCGAAGACGGTCATCCGCGCCCGCTCCCCGTCACCACGCCGACGACCCCGAGCCCGGTGAAGTCGGCGAACGGCTTGACCAGCGCGGTCTGGGTCAGGGATCCGGGCTGGCTCGTGACCGACGCCACCTGGCCGACGGGCACGTCCGCCACGTACGGGCGGCCGCCGACGGACCCGAACGTGACTACCTCCTCGCCCGGGTGCAGCACCGCCTGCGCGCTGAACAGCGTGAGCTTCAGCTCGCCTGTGCCGCCCATCGTGCTGCCGCTGCCGGTGACCGCGCCGATCTCGCTCGTGCCCGCCATCCGGATACCGACCGTGTCGGCCGAGTCGCTGGCCAGGTCCACGGTCGCGGTGTCCGCGCCGACCTGGGTGACGACTCCTACGAGGCCGTCGCCGTTGAGCACGGTTTCGTTCACCTTGATGCCGCTGCCCGCGCCCTCGTTGACCGTCACCGTGTCCGAGTACTCGCCGCCGGCGGCGATCACGGTCGCCGGGACGATGTGGTAGGCGGTCGTGGCGTCGTAGTGCAGGAGGGACTTCAGCTGGGCCTCGTCCTGCCGGGCGACCTGGTCGGCGCTGACTTGCGCGCGGAGCTGGTCGTTCTGCCGCTGGAGACTGGCGATCTCGCTGGCGTCGTCACTGGTGGCGGCGTGGAAGAAGCCGACGAAAGGGTTGGCGGCGTCGCCCGCCAGATGCTCCACCGGACCGAACACGTCCGCTCCCACCGAATGCGCCCGCGAAGCGCCGCCGTCGCGGAAATCGAAGGTGATCAGCGCGATCGCCACGACCAGCGCGACGATGAGAACCGGCCGTCTCCACCTCGCTTCACGCACGGTTGCCGTCTCCTTCTCCCGGGGGGACGACCCCCCGTACCCCCCGGCTGCGTGGCCGATCAGAGGCAAATATATCGACCACGCGTTTCCGCGGGGCTCTTGTCTGCCGGTGTCTCAGCGACTGTCTTAGCGACTGTCTTAGCGACTGTCTCGGGGGTGATGCACCCGGCTAACGGTGGCGTTCCCCGACGAGGACGTCGCGAAGCATGTCGAAGTCCTCGACGCACTTGCCGGTGCCGAGCACCACGGACTCCAGCGGGCTGTCCGCGATGTGCACCGGCATGCCGGTCTCCTCGCGGACCCGCTGGTCCAGCCCGCGCAGCAGGGCGCCGCCGCCCGTGAGGGCAATGCCGCGGTCCATCACGTCGCCCGCCAGTTCCGGCGGGCACTTGTCCAGGGTCGACTTCACCGCGTCAATGATCAAGGCCACCGGATCCTCAAGGGCCTTGCGCACCTCCACCGCGGAGATGACAACCGTCTTGGGGAGGCCAGTGACGAGGTCCCGGCCCCTGATCTCGGCGTTCGGCTCCTCGGCGCTCGGGAAGGCCGAGCCAAGCGCGACCTTGATCTCCTCGGCGGTGCGCTCGCCGAGCATCAGCGAGTGCTCCTTCTTGCCGAACGTGATGATGGCCTGGTCCATCTCGTCGCCGCCGATCCGGATGGACTGGGAGGTGACGATGCCGCCGAGGCTGATGACCGCGACCTCGGTCGTGCCGCCGCCGATGTCCACCACCATGTTGCCTGTCGGCTCGTTGACCGGCAGGCCCGCGCCGATGGCCGCCGCCATCGGCTCCTCGATGATGTAGACCCGCCTGGCGCCGGCCTGGTGGCCGGCCTCCTTCACCGCGGACTGCTCGACGCCGGTGATGCCGCTGGGCACGGCGACGACGATCCGGGGCTTGGCCATCCGGGTCCGTCTGTGGACCTTCTGAATGAAGTACCGGAGCATCCGTTCGGTGACGTCGAAGTCGGCGATGACGCCGTCCTTGAGGGGCCGCACGGCCACGATGTGGCCGGGAGTCCGGCCGATCATCCGTTTAGCCTCGACACCGACGGACACCACCTGCCCGGTGTTGGTGTTGAGCGCAACCACGCTGGGCTCGTTGAGAACGATCCCTTTACCGCGCACGTACACCAGGGTGTTCGCGGTACCGAGGTCGACAGCCATGTCGCGACCGAGGAACGTCAGCGCGTTGCTCATCGGGAACGGGCACCTTCCGATCCGAACCGAGCGCCGGGAAACGCCGGAAAATCCTATGTGAATTATTAAGGCAGGCCGCGCACAGAGCACCCTAGGGGCTTTCGTCCCAGCGTGCGCGGCCCTGCGTACCCTCTACTTAGTCCTACGCGCGGAAGGCTAAACGAGTTCCGGGAAAAAGATCTTGATTTCCCGCTCCGCCGACTCGGGCGAGTCCGAGCCGTGCACGATGTTCTCGCCGACCTCGAGGGCGAAGTCGCCCCTGATCGTGCCGGGCAGTGCCTTGACAGGGTCCGTCGCCCCGGCCAGGCCGCGGAACGCCTCGATCGCGCGCTCCCCCTCGACCACCAGGGCCACGGACGGGGCAGACGTGATGAAGTCGACGACCGAACCGAAGAATGGCTTCTGAGAATGCTCTGCGTAGTGCGTCTCAGCGGTCGATTTGTCGATAGTGCGCAGATCCATGGCAATTACGCGCAGGCCTTTGCGCTCAATACGGGCGATAACCTCTCCGATGAGGTTACGACGGACAGCGTCCGGTTTGAGGAGGATAAGCGTGCGCTCAGACACTGATGCTCCTTGCATTTCTTGGCGCGCGAATACTCACGCGGGCGGGCGCGCAAAGCGCCCCGGCTGCCGCGTGATCAACGGTAGTCCGTGTGCTAGGTAGCTTACCCATGTGCAGAACGACTCTCGTCGCGGGGTCCATCGCACCAGACGTCACATTTAACTAAGCGCACGGCGTCCGGTACTTGTCACACCCCCTCAGGGCTTGTCAGACCCTCTCAGTGCTTGTCGTACCACCCTCAGGGCTTGTCATACCCCCCTCAGGGCTTGTCATACCCCCTCGGCGGCCCCGGCCGACGCCGCGACCGCCTCACGCTCGCGCTGCTCGCGTTCCACCTTGCGGGCCAGCCAGATACCCGTGAACCACAGCGCGGCGAAGATGGCGCCGAGCACGTACATCACGGGGTCGAGCACGCCGGACGCGATCACAACGGCCTGGAAGACGCTGCCGACGTACAGCGCCCCGGCCATCCTCGGCCGCCCGACCAGGCCGGACAGGAGGATCGCCACGAACGCGAGCACGCCCCCCACCAGGCCGGCGGTGCCGCCGTTAACGTGCCCAAGCCGGATCGACGGCACGATCGCGAGCAGGACGACGACCGCCTCCATGCCCAGGACGGTCCCGCACAGGCGTCTCACGACAGGTCTCCTAGAGTGAACGAATGCCTGGCCGGCGTCCCCGGCTCCGGGGCCGCGTCCACCGGCCGGGAGGGCGCCAGCAGCGCGCGGGCGTCGCCCGCGGTCACGACAGATCCGGTGATCAGCACCGCGGCCGACCCGAAAAGGTCATCGTCGCCGGACGAGGACTCGTCCACCAGCGCCACCGCCGCCTCGATCGCGTCGTCGAGCCGGTCGCGAATGACGACACGGTCCTCGCTGAAAACCTCGATCGCCTGCGCCGCCAGCGCCGAAACGGCCATCGACCGCGGCGACGAGTTGGACGTCACCACGATCTCGTCGATGACCGGCTCTAGTTCGGCCAGCATGCCAGGCACGTCCTTGTCCTCGCTGGCGGCGACCACGCCGATCACCCGGTCGAAGCCGAAGGTCTCGGTCAGCGCCTCAAGCGTCGCCGCCATCCCGGCCGGGTTGTGGGCGGCGTCGGCGAGCACCGTGGGGCTGCGCCGCAGCACCTCAAGGCGGCCGGGAGAGCTGACCTTGGCGAATCCGTCCCGTACGATGCCGGGGTCCAGCGTCGCAGACGAAAGCCCGGGGCCGAGCTGGAGCGACCCGCCGTCCGCGGTGGACACGGTCTCTGACACCCCGGCGAACGCCTCGACCGCCGCCAGCGCACAGGCCGCGTTCCCCGCCTGGTGCCCGCCGAAGAGCGGGAGGTAGATGTCCTCGTAAACTCCCCGCAGCCCGCGCAGCGCCAGTTGCTGCCCGCCGACGGCCATCTCACGCGACAGCACGCCGAACTCGATGCCCTCGCGCGCCACCGTCGCGCCGACGGACGCCGCGTGCTCGATCAGGACGGTGGCGGCTCCCAACTGCTGCTGCGCCAGGATCGCGGTCGCCCCGGGCTTGATGATGCCCGCCTTCTCCCCCGCGATGGCCTCGATCGTGTCGCCGAGCCACTGCATGTGGTCCATGGCCACCGGCCCGACCACGGCGACGGCGCCATCAGCCACGTTGGTGGCGTCCCAGCGTCCGCCGAGCCCGACCTCGATCACGGCGACGTCGACTGGCGCGTCCGCGAACGCCGCGAACATCATTCCGGTGAGCACCTCGAAGAACGACAGCGGCACGGGCTGCTTGTCGTCCACAAGCTGGACATACGGCAATATTTCGTCATATAGCTCGACGAAACGCTCGGCCGACAGCGGAACACCGTCCACCGCGATGCGCTCCCGCGCCGTGATGAGGTGCGGCGACGTGAACCGGCCGGTCCGCAGCCCGCGCTCGCGCAGCAGCGACTCGATCATCCGTGTCATCGACGTCTTGCCGTTGGTACCGGTGACGTGGATGACGGGGAACGCGCGGTGCGGGTCACCCAGCAGGCTCACCAGCATCGCGATCCGCTCCAGCGTCGGGGCGATCTGGTGCTCCGGACGCCGCGCGTAGATCTCGAGCTCGGTCTCCCGCAGCCGCTCCTGCATCTCCTGGGAGGACGGCCTCCCATCCTCCCCGGCTGCGCGCCCGATCGCAGGCGGTCCCATCGTGCGCGCTTCGTCGATCTCGTCCACAATGTCAGCCTACTGCGAGGTCACCCGAGCGTAGCGAGCCGGCTTTCCAGACGGACGGTGTCAGCCTCGGCGTCGGCGAGCCGCTGCCGGGTCTTCGCGATGACGTCGGCGGGCGCCTTGGCCATGAAGGACTCGTTGCCGAGCTTGCCGGAGGTCTGCGCGGCCTCCTTGCGCGCGGCGGCGAGGTCCTTCTCCAGGCGCTTGCGCTCCGCCTCGACGTCCACCGTCCCCGCGAGGTCGATCTCCACCATGACTTCCTCGGCCGCCAGCGACGCCGACACCGCGAACCCGTCTTCGGGGGCCGTCAGCCGCAGCAGCGACCTGATCGACTCCTCGTGGGGCGCGAGCGGCGTGCCCTCGATGCCCGCCAGTCGCGCGGGCACGCGCTGCCCGGGCCTCAGCCCCTGGTCGGAGCGGAACCGCCGGACCTCGGTCACGAGCCGCATCAGCGACGCCAGTTCGGCCTCGGCCGCCGGGTCGGGAAGCGCGAACTCGGGCCACGGCGCCAGCATGACCGAGTCCTCACCGGTCAGCGCGCACCACAGCTCGTCGGTGACGAACGGCATCACCGGGTGCAGCAGCTTCAGCATCTGGTCGAGCACGAACCCGAGCACACGGCGCGTGGACGCCGCGGCCGCCTCATCGCCTGAGGCGAGCGGCACCTTCGCGAGCTCCAGGTACCAGTCGCAGAACTCGTCCCAGGCGAAGTGGTACAGCGCGTCGCACGCCTTGCCGAACTCGAACTCGTCCAGCCACCGGGTCACATCACCGGTCACCGCCGACAGGCGGGAGAGGATCCACCGGTCCGCGGCGGTGAGCTCTGTCAGTTCTCCCGAACGAACGCTGGTGGCTCCGTTCATCAGCGCGAACCTGGTCGCGTTCCAGAGCTTGTTGCAGAAGTTCCTCGACCCGGCCACCCAGTCCTCGGCGAGGGACATGTCGCCGCCGAGGTTCGCGCCCCTGGCAAGGGTGAACCGCACGGCGTCCGCGCCGAAGCGGTCGATCAACTCAAGCGGGTCGACGGTGTTGCCCTTGGACTTGCTCATCTTCTTGCCGAACTGGTCCCTGATGAGACCGTGCAGCAGCACCTTGCGGAACGGCACCGCTTCCTGCGGCGCACGGTCCTTCATGGCGTAGGTGCCGAACATCATCATCCGGGCCACCCAGAAGAACAGGATGTCGTACCCGGTGACGAGCACGCTCGTCGGGTAGAACTCGCGCAGGTCCGCGGTAGGCTCCGGCCAGCCGAGCGTGGAGAACGGCCACAGGCCGGAGGAGAACCAGGTGTCGAGCACGTCGGCGTCCTGGGTCCAGCCCGCTGGCGCTTCCTCGTCCGGGCCTACGCAGCGCACCTGCGGCTGGCCATCGGGGCCGTCCGGCCCGTACCACACCGGAATCCGGTGCCCCCACCACAGCTGGCGGCTGATGCACCAGTCGTGCATGTCATCCACCCAGCCGAAGAACCTGGCGTTCATCTCCGACGGGTACAGCACCGTCCGGCCGTCCCTGACGGCGTCGCCCGCGGCCTTCGCGAGGGTGGCCACGCGCACGAACCACTGGAGGGACAACCGGGGCTCCACGACGGTGCCGCAGCGGTCGCAGTGCCCGACCGCGTGCACGTAGGGGCGGACCTCCTTGACGATCCGGCCATCCTCGCGCAGCGCGGCCACGATGGCCGGGCGGGCCTCGAACCGGTCCAGGCCCTCGAACGGTCCGGGCGCGGTGATCACGCCATGCTCATCCATGATCGTGAGCGTGGGCAGGTCGTGGCGGCGGCCGATCTCGAAGTCGTTCGGGTCGTGCGCCGGGGTCACCTTGACCGCGCCGGTGCCGAACTCCGGGTCCACATGCGCGTCCGCCACGATCGGGATCCGGCGGCCGGTAAGCGGCAGTTCCACGGTCTTGCCGACCAGATGCGCGTACCGCTCGTCGTCCGGATGCACCGCCACGGCGGTGTCGCCGAGCATGGTCTCGGCGCGCGTGGTGGCGACCACGATGCCGCCCCCGGCCCCGGCCGCGGTCCCGGTCCCGTCTCCGGTCCTGTCCCCAGCCCCATCTCCGGTCTTGCTGTTATCACCGTAGCGGATGTAGACGAGTTCGCCCTCGTCGTCCTCGTGGTTCACCTCGATGTCGCTCAGGGCGGTGAGGCAGCGCGGGCACCAGTTGATGATCCGGTTGTCGCGGTAGATCAGGCCGTCGTCGTACAGGCGCTTGAACATCGTCTGCACCGCGCGCGACAGGCCCTCGTCCATCGTGAACCGCTCGCGCGTCCAGTCGACGCTGTCGCCGAGGCGGCGCATCTGGCCGAGGATCTTGCCGCCGTATTCGGCCTTCCACCGCCAGACGCGCTCGACGAACGCCTCCCGGCCAAGGTCGTGGCGGCTCAAGCCCTCCTTGGCGAGTTCCCGCTCCACCACGTTCTGCGTGGCGATGCCCGCGTGGTCCATGCCGGGCAGCCACAGCGTGCGGAAGCCGCGCATCCGGTGCCACCGGGCGAGGGCGTCCATCAGCGTGTGGTCGAGAGCGTGGCCGACGTGGAGCGAGCCCGTTACGTTCGGCGGGGGAAGGACAATCGTGAACGCGGGGGCGGCTGCGCCCTGCTGCGCCTCCGACTGGCTGTGCCCCTGCGCCTCCGGCTGGAAATAGCCGGCCTTCTCCCACTGCTCGTAACGGCGGGTCTCCACCTCCGCAGGTGCGTACTGCGAGGGAAGCCCGTCGGGCTCACGTGTCGTCACAAGTAGTGAGTCTACGGATTCCGGCGGGTCGACGTCGAAACGTTTGGTTCCCCGGCCTGCCTAGGAAAAGATTTGGAGCGCTGGCGCACCTGAGCCGACAAGTTCGGGTCGATTGCGCACCTGAGCCAAAACGAGCCGCCCGGCTGCCGCTCCTGATCCGAACGAGCCGCCCGGCTGCCGCTCCTGATCCGAACGAGCCTGCGGGCCGGCGCCTTCGGTGGGCAGGCGTCAAAGCGGGCCGCAGCGGAGAACCCCGTGTCGTTCGGGATAAAAATGCTCTTAAGCGGACTTTTCCTGGCGCGGGGTGCGGCGGGAGACATCGCGCGGGACGAGCGTCGGGTTGACGTTCTCCAGCACGACCTCCCGCGTGATGACGACGCGCTCGACGTCCTTGCGGCTCGGCACTTCGTACATCACCGACTGCAGGACCTCTTCCAAGATCGCCCGCAGGCCGCGAGCGCCGGTGCCGCGCAGGTTCGCCTGGTCGGCGACGGCCTCCAGCGCGTCCGGGGTGAACTCCAGGTCCACGCCGTCCAGTTCGAACAGCCGCCTGTACTGCTTGACCAGGGCGTTGCGCGGCGCGGTGAGGATCTGGATGAGCGCCTCGCGGTCCAGGTTGTGCACGCTGGTGATGACCGGGAGACGGCCGACGAACTCGGGGATCATGCCGAACCTGAGCAGGTCCTCTGGCATCACCTCGGCGAAGATGTCCTCGGTGGTGTTCTTGCTGCGGACCCGGAGCACGCCGTTGAAGCCGATCCCGTTGGAGCCGGAACGCTGCTCGATGATCTTCTCCAGGCCGGCGAACGCGCCGCCGCAGATGAACAGGACGTTCGTGGTGTCGATCTGGATGAACTCCTGGTGCGGGTGCTTGCGGCCGCCTTGCGGCGGGACGCTCGCGGTCGTGCCCTCCAGGATCTTCAGCAGCGCCTGCTGGACGCCCTCGCCGGAGACGTCACGGGTAATACTCGGATTCTCCGACTTGCGGGCGATCTTGTCGATCTCGTCGATGTAGATGATGCCGGTCTCGGCCTTCTTGACGTCGTAGTCAGCGGCCTGGATCAGCTTCAGCAGGATGTTCTCGACGTCCTCGCCGACGTAGCCCGCCTCGGTGAGGGCGGTGGCATCGGCGATCGCGAACGGCACGTTGAGCAGTCTGGCAAGCGTTTGCGCCAGCAGCGTCTTGCCGGAGCCCGTCGGGCCCAGCAGCAGGATGTTGGACTTGGCCAGTTCCACGCCGTCGTCGCCCGGCCTGTCGGTACCCGACTGGACGCGCTTGTAGTGGTTGTACACCGCGACGGAGAGCGCCTTCTTGGCCTTGTCCTGGCCGATCACATACGCGTCGAGAAACTCGTAGATCTCGCGCGGCTTCGGCAGGCTGTCCCACTTGAACTCGGACGGCTCGGACAGCTCTTCCTCGATGATCTCGTTGCAGAGATCGATGCACTCGTCACAGATGTACACGCCAGGACCGGCGATGAGCTTCTTAACCTGCTTTTGGCTCTTCCCGCAGAATGAGCACTTCAGCAGGTCCCCACCGTCACCGATGCGTGCCACCAGATCTCCTTTATGTGGTGCCGCCGGCACCGGCGCCGCATCCGCTTGCCACGGGTACGGGCCGGAGCGCGGCGGGCATGTCCCGCCATGCCGTCGTGCCTTGCTCTTTGACGGTACCGCCTTCGGGGGTCCGATGGACCAATCAAACCCCCTCAGCGGCCCGGTAGGGAAGAGGTGAAATCTTCCCGCTTAAGACGACACTACCTCCGCGATGCGTTCCGACCCACGCTTCAGGACGGTTAGCACCTCGTCGATGATGCCGTATTCCTTGGCCTCGGCGGCCGTCAGGAACTTGTCACGCTCGATGTCGAGCTGGATGTCCGCCTCGTCCTTGCCGGTGTGGCGGGAGAGGATGACCTCCATCGCGGTCCGCATCCGCAGGATCTCCCTGGCCTGGATCTCCATGTCGCTGGACTGGCCGTAGCCGCCCTCGGTAGCCGGCTGGTGGATCAGGATGCGGGAGTTCGGCAGGGCGAGACGCTTGCCCTTGGTGCCGGCCGCGAGGAGGATCGCCGCCGCGCTCGCCGCCTGGCCGATGCAGCATGTGGTGATCTCCGGCTGGACGAACTGCATCGTGTCGTAGATCGCCATCATGGACGTCATCGATCCGCCGGGCGAGTTGATGTACATGGTGATCTCGCGGTCCGGGTCGATGGCCTCAAGGGTCAGCAACTGGGCCATGACATCGTTCGCGGAAGCGTCGTCGATCTGGACGCCCAGGAAGATGATCCGCTCCTCGAAGAGCTTGTTGTACGGGTTCATCTCCTTGACCCCGTACGAGGTGCGCTCGACGAAGGACGGCAGCACGTACCTCGACTGCGGATAACCGTTCGGATTTGTCACGATTGGCTCCAATTATTCGGATATATCGCGATTTTTCGCGCTTTGCCGTCGCTTGTCAGGACACGGGGCCTACGGTGGGAACCTCGGTCGCGCTGCGGATCACGTGGTCGACGAAGCCGTACTCCTTGGCTTCCTCGGCCGTGTACCAGCGGTCGCGGTCGGCGTCCTTCTCGATCTTCTCCACCGGCTGGCCGGTGTGGAAGGCGGTGCGGTCGAACAGCGTCTTCTTGATGTAGAGCATCTGCTCGGCCTGGATCCGGATGTCGGATGCCGTACCGCCGATGCCACCGCTCGGCTGGTGCATGAGGATCGTGGCGTGCGGAAGCGCGTAGCGCTTGCCCGCCGTGCCTGCCGTCAGCAGGAACTGCCCCATGGATGCCGCCATGCCCATCGCGTACGTGGCCACGTCGTTCGGCACGTACTGCATCACGTCGTAGATGGCGAGACCTGAGTACACCGACCCGCCCGGCGAGTTGATGTAGAACGATATGTCGCGCTTGGGGTCTTCGGCGGAGAGCAGGAGAATCTCGGCGCAGATCCGGTTGGCGATGTCGTCGTCCACCTGCTGCCCGAGGAAGACGATGCGGTTTCGCAGCAGCCGCTGGAACAGCAACTCCCCTGGCATAACGGGGGCATCAGGCGCGGCCGTCCTCGCAGCTGGCCCCGTCAGTTCTGGCTGTGTCACTTGGTCACCTGCTCCGATCACTTCGGGTGTCGTTGAAAGGACCATAACGCCACCGCACGCGTGCGATGTGCGCTGTCGCTGTGTGTTCGCTAGAGGCGCACGGAGTTGCCAAGATCATCCCCAGTCGGCCCAGATGCGCATTCGAGCCGACCAGGGCGGGCTCGAATGCGCTTTTGAGCACGCTAGATGACGTGCTCATTTACGCAATTGAGCACGCCGAAACGCGGGCTGGCGCCACCCCGGTTCGCCCGAACGAGTAGCCGGTTCGTCCCGAATGCGCACCCTGGCTCGCCCAGAACGCGGCTCAGCCCGGCCCGCAAGCACTGCTTCCGGGTCGGGCTGAGAATTCTCGCGATGCGGCTGGTGAGCGACCGGCGTTGCTCTGACCGGCGTTGCAGCGACCGGCGTTGTAACGCCGCCGAACGGATCAGGCCTCGTCGCCCGCCCCGGCCGGCGCGTCTTCGGCGCCTTCGCCGTTGTCCGCTCCGCCATCTTCGGCCTCGTCGTCTTCGGCCTCGGCGACCTCCGCTTCGGCGACGGCCTCAGCCTCGGCGGCAACCTCTGCTTCGACGGCAACCTCTGCTTCGGCGACGGCCTCAGTCTCGGCGGCAACCTCAGCCTCGGTGCCGGCCTCAGCCTCGGTGCCGGCCTCAGCCTCGGACGCCTCCTGCGCGGCCTCAGTCGCGGCGGCCTGCTGCGCCGCCTGAGCGGCGATCAGGGCCTCGATGTCGGCGTTGAGCGACTCGACCTGGGCCTTGACGTCGATCTCGTTGCCGTCCTCGTCCGTGATCTTGACGCGCTCGGCGACCAGCGCGCTGGCCTTGCCCCGCAGCACTTCCGTCACCGCGGCGCTGATCTGGCCGGACTCGGTGAGCTGCTGGGCGAGGTACTCGGGCCGGACGCCCATTCGCTGCGCCTGGTCGGCCACCCAGTAAGACAGCTCGGCCTGGTTGACGTTCAGTTCCTCGGCACGGGCCAGCGCGTCGAGGACGAAGGCGACCTTGACCGACTTGCGGGCGCCTTCGCGCAGGTCGGTCTCGAACTCTTCCTCGGTCTTGCCTTCCTGCTCCAGGTAGGCTTCCTTCGTCGTCTGCATCTGCTCGAGCTGGTTGTCGAGGTGCTCGCGGGTGTGCACGATCTCGTGCTCGACGAAGTTCTCGGGCAGCGGGATGTCAATGGCGTCGACGAGGGCCTCGATCGCCTTCTCCCGTGCCTGCGACGTCTGCTCGAACTTCTTCTGCCGCTCAAGCTGGGTACGCGCGTCGGCGCGCAGCTCATCCAGCGTGTCGAACTCGCTCGCGAGCTGCGCGAAGTCGTCATCGAGCTCGGGCAGTTCCTTGACCTTGACGCTCTGCACGGTGACGGTGACGTCGGCCTGCTCGCCGGCCTTCTCCCCGCCCGCGAGCTCGCTGGTGAAGGTCTTCGACTCCCCCGCGGACATCCCGGCCAGCTCGTCGTCGAGGCCGTCGAGCATCGCACCGCTGCCGACCTCGTAGGACAGGCCGCTCGCCTGCGCGTCTTCGATGGACTCGCCGTCGATGGACGCGGACAGGTCGATCGACGTGTAGTCGCCGGTCTCCGCGGGCCGGTCGGCGGTCTTGAGCGACGCGAACCGCTCCCGCAGCCCGTTCACGTATTCATCGACGTCCTCGTCGGACACGGTGGCGCTGTCGATGGTGACCGACAGGGTCGAAAGGTCGGGCAGCTCGAACTTGGGCCGCACCTCCACCTCGGCGGTGAAGGTCAGGTCCTTGCCGTCGTCCATCTGCGTGATGTCGACGTCAGGCTGGCCGAGAGGAAGCACCTCGGCCTCCTCGACGGCCTTGGTGTAGAAACCGGGCAGCGCTTCGTTGACCGCCTCGGTCAGCACGACACCGCGGCCGATCCGCATGTCGATAACCCGCGGCGGGACTTTGCCCGGCCGGAATCCGGGGATGCGGGCCTGCCTTGAGACCTCGCGGTAAGCCTTGTCCAGGCTCGGCTTGAGCTCCTCGAAGGAGACCTCTACGCTCAGCCGGACTCGGGTCGGGCTCAGCTCTTCGACGGCGGTCTTCACGGCGGCGTGACTCCAGAGACGATGTGATGTGACTGCGCGGAAAACGCAGAGAGAGTGTACGGCGGATAAGTCTATGGCCTCGCGAGGCAAGCTCCGCGCGGCATATCCCTGGACACGAGGCGTCAGCGGCGCTCGTCACCAAGGATGAGGTGCAGCAGCCAGCTTACGACGGCCACGATGAGCGCGCCCTCGAAGGCCGCCACGAACCCGGTTATGTGGAACGGAAGCGTGATCCTGCCGGCTACGTAGCTGGTCAGCCACAGCATCAGCCCGTTCACGACCAGCGCCGCCAGCCCGAGCGTGAGGACGTAGAAGGCGCAACCGATGGTCTTGATGATCGGCTTGAGCACCGTGTTGATGACGCCGAAGATCAGCGCCACGACGATCAGGGTTCCCGCCTTCGACGCGTCGCTGTGACCCGACACTTCGATTCCGGGGATCGCCCAGGCGGCGACGCCAAGCGCCGCCGCAGACACAATGATTCCAATCACATGCTTCATGGCGCTATTTCTACCGGATGACTTCTACCGGACGACGCCGTTGCACGCAGTACCGCTCGCACAATTCCTCGTGCACGGGCTCACGGCATCATCGGCCCGCCCGGGTTCACGCGGCCCACCGGCACCGGTCCCGGGCCGCGGACAGGCACCACGTGCAGTCCCGTGACCGCGAGTGCCTCCCGCGCAAGCGCGGCGCCGCCCGCCAGCGGCAACTCAGGCTTGCCGTTTACGGTGAAATTCGTCAGACCGCATCCGCTCACGCTGGCGACGGCGACCGCCAGGGCGGGACCGCCGGGCCCCTTGGTGAACGTCAGCCGCACGGACTCGCCGAAATCGGCGGGACACATGACATGTTCCCCGGACCACAAGGGCAGGGCGTCGGTGGCGGCGGCGAGTTCGCGCACCTTCGCCGGATCGGTGATCGTGACCGACGGGGGAATCTTCACGTCGGCGACCATCCCGCGCTGCACGGAGACCGTCACGGCGCTCGCCGCGGCGGGGACCCGCTCGGACGCGGGCCTGGCGGGAATCCATGTGACTTCCGCGTCGACTCGGAGCGCGGTCTGCCCACCGCTCACGCTGACGGCTTGAACGCCCAGGTCCCGTGCGCTTAGGACGCCAGCCACAGGTGGCAGCGTGAACTGGTCGGCCCGCACTTCAGGCGGGCTGCCGACTGAAGTGCGGCCCGCCGCGGCGAACCGGGAAGGCGTGTGCGCCGCCTCCCAGTCGAGCACTGTTTGCGGCTTGCCCGGCACCCGCCACCAGGACACGTCGTCCACGACGTCCGCGGTCGGGAAGACGGCAGGCGGATGTGCCAGCCAGCCGGCCGTCGCGGGGGCCGCCGGCAGCCGCACCGCACCCGGCGGCACGGCGAACGAAGCCAGGATGGACGCGGCGTCCGCGTCCGCGCGCTGCTGCGGCGTCGCCGCCGATGATGCCGACGTGGACGCGGCGGTTCCGGCTGGCGCGGCTCCTGCCCCGCCTGGTGGCACACTGGCGGTCCCGCATGCCGAGACCACCAGGACCACAGCACCCGCCGCGACGATCGCCCCAATCACTGGCTTCATAGTCATTAGACGCGGGTTCCCCCCGCTGCCGGTTCCATTCATCCTGAACCCCCAGGCCGGAAGGCCAGTAAAGGCCGTCGCGCTGGTCTTTCGCTTCATATACACAAGACGCCACGATCCTCAGCGCTTGTTGAATCCGTCGGGCGCCCAGCCATGGCACGGGGGCGTCCCCTTGGGGATACCCCTTGGGGATACCCCTTGGGGATAACTGCGTCGCGGGAACTAGCATCCGCCGCAGGTAACCGGCCCATGCCCGATCACCCGCGATGGTGACCGCGTCGTCGTCAGCCCGGCCCCACATCCAGCGAAGAACCGTCCCGGGCGGGCCGGACAACGTGACTCGAACCCCGTCCTGGTCGGCGCCGTCCGTCACCGTGACCGACCTCGGCGCGGGGCGGAGCGTCCACGACACAGGGTTCCCCGACGCCGGATTCCCCGACACAGGGTTCCCCGACACGGGGTTCCCCGACCCGGGGCAGGCGGTCACCACGATCGCGTCCTTGCCGTCGTCGCCCGCCAGGTGGCCGCCCGGCAGGGCCGCGAACTCGTCCGGCCACCCGGCCGCCTCGGGAGCCAGGAACACCTTGAGCACCTCGTCAACGCCGTCCGTGCCGAGGTCGTCGGGCACCGGCGTGATGGCGGCGCCGGCCGCCAGTTCGGCGTCGATCCGGTGGATCACTGTTTCCTGGGCCATGCGGCGCAACCAGAACAGGACGGTCTGCTGGGGCTCGTAGAAGGTCAGCGCGGGTTCGCTCGCCTGGCGGGCCGCGAACTCGGCCGTGAGCTCACGATAGCCACGGTCGAGCAGCGCCGCCGGATCCTCACCGGAGAAGTCGGGCGGCCACGGCTTCGGCCACTCGTGCCCGCGCAGGACGGCGACCTTGTGCAGGTAGACCTCGGCTACGTGCTCCAGGAGGCCGGCGACCGTCCAGTCCGGGCAACTGGGCACCCGCGCGTCCGGGCCGGCGGTGATGGCGGCGGCCCGCAACGCAGCGTAATCCGCCGCGAGACAGTCGAGGTATCGAGTGCTCTCCATACCTCGCACTGTCTCACGAGGGTCTGACATTTCGTCAGGACAGGTGCGGCCCCAGCAGCGAGAGGTCGGCGGCCCCGAGCCGGTCCGACGCGGTGTTCGCCTGGTGCCAGTGGGGGTAGATGAGCTCAGGGGCGCTCACCTTGTCGAGGGCATCCCGCTCGTCCGCGCTCAGCGTGAGAGACGCCGCCCCCAGGTTGTCGGCCAGTTGCTCGTCGGTCCGCGCGCCGATGATCAGGGACGTGACGGCGGGGCGGCCGAGCAGCCAGGCCAGCGCGACTTGCGCCGGGGAGGCGGCACGGGAGGAAGCGATGTCCACGAGCACCTCGATCGTGTCGTAGAGCTTCTCCTGGTCGCGGACCGGCGGCTCGCTCCAGGTGCCTGACACCTGCCTCGTGCCCTCCGACGGCGATCCGGACCGCCGGTACTTGCCCGACACCAGCCCGCCCGCGAGCGGCGACCACACGAGAATTCCTAGGCCTTGATCCAGCGAGAGCGGCACGAGTTCGTACTCGGCGTCCCGCGCCTCCAGCGAGTAGTAGATCTGCTGGGCGGCGAACCGCTCATAGCCGTGGGCGTCGGCGGTGGCCAGGGCCTTCATGAGCTGCCACCCGGAGTAGTTCGACGCCGCCAGGTACCGGACCTTCCCCGACGTGACAAGCGTGTCCAGCGCGGAGAGCGTCTCCTCCATGCGCGTCTGGCCGTCCCATTCGTGCACGTGGTAGATGTCGACGTGGTCGGTGCCGAGCCGCCGAAGGCTCGCCTCGCATCCTTCGATGATGTGGTGCCGGGACAGGCCCGCGTCGTTCGGACCGTCCCCCACGGTCATGCGGACCTTCGTCGACAGCAGCACCGAGTCGCGGCGCCCCTTGAGCACCTCGCCGGTGATCTCCTCCGACACGCCGCCGGAATACACGTCGGCGGTGTCGATCAGGTTCACGCCCGCATCCAGGCACATGTCGACCTGCCGCCGCGCGCCCGCCACGTCAGTGGCACCCACGGCCGCGAAACCCCCGCGTCCGCCGAACGTCATGGTCCCGAGCGTCAGCGTCGAGACCCGCAGCCCGCTGCGTCCCAGCTGGCGGTACTCCATAAAAATCCTCCTCCGAACGTTCCTTCGCGACTCATTTTCCTCCGCCCCTCGCGGCGGCTGGCAACGGGGTGCCAATGGCACTCGTTTGCCAGTTCGATGTTCTACATAAAGGTTTGCTTTAGTCGAACGGAAGGGATAACGTTGAGTTATGCCTGATAACTGGCACGACTCAGCCAAGAAGCTGTTCGAGGAGAACCCCGGCCTCGCCAGCGAGATCATGCGCGAACTGCTGGACGCGGACCTGCCGCCGGGACTGCGGGAGACCGTGCTGTCGCCGGTGGTGAGCGACCAGCCGCCCGGCGTCCCGATCCCCGCCACGGTGATACTCGTCGGCCAGGTCCGCAACCCGCTCCGCGCGATCATCCTGGCGTTCCAGGAAAAAAGAGACGACGCCAGGCGCCGCCGGTGGCCGCACGACGTCATGGCCGTCTGGCTCCGGCACGAGTGCCCTGTCGACCTGCTGGTCATCTGCCCCGACGACGAAACCGCCCGCTGGTGCGGCCAGCCGATCAGGACGACCCTGCGCGGGTATACCTGCCACCCCCGGGCAGCGTCCCTCTCCCGCCTCGAAGCACTCCTCCCCGCCAACGGTGCCTTACGGCGGGTGTATCGCCGACCTGATCCATCGGCAGTATGTGTCCAGGCTGTACGGCCAGGCCGCGCGGGATGCGGAGCGACTGCGTAACGATCCCGCCGATCTAGCGGAGATCAAAGCCGTCGACGAAGAACTGGACGAAATCAGTGCGCGGTGATCTCTGCCGGCTTCGGTCCGCCTGGGCATCAGGCAGGCGGGCGGTCAGAAGGAGACGGCCCATCACGCGGCTCCTGACTGCAGGACGGGGGCGATCTCCGCGCGGGAGGCGACCCGGGACGGGATGACGGTGAGCGCGCCGACCACGAGCGGGGTGCCAAGGACCACGCAGGCCAGCCACCAGACGGGCGGGTAGGTCATCGTCGAGCCGTGCTTGATTGACGCGTACAGCAGGAAGCCAAGGGGCGTCCCGATGATCGCTCCCGCCAGTGCGGGCAGCATCTGCGCCGCCGCCAGGCCGGCGCTCACCTGCCCGGCCGTGGCCCCTAGGGCACGGGACAGCGCCGACGGGCGGCGGGCATCCAGCACGGTCGCGTACGTGAGCAACAGCGCGTTGACCGCGGCGAGGACGATAAGGGCAATGGTGATCACCGTCGTCACCTGGATGACATCGTTGTTCACCGGGTTCGGCAGCGTGCCGGAACTAGCCGCGCGGGTGTCGAACCTCGCGTGCGCCATCAGGACCGTCACGACGCCCGCGACCGTAACCGTCACGCTGGCAAGCCCTAGCACGGTGCGGCGGGGCCTGCGTGCGGCGATCCGCATGCCTAGCAGCAGCGACACCGGCATCCGGCGCGACAGCTTCGTGACGAGTGCCCGGCGCTTCGGTGCCCGCGCCGCGTTGTCCAGTGCGCTAACCGTGCTGGTCCGGGCACCGCGGATGGCGGGCACCACGGTGGCAAGCAGCGCGACCGCGAGGGCGACCACGACGACAAGGCCCGCGTTCTGCAGCGTCAGCGACGCCGGGTCAGCGCTGCCGAGCAGCCCCGCGCCCGGGCTCGCGAGCAGCGGGGCGGCCAGCCAGCCGAAGACCAGGCCGAGCCCCGCCGCCACCACCGCGACCAGCAGGTGCTCGGCGAGCAGCACCAGCGCGACCAGGCCGGGAGTGGCGCCGGCCGCCTTGAGCAGGCCGACGCGGCGCACCTGCCCGGCCATCCGGCCACCCGCCAGCACCGCCACGCTCGCGATCGCGAGCAGGCCGAGCAGCGAACTGCCTATCAGCAGGACCTCCTGCTCGGTCGACACGCCACGGCCGGCCGCGGACGCGATGTACTGCCACGAAGTCAGGCTCGGCGCGGACCAGTTCGGGTGCGTGCTGTCGTAGGCGTTCGCGTAAGCCCCGGCGCTCGCGGGATCCGAGAGCCGGAGGTTCAGGTACCACGACGCGTCGGCCCTGGCGCCTGGCAGGGCGAGCAGGTCCGTCCTCGTCATCCAGATGAGGCCGGGCTGGCCCGGCGGTTCGGACGCGACGAAGTCGCAGCCGACCGCGCAGACCAGGGGGTACGGCGGCAGCGCGGCGGAGACAGCGATTCCGGAGACGAGATAACCCCGGCCGTTTAGCGTAATGGTTTGTCCCGGCCGCACCCCTAGAGCCGATGCGAAGCTGCGTTCCAGCACCACCGATCCGGGTTTGACCCAGCTGCCGGCCGTGAGCAGCGGCCGGTCTACCGCAGACGGCGCTGGGTCGCGTCCCTCCGCCATGGCGGGGACTGTGTAGCCGTTCGCGTGCAGTGTCAGGCCCAGCACCGGGAACGGGCCGCTCGACGCCGTCACACCGGGCGTCTTCGTCAGCGGGGTCAGGTTCGCGGGGACGGCGTGCTGGTTGGGGTTGGGGCCGGGACCGACGTCGGCCACGATGTCCGGGCCGGCGGTCGCGGCGCTAGTCCGCTGATAAGGGCCGGATGTGACCCCGTGCAAGACGAGGCCGAGCGTGAGCGAGGTGGCGGCAGCCGTGATCGCGAGCAGGAGCAGCACCGCCTCGGCGGGCCGGTTCCGCAGGTCTCGGGCGACCAGGCGGGCGACGAGTGCCAGGCGTCCCATGGCGGTCAGCCTTCCAGGCCGGCGAGCTTGGACAGGCTGCCCATCGTGCCGCCGCTCAGCCAGGTCTCGTCCACGAACGAGCCGTCCCGCATCGTGATCATCCGGTCGGCGGTCGCCGCGATCCTCGAGTCGTGCGTCACGATCACCAGAGTCTGTCCCGCCTCGTGCAGGTCGTCGAACAGCCTGAGCACTTCCAGGGTCGCGGAGCTGTCCAGGTTGCCCGTCGGCTCGTCGGCGAGCACGACCAGCGGATCGTTCGCGAGGGCGCGGGCTACCGCGACCCGCTGTCGCTGACCGCCGGACAGGGCCGACGGCAGGAACTTGGCGCGGTCCGACAACCCGGTCCGGGACAGCAGTTCCAGTGCCCGGCGCCGTGCGGCGCGCGGCGATCGCCCGGCCAGCAGGGCGGGCAACTCGACGTTCTCCACCGTGGTGAGCTCGTCCATCAGGTGGAAGGACTGGAAGACGAAGCCGACCGCTTCGCGGCGCAGCCGCGCTAGCCCGCGCTCCCCCAGCTTGTCGACGTGCTTGCCGGCCAGGCTGATCGTGCCCGAGTCCGGCCGGTCGAGGCCGCCGAGCAGGTGCAGCAGCGTCGACTTGCCGCAGCCGCTTGGGCCCATGATCGCGACCGTCTCACCGGTTTCGACCTCGAGGTCCACCTCATCGACCGCGCGCACGAGCGCTTCGCCGCGACCGTAATTCTTGTGCAGAGCGCGGGCGCTCAGCAATGTCATGACCGGCTCCTCCGGTTAGTCCAGGTACGTTCGCATGCCTCGAGCCAGCGCAGGTCGGCCTGCAGCCGGAGCACGATGCCTTCGAGCAAGAGCGCCGCGTCGGAGTCGTCGGGTTCGCCGAGAGCTGCCCGCTGCGCGTCCCGGAGGCGGCGCAGCAACTCGCGGCGCTGCGCGTCCACGATGGCGAGCGGGTCGGCGAGCCGGCCGGCGAACGCGGCGATCAGCTTCAGGTGGAACTCCGTCAGGTCGGGCTTGGGCCAGCTCACCTCGGCCAGCCAGGCGGCGACACGCTGCTGCCCGGCCGGGGTCAGCTCGTAGACCTTCCGGTCCGGCCGGGTCTGGCCGGGTTCGGCCGTCCCGGCGACAAGGCCGGCCTTCTCCAGCCGGGTCAGCGTGACGTACACCTGCCCGGCGTTCAGGTCCTCGCCGACCGGCCCGAGCGCCGCGCGGAGCCGCGCACGCAGCTCATACCCGTGCGATGGTTCCTTCGCCAGCATGGCGAGGATTACTTCCTGCTGCACACGACCTCCTTCCCTAACGGTTAGCTAATAGATAGCCGTTATCTATTGGCTTGTCAAGCGATGACGAAGGGCTGACAAATCCGGCGTCACGTGCCGTATCGGTTCGTGCCGTGCCGCGGCTCGGGTTATTTTTTTCTGTGACGAGCATGCGCCGCGGACGACCAGGCATCCATGACTGGCTGAGTACGGTGGCGCCGGACTCGCTGAACGAAGCCATGCGGCCGAAGAAGGTCCCTCCGCCGTGGGGCCCCATGGCCCGCTCCCTCATCGCGATCTGGGTGCCGCTCGCCGTCGGCTTCATCACCGGCCACATCGTCGTCGCCCTGCTCCCGTCGCTGGGCGGGCTGATGAGCGTCATGATCGACAACGGCGGCACACTCCGTGCGCGGGTGAAAAGAGTAGGCATCGCCGCGGTGTTCGGCGGCGCACTGGGGCTGGCTGTCGGCTCCCTGCTCCACGGCCGCGGCTGGATCGCGGTGATCGGCATCGTCGTCGTGGCCGGAGTGTCCTCCTTGTTCGCCAGGCTCGGCGGCATCGGTTCCGTGACCGGCCTGCAGTTCATGGTCTACAGCGCCGTCAGCCTCGGCCCGCTCGGCTTGCTGCGCCCCTGGTGGCATACCGTGCTCGAATTCGTTGTCGGCGCGGCGTGGGCGCTGCTGCTCCTGGTCCCCGGCTGGCTGCTGTCACCGCGCGGGGTCGAGCAGCACCTCATCGGCGACGTGTACCACCGGATCGCGGACGGCCTGCGCGCGGTGGGCACGCCGGGCAGCGCCACCGCGCGGCAGAACGTGACCGCGGCGCTGAACGTGGCGTATGACGCGCTGCTGACGGGGCGTTCGGCGTCGAGCGGCCGCAGCCGGGCGACCACGCGCCTGATGGCGATCCTCAACGTCAGCCACCAGATGGTCGAGGCGGCGGGGGCATTGCGGTACGAGAGCGAACGGCCGCCGCCCTGGGTCACCGACACCGTCGACCGGCTCGCCGATGTGATCACCGCCGCGGAACGGCCCGCCTCCCTGCCCGTTGTCCCGCCACAGTGGTCGGGCAGCAACGGCGCGCTGGCGCTTCGCGACTCGATGGTTGCCCTCGAACGGGTCGTCTCCGGGAACGTGACCGAGACGACGCCGGCGGCCGCGGAACGCTCCGGGCTGGCCGCGCGGGCCCGCGCCGAAGCCAGCTATCTGTTCGAGCAAATACGTGGCGGCCGGATCGCGTGGACGTTCACCATCCGGCTGATGCTGTGCACAGGCGTCGCCGCCGTGACGAGCGAGGTATTTCCGCTCACCCGGTCGTACTGGGTGGTGCTGACAGTCGCGATCATCCTCAAGCCCGACTACGGGTCAGTGTTCACGCGGGCGCTGCAGCGCGGCATCGGCACGGTCATCGGCGCAGTGCTGGGCGCCGCCATCCTGGCGGTCGTGCCGTACGGGCCGTTGCTGCTGATCCCCTTCGCGATCCTGGCCGCCTTGCTGCCATACGGCAAAGCGCGGAACTTCGGGCTGTCGGCGGTCTTCCTGACGCCATTCGTGGTCCTGCTTATCGACCTGCTCGACCGCACCGGCTGGCGGCTCGCGGGCGACCGCGCCATCGACACGGTGCTCGGCAGCGCTATCGTGCTCCTCGTCGGCTACGCGCCCTGGCCGGTGAGCTGGCAGGCGCACCTGCCCGTCCAGCTCGCCGAGACGCTCCGCTCGGTCTGCGCGTACATCGACGAAGCGCTCTGCGAGGCGTGGGCAGACCCATCATGCCGAACGGACAGTGCTCCGTCGGGTCCGGCACGCCGATCTCAGCTCAGGCGCCAGGCGTTCCGGTCGCTATCGGACTCGCGCGCTGAATTCCAGCGGACCATGTCCGAGCCGGAACCGATCAGGCGCCGGGCCGCCGCCTGGTGGCCGGCGCTCGTCGGCCTTGAGGAACTCCTCGACGCCGTGACCACGCTGTCCCTTGGCGTCAGCCAGGGCGCGCCCGTACCGGACGCGAAGTCCGTCCGCCAGATTTCCGGGACGCTGCGCGCCGTCGCCGACGCGATGGAGGCGGGCCTGGTGCCGACCGTCGGGCCGCTGCCGTCGTCGGAAGATCTCCGGCCGATGACGGCAGCGGCCCGCTCGGTGCTCGGCGTGCTGAGTCGGGAAATGACGCAGTCACCAGGGATCGTTCGGGCTAAGAGGGCTTTTCGGTGAAGATGAGGCCCTTACCTGAGGCGGACATCCAGTGATTCACGGGCCGCCTCGCCTATCAGGTTGAACGCGATCAGGGTGACTATCAGGATCACCGCGGGCGGGTAGACCATCCACCAGTAGCCGTCGAACAGGTAGTCCAGGCCGTTGGTCAGCATGGAGCCCCAGTCGGCCGAGGGCGGCGGCAGGCCCAGGCCGAGGAAGCTGAGCACGGACAGCATCAAGATCGCGTTGGCCACGGTGAAGGTGGCGCTCACGACGATGACGCCCAGCGCGTTCGGCACGAGGTGGCGGCGAATGGTCCACCAGCGGCCGCTGCCGAGCACCTTCGCCGCCTGGACGTACTCCCGCACGCGCACCGAGAGGACCTCGCCCCTGACCAGCCGCGCGGTGCCCAGCCAGGACAGCGCGGTAAGCAACGCGATGATCATCAGCAGGTTCGGCGTGAAGATGGTCACGAGGATGAGCAGCAGGACCAGGGTGGGCAGCGCCAGGAACGTGTCGATCACGCGCATCATGACCACGTCGACGATCCCGCCCGCCCAGCCGGCGATCGCGCCGTAGAGGGTGCCGATCACCGTAGTGGCGATGGCCACCGCGAAGCCCAGTTCCAGCGACGACTGACCGCCCACCATCAGCCGGCCGAGGACGTCGTAGCCATCCCCGTCCGTGCCTAGCGGATGCCCCGGCCCCGGCGGGAGGGTGGCGTCGTTGAGATTCACCGTCACCTGGTTGGTGTGGTAGAAGAACGGCCCCAGGAAGCAGAACGCGGCCAGTGCCACGACGATGGCCACGCCGGCCTGCGCCCGGCGGTTGGCGGCCCAGACGCGGAAGGGCGACGTGCGGGTCCCCCGCCGGACTTCCTGCTGCGCCTCGGCGCCGGCGGCCGGCGTCACTTCACTAGTTGCCATGGCGGATCCTCGGGTCGAGTATGCCGTAGGCGACGTCGGCCGCCAGGTTGCCGACGACCGTCGCGGCGCCGATGATCAGCGTGGTGCCGAGCAGGACCGGGTAGTCGTGGCTCGTCGCCGCCTGGAAGAACAGCAGCCCCATGCCCTGGTAGTTGAACACCGTCTCGGCGATGACCGCCCCGGCCACGATGTTCGGGAAGGTCAGGCCGATCAGGGTCACGATCGGCAGGATGGAGTTGCGCAGCACGTGCCGGCTCAGGACGAGGCGCTCCGGCAGGCCCTTGGCGCGGGCGGTGCGCAGGAAGTCCTCGGCGAGCACGTCGATCGCGGCCGAGCGCATGTACCGGCTGTAGCCGGCGAGGTTGGACACGGTCAGCGTCGCGATCGGCAGCACCAGGCCGCGGGGGTCGGCGAGCATGCCGCCCAGCGTCGCGGCTGCCGGCGCCTCCGGCGGGAAGATGTGCAGCTGCACGGAGAACAGCGCGATCAGCAGGAACGCGATGAAGAAGTCCGGCATCGTGTACAGCGTGAAGGAGACCCCGTCGAGCAACTGGTCGCTGAGGCGGTTGCGCTTCACGGCCTGGTAGATGCCCATCGGGATGGCGATCGCCACCGCGAGGACGGTGGAGACGCCGAGCAGCAGGACGTCCCCCGGCAGCCGCTGGGCGATCAGGGTCGACACCGGCTGCTGCAGCGTGTAGGAGATGCCGAAGTTGCCGTGGAACAGCGCGACGACGTAGTCGGCGAACTGGACGTACAGCGGCTTGTCGAGGCCGTAGGTGGTGTTGAAGATGGCGACCCTGGAAGACGTGGCGTGCACGCCCAGGGCCGCCCTGGCGGCGCTGCCCGGGATCATGTGGATGATGACGAACGTCACGATCATGACGCCGATCACGACCACGATGGCCTGGGCAGCGCGCCTGGCGAGGTATGACGTCACTTGGTGAAGTACCAGTCCTCGGGGTTAATGCCGCCGCTGAACGGGTTCAGGGGGGCGAAGCCGCCCAGGTTGGACTTGTACACCTCGATGGTGGACGGTTGCGGAACCCACAGCCAGGGCAGTTGCTCGGCGGTGTAGTCCTCGTAGGCCGAGAACGCCTGCGAGCTGGCGCCGTACTCGGTCTCGTTGATGAGGGTGTTCTCCTCGGTGCTGGAGTAACCGCCCAGGTTGTTGACGCCGTCAGTGTTGAAGATGCTGTTGCCCGCCGGGTACAGGTCGTACGGGTCGTAGCCGTAGTCGACGAGCTGCCAGCCGCACGTCGCCGCCGGGTGGCTGCTCGCGGTGCACTGGCCGACCGTGGCGCTCAGCGTGTTGAACGGCTCGGACTTGAGGCCGAACTTGATTCCCGCCTGTTCTTCGGAGCTCTGGATGGCGGCCTCCATCTCGTCGCCGGTGGTGGAGCCGGCCGAGTAGAGCAGCTGGAACGACAGCGCCTCGCCCTTGGCGATGCCCGTGCCGCACTCGGTCGCGCCGGTGCCGGGGCTCTGGCAGGTCGACGTGCCGCCCGGGGTTACCTTCCAGCCGTGTGCCTTCAGCAGGCTTACCGCCTTGGCCGGATCGTACGGGTACGGGCCGCCGGACTTCTCTACCGGGGACGCCCACTGGCTGAAGGCGGTGGTCGGGACCGGCCCGTTACCCGGGTCCGCGTAGCCGCCGTAGACCTTCGAGACGATCTGCGGCCGGTCGATCAGGTCCTCCATGGCCTGCCTGACATACAACTGGCTGACGAGCGGCCCGGTCTGGGCGTTGTAGAAGTTCACCAGGGTGCCCGCCACTCCGGGGATTGCCTGGTTGACGACGTCGTAGCCCTCGGTCTTGAGGATCCCGATCTGCTGAATGTCGTTCTGCGGCAACTGGCCCACCGTCAGGGAGCCGCCTGAGCGCAGCGCGTCAAGCTCCGACGTGTCGCTGGTGAACTGCTCGTTGACGACCTGGGACACGGCCGGCACGGTACCTGAGAAGTTCTTGTTCGGCACGTACGTGTAGTCCCCGTCGCTGCTGAAGCTCGCGAGCGTGAACGGGCCGTCGACCACCTTCCACAGCGGGTTGGTGGTGAAGGTCGGCATGTCACTGCCTTCCTTCTGCAGGAAGTTCCAGACGGCCTTGGCGCCGGCGGTCGTCTCGTCGTAGTTGCCGACCTTGCCGGTGGCGGATTCCTTGTCCCAGGCGTGCTGCGGCAGCAGCGGGATCTCGCTCAGGACGTCCTCGGTGTAGAAGTCCGGGTTGTATGACCGGGTGAGGTTGAGGACGACCGTGGACGAGTTCGGCGTCTGCACGCTCTTGACGTCGTCGGGGAACAGTCCCTGGGTGTAGCCGATCCAGTTCGGCACGTTCGCCTTGAGCAGGTTGTAGACGAACGTGAAGTCCCTGCTGGTGATCGGCGTGCCATCCGACCACTTCCACGGCTTGAGCTTGATCGTGACGGTCTTGTCGCCGTTGCTGTAGGCCAGGGAGCTGTACAGGCTCTCCTGCGGGTCGACGGCCGACTGCGCGCCGTCACCCTCGGACACGAGGGTCGGCCACAGATTCTGGGTGAAGTTGATGTCGTAGCCGTCGGTGTTGGTGGCGGCCGGCAGCGGGAAGATGAGGTTCGGCGCGCTGCCATCGGGCCAGGCGACGGTGACGGTGCCCCCTTGCACCTTCTGGCCTGTCGCGGCGGTGCCGCTGCCGGTGCCGATGGCGGAGCTGCCGCCGCTGCCGGAGCATGCGGCGAGGCCTATCGCAGTGGCGGCCATGACCGCCGCGATGGCCAGACGACGGGAGGTGCGCATGGGCCCTTCCTCTCGGTCCATCTAGGATGTGACACGCTTGCGGCGCGTGGTATCTCCATAAAATCAAGCGGTTAAATCGGCATGAGTGTACCGTTCGGTTGCGGAGATTTTGTCGGGACTCAGCCAAAAACACCCAGTTCCTCCCGCTTGCCCCCGCCCCCGCCGTCGGCTCGGGCACCCGGCTCGGCCGCGGCTCGCGCCTGGCGGGCTCGTCGGCTCGCGCCTGGCCGCCCCCGGCTCGCGCCTGGCCGCCCCCGGCTCGCGCCTGGCCGCCCCCGGCCCGCGCCTGGCCGCCCCCGGCCCGCGCCTGGCCGGCCCGAATGCGTAAACGAGCTCGCCGGGGTAAGCACAACTGCGCATTTGAGCACGTGAGCAAACGTGATCGAATGCGCTTTTGAGCACGCGACGACGACTTGACGACGGCATCGCACGGCGCCGGAGAACGACGTCTGCCTGCCAGGGACGATGTAAGTGCTGCGCCCGGATCCTAGCCGTGCGAGAAGCACTCCAAGTGGTGGTCGGGCTGGCCGGATTCGAACCGGCGACCTCCGCGACCCAAACGCGGCGCGCTAGCCAAGCTGCGCTACAGCCCGTATGCAGTAGACAGTGTAGCGGCTAGTCGCCGCCATCGCTGCGATCGTAACGGGAGACGCAGATGAGTGCCGCGACGAAGACGGCGATCATCGCGATCAGCAGGGCCAGTACCGACGTGCTCACGCCTTCCTGGCTGCTGAGGATGAAGAGGATCTTCCTGATGACCGCAACCAGGCCGACCGCGAGCAGCGGCTGCGCGACCAGGTGGTGGGCACGCAGCGACAGCACGACGGTGTGCATGATCTCGACCAGGATGAGGACCAGCAGGACCCGGTTCAGCAGGTTGACGGAGGCCGTCTCCACGGAGCCGTGCATCGCGTCGTGGAAGAAGTCGACAATACCGAGGACCAGCACCACCCCGGCCATCGCGACCAGGATCACGCCGACGATGAGCGACACGAAATCCTGGGCGTGCTCAAGCGCCCAGATCAGGCCTTCAAGCCCGCGCGGCCGTTCCGGCTCATCGGACGCCGGCCGCTGAACCGGGTCTGGCTTCTCCACTACGTCGGGCACTTCGCGAGCGTAGCAGTTGCGCTATATCCGGCATCGGGCGGTTATAGCGCTGGTCAGGGACGTCACGACGACAGTTGGCCGACAGCCCCCTGCGCGCGCGAATGCGTATTCGATCATAATGTCGGGCATACCCAAAAGCGCTTTCGCGCACGCTTACGCGTGTTCGAAAGCGCAAATGGGCATGCCCGGCTGGGCCGCGGCGCTCGGCATCGGGGCGCCGCGAGGGCTTTAGCGGGTGACCTCCGAGCCGTCCTCGGCCCACAGCGTGTGGAAGGTTCCCGCGGCGTCGGTGCGGCGGTAGGTGTGCGCGCCGAAGTAGTCCCGCAGGCCCTGGACCAGTGCGGCCGGGAGACGACCGGCACGGAGGGCGTCGTAGTAGGCCAGCGCGGCAGAGAATCCGGGTACCGGGATTCCCGTCTGCACAGCGGTCGTGACCACGTCGCGCCAGCCATCCTGCGCCTCGCTGACCTCCTTGGCGAAGTCGGGGTCGGACAGCAGCGTCGGCAGTTGCGGGTTGCCCGCGTAGGCGGCGCGGATGCGGTCGAGGAACGCTGCCCGGATGATGCAGCCACCACGCCAGATGACCGCCATCTTGCCGAGGTCGATGTCCCAGTCGTACTCCTCGCTCCCGGACGCGATCATGTTCCAGCCCTGGGCGTAGGAGACGACCTTGGACGCGTACAGCGCCTGCTCGACCTTGTCGGCGAACGCCTGCCGGTCGTCCACCGGGCGGCGGGCCGGGCCGGGGAGGTTCGCGGCGGCCGCGCGGAGATCAGCGTGACCGGAGAGGGACCGGGCGAACACGGCCTCGGCGATGCCGCTGACCGGGACGCCGAGGTCGAGGGCGTCCTGGACGGTCCAGCGGCCGGTGCCCTTCTGCTCGGCCTGGTCGAGCACGATGTCGACGAACGGCTTGTTCGTCTTCGCGTCGGTATGGGCGAGGACTTCGGCGGTGATCTCGATCAGGTAGGAGTCGAGGCGGCCCTGGTTCCAGGTCTTGAAGACCTCGGCGATCTCCCGCGGCTCGAAGCCGCCCGCGTAACGGAGCAGATCGTAGGCCTCGGCGATGAGCTGCATGTCGGCGTACTCGATGCCGTTGTGGACCATCTTCACGAAATGTCCGGCGCCGTCGGGGCCGACATGCGTGGTGCACGGCGTGCCGTCCACCTTGGCGGCGATCTTCTCCAGCATGGGGAGCAGCGCCTCGGCGGATTCCTTCGGTCCTCCGGGCATGATCGACGGGCCGTTGAGCGCGCCTTCCTCACCGCCGGAAACGCCCATGCCGACGAAGTGAATCCCCTTGGCCTTCAGGGCTGCTTCGCGACGGCGGGTGTCCTTGAAGTGCGCGTTGCCGCCGTCGATGATCATGTCGCCCCGTTCGAGGAGCGGCGCGAACTCGTCGATCACCGCGTCCGTCGCGGGGCCGGCGTTCACCATGATGACGAGCCTGCGCGGGCGCTCAAGGCTCGCGACGAACTCCACCGGGCTGTGGGCCGGGACGAAGGTGCCCTCGTGGCCGAACTCCTTCATGATCTCGTCGGTCTTCGCTGCGGTCCGGTTGTGGAGGGCCGTCGCGTAGCCGTGCCGGGCGAAGTTACGGGCGAGGTTCCGTCCCATCACGCCGAGCCCGGTGACGCCGATCTGCGCTGACGATGTTGTCTCCGCCATGTCCTGCTGATCTCCCTGGTCGTTCGGTGGCTACATGGTGAGGTACCGATGTGTCGCTGGGTACCTATGTGTCGTTGCGTACCTATTTAGTTTGCCTGTAGTTGCCGCCTGCGGCGTCCGTCGAACGGGCGTCCGCCGGCTGCGGCATGCGCTCGAACGGCGTCCGGCGAATGGCGACTTGCGGCACGGTGGCTGGCGGCGCGCTTATATTCGATCACGGTACGGAAAACACGCGCGGGTCGGGGTTCGTGCGGACGGGCGCAAGGATGCCGTCGATGTCGAGCCACGGCGGACCGCGGCGCAGCCGAGAGGGCCGGCGGGCTGCCGGCAGCCCGGGTCGATCATCAGCGCCGCGGGCGAAGGTGCGTAACGGGCCGCGGAACCGGTACCCTAGGCCTGACGATATGCCGATGTCGCGGGTACGCGGCGCCATTGGCGAGGTCACGCGGGCGTAGCTCAATGGTAGAGCCCCAGCCTTCCAAGCTGGTCATGCGGTTTCGATTACCGTCGCCCGCTCTCAGGGTCCCGACCCAGGTCAGGACTACCGGCGCGGCTGCCCTCCCTTCGGGCCAACAAAGATGAGGCCCAGCGGTCCCGGTTCGGCGAAGCGTTCCAGGTGCCACCCGATCTCGCCGACGATTCGTCGCCGTCCCACCGCCCGGCGTGGCCGCACATCCGGCGTTCGGCCCGTAGCACCGGGAACCCGTCATCAAGCCGACGGCGCTACACGCCGTCGGGGCCGGTCGTTTCTCGGGGCGGGCGTGCGGTCCTGAGGGCCGACCCGTCCACAGGCGACAGGCGAGCGCAGGGACGCCAGTTCAACGACAACCCAAGCAACGACGGGTCACGGCAGGTGGCCAGGGAACCGATCTTGCAATCAAGTTCTGCGGGTTCGATATCCGTCGCCCGCTCTTACCTTGGCTAGGTGTCCAACTGGATGTGCTGGATGCTGATGATCTCCTGGCCCTCGTGCGGTGTCACCACGTACCAGATCGTCACGTTGTCGGATGGCAGGTGAAGTTCGTACGCGCCGGGCAGCGGATCATCCACGGGGAACGGGTCTGCGAGAGTCGGAACCGGATTATCTAGCAGATGGAAGATCGCGTGCTGAACGGCCCACCGTACCGGCTGAGGCAGAGCCTCGATCTGCTGCCAGGTATCGCCTGGAAAGCGGATGAAGCGATCACTCACTGATTCCCCACGCCTCGGCGAGTTGACCACGCGACAGGGTAAGCGCCCCTTCACCGGGTCCCGGATCGGCTTTGATGCGCTCCGCAGCCGCACGTCGCCCAACCTCACGCCGCAGCCTCCGCACCTCGGCCCGCAACGCGTCCAGCTCAGCCCGGGGAACGCTGACCATCTCGGATGCGTCAAGTCCCACGATCCACTCCCCTCAGCTCGTCACTCTCTACGCCAGTCTAAATGGAAGCGCGCCAGATGACGGGTCCTCGGCCACGTGCCGCGCGTCCTCGACCAGACGGCGTGCCAGTCGCGTGCCTGTAGAGGCGGTGAACCGGGATCATTCACGGTCACTCACGGACAGCGGATCATGCCACCGACTTGCGTTAACGCACCTCACAGCCCCTGTACCCGAAGCCTTCCAAGCTTGTCATGCGGTTTCGATTACCGTCACCCGCTCTGCGAAAGAAACCCCAGATCGGAAGCGGTTTTCCGAACCCGGGGTCTCTTTATCTAGCACTCGAAAACGGCCCGCACGCCGATACAGCCATCAAATGGTAAGATGTTTGAAGAATTCACCAATAATCTGCGCAAGGCCTGGCATGTTTTTGAACCAAGTCACGCCCAGATTAATGACATTAAAGAATCGTAACTAGATAGGTTCCCGTTAGAGTTCGGGTTGGTACTCCAGCGACACTTCGTTAGCAGCCTGATCGAATCCTTCGATCCCGCCATGGGTTGTTGCGGACGCTATGAGGTTCGGGCAGGGTACGGGTTCTGTATTGCTGGTCGAGCGGCTCTATCAGCGCGGCTAGTGTCCTGAGTCTTTAGTCGGCTTGCAGCGTGTGGCTGTCAGTTAACCGTGCTGTGGCCCATTGCCGGTGACCGTATGCCTGTCAAGGCCACTGCTTGGGCTGCGATGATGTGCTTGTGCATGAAATGGGCTGGCGGGCGGATCGGGTTCGCGATGACGATGACCTTGTCCGATGGAGACCGGCTATCCGGGTGTCGTCGGCTTCAGGGACCTGGGCTGGCGCGCTGGAGGATGGCCGGTGGGTGGTGGGACGGCCCGGGCGTCATGTGCTGTGGGCAGGCTCCCCGCCGGGAGTGATCGCGTTGCTGCCCCTTCTGGAGCGGCCGATGGCCCAGGTGGGCGCCGAGCTCGGCGTGGGCAGCCTTGACGGGCACGGGCTTGGCTTTGAGGATGTGGTGGGCACGGCCCTTGATTGGCGCGCCAGCGGCTACTGGGCGGAGCAGGCGATAGCCTGGCTGGATGCCGGGTTCCCTGCCGCCGGGTACCAGGGCAGCCTGCGGCGGTTGCGGTCTGATAAGCGCCTCAGCCAGCGGGCCCGCCATGTGGTCGCCCGCATCCTTGCCCGCGGGCTCCCGGGCCCGGTTCAGCCAGGCTGAGGCCCCCTAGCCCCTGGCCTGCCGGAAAGGTGATCCGCCGCCAGTACTCGGCGATGGTCTCCAGGATGTCGTCGGCGCTCTTGGTCCAGATGAACAACTTGGGGTCCCTTCTCCGCCAGCGTCCTGGTGACCAGCACCTCGACCTGTTCGTGGGTGATCTTCCGCGGCGCCTGGCCTGGGCGCGCTCGTCGAGGACCTGGCGCTCCTCGACGGTGGGTGAACCCGCGTCGACGAGCGCGCCCATGTGGCTGGGAAGTGTCCCCGCTGTCCCCGCTGTCCCCGTATGGTGTCTGACCTGCAAAGACGGGCGTAATTTTCGGGGACAGTGCGCGGGGGCATGTGTCCCCGGTGTCCCCGCTCTCTCTAATTCTCTGTCCCCTTGTCTCTTTGGAGAGGTCCAGAGGCGTCGGGGTACCTAAGAACGCTGTACCACTCCCCTGTCGCGGTGCTGGCGACGGCGAGAGACGCGCCACCACCAGGGTGGTACAGCATGATCTTCCCTGGCAATGAGCCGCGTAGCGACCTTCTCAGACCAGGCACGTACTAAGACAGAAGCGCCCCCGGCCCGCGATCGCTCAGATGCCCCGGCCGTGCAATTAGCGTGCAATTAAGGGGGGCGAGCAGGGGGTACTCACGGTCACTCGCGAATCCTCTGGAGTGCAGCTCAGCGCGGCAAGCCGGGTAAGTACCGTTAACTTCCAAGCTGGTCATGCGGTTTCGATTACCGTCGCCCGCTCCACAAAACCCCAGGTCGGAAGCGGTTTTCCGAACCTGGGTTTCGTTGTCTCACGGCCCGAATATGGCCGTCGTGCCATTAGCTCACAGCAGACGGTACCCCTGCCGCCCCGTCGCCGTCGCCGCGGTGCTGCTCATCAGTCACGTGCACGTCGATCGCGTCGGTGATCGCCTTGTCCGCGCCACACTGTTACGGGAGTCGTCCGCCGGAATAGATGCCGACGAGCAAACTGGCCTATGAAGTTCCCTTGGAAATGGAGGTCCGGAAGCAATGAGGGGCGCAAAGCAGCTCAAGGTAGGCCTGAGGGTCGGCGACCTCGAAACGTCCTGCGCGCTTTACCTGAAACTCGGGTTCAAGCAGATCCCCCGGCCGGACGAGCCGCATCTGCGGTACCTGACGTTCGGTCACACCTGGCTGATTCTCTCCGACCGGTACCGGCACGGCTATCACAACGCTGAGCGGCGGCAAGCAGCCGCGAGCGGGCCGCTCGGCAGCGGGTTCGTCCTGACCATTCCCACCAGCAACCTGGACGCCGCCTACGACCTGTGGCGCGCTGAAGGCTTGCCGGTGACCCTTGAACCCCAGGACGTGTACTTCGCGCGAATCTTCTATGGCCTGGACCCCGACGGCTACGAGCTGATGTTTGAGGAGTCTCACTCAAGCGAAAAGCCGACCTGACGGGCGCGTGCAGCGGAAGCGCGCCGCTAGGTGGGCTAGTGCCGCATCAGTCAACGTTCGCCCTGTAGTCGGCGGCGCGTCGGATGGGATCGGTGCGCCGCCGGGTCGGCCGCGTCAGACTGGCGGGCACGGCCGAGCGTGTTCAGGTTCGCGAACGAGACCGTCCGGGGCCGGGAAGGACCCGGCCGGGTCACCGCGCACGTAAAGGCGCTCCGGAGCTCGCACTGTGACGAACAACAACCATTCCAACCAGACAATGAAGGTGGCACCACTCATGCGACAGGTGCGGTATGACCGTTTCGGCGGTGTCGACCAGCTGTGGATCGACGAAGTGTCCAAGCCGGAAGATTCTCCGGGACAGGCAGTGGTGCGGGTTTACGCATCGTGCATTAACCCGGGTTCCGTGCCCGGGACGCTGCACGGAGCGTCGTACACGCCCATCCGCGACCTGGCCGGCGTGGTGGTGAGCGTCGGCGACGGCGTCCAGGACGTGAAGACCGGAGACGAAGTACTCGGCTGGTCACAAGAATGGACGGCACACGCAGAGTACGTTGCCGTACCGGCAACGCAGCTGATCGCGAAGCCGGCCGGGCTGTCATGGGACGTAGCCGGATCCCTCTTCATCACGCCCATGGCCGGTTTGGCCGGGGTCAAGGCCGTTGAGCCCTCCGAAGGTGAGGTCGTCGTCGTATCCGCTGCCACCGGAGGCGTCGGCTTCACCGCCGCGCAGCTCGCGCGACGCACTGGTGCGACCGTGATCGGTATCGGCAGCCCGTCAAAGGCAGATCATATGCGCGAGCGCGACATCATCCCGGTCTCATTCGTCGACGATGTCGCCGAGAATGTCCAGAAGGCAACTGGCGGTCGCAAGATCGACGCTTTCATCGATGCGTTCGGCTCGGGTTACGTCCAACTCGCACTGGACCTGGGGGTTCCCACTGAGCGCATCACCACCGCCGTCGATTACAAGTCCGCCAAGGAGAAAGGTGTCACGGCGCGAGGCACCATGGACGCCGGAGGTCTCCCCGCCTACCGCATGCTGGCCGAGCTCGCCGCCTCGGGTGACCTGGCCATTCCCATCGCCGTGACCTACCCACTGGCCGAGGTGAAAGCCGCGTACACCACCCTCCTCGCCGAGCGTCGGCCGTTCGGGCGGGTGGTCCTGCACCCGCAGGAGTAATCGAGAACACGGGGCGGGGGATCCGGCCCCATCGCCTGCTGGGGTGGGCCAGGCGATGGGGCAGGATCCCGGTCCTTTCGTCATGAGCATGCAGGCACAGCCGTCGGGCTTCCGGCTGGTCTTCCGCACTAACTGGCAGAAGTCCGAGGGGTGCCGGAACCGCGCCGAACAGGCGGATCAGTCGTCGGCCCAGAGCCGTATCGGTCGCGGCGGAATAGGGCGAACGTTACCGGTCGCGGCACTAGAAAGTGTCCCCGGTGTCCCCGCTCTCTCTAATTCTCTGTCCCCCTGTCCCCCGCACGGGGGCGGTCGTTCGGGGGAGAGAACCGCTGTAACACTCCGTGTGTGGCAGCCGCCCGTGCCAACACCAGAGTGTTACAGCATGGTCTTTCCTGACGATGAGCCGCGTAGCGGCCTTCTCCCAGAGACAGCGCGCGCCGCAGTAGCAGCGACCGGCCAAAGACCAGATGTGAACCGACCTCGGCCGTGCCATTAGCGTGCCATTAAGGAAGGTAAACAGGGGGTACTCATGGTCACTCGGGGACTCCCTGAAGTGCAGCTCACCGCGGTAATCCGAGCAAGAGCCGTTAACTTCCAAGCTGGTCATGCGGTTTCGATTACCGTCGCCCGCTCCACAGCTCAGGTCCTGGCTGGTCAGGGCCATAAAGGGCGCCGCCGGTGCCCTCGTTATCGTCGGGCTTGCGCCGCTCGGCTTCGACATGAGCGTCGATGTTGTCGGTGATGATCGTGTCCGCGCGAGTCGAGTCCCGCGTCGACGCAGCCAGTGAATCCGACTCCGGCCTGCTCGCGCCAGTGCCGGGCGGCGACGGCTAGCCATCCTGAGGCATCGGCCGGCACGGCCAGCCAGGTTTCCTGGATTCCGTCGCGGGCCCAGAATCCGTGCCCGCGGTATCCGGTGAAGCTGCTCCCCATCGCGAATGATCCTCAGATCCGACAAGCTGAAAGGTAAGCTAATCGTACGATTGCTGCCTGCCTCATGCCCGCTGCGCGGCGAAACGTCCGGGGCCGACGGTCGGCTCGGCACCTTACGGACAGGGACGCAAACTGACGATGGCGAACAGCCACTTCGGGAACCTCGGAGACGTCTGGAAGCACCTGGTGCTGGCGGAAGTACTGGAACGGGAACCTCCCCGCTGGTACGCGGAGACGCACGCTGGCTCGGCGGCCTACCTGCTGAATCGCGATCCGCAGCGAGAATTCGGCATCTGGCGTTTCCTGGCCGCCACGCCGCGGTCAGCTGAGCTGGCCCGGTCCCGGTACTACGTCATTGCCGGGTCCTGCGCCAGTGCCAGCCCGGCCACCTATTCCGGGTCACCTCTGATCGCCATGACAATTCTCGGTAACAGCAGCTCGTACCTGCTCTGCGACCTGGATCCGGGCAGCGCCGCCGATCTTCGCTCCTGGTCCCGCCAACTCGGCTTGCGTCACTGCGAGGTGGCCGGCGCTGATGGCATGGCGGCCGTGGCGGCGTACCTGGCCCGTGGTGAGGGCCGTGGCGATGGCCTGGTGCACGTTGACCCGTTCGAGCCCGATGCCGCAGGTCCGGGCGGAGCGTCGGCGCTGGAGTGCGCCGCAGAAGTCGCGGACAGCGGCAGCGCACTGCTGTTCTGGTATGCAGGCGACCCGGCGGCCGCGCCGGACAGCGACCCGGCGCGGCTCAGAGCGCTCACGGACGCGCCGTTGTGGTGCGGTGAGGTGACCGTCGTCACCCGGGATGCCTCCGCCCGCGATGTGCGCCGGTCAGTAACGCCGGGCGTCGTTGGCGTGGTTCTCGCGCACGTGCAGCCCGCCACTGCCGACGCCTGCGCGGCCCTCGGCCAGGCGCTGGCGGAGGCTTATGCCGACGTCACGCTTCCCGCCGGCCAGCCGGTCAGCCTGACCTTCACCGGCCGATGGCTGCCCGCGTCTGGCCGGACCTGAGCTTGCCCCGATTTGACGGACAGGGCTGATGACTGGTCAGGCTACTTTCTTGGTCTTGTTGCGGACTGTCGCAGATCCGTTGGCGGACGAGTGGCGCGCATCACCCGACGGAGCACAGCACGGACAGTCGCCGTATTGCCGAATTACGCCTTCCTAGGATCAAGGCGGCGCCGCTCCGCGCCGCGCCCGCCGCACACGCGCCGGGCTGGCATAGCGGCCTTCTCCCAGAGACAGCGCGCCAGTCGCCGCAGCAGCGGCGATCTGCCAAGGACCAGGCGTGAACCGACCTCGGACGTGCCATTAGCGTGCCATTAAGGGAGGTAAACGAGGGACACTCACGGTCACTCGCGGCTCCCCTGAGCCCAGCTCAGCCCAGTGATCCGAGCAAGTGCTGTTAACTTCCAAGCTGATCATGCGGTTTCGATTACCGTCGCCCGCTCTATTAGTTCCAGCCCTGGTCAGCAGACGTTTTTCGATGATAGTCTCTGCGCATCAGGACGCGTGGTTTCGGCCACGTGCCCGTTGCGTGCCCGATCGGTTCATGCGGATGCCGGTCTGCTTGGCGCTGGTTTTCCTGGTTTTCCTGGTTTTCCTGGTATCGGCGAACAGCCTGCCCATGCCCTCGGCGATCTTCTTGTCCCGCTCGCGCGTGGCGTGCAGGTAGATGAGCGCGGCCCGCGGACTTGAGTGCCCCATCCGTTCCATCAGTTCCCTGAGGCTCGCCCCTTGCGCGGCCGCCATTGTGTTCCCCGTGTGCCTCAGGTCATAGAAGTGCGGTTCGGGCGTGCCGACCGCTTCCCGCGCCCGATGCCAGAACTTGCGGAAGTTCGACCGGCGCAGTCTCCCGCCCTTCGGCCCGATGAAGACCGGGGTGTCCGGTTCGGGACCGGTGAACTGCTCCAGGTGGCCGGCGAGCCCGGGCACGATATCGGGCGGGAACGCCACCGTCCGCTTGCCAGCGTGCGACTTCGGGCCGCCGTCGATCAGCCGCCCGTCATCCATTTCAGCGGTCGAGGCGTTCACGTGGACCTCCCAGGCGCCAAGGTCGAGCAGATTGCCGGGCAGGCTCGCCAGTTCGCCGAAGCGCAGGTTGGCGAATGTCGCCAGGAGCAGCAGCGCCCGGTATCGCGCCGGAACGCTGTCGAGCTGCTCGACCAGCGTCGCGACCGGGATCACTGGGCGTTCGTCCGAGTGCTCTTGACCCGCGCCCTTGATGTGGCACCGGTTCCGGCGAATCAGCCCGTCCTCTACCGCCGTCGTCATGATCGCGTGCAGCGCTAGCGCGTCTTCCACCGTCGGCGAACCGCATAGGTACGGTTCGCTCGCGCGGCGTGAAAACTCGTCGTGAAAACTCTCTGCACGGGTTCAAAGCGGCCCAGCGGGCCCGCTTGCGCCGCCGACTCGGCGGCCTGGCCGTCGCTCCCGCGCCGGCTAGCCCTAAACAGCCGGTCGACTGGCGCGACACGTGACGTTGGGCCGCGGCTTGAATTCCCGCAGGTCACGGGGCCGCGCCGGATTTGACCTGACTTTTATCAAGCTAGTGCGCAAGTCGTCGAGGTTGTGCGTGAGGCCGCCGTCCCGCTCGGGAGTTGGCCCGGTGTCGCAGTGGGGAACCTAGCTGGACTTGAGGGAGGATGAAGGGAGGGGGTTTGACGGGACGGGAGTTGAGGCGGCGGGCGAGGTCGCGGAGAGGTCGGCTGGGATGATCTCGAACTTGCTGCGGCCGACGAGGGCCAGGTAGTTCGCTCCCAGGTTGTCTACCTGGCCGGCCGCTGGTGGCGTGGTCGACACGGAGACGCCGAAGTCGCCGAACGTGACCGTCAGGTGGGCGGCTGTTCCGGGGGCCGACGCGTGGGTGGTTGTGCCAGCGGTCACCGGTGTTACAGCCTTCGGGGCGGTGATCAAGTCCGAGGACACGGTGGTCTCCAGGCTTCGCACGTGATCCTCGTTGTCAACGAGCACCGTGCCGGTTATTGCACCCTGCAACGTTCGCGCGGTGAAGGTGTACTTAGTACCGGTCCACCCAGTGCCCGAGGCAGGTCCCTGGCTGGTCACCGATCCGGCCGACTTGAGCAGTGCAAGCAGTGCACTCGGGTCGACGATCGGAGCGCTGCCGGAAAGTTCCTCCCGGAGGGCGATTCCGGCCGAGTTCGCCGAGAGCGGCGGCGACGCGAGGCTCTCGACCCAGGGCTTGCCGCCCGTGGCAAGCTGTGCGGACAGGCCGCCGCCTTCCGCGTACATGTGACCGCCGACCAGGAGAACCGTCAACGGCGTGCCCGCTGACGGGATCGGCAGGGTTTCTTCGCCCTGCTTGCGGGCGGGGTCGAACGCACCGGTCGTCGTCGGCCCCGCCACGGCACCGCCGTCCCGCGAGCTGGTCACGCTGAATTGGAAGGTCTGCGAGGACGTGTTGTCCACCGCGGCCGTGACCGCCGCGAGGGCCGACGGTGCCATGGCGACCGATGTAGCGACGGATGCTGCCGTGGCGGTGAGCGTGAGGCCAAGCGCGGTCCCTGCGCCGGCGATGGCGACGCCGCTCGCCGTGATCATCACGGCCATCCTCCGCCGCCCCTGGCGACGGGCCGGCGCGGGCCGGCGGACGGCCCGGTACGCGGTGCCCCGCATCCTCGCGCGTTCCTCCCGCAGGCCGCGCAGCAGGTCGATCCCGGGCGGCTGGTCGGCGGTTCCAGCGGCGAGGATCGCCCGCACATCCTGATCGTTGTCGTTCATCAAGATCTCCATTACGCATGCAGTCCTGTGGTGCAGTGGGCCAGCTGGCCGCCGTTGGCCGACCCGGCCCGCCCGATGGTCCGGCGCCGAGCCGTGTCACCCGGCGGCTCGGCGCCGCCCGTCCCTGGCCATTGATCGCCGAGCCGGGACCGGAGCGCGCGTAGCCCTCGGCTCGCGTGCGTCTTGACCGTGCCGACGGTGCAGCCGAGCAACGACGCGACCTCCGCCTCCGGCAGGTCCTCGAAGTACCGAAGGACGACCACGGCACGCTGGCGGCGCGGAAGCTCCAGCAGCGCCTGCCTGATGACCGCCGCCGTGACCAGCCGCTCCCCCTCGTCGCGGTAGCCGCTGTCGGGCAGTTCCGCGACCGGTGTCTCCCGCCGCCAGCGGGCGCGCCACCACGACCGGTGCGTGTTGACGATGACCCGGCGCAGGTACGCGTCCGGGTCACCGTCCTCCCTGTCGATCCCCGGCCAGGCCCGGTACAGCTTCACGAGGCTCGCCTGCACGAGGTCCTCGGCCGCATGCCAGTCCCCCGTGATCAGCACCGCCACCCGAAGGTGCCGCTCTCCCCGTTCTCGCACGAATGCGTCGAAGCTCTCGTCGGTCTCGTCGTCACCAGGCATCGCGCCTACTTCCCATCCACTCAGCTAGTGTCACCCTCCATACGCCGTGGACCGTCCGCCAGGTTGACACCGGGGCTGAAGACACGCGGGATCTCACGCGTGGGCCGACTCCTCGAACAGCTGCACGCCTGCAGGGTGGGTGGTTTTGGTTACTTGATGAGGGTGAAGGCGTCGCCGAGGTCGTGCGGGAGCGGGGTGTTAGGCGGTGGGGGTGTGCTGTCCGGCGTGGATCTGGATACCGCGGTAGGACGAGCTGCCTGAACACTCGCCCCCAGTGGCCTGCGGGAACCCGAGAGCGTCGTCCCGGCAGAGCGCGTCCCACAGAGGGCCCGTCCGCGAGGACGCAATCTCCAGCGCCCCCGGACGGCCCGGCAGCGAGCCGCTGCCTTCAACTAGTGGAACTACGGCGCGCGGTCATGCCGTCGCTGATGCCGAAAGTGCCCGACATGGGCGACCGTGCAGCACGAACGGCCCGAGGAAGCGCTGCAACTCGCAGAGGAAACGCGCCTGAACAAGGACATCTCCCCATCGTGGCGAACGTGGCTGCTGCTAGACGTGGCCAGGGCGTACACCGACATCGGGGATGCCGCTAACGCCGTGCGGACGCTTGAGACGCTGCGCAGGGTCGCCCCACAGTGGATGCGCCAGCACACGCTAGCCGTAGCGATCGTCACCGACCTATGGGCGGGGCCGTCCCATCCGCCGGCCTACGCAAGCTTGCCGAGTTGCTCGGCGTAGCCACCTAGCGTCAGGAAGGTCGGCTGCGATCATCAGCACCCGCGGCAGTCGAACCCCTACTGTCAGCTTGGGAACAGGCTTGTCACTACCGCTGATCAACGCATTCACAGGTCAAAAGCTGTCCGCCTTGTCCGTGGTGACTGAATATCTATAACCTGTACCATTAGGACTAGTTACCAGGGTGTCGCTGGTCAAGCACATGCCCCCGAATGCTTGTCACCTAAAGTGATGCTGTCCTACTATCGGAGTTATGAACGATGATGATTTTGCCAGTAACGTTATTGGCAATATCGCTTTTATCCGGGCAATTTGGATCATGTTCCGGTGACGAGTATTCTTGCGGCGGTTGGCTCCACCGCTTCTGTCGATGATACTGCCGCCGACGGGGTGCTTGTTGTGTTTGTAATTATTGGAATCTGGTTGTATACGTTGCGCGGAAAAGGCCAGGCATCCTCTCGATTTGCGGGGATTATGGCTATTGTCATCGCTGTATGGCTACTGCTCGGCGCGTATAACACGGCGGGTGCAGAGACGGTCATCTCAGGTCTATTTCGCGGCTTGAGGGCTATTTTTTCGGCAATGGCCACCCTTCTCCGTTAACTGTCGTACGGTGCCGTTCGCGGGCTGGGGCTGAGCCGGTGTAACCTAGCCGGGTTCCTCGGCCTAGCAGCTTAGCGTTACAAATGTAGGACGTTCCGTCCCTGTCGCCTCGTAGTCCGTAGTCGGCACAGTTACCTGTATGGTTCCGTTCTTTCCCTAACGAGCGAGGTCCGCTACAGATCCGGGGCCGATACGTGTAAGTGGCTTTTCGGAAGGCCCCTCGGGGGTCTCGGACCCATCCACCGCCGCAAGTGGAGAGATGGCGGAGGTCTGGCAGCGCCACGATGCTGAGCTACGAAAGCCGGCGGACCGGGTGGCTGAGCCAGCATCGACTGGAAATTATGCATAAATGTAGTCGTGCCCGAATTAGTATGCACGCGATTCCTATTGCGAGCCGGCCTGCCGACGTTATGAAGACTGTCGTCCTCGTGGCGGTGACGACAGCCCGGAAGGACTGATCGCAGCTCGCCCAAGTTGACTACGGTATGGAAAGCCGACCGCGTACCAGGTAAGGCGTACCCGCGCGTCCTGGCTGATCGACGCCGGGAGAGCCCGAAGTCCGTCATGCACCGTCTGGGCAGGCCTATCTGCGAACTGCGTCCCGGTACGTACAGGTTCTCGATGGGGCCGGGGAATTCGCGGCCAGGAGGTTCGAGGGACTGCTGCCAACTGCTGATGGACGCGCCTGCAGCGACCGGCGATGAACGGTGGGGCGCCCTGCTCGCGGGACTTGCCGAGCACCTGGCGATGCGGGACGGCCTAGACGCGCCAGGCTGGTCGGCGTCTCGCGGTCTGCGCCGGTTCTGGTTCCCGTTCGACACGCCCGGCGCGCGGGCACAGGCACTCGTGCACGCCCCCGCTGCGCTCCGCAGGCGCGGCGTGTTCGTCGCCGACTACGAGATTGAGGCCGCGTGAGCGACCCGTCGCCGCTGCTTGACCGCGCGGGCATCGAAGACGTCTTCCGCCGTCTCGGCTAGCGGCTCGTCCGGCGCGGCGTAGTGGCGGACTTATACGCATTCGGCGGTGCCGCGATGGCCCTCGCCTACGACTCACGCCGCGCCACACGAGACGTAGACGCCCTGTTCAAGCCGCACGGGATCGTTCACGAGGAGGCGCTCGCGGTGGCCGCCGAACTCGGGCTGCCGCGGTGGTGGCTGAACGAGCAGGCCAGTTCCTACGTCGCGCCCGGCGGAGATCCGACCGCCTCGCACGTGTTCGACCATCCGGGCCTGCGCGCATTCGCCGCCTCACCTGAGCACTTGCTGGCGATGAAGGCGTTCGCTGCCAGGCCACGCGATGCCGAGGACATCCGACAGCTTGCCCTGCTGCTCAACCTCGGCAGTGCCAGCGAAGTTCTCGCTTTGGTACGCGAGGTGTTCCCAGACCAGGACCCTCCGGAACGGCTCGGGCTCCTGCTGGAGGACATCTTCACCAGCAAGGACGAACAAGACGCCGGAGAAGGCTGAATCCAGGTCTCCGAAATAACCGGGACTGTACTATCAGGTACTCCTGCAGTCTCTGTGGGTCGCGTCCGTGGAGGTGGTGTATGAGAAACCACCTCGGACGCGACCGCTGCCGCACGCCGGTGAGAGGTTGCTGTCATGGCAGGTGGAGCGACTCCGGGCCGCGAGGTTGTGCTCGAGACGGGTCGCCTGCTGCTCCGACCTTGGCGGGTAGCCGAGGCTGTCGTCCTGCATGAGCTATGGACCGAACGTGATCCACGAGTGCCGCCGCACCGCCGAATCGATGCGGATGGACACCCCACGATTACAGACCTCGAGGACTGGATCCGCACCAACCAGCCATCGTCGATCGGGTTGCTGGCGGTCGAGCGGAAGGCCGCTCGTGACGTCATCGGCTACTGCGGGCTGATCGACAGCGGACGAGGATCGGGCGAGGAACCGTAACTGGCGTTCGAGCTGCTACGCCAAGTCTGGAGTCAGGGATACGCCACCGAGGCGTCGTTGGCGGTTCTGGACTGGGCGAGATCGTCTGGGTACGAACGTCTGTGGTGGGCCACGGTCCGGGAGTGGAACACCGCTTCTCGCCGTGTGCTGGCCAAGGTCGGGTTCACCGAAACCGAACGGAAGGAACTGGACGCGGTCTACGGGAACAACCTGTTCACCACGAGACGGCTCTGACCCGATGTTTGGCCGTGAGACTGGTCTTGAAAGCCTCTGCGGCGTGCCCGTTGCGTGCCCGATTCAATGTCGAGGTTCTGGCGCAGGCGGCTGGGCTGCTTGCGCGTTGCTGCCCGCTCCGATCATACTTAAGGGCCAACACCACGGATTTTAGGTGTTTATGACGTGCTGGGGCGTTCTGGTCCTGCCGTTCCGTTTATGTCCTTGCATCCGTTTCATGGGCGGCGGCACGGGTGCAGAACAATGGTTTTGGCCCGCGTATCGCGGCGGGGGTGGCGCGCGGTTCCACGGTCCGCGGTCCCGGAGTGGCCGGGGCGGTTCCTCCTTCCTGACGGGCCGGCTGAGGTCTGCGGACTAGCAGAAGCCAGGTGCGAATACGGTGACCTTAGGCTTTCCAGTGACGGTTGTCTTGGTCGCGGGGTGTGGGCGAATTTCGGACGTGCTTTCTGCGCGCGCTGTGCTGGCGCTGCCAGCCGGGGACGTTCAGGGTGTGCGGCATGGCGCGGGCGGCGGCGGGAAGTTGCGGTCGAAACAGATCACGCGGCCGGCGACCAGCTCAGGGCGGCGGAGCACGAGCCGTTTCAGTAGGGTCTGCTCCCCGGTGCCGCTGCCGCCGAGGATCGCCCCGGGCATGGCACGGCCCGCGCGGGCGGTGACCGCGACGACCCTGAGCTGAGGGAACGGGGAGGAATTATCTTTCGTCCCGGTCGAGCCGAACACCGCCCGGTTCTCCGGCGTGTCCGGCAGGTTCACCAGCATCCCGTCGGCTGCGCATACCATCATGCCGGCCAGCAGCACCGCCGACGGCTCGTCATCACCGGCGAGCGGCCCGGTCGCTGCCCAGAACACGTCTTCCACCACGTCCGCGGGCACCGGCAGCCGCCATTCCGTGACCACCTTCTCCGCGGGAACATGCCATTCCAGGACGAACGGGATGTCCGCGAGCACCCCGGCCAGGCGTGCCAGCGACTCGCGGTACGACGCGTCCGGCATCAGCGCCATCGCGAGCATCGGCCGGATGACCAGGGGATATGCCGGCCTTCCGCGATCGCGGCGTCCACGGCCGCCTCGACGACTCCGTGGCCGAGGTGGCGCTCCAGTTCGCCCAGCCGCACCAGGTCCGGGAGCCACGCGTCTGCCTGCACCGTCCCGTCCCTGCGGACCACGGCAGGAGCCGTCACCACAGGACGGCAGGACACCGCCAGCTCACCGGCCAGCGGGGCACAATCTCCAGCCACGACGATCCCGCCACCGCGAACCCGCAGGCCACAAGCCCGGAGCACGACTGTCCCCGCCGCCGGTGACGCGACTGTCCGGGTTGCATCAACGAGGTCAGGCACAGTAGAAAGCACAAGGGCTCCTGGAGCAGGGAAGGATTCGACACCCACACCCTTACCAGGAGCCCTTCCCCGCCTCCAAACCACCGCAAATTACCAGGTCACAGACCCATCTAGTCGGCACGCCTCACCAGGAACAACGACCGGGATGAGGCTGCCGCCGGCCGCTGAGCGCAAGTGCCGGCTGCTGTCTGGCCCGATTGCCGTCAGCGCTATCGCCAGATCAGGCCCGTTCGGCTCAAACCGGGAAAGCCGTCATATCGCCTGGTGGCCGGGCGGTGTGGCGTCCTGGCTGAGGTCAACCGATCTCGCCTCCAGGTCAGGATGGCCCAAGAACCTGTTCACCAGCGCGGCGGGTCCGCCGATGCAACTCCAGTCGTCGTCCCACAGCGTTGAGAACAGCCAGGAGCGGTCGGCAGGGAACATCAGGTCGGGCAGGACGCCTTTCCGGAGTGACCAGGGCTCGCCCTGGCGCCAGGCGGCGGCTTGCCCGGGCCCTGCTTCGGCCAGCACGTAATGCCACGAACTCTGATACAGGTCCACCTTCGGCGCGGCGGGAAAGACGATGTCATCACTGCCAGTGTCGAGATATCCGAGCCACCATGGCTGGCCAGCTGAATTCTCGCTGAGCAGGGCAAGGACGATCCGATCGCGCCTGCGCCGGTCTTCGGGTTCCTCTGGTATCACAACCGTGGCGTAGGCCTCATAGACCGGGGGGATGGCTGATGTGATGGTCAAGCCTGTAGTGGTGCCATCGGCAATCCAGGCGACCTCGGCATGGGTCCCGATGCGCCATGCACTGCCGTCTTTGGTCCGCGTGGCCACATGGTCAGCTTAAATCCCTGGTGTTGTACTTAAGGGCCGACGAGCGAAAAGCTGGGGACCTGGCTCACGCCCATGACAGCGGCCACCTCCACCTGGGTGGCATGCTGGCGCTTGCGGACCTCGACGAGGCGCCTGGCCCGCACCTCCGCGATCATGCGATCCGCGCCCGAACGAACCGCCTCCTGCTCCTTCGGAGTGAAGCCGAAATCCTCAACGAGGTCGTCCGAGTAGCCTGCATTTCGGTTGTTCAATGGAGGAATGTCAGTGCCACCGCCGCTCCACGCAAGAAACCCTAGGTCGGAAGCAGTTTTCCGAATCCGGTGTCTCTTCATCTAGCATTCGAAAACGGCTCGCCGTGCAATTAGCCTGCCGGAGCCAGCGCTCCGGTTGTGCCGTCGTCTCTGTCATCGTCGCGCCGCTCATCGTCGACGTGCGCGTCGATCGCGTCAGTGATGGCCTTGTCCGCGACGCGTGCCCGTGGATTCTGCTTGACTCTCCCGTAGTCGAGAGCAGATGGAGCATGCGATTCCAAACGCTTGGCCACCTAGCTGCGAGGATCGCCCTGCGCTTGCCGCATACCAGGCAGGGCCAGGCACAGCACGGCCGCTGTGGCCATCGTGGCGGCGAAGGCGCCTACCGCCCAGGCACCAGAGACGTGCTGGACAAGCAGGCCAGCGATCAGTGGGGCCAGCGCCGCCAGCGCGGTGGCCGCCATGACCACGGTATTGGTGACCCGGCCGCGCATTTCCTCTGGCGCGCTGCGAAGCACGGCGGCAACCAGCGCGGCGTTCGCGGCCGGTGCGAGCAGCAGCGCTAGGGCGACCGGCGCCGCCACCAGCGGTGACGGGACAAGCAGGGCCGCAGCGCCGAACAGCAGGGCCCCGGCCACGGTGATCGTGGCGGCCAGGGTTGCCAGGCGCATGCGCCCTCGCAGCCGGGGCGCGACGATGGCGCCGAGCAGCCCGCCGACCGCGATGGCTGCCTGCACCAGGCCGATCACCTCGGTGGAGGTACCGTGCTGGCGCAGCGCAAGCGTGACCGTGAAGACCATGCCAGTGAAGGCGAAGTTCACCAAGGGGACCTGGATTACCACTGCGCGCAGGATCGGCACCTGCCAGACGAGCTGCAGGCCATCGGCCACCTCCCGCCACAACGCCTTGCGCCCGGCCGCGTTGTCCGGGCGGAACCGCCCGCGGATCCGGCTCACCGTCCCGAACGAGGCGACGTAGGAAACTGCGTCGGTCAGGAACGGTACGGCCTGACCTAGCGCGAACAGTCCTCCGCCGAGCGCCGGGCCAGCCAGGCTGGCAGCGTACGACCGGGCCTCGGTAGCGGCCCACGCCTCTTCAAGCTGCGCGTCCGGCACGATCGCGGGCAGCGCGGCGGCAGCCGCCGGGGTGAAGATGGCGCCGGCACCCCCCTCGATCACGCTCACCACCATGACGACCGGCCAGGACGCCAGATGTGCCACGATCAAGACGCCGAGCACGGCCAGCAGCACGGCGCGGATGATGTCGCAGGTGATCATCGTCAGCCGCCGGTCAAAACGGTCCGCCAGCGCCCCGGCGGGCAGCTGGAAGCAGACTACGGTGATCGCCCGGACCGTCCCGACCACTCCAGCGAGCACCGGCGAGTGGGTCAGAGCCAGGATGAGCAGCGGGGAAGCGAGCCCGGCGATCTGCGAGCCGGTGTCAGACAGCAGCTGACCGGTCCACAGCATCCGGAAGTCCCTGTTGCGCCGCAGCGGAACCGGCCGGGGAACGCTGGAGGCTGTCTCGGTGCCTGCGGCTCGTGCCGGGAGCCGGAACTTCCGGCTGCGCAGTGGCCCACGGAACCGTGGCCTAACCGGGACTCGGGACATCAGGGCACCTCCAAGTAACGTACGTTTTCAACAAAACGTACGTTACTCGATGAACGTTCGGAACGTACATAGCCTCTGGAGGATGACCACCGAGATCCCCGTAACGCAGGCCAGAGACGAGCTGGCGGAGCTGATCAACCGCGTCGCCTGCGGCCACGAGCGGATCATCCTGACCAGGCACTCCAAGGCCGTGGTCTGCCTCGTGCCGCCAGACGACCCGCAACGACCGGAATCAGAAGGCCAGGCCGTGATCAGACTTGCTTCGACGGGGCAGCCACCCGAAATCAGTCAGCCGGCACCGATGCGGGTCGCAGCGGAGCACCGGCCACCCGGGCAACCGCGGGCTTGACCGGCGGGATCATTGCAGGGATAAATGCGCTGGACCGGCCGAGCCAGCAACTAGTCCTCCAGCGCAGATCGTGATGTAGTTGTACGGCCAGCCGGTGGGCTTGCGGAAGTTGTTGCCCGCGCCGAGTCAGGGGATCACGACGATCTTCTTGCCGGGTGAGGACGCCTGTGCCTCCCACGCCTGTGTGGCTTCGTCCAGCGAATACGTGGCCGTCGGCAGCGCGAACGAGCCATCCGCGGCGAGAGCCGCGACACGGTGGTAACTGGCGATCGCGTCGGCCGGGTTCACTGCCGTTCCGCTGAAGCCGATGAGCGTTCGCTGCCCGGCGCGGAGCAGTTCGACATGGAATGGGGCCCCGTCGCCGGCCGCCGCGCCGACGTTCAGATAGCGCCCGCCTGGCTTCAGGCAGGCCAACGCCGGCTCTGCCCAGGGACCCCATACTGGGTCGACGACCAGGTCCACAGGGCCCCCGAGCGAGGCCAGCTGCCCGGATAGCGGCTCCTCGCCAAGTACCGCCACGCCATCCGCGGCGGGGACCTGGGCAAGGCGCTGGGGATTCCGGCCGGCCGCGATGACGCGCCCGGCGCCAGCTATTCGCGCAAGCTGGAGAAACGCTGTGCCCAGGGGACCTGTCGCTCCCAGAACCAGGACGCTTTCGCCGGCCTGGAGTCCCGCCTTGCGAAGCGCCAGATCCGCGCTGGTGCCGACGACGCCAATCGCCGCGGCGACAACGCTGTCCAATCCGTCCGGGACGGGGATGCACGTCGCGCGGCTGGCCAGCAGGAGCTCAGCCAGCCCCCCGTTGACGCCCGGCGCCAGGCCGGCGGGCGCCACGGCGCGCACTCGAAGGCCCTGATCAGGTCCGGCCACTATCGTCCCGACCGTTTCAAGGCCGGGAACGTACGGTAGCTGTGGTGGCCCAGCGCGATGGTCCCCCGCCGCGACGTGCAATTCGATCACGTTCAGGGCTGTGGCCTCAACCTTGATAAGTACCTGCTCGCCGTTGGCTGGCGACGGGTCGGGACGGGCGGTCACGCGCGGTGCG
>DASZJE010000193.1:0-4790 GCA_035948445.1 Trebonia sp. | reverse complement strand
TGGATACCCTATGGGGGTACGGCATCGCACCACCCGGCCGGAATTTCTGCGACAAGCCGGATGAAATGGGGGCGCGTTAGCGGCTGATATCGCGGGCTTTGCCCGCTTCCCATTCTGGTTTGGTTAGCGCGTACTCGACCTCGCCGTGCTCGGCGCCTTCGACGGGGTCGGTTCCCTCGTACGCGGTGGTGCGCACCAGTGCCAGCCCGCACTTCTCCAAGACGTGCCTGGAGGCGGTGTTGGCCGTCATCGTGTGCGCGAACACCCGCTCAACGCCGAGATCGGTGAATCCCGTGCCGACCAGGGCGCGTGACCCCTCGGTGGCGTAGCCCTTGTTCCACGCGGACCGGAGCAGACGGTAGCCGAGGTCGACGTTGGCGATGTCGCCGTCAGGGCCGGGGCGGAAGTGGAACCAGCCGAGAAATTCTCCGGTGGCGGCGGACTCGGCCGCCCAGGTGCCGAGCCGGTCGAGCCGTTCGTAGACGGCGAGATGGAAGGGGATGATCTGGTCCCTGATCTCATCCAGGGGCGTTGACCTGCCGCCGGTGAGGTAGCGCATCACCGCGGGGTCGCTGTTCAGGTTGAACAGGTTCTCCGCGTCATCCTCGGTGAACTGGCGCAGGGCGAGTCGTGCTGTTTCCAGGATTATGTGCCTTTCTTGCCTTCTCACGGGCACGAGTATCCAGGAGGAAAGGCCGCGATGGAAGGGAAAGAAAGGGGAGAAAGGCCACACCCGTCACGGGGAACAAACGGTAATCGCGAGCCGTTTCCGATAAGGAAGGCGATTAACGCGGATGCTTTTCCGGCGGCCAATTCCTAATCTATCACATTCAACGGCGAACGGCGAGTGACGTACGCGTCGAATGTGGCGTATGCGGTCAGAGCGGCCCGGGTGAGGGCGGTGGCTCCCGCGGGACCTTGGCCCTGCCTGAGGAGCAAGTCAGGCCCGGGCAGTTAGACTCTAAGACAGAGTTCGCGGCAGCGTTGCTGCCCGCACGATGTGCCGCTGCCATCTCTCGGGCTCCGCCCGCAGTCAGCAAGGAGCAGGCCTTCATGAGTCTCTTCCAACGAGCGCACGACATCGTCGCAGCCAAGGCAAACAAGGCGCTTGACTCCGCCGAGAACCCGAACGAGATGCTCGACTACTCCTACCAGCAGATGCTCGACAACATCACGCGAGTCCGCCAGGCGCTGGTCGATGTCGCCGCTTCGCGCAAGCGGATCGAGCTGCAGGAACAGCAGTTGCAGCACACGGTCGCCCACCTGACGGACCAGGCCCAGGCCGCGCTCGGGCAGGGCAGGGAGGACCTGGCCAGGGAGGCGCTGTCCCGCAAGGCCGCCGCTCAGCAGCAGATCGACGGAATGGAGGCGCAGCACCAGGAGCTTGAGGAGCAGCAGGCGAGACTGGAGCAGACCCTCAGCAAGCTGCAGGAGCGGGTCAACAACTTCCGTTCGCAGAAGGAAGTCATCAAGGCGCAGTACACGGCGGCCCAGGCGAGCGCCGCGGTGAATGCGGAGGCCGCCGGCATTTCCAGCGAGTTCGGCGACACCGGTGAGGCGATCGCGCGTGCGCAGGACAAGATCGCCAACATGCAGGCCCGAGCCGGCGCGCTCGACGAGCTGATGCAGTCAGGCGTGCTTGAGGACGTAGGCGGCGACACCGACGACATTCAGAAGGAACTTGACGAGGCAGGATCGGCGGCCGAGGTAGACAGGGAACTGGCCGCGATGAAGGCGCGGCTCGCCATCGCACCGCCGGCACCCGAGACAGCTTCCGGTAGCCCGCAGGCGAACACGCCCACCGCCGGCGGCTGACCGGGAACGGACCAGCGAGGGCGCACGACAACCGGCCCGCGGGCCAGGCCAGGAGGACTAGCGTGACAGTTAACCCCATTGTGGCCGCCATCGACGGTTCGCCAGAGGCGCTGCGGGCGGTTGGATGGGCCGTCGGGGAGGCGGTGCTGCGCGACGCGCCGCTGCGGATCGTGTCCGGCGTGGAACTGCCGCCCCGGATGAGCCCGCGCAAGGACGCTCACGGTCCGAGCACCGTGGCCGAGATCGTGACCGCGGAACGCGATCACGATCTGACCGCGGCGGCGGAGCGGGCCACCGCGATAAGCCCGGACCTGCGGGTCAGCACCGGCACCCTGTCCGGCCCGGTCGCCCAGGCGGTGGCCGACAGCGGGGCCGCCGCGTCGATGCTGGTGGTCGGCTCGCGCGGGGCCGGCGCGTTTGCCGCGATGATCCTGGGGTCGGTGAGCCGCTACGTCGCGACCCACGCCGCCTGCCCCGTTGTCGTCGTGCGGGACGACTCCAACGCCTCTCGCCAGGGGCAGGTCGTCGTCGGCGTGCGGGACGCGGAGGACGGCGACGCCACGCTCACGTTCGCGTTCGAGGAAGCCGCGCTGCACAGCGCGAGCCTGCTCGCCGTGCACGCATGGCAGGCCGACGACCCGGATCTCTTGCCGAACGAGGGCCCGGTGCCCGGTTCGCACGCGGGGCAGGCGGGCGCCGCCAGGCAGCTGGAAAGCCTGCTGGACGGCTGGCGGGAGAAATACCCAGGCGTCGCCGTCAGCCAGGAAGTCGTGCACGGCCACCCGGGCCGGGCCCTGGCCGGCCTGTCTGCCCGGGCCGGCCTGATCGTGCTCGGCAGGCATTATCCTCACCGCGGACCTGGCCGGGTGATCCACGCCGTCCTGAACCACGCGCACTGCCCGGTCGCGACGGTCCCCGCGCCCCGCCAGCAATAGGCGGCCAGCCGGCCGATGTTCGCCGCCACGCCGTCCCGGCCGTCCGCGGCCGCCAGGATCGCGTCCTGGGTGTCGATGACGAGCAGCGCGGTGTTCGGCCGCCCTTCCAGGGCGGTTATGAAGCGGTGATCGGGACGCTCGCCTCGGTCGTGTAGACCGCGAACGTGAACGACTCGGCGAAGTACAGGTGCACCGAGTCCGCGTCGTGCGACAGGTACCCGATCGACAGGTCCTGGCCGAGGCGGAGTTCGTAGTCGCCGCCGCGGCCGGACAGAAGGAGCGCGCCGTCGATCGCGGGCGCCCAGATGATGTCGCCGTCGAGCACCCTCGCCAGGTGCTCGCGGATCGGGTAGCCGTGATCCGAGGTCTCGCTGACGGCGGTCCACGCGTCCGCGGAAAGCAGCAGCGAGTACGGGCCGGCCACGCCCGCCAGCCGGAGCTGGCTGACCGCCTTGCTGACCACGTCCGGGTAGTCCCGCACCTCGGCCGGCAGCGTCAGTACCGGGTTGGACGACGCCTGCCTTACCCCGGTGATCTGGGCGGCCGCGTAGCCGTCGAAGACCGCACGGTCCTCGGCGAAGGCGATCTTCTTCGCGGCGTCCTTGACCGGCTGCCAGTCCGGGTCGAGCGCGCCTCGCTCGACGGAGTCGACCTGGGTGCGGGAAAGCGTGAACGGTACCCGCAGTTCCACGACGGGTCGCCAGTCGCGCAGGCTCGCCGTCACGCCGTCCGCCGGCGGGTCGATCGCCGTCACGTGCCCGGTGCCCATGCCCGCGAGGGTCAGGCCGTCGGGCCCGGTCACGTCGACCGCCTTCCGCGCGGCGGCGTGTCGGGCGAACGTGCGCTTGGCCTCCTCCTCGATGCCGGCCCACGCGGCGGCCGAGACCGGGGCAAGCTCGCGGTACAGGTTGTTCATCGTTCCCCTTTTCACTGTCCTTAGCGATCTGGTGCTACCCGGCAGCGATCTGGTGCTACCCGGCGTCCGTGCCTGCTAGCCCTTGAGCGACCCGATGCCGAGCGACCCGTCGCCGTCCGGCGGCGTGCCGCCGGACGTGCCGGACGCGGCGGCTGCCGCGGAGACGTCGGCCGCGCTGGCTGCCTTGGCATCACCGGGCGGCCCGGGCGGGTCGTCGAGGAAGTCCGCGTCCGGTGCGAAGAACAGGCATCCGGTGATCGCGGTCGAGAAGTCGAGGATCCGGTCGGTATTGCCGGGTGGCAGTCCGATGAACATGTTCGACAGCATCTCTTCTGTCACCGACGGCGTGGCGGCGTACCCGATGTAGTACGTGCCGAACTCGTCCTGCCCCGGATTGCCGAAGGGCATGTTCGCCCGTATTATCTTCCGCTCCTCGCCGTCCGGTCCGGTGATCGTGTTCAGCGCCACATGGGAGTTCGCCGGCTTGACTTCGTCGGGCATCTCGATGTCGTCCAGCTTGCTGCGGCCGATCACGCGCTCCTGCTCCTCGATGCTGATCGCGTTCCATGCCTCCATGTCGTGCAGGTACTTCTGCACGATCACGTAGCTGCCGCCGGCGAAGTCAGGGTCGTCGTCCGCGCTGACGATCGCGGCGTTGACCGCGACCGCGCCGCCCGGCGACTCGGTGCCGTCAACGAACCCGATCAGGTCGCGCTCGTCGAAGTAGCGGAAGCCCTGCACCTCGTCGGCGACCTCGACCGCGCCGCGCAGCCGCCTCATCACCTGCGTGGCGAACTCGAAGCACAGGTCCATCCGGCTGGCCCTGATGTGGAACAGCAGGTCGCCTGGGGTGGCTGGGGCCGTGTGGCGGGCGCCGGCCAGCGCGCGGAACGGGTGGAGCTCACGGGGGCGCGGGCCTGAGAACAGCCGGTCCCAGGCGTCGGCGCCGATCGCGGTGACCACTTGAAGCGAGCCCTCAGGGATGCGGAACCCGACGGACCGCCCCAGGCCGGACAGGTCAGGCAGAAGGTCGCGGACCGTGTCCTCCCCGCCGGGGCTGATGGTGAGCACGAGGAATACCGCTGCCTGGGTCAGCGGGCTGACCACCGGCTGCGGCGCTGGCT
>DASZJE010000192.1:0-18201 GCA_035948445.1 Trebonia sp. | reverse complement strand
CCGGCACGACCTCGGAGTTCATCAAGGCTCCGGCTCGTAGCGGTAGCCGACACCCCAGACGGTGACGATGCGCCTGGGCATGGTCGGATCGCTCTCCAGCTTCTCGCGCAGCCGCCGGACGTGCACGGTGACCGTCGACGTGTCGCCGAACGTCCAGCCCCACACCTCGTTGAGCAACTGGTCCCGGGTGAAGGCCTTCCGCGGGTGGCGCATCAGGAACACGAGCAGGTCGTATTCCCGCGACGTCAGCTGGACGAGCCGCCCGGCGATCCGCACTTCGTGCGCGGACATGTCCACGGAAAGGTCACCGTCGCCGAGGCGCCCGAGGTCGGGCTTCTCCGGCAGGCTGTTGCCGCGCGCCCTGCGCAGCACCGAACGCACCCTCATCGCGAGTTCGCGCGGGCTGAACGGCTTCGTCACGTAGTCGTCGGCACCGGTCTCGAAGCCCGCCAGCCGGTCGGTCTCGTCGCCCAGCGCGGTCAGCATCACCACCGGGATCGGCCAGCGTTCCCGTAGACGCCGGCAGACTTGCAGGCCGTCGATGCCGGGAAGCATGAGGTCGAGAACGACGAGGTCCGGTGGCTGCTGCTCGACGAGCCTGAGGGCCTCGTAGCCGTCGTGCACGCACTGCACGCAGTGACCGTCACGGACCAGGTAACGCCTGACGACGTCGGCGACCGTCGCATCGTCGTCGACGACGACGATCCGTCCTGGCTGGTCAGCATTGCTCACCGTCACAAGGTAGAACGATCCGCGCACGCCGGGCCAGCAAAACGGACGAATCCGTCAGCGGACCGTAAGGACTGCACCCCCGGCTGCCTTCCGGGAGCACGCACGGGTGAGCTGTCAGCAAATCGTTACATCAGTGACGATCCGGTGAGGCGGGGCAGAGAACGGCCGATTCAGACGACCGTGCAATGAACACTGAGGGGAGTCCCGGCTGACCAATTTGGAGGAGATCCGGCGTGATCGGCGAACTCTACGAGCATGCCCTCGAGGGGCGGGCCCGGCCGGAAGTCGAGCACGCGGACGGCAGCAGGACCCCGCTGCACGTCGAGGACTGGCTCAGGATCCGTCCGGGCGACCGCTCGATCGTCGACCGTTGCCAGGGTGCCACCCTGGACGTGGGGTCCGGGCCCGGGCGGCTGACGGTCGCGCTGGCTGAGCGCGGCATCCCGGCGCTTGGCATAGACGTAACTCCTTATGCCGTGCAACTCGCCCGGACCGCCGGCGCGATGGCACTGCTGCGTGACGTCTTCGACCACGTGCCGGGTGCCGGACGGTGGATGACCGTGCTGCTCGCCGACGGGAACATCGGGATCGGCGGCGACCCCGTCGCCTTGCTGCGCCGGGTCGGCGAACTGCTCACGCCAACCGGCCGCGCGCTCGTCGAGGTCCAGTCGCCCGGCACCGAACTGCGCCGCGAGGACGTGCGCCTGCGCCACTGCGACCAGACCAGCGCGTGGTTCCCGTGGGCGTACGTCGGCATGGACCAGATCGCCTGGCTCGCGGAGACCGCCGGCCTGGCGCCGGCGGAGACGTGGGTCGCCCACGGTCGCTGGTTCACCGTGCTGCGACGGCTTAACAATCCCTAACAGCCGGTGGTGCCAGGTCGGCGCGCCGGCCTGGCTGGCGTCAGGCCGCGCGCTCGAGGCGCTCGGCGATCCAGACCTTGATAATGGACTGGCGCGTCACGCCCAGCCGCCGGGCTTCCCGGTCAAGTGATTCGATCATCCATTCCGGGAAATCGACGTTAACCCGGCGCTGCTCCAGCCCCGGACGGCGGATTGCGGCAAGGTCCAGGTCACCTGTCACGTTCTCGCCGTCGTCGAACTTCTTGTCAAATTCCTCAGCCCTCATAGAGCGCCCTCTCCTCCTTCCGCGCCCGGCGAGCAGAGATGATCCTTATCCGCTGCTCCCGGTAGGTGACCACCACCGACCAGTGCCTCTCCGCGACCTTGCCAATGACCAGCCACCGGGGCTCGTCAGCCGTGCGGGCGGGAACCTCTACCCGCATGGTGTCATCCCAGAGCACCTGCACCTGGGTGAAGTCGATGCCATGCTTCTCCAGGTTGGAGGCGCTCTTGACCGAGTCGAACTCGAACTCCACCCGATCATGCTCCTTTCGGTATAATAACCATACCAAAGTTACCCTGTATAGCCGTCGGCGGGTGCCATGTTCACTGGCCGGCGAAGTACGCTCCTAGGCATGGCGCGATCCCGGGACGAGCAGCGCAAGTCCATCGTGTCGCAGTACAGGGACTTCGCCAGCGAGGCGCGGGGCAAGTCACCCCGCTACGTGGAACTGGGGAACGCGGTCGCCGAAGACGAGGTCATCCTTGATTTCCTCCGCGCTCTTCCCGGGCCGAAGCGGCAACCGAACCTGCTGTTCGCCGCCGCATGCTATCTGCTCGGCGAGCACGCCGACGTAGGCGCGCTGCGCACGCTGGTCCTGATGCAAGGCGACGATCTGACCGCGACCATGCTGAGCCGCCGCACCCAGACCAACGAGGCGGCCAGGTGCGCGACACTTCTCCCGGTCCTGGCAGGCCTGCCGCAACCACTGGCCCTGATCGAAGTCGGAGCGAGCGCGGGGCTCACGCTCCTGCCCGATCGCTATTCCTACGACTACGGCGAGCGCCAGATCAGGGGCACTGACCCCGAAGCTCCCGTGCTCATCTGCGAGCCGCGCGGCCCGGTCCCTCTCCCGCGGCAGGTCCCCGAAGTCGCGTGGCGGGCCGGCCTTGACCTGAACCCCCTCGACGTCGGCAACGACGACGACGTGCGCTGGCTGCGGTGCCTGCTGTGGCCGGGCGAGCGCGGCCGCCGTGAGCGACTCGACGCCGCGATCGCGACCGCCCGGCGCGACCCGCCTGTGATCCACAAGGGCGACCTGCTCACCGACCTGCCCGATCTGGCCCGCCAGGCGCCCGCCCACGCGACCCTGGTCATCTTCCATTCCGCGGTGCTGGCCTATGTGGCGTCGTCCCATCGCGGAAGGTTCATGAACGCCGTCCGGGGACTGGACGCCATCTGGCTGTCGAACGAGGGCCCCGGCGTGATTCCGGGCGTGTGCGCCGATCTCAAGGCTGACGCTGGTTTCGTGCTCGTCCAGGACGGCACGATCGCTAAGGCACTCACCGATGGACATGGCACATGGCTGCGATGGCTGGCGTGATGCTGAGCCTTCGGCCGTTAACGCGGGTCGCGCCTCAAGGACGCCGCGAGGTTGAAAAACGACGCGTCATCCGGCGCAGCGCTTCCGGTCGCTGGTGCACTAGGAACAGCCCGATTACGACGATCGCGCTGACGATGAGCCCCGCGATGCCTGCCACGTGGCCGATCTCGCGCAGCGAGTGAGCGGCCAGCGTTCCGGCCGCGAACGCGGCGGCCAGCCACGGCACGCGCATCACGAGCAGGCGCGGCACGAACTCCCGGTACGGCATGCGCGCCGCGCCCGCGAGCGAGGGCATTGTCGCGGTCAGCCACTTCGCGGCACGGCCGCGCCTGGGCGGCGGCGCCTGCTTCGCGCGATCGGGGCGACGGCTACGCCACCAGCCGACCACGAGCCCGCCGAAGAAGTAGGCCAACTGGTCCCCGCTGAGGACAGCGATCGTCATGGGCACCACTACCTCGGCCGCCGGGCGCCCTGAACCGATCAGCGCACCAGCGAGCAGCGTCATCGTCCCGCCGGGAAGCAACACCGCTGGCACGGCCACGATCTCCGCCACGACGGCCACGCAGAGCACGGCGACCGCGAGCGCGGTCGGCATCGCGCTCACCACGGCCGAAAAAGAGGCCGCCCCCACCAAGGCGCTATTCACCCTCAAACCTTAGCTTCGACACTTCTGTAGAAGCTCTGAATTGACCGTTTCGTGGCCCTATGTCCGGCTAGCTCCGAACGCGGCGGCGGTCGCGGGCTCGGGCGTCGTGAAGGACGGGCGCCTCACCGACGGGGAGCGGAGCGCGACAAGCAGGTCGTCGAGGGCGGTGAAGTTGTGGGCGCTGACCACCGCGTCGCAGTACGGCCAGGCGGCCGCCATGCCGCCGACTTCCGGACGGTAGCGAGGGCTCTGCGTGCGCGGATTCGCCCACACGATCCGGTAGGCGACCCGGTGCAGCCGGGCCATCTGCTCGCCAAGCAGCGCCGGATCCCCCGTCTCCCAGCCGTCGGAGATGATCAGGATCACCGCGCCGCGGCCCATGCCCCGCACGCCGTACCGGTTGTTGAACTCCTTCAGCGCCGCGCCGATCCTTGTGCCGCCCGACCAGTCGGGCGCGGCCTCGCCCGCACGGGCGAGCATCGTCTCCGGCGTCGTCGCCGACAGCGCCGGCGTGAGCCGGGTCAGCCGGGTCGCGAACGTGAACACCTCGGTCTGCGGCCGGGACGGGTCGCGGAGCGAGCCGGGCAGACGTCCGCCGCCTGAACCGCTGCCTCCGGAACCACCGCGGCTCGCCACGTACATGAGCTGCAGCAGCGCCCGCGCGTATGGCTCCATGGAGCCGGAGATGTCACACAGAACCACGAGGCGGCGCGGCCGGACACGGACCGCTCGCCGCGCGATCCGCACTGGCTCGCCCCCCGTCCGGCGAGCCTGGCGCAGGGTGCGGCGCATGTCGAGGCGGACGCCGTCCTTGCGCGGCCGGTATCTCCTCGTCCTGCGCGGCGGCACCGCGAGCGTGAGCTGGCGCATCAGTGTCGCCAGGTCGCGGAGCTCAGCCGCGGTGAACAGAGAAAAGTCCCGGGTGCGAAGCCGCTCGGTGGCCGAGGCGACGCGACGGATGGCAGGAACCTCGGGACGTTCAGGATCATCGGTTTCGTCGCGCTGCGCGGCGGGGCCGGCCACGTCCGCGGGGACCTCGCGGACGACCGCCGGCCTGTCGCCATCGGACGAGGACGAGTCGGCGGGAGCGGGCTCGGCCGACGGGTCGGCCGTCATGCCCTGCTGCGGCGCCATCACCGACGGCGCACGCCGACGAGGCGCGTCCAGAGAGAAAATACAAGCGAACACCCGTTCGAATGTATCGATCTGGCTCGGGTCGGAGACCATCGTGGCGAGTGCGCACGCGTGGAACTCAGCCAGGGTGGTAGCGCGCATCACGGTGAGCGCCTCCGCGAGGCGGACAGACCGATCCGGCCCCGCCGGGATCCCGGCGGTGTGCAGGGCCGCGCCGAACACCGACGCCAGCCCGGCCACGTCCGCCCCCTGGGCCGTCGGCAGTGCCTTGCCGTTCAGGCCCGCGCCCTGCTCGCTCGTGCCCGACCTGTTCACGGTGAGGCCATCAGTCATGCCCGATGACGGACTTCAGTCCAGCGTCCCGGACAGCCTGTTCGTCCTCCGGATACTTCACCACCACGCTCAGCGTGGACTCCGCCACCTCTGGTGTCAGCGAACCTGTGCCGAGCACCGTCGCCGCGGACGCCCACGTGATCGCCTCGGAGATGCCCGGCGGCTTGGTCAGCTCCAGGCCGCGCAGCCGTGACACCGCGGTCGCGACCTCCCCGGCCAGCGTCGCGCCCGCCGCGGGCACACGGCGGGCGATGATCGACGCCACGCGGCCAGTGTCCGGGTACCCGATCCAGTGGTAAAGGCACCGGCGCTTCAGCGCGTCGTGCAGATCCCGGGTCCTGTTGGACGTCAAGATCGCGACCGGGGGCACCTTCGCGCGGCGCGTTCCCAGCTCCGGGATCGTCACCGAGGCTTCCGCCAGCATCTCGAACAGGAACGCCTCGAACTCGTCGTCAGCGCGGTCGACCTCGTCGATCAGCAGCACGGCCGGCTGTGGCCCGGGATGGTCGATGGCCGTCAGCAGCGGCCTCGCGAGGAGGAACTCCTCACGGAACAGGTCAGTGTCGTGCAGTTGCTGATGGGAGGCTTCCGACAGCCGGATCGCCAGCAACTGACGCGGGTAGTTCCACTCGTAGAGAGCTTCGCCTGAGGAGATGCCCTCGTAGCACTGCAGCCGTACGAGCACCGTGTCCAGAGCGGTAGCGAGGGCCTTCGCGGCCTCCGTCTTGCCGACGCCGGGCTCACCCTCCAGGAGGATGGGCTGGCCCATCCGGACAGCGAGGAACAGCGCCGCCGAGAGCTGGTCACCCGCCAGATAGCCGGTCTTGTCCAGGGCGGCGGTCAGTGCCGCGACGTCAGGGAACTGCTCGGCCAGGCCGGCGGGAACTTCGCTCACAACTGGCGATTTTATCGCCCGAAGACAGACAGGCTGTCATCCGCGTGCGAACAAGCGTCAGCGTCCGCCGATATCCTCGCTCCACACACCGGGATAGCGGGCCTGGAATTCCTCCATCACGGCGACGCAATCCGGGTCGTCGAGAAGCACGATCTCGACGCCCTTGCCCCACAGGAAGTCCAGGTCGCCGGCGAAAGTGCGCGCCTCCCCCACCACGACCCTGGGGATCCGGAAAAGCAGAATCGCGCCGCTGCACATCTCGCACGGGGACAGGGTCGTGTAGAGAGTGGTGCCGAGGTAGTCCGGGCGGCGGCCCGCGTTGCGCAGGCAGGAGATCTCGCCGTGCGCTATCGGGTCGCCGTTCTGCACGCGCTCGTTGTGCCCGGCGCCGATCAGCGTGCCGCCCGCGGCCAGCGCCGCCCCCACCGGCACGCCCCCGTCGGCCAGGCTCTGGCGCGCCTGCGCCAGGGCCGCCGCCATCATCTCCCGGTCCACGTCGCTCATGTGCGCCTACGTTACGGACGCTGACGAGCCGGGGCTACCGCGGGACCCGCTGTCGAGGGATGCGCGGGGGCGCCGGCCACTCGTACACGAGTTTCTGGCCCGGCCGCAGCCGCGCCCAGCGCGCCGCCTCGACCTGCAGCGCGCGTGCGGCGGCGGCGATCGCTTCCGGGTCCAGGTCCGCGTCGCCGTCGGGCAGCACCGATAGCACGTCACGGGCCAGGCGCCGGATGTCCTCCGCACTCGGCGCGGTGAGTCCCGCCACCCGCTCCGCGAGGTTCGCGATCATCTCCGCGCGCAGCCCCACCGCGCGGAATTCCCGTTTCAGTTCCGCGGACCGTGACGAGGCGCGCGGCGGCCGTCGTCCATGCACATGCCGCATCGACAAGAACACCGCCCCGGCCGCGATGCCGCCCCACAGCCCGTCGCGTATCCCGAGCGACCGCTCCACGACCAGGTGCCGCACGTCGTGCGGGAGAGACGATCCGGCCACGCCCCCGTACAGCCGGTACACCACCCCGTCGTCTCGCTCGATCAGGGAGTAGGCCTTCTCGTAGTCAGGCAGCCGCGGAAACGTGATACGCATGATCCCACTATGCGAACGCCGCGCGCCAAAACCATAACGATTTTCCGCGGCAACGGCGATCCGCTACCGTAGGCACTCGTGGCAGGACGCGGCACTACGGCGACGATCGCCCTCGAGGGCGCGAAGATCCCGTTCACCTTGCACGAATACGAGCACGACCCGAAGGCCGAGTCGTACGGCATGGAGGCCAGTGAAGCCCTCGGCATCCCGCCGGAGCGGATATTCAAGACGCTGGTCGCCGCCGTGGACGGCAGGCTCACGGTGGGCGTCGTCCCCGTGCACCGCCACCTCGACCTCAAGGCCCTCGCCGCCGCTGTCAAAGGCAAGAAAGCCGTGATGGCGCTGGTAGCGGACGCGGAGCGTGCCACAGGCTATGTCGCGGGCGGCATCTCCCCTGTCGGCCAGAAGCGCCGCCTGCCGATCGTTCTCGACGAGTCGGCCCTGGCCCTGGGCACCACGATGTTCTGCAGCGCCGGCCGCCGGGGCCTGGAAATCGAACTGGCCCCGGAGGACCTGATCAAGGCGACCGACGCGGCCCTAGCCGCCATTTCCGCCTTATTCTTCCGAACGAACGCTGGTGGCTCCCTCAGCCCGCCCCTCCTCGGCATCCTGGGGGATGTCGCCGGCGGCCTCCGCTTCGCCGGTAGCGGGCTGGACCTCGTCGGTCGCGGCGGGCGGCTCCGGAGACCGCACCACGTAGGGCTTATCGGGACGTCGCTGCACGAACACGAACCAGACGAGGCCCGCGATCGTGCCGACAAGCGCCACCCAGAAGTTCAGGCGCATCCCGAGGATGTACTCCGAGGAGTCGATCCGGATCGTTTCCTCGAAGATCCGGTATCCGGAGTAGCCGGCCACGTACAGGGCGAACAGTCCCCACGCCCTGATCTTGGCGTGGTGGCCAAGCCACACAAGGAACAACGCGAACAGCAGGTCCCAGATGAGCTCGTAGAGGAATGACGGCTGGAAGGTCGAAAAGTGCAGGTCCTGCGCCGGAATGCCGCCAGACATCCGGTACTGGTAGGGGATCTCCAGACCCCACGGCAGCGTGGTCGGCTTCCCGAACAGTTCCTTGTTGAAGTAGTTCCCGATCCGCCCGATTCCCTGGGCGACGAGCAGCGCGGGCGCGATCGCGTTCGCGAACGGCCCCGCCGTGATGCCCAGCCTGTGCAGGCGCCAGACGCCGACGATGGCCGCGAGTGCCACGCCGCCCCAGATGCCAAGCCCGCCGGTCCAGACGGCGAATACCCCGTACCACACGTGCGGGATGTCCATCGGGGTGGTGATGTCAAAGTAGATCCGGCCGCCGATGATACCCGCGGGCACAACCCACAGCGCGATGTCGTTGACCAGGTCGGGGTCGCCGCCGAGCTTGCGCCACCGGCTCCGGGTGATCCAGATGGCGAAGAAGATGCCGACTATGTAGCCAAGCGCGTAGAAGTGAATGTCCAGTGGGCCGACATGGAACGAGTTGATCGGCGGGCTGGGGATATAGAGCGGCAGGGCACCGACATGGACCATGGTGCCGAGACTACCGCCCGTGGCTGTCCGGCCGATCGTAAGGTCGCCATCGGGCGCGAGCCGTGGCCGCTCAGGCCCTGTCCGTTAGCTAAGCGCAATGCGACCGTTATCACTTTGAAAAACACCCTCTGGCACCCGTCCGAAGGTCATACCCTTGCTACCCGCGGACACCGTTCGTAGCTATCAGAGCCAGGGACGGGCAGCGGCGCGCGCAATCGCGGCACCGCTGAGAGCTAAGGGTGACAACGTGATCAAAAAGGGTGGGAGAACCAGGCGTGCCCGGCCGCGGTGGGACGGCCGGCTTGGCAGGTTCATGCGGGGGATTGCGCCGGACCGCAATCCGCTGCGCAGGAAATCGGACAGGGTCGAGGCGTGGGTACTGGGGGGTTCCCTCGCCGTGGCGATCGCCGTAGCGCCATTCGCCGCTCAACTGGCGGGGGAGGCGGGGCATTCGTCGGCTCAGCGGGCCGAGCGTACCGAAAGCGCTTCCAGCCACGAGGTCAGGGCCGTACTGCTCCAGTCGGTGGGCGGCACGGTCTCCGGCTACCCGTTCGGCTCGACGTTTCCCGCGCGGGCCCGCTGGAGCCCCCCTGGCGGTGGCGACCGCACCACCCAGGTCATGGTGCCGGCCGGAACCCCGAAGGGCACAACGGTCGACGTCTGGCTCGACCCCGCCGGGAAGCTGACCGTCCCGCCTCTCGATCCCGGCCAGGTCGCCGGCCAGGCCGACCTCGCGTCTACCGGCGCCATCGCCAGCATCGCTCTCCTGTACCTGTGCGAGGCCGTGGTCGTCCGCCAGGTGCTGAACCGCCGCCGGATGGCGGCGTGGGACGCCGAGTGGGCGGTCACTGGCCCGGCATGGAACCGTCAGCGCTGGTAGCCGACGTCGAACCGCCGGCGCTCGTGAGCGGCGAGATCTCCATGGGCGGCACCGGCGACACGACTTGCGAGCGGTCCGGGCGGCCCGCCAGACGGTAGACCTCCGAGCCGTCTACCGTCTCCTTCTCCAGGAGCAGCTCGACAAGTGCGTCGAGATCCTGCCTGTGCGCCCGCAGCAGATCGACCGCGCGCTCCTCCGCCTGGCGCAGCAGCCGCGACACCTCGGTGTCGATCACCGCCTGCGTCGCCTCCGCGAACGGGCGGCTGGACATGCCGGACCCGCCGCCGCCGAGGAACACCGAGCCCCCCTCCGGATAACCCACGGGGCCGACCGCGTTCGACATGCCGAACTCCCTGACCATCTTCGTCGCCAGGTCCGTCGCGCCCGCCAGATCGTTGCCCGCTCCGGTCGAGCCTTGCCCGAAGACCACGAGCTCCGCCGCACGTCCGCCCAGCCGCACGGCAAGCGAGGTGTACAGGTAGTTCTCGTTGTACATGTGCCGCTCGACCAGCGGCAGCTGCTCGGTGACGCCGAGTGTCTGGCCAGCGGGCAGGATGGTGACCTTCGCGACCGGGTCCGCGTCCTCCGACAGCGCGGCCGCGAGGGCGTGGCCGGACTCGTGGACGGCGACGTTCCGCTTCTCCTCCGGCAGCAGCACGTTCGACCCTTCGCGGCGGCCGAGGATGATCCGGTCACGCGCGGCGTCGAAGTCGGCGGCGGTCAGGACATCGCGGCCCTCGCGGACGGCGAAGATCGCGGCCTCGTTCGCCAGGTTGGCCAGGTCCGCGCCGGAGAAGCCGGGCGTGCCGCGCGCCACCACGCCGAGGTCGACATTGTCGGCGAGCTGCTTGCCGCGAACATGAACGCCCAGGATCGCGGTCCGCTCTTGCACGTTCGGCAGCGGGATCGTAACCTGCCGGTCGAACCGGCCGGGGCGCAGCAGCGCCGGGTCAAGCACCTCTGGCCTGTTGGTGGCGGCGAGCACCACGATGCCCGTTGCTGGGTCGAAGCCGTCCATCTCGGCCAGCAACTGGTTGAGCGTCTGCTCCCGCTCATCGTTGGCGACCACCGCGCCCTGTCCGGCGCGCCGCTGCCCGATCGCGTCCACCTCGTCGATGAATATGATCGCGGGGGCTCGCTTGCGCGCCTCGGCGAACAGGTCACGGACGCGGGCCGCGCCGACACCGACGAACATCTCCACGAAGCTCGATCCCGTCGCGGAGAAGAACGGCACGTGCGCCTCGCCGGCGACGGCGCGCGCGAGCAGCGTCTTTCCCGTGCCGGGCGGGCCGACCATGAGCAGGCCGCGTGGCACCATCGCGCCCGCTCGCGCGTACCGCTCCGGGGTGCGCAGGAACTCGACGACCTCGCTGATCTCCTCCTTGGCGCCTTCGTACCCCGCGACATCGGCGAACGTGGTGGACGGGCGCTCCTCGTCGAACACCTTGGCACGGTTCCTGCCCGCGCCGAGCACCCCCTGGAGCTGCCCGGCGGCGCCGCGGGACAGCCGGATCCAGAACCAGATCGGCAGCGCCAGAACCGCCAGGATAAGGAGCCACGACCCAAGTTCCGAGCCGAAGCCCGGCGACGACGACGCACCGGTTGTCTCCACATGGTCCGCCTGGAGCTGGGTCAGCAGCGACTGCCCGGCCTGCTGCGGGATCACCACGCTGTAGTTGGTGCCGTCGGTCAGCGTGCCGGTGCTCGTCCCGCCTGACGAGGACGCGATCGTCACCGTCTTTACCTTGTGCGCCGACACGTCCGTCACGAACTGCGAATAGCTCAGCGTCGTTTGCGGCGCGCTGTGCACGGTGGACAGATTCAGCCACAGCAAGAGCGCCACCAGCAGCCCGATCGGCACCAGCCAGTGCCGCCACCGCGGCGGCGGCGGCGTGGGATTGCTGGGTCCCGGCTTGTCACCGGGCGGCGGCGGCGTCGCTTGCTTGCTCATCCGGATCTGCCTCCTGGGCTCTCCAGTGCAACTATGCCTGCCCATAGGCCTGCCTCTTAATCAACACCCGGCCGCGGCCGCCTCTTCCAAGGGGCCGGCCCCGTACCTCCCCGGCCGCGCGGCTGCGCGGCCGATGACAAAACCGCCGGCTTATCAGCTGCCGGGGAGGGCGGAGGAGCGGAAATCGTCGGCGGCCGCGACCACCTTGCGCATGAGCTCGATGAACGTGTCCTGCTCGGCGGGATCGAGCGGGGCGAGAAGGACCTTGTTCATCCGGGCGGCGCGGCGGGCCGTCTGCCGGTGGAGCGCATGGCCCTCCTCGGTGAGCCGGAGCAGGTTTCTGCGGCCGTCGCGCGGGTCGCGGACGCGGCGCAGCAGCCCGCGGTCAGCGAGCCGCGACACGATCTCGGCCGTCGTCGACCGGTCCAGGCCGATCAGTTCGCCCGCCGTCCGCTGGTCCACGTTGCCGCTTGCCGCGACCGCGTTGAGCACCGCGAACTGCGGTGACGTCGTCTCCGTTGAGACGAGCATGTTCCACAGCAGCGTGTGCGCCTGCTGGAGGCGGCGGGCCAGGTGTCCGGGGTGCGAGCTCAGGTCCACGGCGGGCATGGCACAATCTTCGCGTATTTCGCGAAAGGTTTGGCCCCACCGCGCTACTGGCGCAGGCCGGGAATCCCGTCCTTGTCATCGAGGTCCAGCATGAGCGCGGCCCCGCGGACCACGCAGCGGAGCGGGTCCTCGGCGACGACCGCGCTGATCTCACCGACCGCCTCGATCTGCGGCACCAGTCCGGGCAGCAGCGCGCCGCCGCCGGACAGCCTGATCTTGCCGCGCAGGACGTCCTCCGCCAGACCGGAGGGGATGTCAGACAGGATGTCCTGCACCGACCGGCCGATCATGTTGACGATCGGGCTCAGCGCGCTCGAGACCAGTTCGCCGGGCACCTTCTCGATCCGCGGCGTGCGGCGGCCGGCGTCGATGCCGGCCACCTCGGCCCAGCCGTCGGCGCCGCCTGAAAGGCCGAGCGTCATCTTGAGCTGCCGCGCCGCCCGCGGGCCGAGGATCATGCCGAGCTCACCGCGCACCGCGTTAATGATTGCGTCGTCCATCGCGTTGCCGGCCATCCGGACGCTCTTCGCGCGGACCACACGCCAGCCGGCGACCGCCGCTATCTCGGTCGTGCCCCCGCCGATGTCGACGATGAATCCCCCGGCCCCGCTATTGAGGTCGAGACCCGAGCCGGCGGCGGCCGCCACCGGCTCGTCGATCAGCTGGACGGCGTACTTCGGACGCCGCGCCGCGAGCACGGCGGCGACCGAACGGCGCTCTACCCACGTGGCGCCGGCGGGCACGCACACCAGCGCGTGCGCGTGCAGCGGGCCGCCGCGCGGCCTCGCCTTCCGCAGGAACGCCTGCAGCATCTCCGCGGTGGCCTCCATGTCCGCTATCACCCCGTCACGGAGCGGGTGGATGACCTTGATGTCCTGGGGCTCCTTGTCCGCCAGCACGTCAGCCGCCGAGCCGATCGCGGCCACACGGCCGGTCTTCGTGTCGACCGCGATAGCCGACGGCTCCTCGAGTACCAGGCCGCGGCCCGCGACCCAGACGAGCGTGTTGACCGTGCCGAGGTCGATCGCCACGCTTCCCCGCATGCGCATATCGCTCACCTCTGTCCGTCCCGAACGGGCATGCACCACTTTGCCCGGCTACCACAGTACGGCGGAAAGCGCCTCAATCGACTAACTGCCAGCCATATAACTGCTCGCACGCGTTCTCCGCTGGTGTTCGGGCATGGACCGTCCGCCCGTGACGCGACGGATCGTAAGCATCGTCTCACCCAAGGGAGTATTCAGCGAACCTGAGAACCGATGAGACGGTTCAGACGTTCTATTGAGCGAACGTCAGCACTTCCGTAAGCCTGACGGGGTGTACTGGGACGCATGGTACATATCGGACAGCATCCTAGCCAGGCGCCACGGTGTTGTCCGGACACCACGACGTGATGTGACGAAATGAGATGACCTTAGCCTTCCAAGGCGCTAGCGTTCAGTAACATACAGGAGGGGCAAAATTGACGATTTGCGCGAGCCGCGTCGTGGGGACAGGGCTGCGCCTGATCAGGGGAACACGGGGCTATGGGGGTTAGGACCGATTACGCCCGGGCGATGCAGCTCGAGCTCTCGTATTACATGGCCGCTGACGGCAACGCTACCGTCCGTGCCCGCGGGGAACTGGACATCGCCACCGCGGACCAGGCCTACGCGTACCTGCGCGACGTGGTGGACAGCCAGGAGGGCCAGATCACCGTCAACCTCGCGGAGCTGACCTTCTGCGACGCCGCGGGACTCGGCGCTCTCGCCCGCGCGCAGGGCCACGCGCACCGTTCCGGACGGACGCTGAAGCTCGCCGCCGCCCAGCCCTCGCTCTTGCGCATCATGCGCATCACCCGCATGGACGAGGCGTTTCCCGAGGTTCGCGGCCCGGCGGTCGACATGATCGCCTGGCCACGCCAGGCGGCTGCCAGCGATTAGCGAGTCACGGACAGTTATTCGGGGCAGGAACCCGAAGTACCGCCGCGATCCCCATGGTGACGTGCCCACGGTCGCGTTAAGTTTGGAATGCGCTAAGCATAACGAACGGCATCGCCGCCCAGCGAAGGGATGCGGAGGTACATAGAAATGGCTGAAGAGCCACAGGTAACGAACGAAGAGAATGCGGAATCCTCCGAAGCACTCATTGCGGTCCACTGGCGCGAGGAGGGCTACTACCCGCCCCCAGCCAGGTTTGTCGCACAGGCGAACGCCTCCGACCCGGCCATACTCGAACAGTTCAGCGAAGACAAGTTCCCGGAGTGCTTCACGGCGTACGCCGACCTGCTGACCTGGTACAAGCCGTGGGACACGATTCTCGACACATCGAACGCGCCGTTCTGGCAATGGTTCGTCGGTGGTGAGCTCAACGCCTCCTATAACTGCGTGGACCGACACCTGGAAGACCGGCCCAACAAGGCCGCGCTGATCTGGGTGCCCGAGCCAGAGGACGAGCCGCACCAGGCAATCACTTACCGGGAGCTGTACGTCCGCGTCAATGAGTTCGCGGCCGTGCTGAGGAGCCTGGGCCTGAAGGCTGGCGACCGCATCACGTTCCACATGCCGATGGTCCCCGAACTCCCGGTCGCGATGCTGGCCGCGGCCCGCCTCGGGATCATCCACTCGCAGGTGTTCGGCGGGTTCAGCGGTGCTGCCGCGGGCCACCGCATCGCGGACTCCGGCAGCAACGTCCTCGTCACCATGGACGGGTACTACCGCAGCGGCGAACTTGTCGACCACAAGGTCAAGGCCGACGAAGCGGTCGAGACCGCGGCCAAGGAAGGCCAGCACGTCGACAAGGTCCTCATCTTCCGCCGCTATCCCGGCAAGTACTCCTCGGCGACCCCGATCGTCGAGGGCCGGGACGTCTTCGTCGACGACCTGCTGAAGGAGCACAAGCGGGAGATCGTCGAGCCGGTCGCGCTGAAGGCGACGGACCCGCTCTTCCTGATGTACACCAGCGGCACCACGGGCCGCCCGAAGGGCTGCCAGCACTCGATCGGCGGCTACCTAGCGTATGTGGCCGGCACGTCGAAGTACTACCAGGACATCCACCCGGACGACACGTACTGGTGCATGGCCGACATCGGCTGGATCACCGGGCACTCCTACATCGTCTACGGCCCCTTGGCGCTCGGCACGACGAGCGTGATGTACGAGGGCACGCCGAACTACCCGGACGCCGCCCGGCCGTGGCGCATCGCCGAGCAGCTTGGCGTGAACATCTTCCACACATCCCCCACGGCGATCCGCATGCTCCGCAAGGTCAGCCCGGAGGGGCCGAAGGACTACAACGTCCACTTCAAGCACATGACCACGGTCGGCGAGCCGATCGAGCCCGAGGTCTGGCGCTGGTACTACGAGAAGGTCGGCAAGGGCGACGCCGCCATCGTGGACACGTGGTGGCAGACAGAGACCGGCGGCTTCCTCGGCTCCACTCTCCCTGGCATCCACGCGATGAAGCCGGGCTCGTGCGGCCCTGGTGCCCTGGGGATCTTCCCGGCCATCCTCGACGAGGACGGCAACGAAGTGCCCAAGGGCAGCGGCAAGGCCGGTAACATCATCATCCGCAACCCGTGGCCGGGAGTGTTCCAGACGATCTGGGGCCAGCCTGACCGATTCGTCTCGACGTACTACGCGAAGTACAACAAGGACCCCAAGTCGACCGACTGGCACGACTGGCCCTACTTCGCGGGCGACGGCGCGACGCAGGCAGCGGACGGGTACTTCCGGATCCTGGGCCGCGTCGACGACGTGATCAACGTCGCCGGCCACCGGCTCGGCACGAAGGAACTGGAGTCGGCGGCGCTGACCGTCAGCGAGGTCGGGGAGGCCGCGGCGGTCCCTGTCATCGACGACATCCGCGGCCGCGTGGTCGAGATGTACATCTCGCTCAAGCCGGGCATCGAGGGGTCCGAGGACATCGAGGCGAAGGTCCGCGACGCGATCGTCACGGACATCGGCAAGATCGCCCGCCCGAAGAACATCTGGATCGTCCCCGACATGCCCAAGACCCGGTCCGGCAAGATCATGCGCCGCGTGATCGCCGCGACCTCGAACTTCGCCGACACCGGTGACATCACCACCCTCGCCAACCCCGAGGTCGTGGAGAAGATCCGGCACCACGTACAGTCCGCCAAGGTCGCCAAGGGCGAGGTTCCGCGTGAGCTCAGCGAAACCGAGCTCGCGGAGATCAAGAACTTCGGCAGCGAGTAATTTCGCAGGCAGTAACAAGCCTCCGCGTTCGGGGCGGTGGCGCAATCGGCCCGGGCCACCTGCGCCACCGCCCCGACATGTTTCCGGCATGCCGCATGCCGACCGGCTTTGCGGCATGCCCACTGCTTTCCGGCATGCCGACTGGCTTCCGCATGCCCACCCGCGGAAATGGGGACTTTAGGCCCTTGCGTGGCGTATGCCGGGGCTGTTGCCTTGACAGTGGCGGGAGGGACCCGGGGAGACGCGGAGTAACGGTCGTAAAGGAGCCGCGCACCGCGCAATCGGAATCCACGAGAAGCGGAGTGCGAGCCCCTCCCGTCACGAATATTTTTTGGCTTCTCATGACATCGTCGATGGCATTGGGCGCGTCGGAAGGCGCGGGAGGGCCGGATGAGCGAGCCACCGGAAAAACCGCCGCTGGCGAATGCTGACGTGTACGCCCTGCTGTCGGACGGGACGACGGTGCTTATCCGCCAGGCAGCGGCGGATGACTTCGACGCTGTCAAGGCGATGCACGAGGCCATGTCGCCGGCGAATGCCTACCTCCGGTTCTTCAGCCTGAGCAGGACCGCACCGGAACGGGAGGCGCGGCGGATCTGCCGCGAGCCAGGACCGGATCACGCCGCACTTCTCGCGTTCCTCGGGGACGAAATCGTGGGCGTCGCCAGCTACGAGGTGGCGGGCGGCACCAATAGCGCCGAGGTGGCGTTCGCGGTCGCCGAGACCATGCATCACCGGGGGATCGCGACGCTGCTGCTCGAGCACCTGGTGTCGCTGGCCCGCGCCCGCGGGCTCACCGCGTTCACCGCCGAAACCCTCAGCGAGAACACCAGCATGCTGCGGGTGTTCAGTGACGCGGGGCTGCCCGCGCACAGCCGACGGGAGGAAGGCACGGTCGCGATTACGATCCCGCTGCCGCCGGGCGGCCGGTGGGGGTCGGTTGGCCGCGAAGGCACGAGAGGCCGGTCGGGGCCGGTTGGCCGGCTAGGTTATGACGGCACCGGTATGGAGCTTGAGGAATACCTGGACACGGTGGCGGCGCGCGAGCGCTCGGCGAACGTCGCGAGCCTGCGGCCCGTGTTCGCGCCCAGGTCGGTAGCCGTGATCGGCGCGAGCCGCCGGCCGGGCACGGTCGGACGGTCCGTTCTCGACAACATCGTGGCGGGCGGCTACCAGGGCGCGCTGTACGCGGTCAACCCCAACGCGAGCGAGATCGGCGGGGTCGTATGCTTCCCCTCCGTCAGCGACCTTCCGGAGGCGCCCGACCTCGCGCTCGTCGCGCTCCCGCCGAAGCAGGCCCTGCAAGCCGCCGAGGACTGCGGCACCCTCGGCGTCAAGGGACTGGTCGTCCTCACCGCCGGCCTGGACGCGGCGGAGTCCGCCGAACTGCTCGCCATCTGCCGCAGGCGCGGCCTGCGCCTGATCGGCCCGAACTGCTTCGGCATCGCCGTTCCCGCGATCGGCCTGGAGGCGACGTTCGCCGCCACGAGCCCGGCGCAGGGCGTCGCCGGCCTGGTCACGCAGTCCGGCGGGCTGGGATTCGCGATGGTCGAGCACCTGTCCCGGCTCGGCATCGGGATCTCCTCGTTCGCATCGGTCGGCAGCAAGCTGGACGTCTCGAGCAACGACCTGCTGATGTGGTGGGAGCAGGACGGCGTCACGGAACTCGCCGTGCTGTACATCGAGTCCTTCGGCAACCCCCGCAAGTTCGCCCGCACCGCGCGGCGCGCGGGTCAGCGGATGCCGGTGCTCACCGTGCTCGCCGGACGCA
>DASZJE010000191.1:0-17320 GCA_035948445.1 Trebonia sp. | reverse complement strand
GCTCCCTCTGGGGAGCCACCCCGCCCGCTCGAGCCGCCAGTTTGAGGTGCGGCAAGGCGATCGATGTCAAGAGATGTCCCGTCCTGTCCGGCCGCCTCCCGGTCGCAGGCCGATGGCCCGTGCCCACAGGGCGGTCGCCTCGTCCACCAGGCGCTCCAGGTTGAGCGGCTGGCGGTAGGTGTACATCATCCGGCCGATGTTCTCGATCATGCCGCCGAGCAGGTGGGCGCACATGACGGCGTCGAGATCGGGCGCGGCCAGGCCGTCGGCCTGCAGTCGCCGGGTCCCGCCGGCGATGCGGTCGATGAACATGTCGCGCACCTCCAGCAGCAGCGAGCGGAAATACTCGTCGCGGGCGGCCACCTGCTCGAAGACGACGATAAGGTGCGCGTGATCCGCGACGGTTTCCAGGTAGACCCTGGTGGTGTGCCGGATCTTGTCCTCGGGGGAGGCGCCCGGCAGGTCGGAGGCGCGCGAGGCGGTGAAGACGGCCCGCGCGAAGTCCTGCACGAGCTCCCGGAACACCGCTTCCTTGGAGCCGAAGTACGTGTAGAAACTGCCGTACGCGGCCCCGGCCCGGGCGGTGATGTCGGCGATCCGGGCCTCATCGAAGCCCTTCTCCTCGAAGACCTCCCGCGCCGCCCGCAGCAGGGCCGTGCGGGTGCGCCGTCCCCGGGGGCTCGTCGGCGTTGTCACCATCACTGCTCCGGAACCCACGGGGCCGGCCGCTTGCCCAGCAGCGCCGCGATGCCTGCCCGTCCCTCTTCGCTCGCGAAGTGCCGCGCGGAAAGCCCTTCCAGCCGAACGAACACTGGTCCCAGCCCCTCTCCCGTGACTGGGACCGGCACCGGGACGGTCCTGCGCAGTTGCTTGGCGGCGGCGAGTGCCGACGGCCCGCCCCTGGCGAGCGCCGCCGCGACGCGCGCGACCGCCGCGTCGAGCTCGTCCGGCGGAACGGCGCGGTTAGCCAGGCCGGTGCGCACCGCCTCGGCCGCGCCGAACTGCTCGCCGGTCAGGAAGTACTCGTGCGCGGCGACCGCGTTCATCCGCGTCAGCACCGGCATGGCGATGATCGCGGGCACCACGCCGACGCGGACCTCGCTGAACGCGAACGTCGCCGTGTCGGGCACCACCACGATGTCGCACGCGGCCATCAGGCCGATCCCGCCCGCCCGCACCGCCCCGTTCACCCGGGCGACCACGGGACAGCGGTGATCGAAGATCCTGGTGAGGACGTCCGGCAGTGACACCGGGCCTGGACCGAGCCCGTCGCCCTGCTCCCGCAGATCCGCCCCGGAGCAGAACGCCGGGCCGGCGCCGGTCAGCACCACGACCCGCACACGGGGGTCGGCGGCGGCCGCGTCGAGCTCCGCGCCCAGTTCCGCAAGCAGTTGCCGGGACAGGGCATTCCTGTTGCGCTCGGAGTCCAGCAGCACGGTGGCGACGCCGTGCTCAACGGTGGTGCGGACAAGCGATCCCATACTTGACAAGTATGTCAACTCTGGCTTGTCTAGTCACATGGTGGCGTTCACCGAAGAGCACGCGGCATTCCGCCGGCTCGTCCGGGATTTCGCGGACAAAGAGATAGCACCGCATGGGGAGGAGTGGGAGAAGGCGGGGATCTTCCCGGCTCACGAGCTGTTCCCGAAGATGGCCGGACTCGGCCTGCTCGGCCTCGAATACGACGAGACCTACGGCGGCCAGGGCGCCGATCACCTCTTCACCGTGATCCTGCACGAGGAACTCGGCCGCGTCGGGCCGGGCGGCGTGGCCATGGGCATCGCCGTGCAGACTGACATGGCGACGCCGTCGCTGCACCGCTTCGGCAGCTCTGAGCTGAAGGAGCGCTACCTCACGCCCGCCGTCCGGGGGGAAGCCGTGTGCTCGATCGCGGTCACCGAACCCGACGCGGGGTCGGACGTGGCGGGACTGAGAACCACGGGCGTTAGGGATGGGGATTTCTGGGTTATTAACGGGTCGAAGCTGTACATCACCAACGGCACCCAGGCGGACTGGATCTGCCTGCTGGCCCGGACCTCCGGCGAGCCGGGGTACCGGAGCTTCTCGCAGATCGTCGTGCCGACGGACCTGCCCGGCTTCACCGTGAGCCGCAAGCTCGACAAGCTGGGCATGCGGTCCTCCGACACCGCGGAGCTCACGTTCACCGACGTGCGGGTGCCGGTGGCCAACACGATCGGCGTGATCGGCCGCGGCTTCCAGCAGCAGATGGCGCAGTTCCAGAACGAGCGGATGGCCGCCTGCTACGGGCAGGTCGGGGGCATGACCCGGGCCCTCGCGCGGACCGCCGAGTACCTGAAGACCCGGTCGACGTTCGGCGAGCCGCTGATCGACCGCCAGTACGTCGCCTTCCGGCTCGCCGAGCTAGGCGCCAGGCTGGACCTGCTGCGCCAGTACAACTACGCGGCGGCCGAGGCGTTCATGCGCGGCGAGGACACCACCCGGTTCGCGACGATCGCGAAGCTCGAGGCCGGGCGCCTGGCCCGCGACGTCGCCGCGACGTGCCTGCAGTTCCACGGCGGTGCCGGGTACATGGAGGAGACGTGGACCGCGCGGTTCCTCCGGGACGCCTCACTCGTCTCGATCGGCGGCGGTGCCGACGAGGTGATGCTGCAGATCCTGACCAGGCTCGACGGCCTCCACTCCTAACGCCGCGTTCAGCTGTGCTTGCGTGACAGGGCCTTGGTCTCTTCCGGGAGCGCGTCGGCGGCCAGGAGGCGGGGGCGCAGTTCCGGTTCGGTGGTCAGCGCACGGAAGGTGACGGCGATGGTTACGTCGTGATCGGGCCGGTGCCCGATCACGACCGGATCGCCGGCCCGGACCTCTCCCGGTTCGATGACCCGCAGGTACGCCCCTGGCGTGGCGGCCCCGGTGAACCGCTTGATCCAGCCGTCCCGCGCCAGCCATCCCTGGAACGTGCCGCACGGGATCCGCGGGCAGCAAACCTCGAGGACCAGCGCGGGCCCGATGCGCCAGCGTTCGCCGATCAGCGCGCCGCTGACGTCAATGCCCTCGGTGGTGAGGTTCTCGCCGAAGCAGCCGTTACCCAGCGGCGTCCCCAGTTCTGCCTGCCACTCGTCGAGGTCCTCGCGGGCGTAAGCGTAAACGGCCTGGTCAGGGCCGCCGTGATGCTTGACGTCGTAGACCCGGTCCCCGGCCAGGCCGACCTCGCCTGTCCCCTTGGGACCCGGCGCCGTCACCATGACGGGACCGCTGACAGGTCGCTTGTCGATGCCCGTCACCGCGACCGCCTTCCACGGGTTAGGCCGTGGCCTGCCGACATTCACCGAAAGCAGCCGCATAGGGCAACGATACGTACGTTGTCTGGGGTTGACGACAGGTTTTCGCCGCGTCCCCCTTCTTACTCCTCCGGGCCGGCGCTGTTAGCGTCACCCTCCGGATACGCCTAGTTCCTCAAGCAGGCGCGTCCGCAGCGCGCCGGACTCGGCGTGCCCGCGGTCCGCGAGCAAGATCGCCTCGTCCACGTCGTGCGTGACCAGCAGCACCGCCGGGTGGTGGCGCGCGCACAGATCCTGGAGCAGGCCGTGCATGTTGCCCGTGCCGCTGCGGCCAAGCAGCGCGACGAACTCGCCGGGGGCGATCGTGATCTCGAGGCCGCGCAGGACCCGGCGGTCACCGAAGGCGCGGGTCACGTTCCGCGCGCTGACCGCGACGTTCACCGGCGCCCGGACGGCCGGGCCCTGGACAGGAACAGTCATCATTACGCTCCCTGGAATCCGCGGCGCCAGACCAGCAGGTACCGCTCCAGCGTCCGCACGATCGCATCGGCGACCAGGCCGAGGGCCGCGTAGATCGCGAGGCAGTGGCTTAGGCGCCATCGCAGGAGATGCCGTTGTTACCGCGGTCGGCGGCGCTGAATAAGGTGTTTTACCGAAGATGCCGACAAAGCGCGCTCGAGCGCCTGCACAGGTCGACGTGCAGTCGGGCGATGAGTGCCCGGGACGCGCGCCGGCAGGTTGTTGATAAAAACGAGCGGTTTAGTAGGCTATGGAGCATGCCTTCCGGCCAGCTCCTACGGCGAGGTGACGTCTCGCGGACGACGGACTACCGTCACACCACCAACGACAGCGCCGTGCTCCAGGCCGTCCTGGACCACGGCCCGGTCGCCCGCAGCACGATAGCCAGGCTGGTCGGGCTCAGTCCGGCGGCGGTGACCAGGCTGTCGGCGGACCTGATCACCGCCGGGCTCGTGCGTGAGTCCGCGCAGGCCGCGGCCGGCCCGAAGCCCGTCGGCCGGCCGCACGTCCCCGTCGAGATCGACACAAGCCGCCGGGTCGCGCTCGGCCTGCACATCGCGCTGCGGCACGCGACGATCGCGCTCCTCGACCTGCGGGGCCGCGTTCTCGCGCGCGAGCGGATTTCGCACGCCGGCACGGACGCGCGCCAGTTGCTGCCGCCGCTCGCCGCGCGTCTTCCGGGCTTCGCCGCCGAGCACGCGGCCGGCCGGACGCCCGTGGGCCTCGGCATCGCCGCCGGCGGGTGGGTGGACCGCGCCGACGGCATCATCGTTGAGCACGCCCTGCTCGGCTGGCGTGACGTTCACGCACGTCAGGTCTTCGAGGACGCCACGGGGCTCCCCGTGCGGGTGGACAACCACGCCCGCGCCCTCGCGCGGGCCGAGCAGCTCTTCGGCGACCCGCGGGCGCGCGCGAGCGTCGTGCACCTTTTTGCGGGAAACATGATCGACGCCGCCTTCGCGATCGGCGGCACGGTCCACGACGGCCCGCAGTCCGCGGCCGGGGCAGTCGCGCACCTTCCCCTGGAGGGCCGATCAGAGCGTTGCGCGTGCGGGCGGCGAGGCTGCCTCCAGGCCGTCGTCGCCAGTCACGAGCTCGGCGCCCGCGCGGCGCGCGCGGGCATCACCCGGCGGGCCTCGTTCGCGAGGCTGCTCGCCGTGGCCCGGGACGGCGACCAGCGGGCGGCGGAGTTGTTCCGTGAGCGCGCCCGGCTGCTCGGCGACGCCGCCGCGCTGCTGGTCGACCTGCTCAACCCGGAGCTTCTCGTGGTCACCGAGCAGGGCATCCGCCACGTGCCCGGCTGCCTGGAGATCCTGCGGGCGCGGGTCGGCGAGCGCTCGCGGCTGCGCCCGGACCCCGGCCGGACGGTCGTCTCGGCCAGCTTCGGTGACGAAACCCTTGCCGTCGCCGCCGGGACTGTGATTCTCGACGCGCTGTACGCGAACCCGCTGCACCGCAGGCCCGTCATTTCCCGTGCCCCCTTAATTAATTAGATTAGTTGCAATATTGACGACGCTATCAGGGTCATGTCAAGAATCGTTAAATACAATTCAACCCGTTCATCATGGAGGCGCCGGCGGAGCCCGTGGTTACTCAGGCGGGGACCGCGCGATGAGTTCGGAATTCCTCCGGTACATCCCAGGCTGTTACGCCGGAGCGAGCCAGGAGTGCAGGCGTGCCGTGCAGTCGGCGGCCAGGGCACCGAAGCCGTCGTCGTCGCCGGTGCCGTTCTCCGCCATGCCCGCCGCCCGTACCGCGTACAGTTCCAGGGCCGCGACCAGGTCCCGCTGGTCGCGCAGGTAGCGAGCCACGGCGTCACGGGTGCCCGGGGCCCGCGACACCGCGGCGGCCATGAGCACCGCGGCCACGGATTCGCCCAGCCGGCTGAGGGCACTCCGGTAGACCATCGCCCGGTCGAGGCTGTTGGTCACGTCATCGCTGATCCGTTCCCAGACCAGGTCAAGCAGCTGCCGCGCGGTGGCCGCCCCCGTGTCGCCCGCGGCCGCCAGCTCGCGGCAGATACCGGTCAGCCTCTCGGCCGCCCATTCCTGCCGTCGTTGTGCCTGCCCGGGCAGTGGCTGGCCGAACCAGGTGCGCAGCAGCGCCGTCGTCCAGTCTTGTCCGTAGCGCCCGGCGACCGCCGCAAGCGGGATCGCGTCGGCGTCCGTCAAGGATCCGATCGTGAACGGGCGCAGCAGCATCGCGGCCGTGTCCGGCTCCCCGACGCTGTCAGCCGCGCGCAGTGCCTTTCCGAGCAGCGGGGCGAGCATGTCGTCCCCCTGCGACGTTCCGTAACGCGACCGTGATTCCCAGGAGCCGCCGGTTGCCCAGAACGGGCCGAGCGTCCCGGCCGCTGTCCTGGCGCCCGCCACGTCGCCGGAGGCCGCCATCGCCGTGAGTTCCTCCAGCGCCCAGGCGGGATCCAGCTCGGCCCGGTTGGCGAAGGCACGCTCTCGCGGCCATACCAGGACTGCGGCGCGGCTGGACATTCGCATCGCGATGTCGCGCTCGTTCCCTGTGTAACCCGTGTAGTCCGAGGCGCATATTTCCGTGTCACGCAGGTGCAGCGAGATCTCCTCCAGCGCTTCGCCGTCCCGGCCGGCGCAATGCGTCAGGTACGCGTCGACGTGCACCAGCCGCATTACCCGCTCGTCGCCATCAGGGCTGTCGTCCTCGTCGTCAGGCAGAGCATCGTAGTCGTCAGGCAGAGCGTCGTATCCGGACCGGACGGCGCGTGTCTCGGTGACCTCGGCGAATCCGAGGACGGTCTCGCATCCTGCCTCGTCCGCCGCCTCGCGCAGCAGGCCGGCGCGGTCATCGGCGTCCTTCAAGAGGGACCAGTCCAGCGCTTTCGCCGTATACCTGCCGTTGAGCAAATATGTCAGCCGGGCAGGCGTATCACCGGCGATGTCGCCGTCGGTCCTCGGTTCCGGCGTGCTGAAATGCTCACGGAGCAGGCTCGCCAGTTCGGCGACCATCCCCGCATGGCTGTCGGTCCAGGTGACGGGCGCGTGCAGCAGCAGGTCGTAGCTGAGTGTTATCTGGTGGGCCGCCGTGAGCTGATAGATCTCGTGGCGGTCGTCGGCATCGAAGGCGACAGCCAGCAGCTGCCGGCTCCCGCGCTGGTTCGGCTTCCGCACGCCGTCCACGTTCAGCTCGCTGCCCCCGCGGGTGGATGGCAGTACGGCCATCAGGGTGCCGATCACGTTATCGGGCTTTCCCGGATCCGGAGCGCTCATAAAAGACAGGCCCTCCTCACGGACGGCGAGGGACCGAAGGCCGGCGGTGACCTGGAAGCCGCCCGGCAGTCCCAGCTCCTCCTCGACCGTCGAAAGGAGGTGCCGCAGCACCGCCGGGTTCCATTCGGCGCGGACCAGCCGCAGCGGGACCTCCCACGTGCGGCGCTCTTCCGGGTAACGCGGCGTTTGCGCACCGCTCCCGCAACTGGCCTTGCGGGCCAGGCGGGCGAGCGTGCTGGTCGCGGCCCGGGTCACCGGAACCGGGACGCGCCCGAAACCTTCGACGTGCACGTCCAGGGCGTCCCCGGACATCGTCATGCAGACGCTGAACGGGGTTGCCGTGTCGCCGCTGAGCGTTCTGGCCAGGCGGTAACGCACTGCCTTCGCCATGATCATCCCTCCGTATCGATAGGAACTGCCAATGAGTCGCAGTGTGCCATCGACCACTGACATTCTGTCGATATGAGGCGAATCATCCAGCTCAAGCCCATCCTCGCCGGATAAGCTGGGCGGGAATTGAGCGACGTCCTCGATGCCGTCAGGCCATACCGGCGGCTTTTCGCCGATCCGGCGCTGCGCGGTCTCGCGGTGGCGGATGCCTGCGCGCGGCTGCCGCAGGGCATGGTGAGCATCGCCCTGCTGATGGTAACGGCGGTCCATGCGTCGATGCTGGTGGCCGGGCTCGCCGTGGCGGGCTACGCGCTCGGGCAGGGCATCACCGGTCCGCTGCGCGGCCGGCTCGCGGACCGGTACGGACTGGTCCGCGTCGCCGCAGTCTGCGGCTGCGGGTACTCCCTGGCGCTGCTCGGTCTCCTGATCACCGCGCTGGCGGGCGCCCCGGCCGGAGTGCTGATCACCACGGCGGGGGCGGCAGGCCTGATGGCTCCGCCGCTGAGCCCCGGGATGCGCGGCCTGTGGTCGGTGCACGCGGCGGGCGGACTTCGGCGGGCGGCGTTCGCCTTCGATGCGGTGGTGTTCGATCTCGCCTCGATCGTCGGCCCCGCCCTCGCGAGCGCCCTGGCGGTGGGGATCTCGCCGGCCGCGGCGCTCCTCGTCCTGCTCGCGCTCACGGGCGCGGCCATCGTGATCCTCGGCACGAGAACCCGCGGTACGCCCCTCAGCGGAGAACCGCGCACGGCTCGCGCGCATCAGTCATTCACCGCCCTCCTGAGGTCCGGCGGGTTCCGCAGGCTCCTGGTCACAGGGGCGTTCGTCAACGTCGCGCTGAGCGGGACCGAGGTGGCGCTGACCGCGTACGTCCGGCACCACCACGCGCTGTGGGCCGCGGGCCCGCTGCTGGCGGAGGTCTCGGTCGGCAGCATCGCGGGCAGCCTCATCCTGGGCGCGCGGACTCCGCCGGCCGTAAAGGCCGCAAATGCGGCCGCGGACGATCGCTTCTTCCGCCTGCTTGCCTGCTACGCCCTTGGCCTGACCGCGCTGACCGCGGCGGGCCTGGACGCTCCGCTGCTCGCCGTCGCCGCGCCGCTGGCCGGACTCTGCCTGGGCTCCGTCCTCGCGACGCTGTTCAGCCAGGCGGGCAGCGCGGCACCGCCCGGCAGTGACACGGAGGCGCAGGGCTGGCTGAACTCGGTGATGAACGGCGGCGCCTCGGCCGGGGCGGCCGTCGCCGGGCTCGCGGCCGGAAACCCTGTCCTCGCGCTCGGCCTCGCCGCGGCGGCCGCCGCGGTCGCGGCGGCAGTCGCCGCCCCCGGCCGCCCGCGACGGCACGCGCGAGAATCGTCGCGGCCTTCCCCTTAGCCTCAGGGGCCGGTGCGCACGTCAACGCTGAACGGCGTGCCGCCGCGCACGTTGTGCAGGGTCACGTAGCCGTCGGACAGCACCGTCCCGAGCGCCTGGCTTCCGGCGGCGTTCCAGACGACCCGGCCGTTCACGGTCACCTCGGCGTTCGCGCTGGTGACCGGGACGGAGATGTCGCCCGAGGTGCCGCGCGGCGCGCTCACGCGCATGGTGAACTGGCCGCTGCCCTGCCGCCAGCTCACGTCCAGGGGGCCGTGCGGGGTCGGGAGCTGGCCCTGCGCCCAGGTGACCGAGACGGGGTGCGGCTGCACCGACCACGTGCTGAACCCCGGGCCGGTCGGTGTGGCCCCGAGCAGGTCGTTGGTCAGCTCCGGCACGACGCCGGTGGACCAGCCGTGTGCCATGGACGTGTAGGCGCCCTCGTACGGCGCGCCGCCCGTGGTGATGCCTTCCCAGTCGGTGATGCCCGGGTCGTGCGTGTACATCCAGCCGTACAGCCGGTCGATCTCGTTCAGGGCCGAGGCCGACTCGCCGGGGGTGGTGAACCGGGCCTCGATTTCAGGGAACGAGGTGAACGCGTAGACCCGCTGGTCACCGTCGGATACCAGCGAGTCGTTGTCCATGAACGCGTTGCCGTATGGCGTTTCGGTCGTCTTGGACAGGTAGTTCAGCACGGACGTGGCGCGCGCCTGATCAGCGACCCCGGCGATGATCGCGATCCCGTTCCCGTCCTGGGGGTGGCTGACCGGGCCCGTGCTGGAGTCCAGGTACGCGCCGGCCGACGGGTCCCACAGGTACTCGTTGATCGCGTTCGATACCGTCTGGGCGCGCTGCGTCCAGGCGGTGGCCTCGGCGGTGTCGCCGAGCGAGGTGGCCATCTCGGCGGCGTCCTTCAGCGCCCACACGTACAGCGCGTTGTAGTACGTGACCTCGCCGCTGCGCGGCAGGAACGCGTAGTCGCCCCAGCCGCTGGTCCCGTTCATGCCCTTGTCCAGCAGGCCGTTGGCGTCCGTGACCGAGGGGTACCAGGTGTTCAGCAGCTTGACCAGGTTCGGGTAATAGGTCTTGGCATAGCCCATGTCGCCGCTGTAGAGGATGTAGTCCCAGCTGTCGACCACCCACCACATCGGATAGTCGAACAGCGGCAGCGTGTAATCGTCTATGGAGGCGGGCGGTATCCACCCGTCGGCGCTCTGATGATTGGCCAGGTCGGCGAGCACGTTCTCGGCGGCTGAGCTCGCGTCGTTGGTGAGGTAGTCGGTCAGGCCCGAGACCGCGATGTCGCCGTCGTAGGGATCGCGGTCACGTTTGGCCCCGTCGAACAGCACGAGCTTGCCGTCCAGCGTGGAGCTGTTGGCGTCACGCGGGTCGGTGGTGTCCGGCGTGAACACGGCGGTTACCAGCTCGTTGGTGTAGGACGCGCCGTACCAGTACTGGTTCAGCTGGGTGTCGGACGACAGGAACCAGCCCTTGTAGGTGGACGGCGTGCCAAGGTACGCGGTGAAGTCGACAGACACCCCGCTGATCCGCACGGTCCCGTAGTTCTGCGTATAGGGCGCGTCGGCGGACAGGGCGGCCAGCGTTATCCGCATGTACCTGAAGCCGTGCAGTCCGTCGTCGCATACCTGCGTCCCGTCCTCGCAGCCGTAGGAGTCCGTCCAGGTCTCCGGCGCGGACGGTACGGCCACCTGGTCGGTGCCCGGCGTGATCGTGTCGCCGTTGTCGGACCGGGTGAAGTCCGACTCGTTGGTCAGGTACTCCTGCGTCTCGGAGAACGCCAGCTCAAGACCGGGGTCGCTCCCAGTCATGCTTCCGGAAGCACCGCCTCCGGAAGCACCGCCTCCGGACGCGCCGTCGAGGCGCAGCCGCGGGTAGCCGACGATGTCCTTGCCGAAGTCGACCACCACCGACGGCGCGGGCGGGACGAGGCCGGGGTAGACCTCGTTGATCCGGGTGTAGTCGCCTTCGGGACTGGGCTGGTCGAGCGTCACGGTGATCATGACCTGGGTGGTGCTCACCGGTGCCGGGAACGGCACTTCGCGCTCGATGGCGGAGTTGCCCGTTACCGTCGCCTGGGTGACCCACGCGGCGCCGTTCCACGTCGCGACCGTATAGTCCTCCGGCACGCCGTCGCTGTTGGACAGCAGTGTGATGCCGGGCAGGGTGACCGCCGTCGGGGACGTGATCTGCAGCCATGCCGGGTAGGTATCGGTGTTCGCGTCGTTCCAGAACGTCTGGGCGTTGCCGTCGATCGCGTTGTCGGGGACGTAGGTGGTCGGCTGGCCGTTGTCCCCGTCGTTCGGGGCGTGGTAGGAGGACGCGGCGGCGGCGGTCCCGCTCGGCCAGGTCGGCGGCGGGGCGGCCGTCAGCGTGGTCACGCCGTGCCCGAGCAGTCCCTGCGGATTGGTCACGTCACCGGTGGAAGACAAGATCCGCACCGGCTGGACATCGCGGCTCTTGGGCGCCACCACGTAGCGCTGCCACGCCGCGGTGCTCGCATGCGCGGACTGGCCGCCATGGCCGGCCTGCGCGGCATGGCCGGACTGGGCCGAGGCGGCCGACGGCGCGAACACCCCGGCCAATGCCCCGATGGCCAGTATCAGCACTGCCGTCAGGTGAACGCGCGAGCCGCGCAGGCGCCGCCCGGACCGCAACCGGCTCATGTCCAGTCCTTTCGCCGAAGACCGTAAATCTCCCATCGGACACCACGAACGACAAGAAGGAACGGTCACTGTGTCCGGAACCGGCCAACCTGTGTCCGGAAGCGGCCAACGGCCTTGCACATCTTCGCCATGACGCTTGGGACGCCGGTCACCTGAGTGTCCGGCGCGGGGAAGGTCCGGGCCGCCCCGAGCGGGCTTGACCGGAGTACGCTGAGACTTGCCAGGGCAGTCGGCTCAGGGGGTGTGTCGTGGGCACGGAGATGGTCGCTCCCGAGTGGATGCACGCGCAAGTCACGGCGGCCGAGTATGACTCCTGGACCGCGGAGCAGTGTGCGGGCATCGAGATCGTAGACGGGATGGTCGTCGTGAGCCCCAGCGCGTCGAAGCGGCACAATCGTCTCGCGCGGATCCTGGCCAACGCACTGGATGCCGCCGCCGGCCCGGACTGGTACGCCGACACCGACTTCGATGTCCGTTTGCAGGATGTGCCGCTCACCAACCGCCGCCCCGATGTCGTGGTCTATCGCGCCGACAGCATCGACATCACCCCTACCCGCCCAGAGCATGTCCTGCTGGTGACCGAAATCGTCTCGCCGGGTTCGGAGACCACCGACCGGATCGTCAAGCTTGCGCAGTACGCCGCCGCGGGGATCCAGTTCTACTGGCGAGTCGAGATCACCGCGACTGAGGTGCCTGTCGTCTATACGTATGTCCTCGACTCGGCGAGCCGCCGTTACCGGGACACGGACGTGTTCACTGGCGTGGTCAAGGCGACGGCCCCGTTCCCGGTCGAGATCGACCTCACGACGTGGCGTTAATGAATTAACCTCGTCTCGCGCGGTTCCTCAGCCGGTTTCGCGTAGCCGCCGGGCCGCCTCGGCAGCGGCCGACATCTTGCTGATCGCCAGGTACCGGGGCACGCGCCGCAGCCCGCAGTCGGTGGAGATCTCCAGCCGTTCCGGATCCCTGTACCGCAGGCAGACGCGTGCCCGCTCGATGATGTCCTCAGCAGTCTCCGCGTAGTGCGTCTTGATATCGATCAGCCCGGCCGACAGGATGCGCTCGGCGTCCCACGACCCGGCCAGGTCGATCTCGGCCATCTCCCGCGCGCCGAACTCCAGGGAGAACCCGTGGACATGAGCGTCCAGCAGGGCCGGGAACAGCCAGCGGTAGGTCCGCTTCGCGTACGGCAGGCGCCGGAAGGACCCGAAGCAGATGTGCACGATGAACGTGCACCCGGTAATCCCCTCCACGACCTTGTTGATAACAGCAACAAGGTTCTCTGCCGTCCTGTCCTCCGCCGCGTGCGACGGCGTCAGCGGCTCCTCGATCTGGATGCAGTCGCAACCGGCTTCGACGAGCCTCAAGATATCGGAGCGAATAGCGGGCACCAGCGCCTCCGCGCAGTCCCGCCGCGTCTTGTACACCGGGGAGAAATCCAGCTCGGTCGTGATCCCGTACGGCCCCGGCATCCCGATCTTCGGCCGCCGCGTCGTCCGCGACCGCAGGAAGCGGTACTCCGACGCGAAGTCCCAGATCGACGCGACCGCATCGAGCGGCTCGCGCACCTCGTACACCGGCAGCTGATCCCACCCGATAGCCCCGAGGCGACGCGACGTCGGCCGCAACGACAGGCCCGGCATCGACCCGGTGATCCCCTCGATCCACCCGCCTCGCCGGTGCTCGCCGTCGGTGAGGATGTCCAGGCCAGCCGCCTCCTGGTCGTTGATCGCGAGCTGGCAGTAGTCGTCGAGCAGTTCCTGGCGGTCGGCCGGCCCGAACCGGTCCGGAGCGTCCGCCACCACGTCCCACCAGCCGGGCCGCGCCCACCCGCCTGTCGTCGTGACGGGCAGGACAGCCGGATACGAGTACGCCATAACAGCCCCTTCAGCGCCGTGATCAGTTCGCCATGAATCAGCCCGTTGCTCGCCACCACGTCTGCCCGGGCGACGTCATAAGAACCCCCGCGAAACGTCGTGAGCGTCCCGCCCGCCTCCTGGAGGATCAGCTGGCCGGCGAGGATGTCCCACCCGTCCATCGCGTGCTCGCAGTACCCGTCGAGCCGGCCGCACGCGATCGCGCACAGCGTCAGCGCCGGCGACCCGAACGACCGCACCCCGCCGCACACCAGCATCAACCGCTCGGCCAGTTCGGCGTAGGCGCGTATCTCCGCGGGATCGGATGTCTGTGCCTGCGCCACGACGAGGCAGCGATCAACAGTTGAGGTATCAGACACGACGCACGCCAGTCCGTTCAGGAAGGCGCCTTGGCCTTTCACCGCTGTGAACATTTCGTCGTGAACAGGGTCATATACCACCCCTACCGACGTCTCCCTCGAAGCTCGCAGCGCGACCGATACGCAAAAGAAGGGCATCCCGCGGGAGTAGTTCGTCGTCCCGTCCAGGGGATCGACGTACCAGACGTGCGTCGCGTCCGGGTCGCCTGCCCGTCCTTCCTCGCCGTCGATCGCGTGCCCGGGAAACGCCTCGAGGATGACGCGCGTGACGGCTTCCTGGGAGCGGAAGTCCGCGTCCGTGACGAGGTTCGCCCGCTCGTCCTTGTACTGGATCAGCAGTTCCCGGCCGGCGGGGCGCCGCAGTTCGTCCGCGCCCGCCCGCGCCGCCGCGACCGCGACGTCCAGCGCGCTCACGTCCCCGGCACCTTGAACACGTTACGGAGTGCGTACTGCACAGGATCAAACCCCTTCTCGGGGGTTCCGGGGGCCGCCCCCTGGGCCCAGGACGTTTCCGGGCGGTGCTGGAGGAAGAACACGTTCTCGGGGAACGGGGCGTCGCGGGCGATGGCCCACTCGATGTCCTGCGGGCTCCCGGCCCGGGCCGCGATCTCCCTTGCCCGGTCGCAGAGGTAGCGGACCTCGTGTTCGGCAAGGCAGGGACGCGCGGCCAGGTCCGGGGGAAGCGGTTCTGTGGTGACCTTGCCCGCCGCCGGACTGAACACCGTCCATTTCTCTTTCGCGCCCGCCCTGTGCTCCCGGATCTCGCCGGTCCCGGCGTCGACGGCCCAGTGATCGGGCGTGACCTGCCCGGACACGACGCTCTCGCCGAGGCCCCAGTTCGCCTCGATGACGAGCGTCCCGCGGTCGCCGCTGACGGGGTCGAGCGTGAACACGACCCCGGCCGACCGTGCGTCGACGAGTTCCAGGACACCGACCGCCAGGTCAGAAGTGGTGTCCCCGGATCCCGTGTCCCCGGATCCCGTGTCCGCGGTGCCCGCCCTCGAGGCCGCGCCGAAGCGCTCCCTGTAAGTCAGTGCCCGGACGGCGCCCCCGCTTGCGCGACATTTACGGATATATCGAAGTACGTCATCGATCCCGACGATGCCGAGGTACGTCTCGTACTGGCCCGCGAAGCTGGCGCGGTCGCCGTCTTCGGACACGGCGCTGGACCGGACGGCCACCTTCAGCGCGCCGTGCCCCACGCGCCCGGTGCGGTGCCGCAGTCGCTCGTGCGCCTGGGCGATCGCGTCCCGGAGGGCCGGGGAATCCGGGTCCGCGAGAGCCCGCGCGGTAACCGCGTAGCCGTCGGGAACCCGCCACCCGCGCGCCCTGAGCTCACCCAGGCGGGCCATCTTGGCACCGACGCGTCCGGCGTCCGCGGACCGGATCTCGTCGAGGTCGATGACGAGCGTTACCGGAACGCTCGTGGCTGGGGTATGTCTCACCGCAACACCGTGACGATCCCCGCGCGGCCGTCGACGCGGACGCGGTCGCCGGTCTTGACGGTCTGCGTGGCGATCGCGGTGCCGACGACGCAAGGTATGCCGTACTCGCGGCTGACGATCGCGGCGTGGGTCAGGCTGCCGCCTGTGTCGCACACGCAGGCCGTGATGATGCCGAAGACGGGCGTCCACTCCGTCGTCGTGCCGCCGCAGACGAGGATGTCGCCGGGCTCGATCTTGTGCAGGTCGGCGACGGTGGTGATGACCCTGGCGATGCCCTCGACGGTGCCCCTGGCGGCGGGGAAGCCACGGATCTCGGTTTTCGCGTTCCCCGTGTTGGTCCTGAGTGCTTCGAGGAACCGCCCCGACAGGCCGAACACCTCGATCATGATCGGGTCGGGCACGGTGTCGGGGATGGTGCCGAGCATGGGCGGGAGTTCGGGGCCGCGCTCGCGCCAGTGCTCGAAGTAGGCCCGGCGGTCGGGGATCATGGCGGTGAGCTCGTGCCATCTGCCTGTCGCGCTGCTTGCGGCAGGGTCGGCCATGACGTCGTAAAGCTCGGGCTTGAACAGGAAGAAGAGGTCGTCCGGCTGCTCGATCGTGCCGTCGGCCGCGAGGCGCGCGCCGAGTTCGAGGGTGGCGCGGCGGATGGGGATCGCGGCGCGGCGGTCGATGAGGTAGTTGTGCTCCTCGTTCCACCACGCGAAGTTGGCGGCCTGGTTGCTGGCCAGCGCCTCGTTGAAGCGCTGGAGGTTGTCCCCGTTGAGGGTCTTGCGGGCGTCGTCGATCCGCTGGTCGCGTTCTTCGCTCGCTCGCCGCCTGGCGGTGTGGAAGTCGAAGCCGGCCGGCTTGGCCAGGAACGCGCCGATCGCGTACAGGGCGGGGGAGGGCTCCTCGATCCAGGAGGGGGTGTCGACGCGGCAGGTCTCTTCGGTGCGCTGGCCGTAGGTTCTCAGGAACTGGTCGAACTCGGCCCGCCAGGTTTTCCCGTTCGGGAGCGCGTCGATCTGGGCGAGCGCGTCGACGGGCTCGGCGTGCCGCAGCGGCGCCTGGACTTCTAGGTCTCTCGCGCGCTTCGCGAGCTTCCACAGCTCTTCGTCGGTCTTGCTGTAGAAGGTCTGCTGCCCGGACAGGAAGGCGGAGACTTGCGAGCCCTCGAGGCCGATCTCCTCGGCGAGGGCGTAGAAGGCGAGATAGTTAGCGGTGAGGACGTACATGACCTCGAAGTGGGTGAACCACGCGCGCCGGTGGAAGGCGTAGGCGTCCTTGAGGGTGCCCCAGAGCTGGTTGTTATCCAGGGGGGTGAGGTCGAGGTTGTCGAAGTGGTCGTAGCCGGCCTGGAGTTCACCGGCCCGCATGGACCAGTAACTGCCGAAGTCGCCCAGGATGGGCGTGACGTACTGCCCGAAGCGCGCCGCCCGCGCCTGGACCTGCCATTCGGTGTCCACATCCAGCGTGCCAATGAACACGTGGGTGCCCGCGAGCCGGTTGACCGACCCGAGGGTCGGCGGCACGCCGACGATCTCCGCACCAAGCTGCGCGCCCCATGTCTGCGCGTCGTCGAGCGTCGCGATGCTGGCGGGCACCATGCCCTCGCTGAAGTGCAGCGAGTCACGGAGCCAGTACCGTTTCTCGTCGCCCTTGCGGAAGGGGCGGACAGGTCCGGCGACGAACGGCTGGGTGCCGAACTCCTGCTTATACCCGGGGTAAAGCTCGTCCCGGACGAACTCATCGACGGGAACGACGCGTGCCTGGTCCACCCTCGGTCACCTCTGCTCTGAGGAGGCGGATTCCGCAATGTTTCCTGCAAGGGCAGTGTCACCCAGCGCGGGCCGGCAGGACAACCCTTTCGAACGCGCGCGCGGGTCTTTGTCCCTGCCCCGGGCGCGTGGCTTAAATTTCGTACCGTGTCGGGCCGGTTTCGTAGGTGCGGCCGCCCGGGATCGTCCACCTCATCCGGCCGGGCTGGGGCTGGTCAAGTTTCCAGCCAGGGGCGTGCTTGGCGTGGTGGTGGCGTTTGCATGGCGGGGAGAGGTTGTGCTCGCAGGTGTCGCCGTCGGGCCAGGGGTCGGTGTGGTCGGCCTCGTTGTGGATGGCGTGGGCGCCGCAGCCGCGGGCGGGGCAGGTGCTGGTGCGGGCGTTCATCAGGTGACGCAGCATGCGGGACGGTTGGTACTGGTCCTCGCGGTGGCGGTGAGTGCAGGAG
>DASZJE010000190.1:0-6732 GCA_035948445.1 Trebonia sp. | reverse complement strand
AGGACACGCAGCACACGCCGGACGAAAGCGGGATGCAGGAACGGCATGTCGGTGGACGCTATGAAGGCGATGTCGGCGTGGCCTTTCAGCGCGGCCAGGCCGGCGGCGATGCCCTGAACCGGGCCCTTGCCCTCGCGGGGGTCGTCGGCGACGACGGCGCCCTTCGGTAGTCCCGGGATTTCCTGGCCGGGCGCGCGGACGACGACGACCGGGCCATCGCTCACGCGCGCGAGGATGCCGACGGTACGACGCAGCAGCGTGGATCCGTGCCATTCCAGCGCCGCCTTCGGCGTGCCCATCCGCGAGGACCGGCCGCCGGTCAGCACTACGCCCGCGGAACGCGTCATTTCGTCATCGTATGCCTAGCCGCGCTGGTGTCCAGTGCGTGCGGTGACCTCCGCAAGGGGCATGTCGCGTCGTGGCGAGATCTCTTCTGCGTGCTGGGAGGGACAGCTGTGACTTAGGGGTACTCAGCGCATCAGCGGGTCTCCGGAGAACCAGGACATTTTCGGGCTGCCGCAGGTACTCCGCCAATGGCCGACACTAAGAGTTAATCTGCTGTACGCCCACGGTGCCGGATGGGATGCTGCAAGTGCCTGGCGGTGGGGGTACCCGCTCGGCGGCCGATCACCACTCCTGGCATGGCGAGGGAAACGACGCTATGGACGGTAGCGAGGAGAAGATGACGGCGTGCGGCCGCGAGCTGTTCCGCCTGCGTACCGAGCGGGGGCTGACACTCGGGGAGGTAGCACGCCGGGCGGGCTGCAGCACCCCTTACCTGTCGAACGTGTCTTATGGGCGCAAGTCCCTGACCCCGCGCGTCGCGGATCGGCTCGACAGGGTTCTCGGGACCGCCGGCACCTTCGCGGCTTACGTGGCCTGGCCTGGTGATGACGACGGCCAGCGCGGAGACGGGGCGCCGACAGGCCCGGGTGAGCTGTCGCGGTCGAACGTCGTGCCAGTAATCGCTGCTCTCGGTGTCGTCCTGCCGGGCTATGTTGCGGCAGACGCGCTGGCAGGCTCGGTAACGCTGGTCTCGCCGCTGAGCAGGCACGTCCCGGTGGTGGAGCAGGCATGCGAGATCGCCCGGGGCCAGGACCGCAAGACGGTCCTGGCGTTCGCGGCCCGGTTCATGGAGTTCTGCGGGTGGGCGTGCCAGGATGCTGGGGACCTGGAGTGCGCGATGCGCTGGACCGGCAGGGCTCTTGATTACGCCCTTGAACTCCAGGACGGGCCGACGGTCGCCTATACCTTAATGCGCAAGGCAGCCATTGCCACCGAGTCCGGCATGCCGGGCCACGGCTCCGGGCTGGCCGACGCGGGCCTGGCCCAGCCCGGCCCCCTGACTCCCCGCCTGAAGGCGGTCCTGCTGCGGCAGCGCGCGTACGCAGCCGCGTCCCTGCGCGACAGCCATGGCGCGCTGCTCGCGGCTGAAGCTGCAGTCGCCGAAGCGGTCGCCGGGACGAGCCAGGGCGTAGCCGATCGGGCACCGTACTGCAGCCCGCAGTACGCGGCGATGGAGGCGGGCGCCGTCCGGCTCCGCCTCGGCCAGTCCGAGGCCGCGCTGGCCGTCCTTGAGCAGAGCCAGTTGGCCTGGCCTGACCAGAGGCAGGCGCGTGACCGTGCCCTGTGCCTGACCCGACTGGCTGCCGCCTACGCTGTAGCGGGTGACCGCGACCGCGCCGTGGACGCCGCTGTCGGCGCACGGGAGGCCGCGGCGGGCATGGCGTCGCGCCGTGTGAGCGACCGGCTTGGCCGCCTGGAACGTAAGCTTTCGACTTGGGGCCGCAACCCGGATGCCAGCCGATGATCTGAGGAGGCCGGAGGGAATGAGCCACGTGCTGCCGCGGGAGACAGCGGCGGAGGTCGACGCCAGGAACCCGCGCTGCGCGGTCCTGCCCGTCGGCAGCTTTGAGCAGCACGGCCCGTGCCTACCGCTCATCACCGACACCGTAGTCGCCTCCGTGATCAGCGGCGAGCTCGCGCAGGCCTACGGCCTGTTCGCCTTGCCGCCGGTCCCGGTGTCCTGCTCGCACGAGCACCACGCATGGCGCGCGACGGTGAGCGTTCCGTCAGCTGTGCTAGCCGCGTACGTGACCAGCATCTGCGATTCTGTCACCCGCTCGGGCTTCGGTTCGCTCGTGCTCGTCAACGGCCACGGCGGAAACTACGTCCTGGGCAACGTGGTCCAGGAAGCCGGCGCGGCAGGCAGGCGCATGGCCTTGTTCCCGGCCAAGGAGGACTGGAAGAAGGCGCGGCTGGATGCCGCGCTGGACACTACCGACCATGAAGACATGCACGCGGGGGAGCTGGAGACCTCGATCCTCCTGCACGCCGCCCCGGACTTGGTCCACGAGGGCTTCCAGTCCGCGGACCACTTGGCTGACGACCGCCGTGACCTCCTGACGTCGGGCATGACCGCCTACACCGCGAACGGGGTGATCGGGAAGCCATCGCGGGCCACCGCGGAGAAGGGCAAGGCCGTGCTCACGTCGCTGACCGGGAGCTTCGCCCGGGTCCTGGATCTGCTCGACCGCGCCTGACCCTGCGGCCCCGCAGGCGATTCCCGGGCGTTTCCCGTTTCCCGGCTTGCGTCAGGGAAACGGGAAGCACTTTCACGCTGGTGTCGGCAGCGGGTTGACTCCCTATTGCGAGCAGCCATGCGGTGCCGACGAGAACGTGCGGCAGCGCATGGCGTTCCTCCTCACGAAAGGGACCCCGTTATGCCCGTTACCGTGGTCTGTCGCGGTCACGGCGCGGGAGCTTCCTTCAGTCGGCTGTCGGTTACCGCGGACGTTCGCAGGAGCGGGCTGGCCGATCCTGCCATGCGCTGGGCCGGGGCAGGCCTCTACAAGGGCGGTACCCTCGCCTGGATCACATCCCGAGACATCAGCCAGGACACCAGCGAACTCGGAATCGATGTCCGCGGACCCGGCAGCGCCAAGCTGGCCGAGACCGTGCACGGGCTCCTCGCCGAATGGGACCGTCAGCGCCCCGGCGAGCCAGTCATCACCGCCAGCCGCGTGGCAGCCGAACCGGCCACCGCGCCGGACGCTGCCCGGGTAGCGCGTCCCGTTACGACGTTCACCATCTCCTGGTAACGGGCGTGTTCGTGCCCGCCCTGACGGATGCCAGGTATGCGCCGGGCGGCTTGGCCGCCCGGCGGTTCCCGCTCATGCCGCGCCGGTGGGTCATCCTCCTCACCGACGGCCTCCGAGCCCTGTGCCAGGAGGGCCGGTGGACTGACGCGATGAGCTAGGCGCAGCAGCACGACGGGATCGGGAACCGTCTCCTCAGCGGGCGGCAGGTCGCGATCCTGGCACTGGCCGCCGACGCCCGACGCGAGTGCCGACCCGGGGCTCAGTTACGTTTAGTGTCGTTTAAGTTACGTTTCTTCCAGGTGGGCTTGGCGTGATGCCTTCGCTTTCTCGGCAATTAATGGATAAAGCTGGAGAAGACTGGTATACCTGCGGCATGAGCCTCGACTTCACCGCTATCGACTTTGAGACGGCCAACCCCAGTCGGGCCTCTGCCTGCGCGGTCGGCTTGGTCAAGGTCCGCGACGGCCAGATCATGCACGAGACCGGCACCCTGATACAGCCGCCACTGGCGTTCAGTGAATTCAGCTACTGGAACACGAAGGTACATGGCATCACCCCGGCGATGGTCGCGAACGCGCCGGCATGGCGGCAGGTGGCCTTCTTCATCAGGGACTACGTGATGGCTGACCTGCTGGTCGCGCACAACGCGGCGTTCGACATGAGCGTGCTGCGGGCAGCGTACGCCGTGGAGGACATCCCGGTGCCGGACGTCGGCTACGTGTGCACGCTGCAACTAGCGCGGCGGGCCTGCGCCCTCCCGTCCAACAAGCTGCCGGATGTCGCGGCGGAGTTCGGCGTCAGGCTCGACAATCACCACGACGCCGGCGCTGATGCCCGGTGCGCGGCGAAGATCGCGGTGGCGATGGCGCGCAGGCACGGCCACGACAAACTGGAGCAGATGGCCCAGTCCTTCGGCGTGAGCATCGGCTCCCTGGGGTAGTTGTCCGGGTATGCCGGTCTCGGATGTGGTTCGCAGGCGGATCGGGGAAGCCGTTATCCAGCGGGTTGCCGGTCCCCGGGACCGCCGACCGCGCAACCGGCCGCGGATAGCGGAAGCGGACCGGTGGTTCGCCGCGGATCGTCCTATCCGGCTGGTTCACGAGGACTGCGCGATGTTCGTGGGGGGCATCGCAGCGCTGCTGATGCAGTCCCTGCACCCTCTGGCTATGGCGGCGGTCGCCGACCACTCGGGTTACAAAGCCGATCCGTGGGGGCGACTGCAGCGGACGAGTCACTTCATCGGGGCCACCACACTCGGCCGCAAACAAGACGCGGTCGCCGCGATAGCGAAGGTCCGCGACATTCATGAGCACGTCACCGGAACAGCGCCGGACGGCCGGCCCTACGCCGCGTCTGACCCGCACCTGCTGACCTGGGTGCACGTCGCGGAGATCTACGCCTTCCTGCGCGCGTACGAGGTGTACGGCGGACACGTCCTCGACCAGAAGGCCCGGGACGGTTACGTCGCGGACATGGCCCTGATCGCCACGGAGCTAGGGGTGCCGGTTCCGCCCCGGACCGAAGCCGAGGTTACCGACGTGATCGGCCGCTACCGCTCCGAGCTCGCCGGAACGCCGCAGGCATGGGAGGCAGCGCGTTTCCTGCTGCTTGAACCGCCCCTGCCGCTGGTGCTGCGCCCGGTCTATACAGGACTGGCCGCGGCGGCGGTAACACTGCTGCCCCACTGGGCACGGCGCGAACTCAGGATCCCGACGCTGCCGCTGGCCGACGTGGTTCTAGCGCGCCCGGCTGGCCACCTGGTGGTGAGCACCATCCGCTGGAGTCTTTCAGCCGTTGCATCGGGTAGTCTTTAGAGCTCATCGACGGCACCGCGTACGCGATGAGCTATGGAGCGGGCTACATCCTGATTCCGGACAAACTCAAGGACCGGCGCTTTGGGATCAGCTTCGTGGTCCGCCGTCTCAACCCCGAGCAGGTCAGCGACGTGGTTCGCCGCCGCCCCGACGGCAGGGAGCGTACCGACTCGACCCTCGTCGCCGCCGGGGCGCCGGTCTGGACGCTCGGCATCACGGAGAACGTGGAGATCATCCGGCGGATCGGCGGTCGCGCCAAGGACCTCAAGACCACGTTCGGCGCTCGCGACGTCCGGCAGGTCAACGTGGAGGGTTCGACCGGACTGCGGACCCGGTACGCGGTCGACCCGCACAAGCTCATCGCCGACATTCGCGACATCCATGTCAAGCACGCGTCTGGTTCCGTGCCGCTCAGCCACCTGTTCTTGCAGGGCTCGTCTCCGCGGAGACCCTTATGGCATCGTCGGCCGCGCGCAAGCAGTTCGCTTCTGCCGTTGCTGCCCTTTCCCGGGGGTGGTCACTGCCGGGAGGCGAGGCTTTCCGGCCGAGGAAAGGCCAGCCTCGCGCACGCCGCGCGGACGCTGAGGATGTACGACATCGACGTCGAAGTGATCGGCGTCCCGTCGGCGTAACGTAAGGGCCCTTCCTGCTGGCATCCTGAGATGAGTCACCACGGATCGTTCGGGATAAACGGATCGTTCGGGATAAGAGGCTGTGACTTGCCGGTTCGGCGGCGGCGAGGGCGGCGTGTTCACCACCCAGCTCGAGCAGGAATCGCTTGCGCCTAGGACCAGCGGCTCCTGTTCAGCGTTCGGGCAGCGTCAGTACTTCGGCGCGGACGCCGGCGAGCTGGTCGAAGCCGGCGCTGGCGTCGGTGGTGAGCAGGGTCCGGCTGGTCGCGGCGGCCGTGGCAGCGATCATCATGTCATTGGCGGACCGTGCTCGTCCTTTGGACATAGCTTCTGCCGCGAGGCGTGCGTGGACGCGGGCAACGCCTACGTTGTACGACTCGATTGGCAGGCTGGACAAGATCGCCTCGACGCGAACGGCCCGTGCCTGCCGATGCGCGTCATCGGCACGCTCGACGCCAACAAGGAGCTCCATCGCGGTAATCGCGGCGATCGCGGCGTCATCAACGCCGAGGACTGCGTCCACGTCGAGCTTTCCGCGCTCGATCGCGATGAGAACACCGGTGTCGAGGATTACTCGCCGGGCCATCCGCGCACCTCATCGCTGAAGGAAGTTCGCAGGTCTTCGTGCGCTCGCTCAAGTTCATCCGCGAACCCGGCATCTGCGGGGTTGTCGCGCAAGGCGGTTTTGAGCCGGTCTGCCGATGTGCGCCGTTCGGGTACAAGTTTGCCGACCGTCGCTCCGTCGCGGGTAATGACGACGGTCTCGCCGTGCTCGACAGCGTCGAGGATGTTGGCGAAGCTCCGCGCCGCTTGAGTGGCAGTCACCACGATCATGAATACATACTATCAGATCTATTCCGCATATACGTATATGGATGTTGGACCTGAGGGCCGCCTCCTTCCCGGCTCGCGTCCCCTGCGATCCGGCAGATGGCGAAGCCCCGGTGTGCTACAGGCTGACGGCCACTCGCATTTCACCGTCAGCCGCCGCGTGCTCGATCTGGCTGATGCGGCCGGCCGCCCGCAGGTCGCCTTCCGCGAGGCGCACGCGTTCCGCGCACCCCGCTGGCGCGGTAACACGGATGGCCGCGACTTCCGCGCGCATCGAGACCTTCGCTTCTGACTTGGCCTTGCGGACGGCCGCGATCACGTCGGACGCCACGGTGAGCACGTCCCGGTCCGCGC
>DASZJE010000189.1:0-4665 GCA_035948445.1 Trebonia sp. | reverse complement strand
GCGGCAAACACGCGAAAAACCGCCACGTACGCGGCCGGACAGTAGACAATGAGGCGCGCATTTAACGACAGATGCCTGCCCGCGGACGGCCGACACCACACGACGACACAGCGGACCCGCGGCGGGATCCTAGAGGCGGTTACATTGAGTGTTATCGAAACGGCAGGCGCGCGGGTACTCACCGGCCACACGGGCGCGGTCAACTCCGTGGCCTTCAGCCCGGACGGTGCCTGGCTCAGCACCGCCAGTGAGGACAAGACGGCCCGGGTGTGGAACGCCGCCACTGGCGAGCTGCTGCACACGCTGAGCGGGCACGAGGACGCGGTGTTCGCCGCTCCTTTCAGCCCCGACGGCGGCAAGATCGCGACCGTCAGCGCCGACCTGACCCCCCGGCTGTGGGACGCGCGCACCGGCACCTGCACGAAGGAGCTGACCGGGCACACGGTCGCCGTCTTCGGCGTGGCGTTCAGCCCGAACGGCCGGGTCCTGGCCACCACCAGCTACGACGAGACGGTCCGGCTCTGGGACACGGCGGCAGGCGTGAGCCAGCACGTGCTCGAGGGCCACAGCGACATCGTTTACGGCGCCGCGTTCAGCCCTGACGGCAAACTGCTCGCGACCGCGAGCGGCGACGGCACCACCCGGCTGTGGAACGTCGGCACCGGCGCGTGCACCCGCGTGCTCACCGGGCACACCGGCATCGTGTCCGCCGTGGCATTCAGCCCCGACGGCGCGCTCGTCGCCACGGCCAGCTTCGACGGGACCGCGCGGCTGTGGGAGGTCGCGACGGGCAACTGCCTGCGCATCCTGAGCGGGCATGCCGACACCGTCTGGTCGATCGCGTTCAGCCCGGCCGAGCGCGTGGTCGCCACCGCGAGCGAGGACGCGACCGCCCGGATCTGGGACGCCGCCTCCGGCACCTCGATCCGCACCCTGGAGGGCCACACCGACTCCGCGTTCGTCGTCGCCTACAGCCCGGACGGCAAGCTGATCGCGACCGCGAGCTCGGACACGACGGTCCGCATGTGGGAGTCGGCGACCGGCAAGTGCGCCCGCACCCTGGAAGGCCACACGGGCGCGGTGAGCTCCGTCGCGTTCAGCCCCGCCACCCGCCAGCTGGCCACCGCGAGCACCGACGAGACCGCGCGCATCTGGGCGCTGTAATCCGTCACCCCGCCGACGTCAGGCGGTCGGTCACGATCCTGTGCCGACGGGCCCCTTTATACGGAAGGTGCCCGGTACATCGCATTATGATGCGAATGCATCCTGCGATACGAGGCGACCACCCTGGGCCGGGGAGCGCCGCATCACCGTGCTGCTTGAGCGGAATCGCAGGCTGGGCAGAGCGGGAAACAGGGGCGGGCATGAACGTCTTCGAGGTAGTGATCGGTGAAGCTCAGACCACGGGCAGATTCCGTGTTCAGGTAATCGGTTCTTCCGCCGGCCGCGCGTCGGCCGAAGTTGACCTGGATGCGGGCGCGCTGCTAGCGCGGCACGAAGAGTTCGAGAGATCGCTGCTGCTCGCCGGCGTCAGCACGCGCCGGAGGGCGTCCGCGGAAGAGAAGCTGGTCATGGAGACCGGCAAGGCGCTCTTCGCCGCGCTGCTCGGCACCGGGCAGGTAGGGGAGCGCTACCGGGCCGCGCTCATGGTGTCAGAGAAGTTGCGCATCGAACTGCACCTTGACACACCGCAAGTTGCCGCCCTGCCGTGGGAGGCGATGTACGACGAGGCGGTGGGGGGTTATATCTGCCGCCAGCACCAGCTGATCCGTCACGTTCCCACGGCGTCCGCGCCCAAGCTCCCCGTCCGGGGGCCCCTGCGGATCCTCGGGATCGTCTCGGCCCCCAGTGACCTGCGGCCGATCGACGCCGAGCGCGAGCGTGACCTCCTGACCAGTGCGCTGGCGGGCCCGGTCAAGGAGGGACGGGTCGAGATCACCTGGGCGCCGTCGTCGACGTGGGCAGGGCTCCAGAACACGCTGCGCACCGGGGAATGGCACGCGGTCCACTACATCGGGCACGGTGACTTCGACCCGCACCGGATTGAGGGCATTCTTGACCTGCCAAGTCCGGAGGGCACGGACCACCGGGTGCACGCGAGCAAGTTCGTTGACCTGCTGCGCGAGGCGGATTCGATGCCGCGGCTGGTCGTGCTCAACTCATGCCTGGGCGCGGCGGGCAGCAGCAGTGACCTGTTCTCAGGAACGGCCACGGTGCTGGTGCGCGGCGGGGTCGCCGCCGCCGTTGCCATGCAGTTCCCGATCTCGAACCAGGCCGCGATCGCGTTCGCCGGCGGCTTCTACGGCGCGCTGGCGGACGGGCGCAGCGTCGACGGCGCGGTCTTCTCCGGCCGCGTCGCCATCGTCGGGCTTCCAGGTGACAGCCTGGAGTTCGTGACGCCGGTCCTGTACCTCGGCGGCCATGAGACGGACCTGTTCACCATCGATCGCTCCGCCCGGGATGTCTTCTCGGAAACGCGGGCGGAAGCCGGGCCAGCTCCCAGCATCGCGCCAAGCCGGACCGATCAGGCGCCCGGCCCGGACGCGGCGGCTGAGGCTGAGACGCGCGGCAGCGCGGAACCGGTGACGGCGTCTGCGGCTTCCACTGACAGCGGGAAGCGCCAGGCCGCGGCCTCCGGGTCTCCACTGGAGCTCAAGGGCCATACGACGGCGGTGCGTTACGTGGCGTTCAGCCCGGACGGCTCGCAACTGGTCAGCGTCGGCACCGATAACACGATGAGGCTCTGGGACGGCGTGACGGGTGAAAGCCGGCACGTACTGATGGACGACTACATCGGGATCACGTTGTCCAGGGTCGCGTTCGGCCTCGATGGCAGGCTGCTCGTGGCCACCGGGCAGGACGGCCACCTATGGGCATGGGACACCCTGACGGGCGAACCGAGGACGCTGTTTGACGGTCGGCTCGAGGCCGAGTGCGTGGCGTTCAGTCCGGACGGCAACGTTATGGCGGCCGCGGTCGCCGGGGCTAACACCGTCGTTCTGTGGGATGTCGACCGGAATCGTTACCTTCGGGAACTGAATTACGTCTCGCGTCCGCTGAACATCGCCTTCAGCCCCGACGGCACGACGCTCGCGGCGGCGCTGTCGCGCGGACCAGTTGAGCTCCGCAATCCGGAAAATGACGAGTCCCTCGGTCTCCTGGGCAGGTTCCCCGCCGTGAGCGGCGATGACGCCAGCTTGATGTTCGCGGCCCAGCAGTCGAAGCCCCGGCGGCCGGGTTTGTTCAAGTGGGGCAAGACGAGCGGCGACCGGATGAATGATGCCTCGCACGGTGTAGTGCGTGATCTGGCGTTCGACCGTCGCGGGCTGACCCTCGCCACCGCTTACGACGACGGGACCGTGTCGATCTGGTCGACGCGCTCCGGCCGCGAGGAGCAGTCCGTTTCCGCCGCTCCGGTTTCTGTCCGCCAGCTCGCGTACGGTCCCGACGGTGACCGGTACGCGGTAGTCGGGGTGGATGAGACGTTCCGACTCTGGCACCTTGCCGATTCCGTCCACCCGGAAATCTCCAGGCCCCTCTCTTCTGGCAGCGAGGTAGCGCTCAGTCCTGATGGCCGGCAGCTCATGGCGGTAGCGCCCGATGGCGACACGCATCTGTGGGACTCCCTGACGCGAAAATCCGTCCGCGTCCTGCCAGGGAACGGGCGTCCCGTTCGGTGGGCGGCGTTCAGCCCGGACGGCGGGCGGGTGGCCACGGCCGGCGTAGACAAGACCATACGGATCTGGAGCCTGTGACGTGCCTTCGCGGCCGTTAGCGATGCGGGATGATCGCGTACGTGACCACGGCGGCGGCGGCGCCGAGGACCGAGCCCGCGATCACCTGGGCGGCCGTGTGGTCCTTCAGCACGACCCTGGACCAGGCGGTCAGCGCGACGAGCAGGTACGCGGGGACCAGCCAGGGGCCGAAGAGCAGCGTCAGGATCGTCACGGACCCGGAGGCGACCGCGCAGTGGATGGAGATCTTCCACACGGTCGTGATCGCGGCGAGCACGGCGACGCTGCCGAGCATGCAGCCGATGTAGCCGGACAGCTCGCCGGGCGCGCCGAGGCCCACCAGCAGGGCGAGGCCGATGCCGACCGAGGCGATGATGAACGAGAGCACGATGAGCCGGGGCCGCTTCGCCCCCACGTACCGGTCGTCCCACTGGCCGCGCCGTACGCCCCGGCTGATGAACACCATGGGGAGGACCCCGGCGAAAAGCGCCGCGACCGTCCCCCACGCCAGTCCCGCCGCGCCGTCGGAGTGCCAGCCGACGGCGAGGGTGGTGGCGATGATCCAGTTCTTCGGCTCTAGCAGGTAGGAGACCCGTTCCGCCGCTGGCCTGTCCCTCACTCCTTCTTCACGTGAACAGGCAACCATCACGCCGGGCCGATGGCAAGGTCCGTCCCGGGTTGTCCGTGGGGCGCAAGGGGAGTTACTTTCCTTGCGTACCCGAACAGGAGGGTTGCGCATGCCCGCACGGACTGGCGCGGAGTTCCTCGGGCGGCTGTCTGCCACCAGGACGCACGTAGAGATCCAGGGCGAGACCCTGGTCGGCGGGGTGGCGTCGCATCCGGCGTTCGCGAACGTGGTGCGGACCTACGCAGGGCTGTTCGACCTGCAGCACGACCCTGAGTACCGAAATATCCTGACTTATCCGTCGCC
>DASZJE010000188.1:0-3509 GCA_035948445.1 Trebonia sp. | reverse complement strand
GAGAACATGGAGATCGCGCCCAGGTCGTGCAGGAAGTTCTCCGCCGCCATGGTCTCCGCCCGGATCCGGCTCTCGGTAAACGCCACATCCGAGGGGACCCGCGGGTTCAGGTTGTGCACCACCATGATCATGTCGAACAGCTCGCCCGCCGTGTTGAGGCCGAACGGCAGCGTCGGGTTGGTCGAGCTGGGCAGCACGTTGTCCTCGCCCACCACCCTGAGCAGGTCGGGAGAATGACCGCCTCCGGCGCCTTCGCTGTGGAAGGTGTGGATCGTACGACCGTCGAAGGCCGCGATCGTGTCCTCGACGAACCCCGCCTCGTTCTGGGTGTCGGTGTGCACGCTGACCTGCACGTCCATGCAGTCCGCGACCGACAGCGCGGCACGGATCGCGGCCGGGGTCGCCCCCCAGTCTTCGTGGACTTTGAACCCGGCCGCGCCCGCCAGGACCTGCTCGACCAGGGCGGCCTCACCAGCCGAGCTGCCCTGCCCGAGAATCCCGAAGTTGACCGGCAGGCCCTCGATCGCCCGCAGCATCATCTCGATGTTCCACGGACCCGCTGTGACCGTAGTGCCGTTCGACCCGTCGGTAGGCCCGATACCGCCGCCGAAGAACGTCGTGACGCCGTTGCTCAGCGCGGCGTAGGCCTGCTGCGGCGCGACGTAGTGGACGTGCGTGTCGATGCCCCCGGCGGTGAGGATGAGCTGCTCGCCGGAGATCGCGTCGGTGGCCGGGCCGACGTCCAGGCCGGGCGTCACCCCGTCCATCGTGCCGGAGTTGCCCGCCTTGCCGACGCCGACGATCAGGCCGTCCTTGACGCCGACATCGGCCTTGACCACCCCGAGCACGGCGTCCAGCACAGTCACGTTCGTGATCACCAAGTCCAGCGCGCCGCCTTCGCTGGTGAGCTGGTTGTTCACGCCCATGCCGTCGCGGAGCGTCTTCCCGCCGCCGTAGATGGCCTCGTCGCCGAGGACCCGCAGGTCCCGCTCGATCTCGATGTAGAGATCGGTGTCGCCGAGCCGTATCTGGTCGCCGATGGTCGGCCCGAAGAGCCCGGCGTATTCCTGCCGCGATATCTCGGTCACCGCTTCTGCGCTCCCTTCGGCTTGGAGCCGTGCTCCGTGGCCGGTCCGGACTTGAAGCCGTTTTCCATGGCCAGGCGAACGGCCTGGGTGTACCGGGGCCGGTAGCTGCCGTCGACCGGCGCCCAGCCGTCGACCAGGTTGTTGAATCCGTGGATGCGGCCCTTACCCCCGAAGGGGACCAGGGTGACTTCTTTTTCGTCGCCGGGCTCAAAGCGCACCGCGGTGCCCGCCGGGATGTCCAGCCGATACCCGAACGCCTGCTCCCTGTCAAACTCCAGGGCCCGGTTGACCTCGAAGAAGTGAAAGTGGGATCCGACCTGGACCGGCCGGTCGCCCGTGTTCCGCACCGTGAGCTTAAGCCTCGGCCGTCCCACGTTGATTTCGACGGGAGCCGCCGCTAGGACGTAGCCACCCACAGGAGTCCTCATGTCAATCCGTCCTTCGCATTAACGGAGCCGTTCATTGGATCGGTGAGTGGACCGTGACGAGCCGGCTTCCGTCGTCGAAGACCGCCTCCAGCTGAACCCGGGGAATCATGTCGGCCACCCCCTCCATGACGTCGGCGCGGGTGAGAACCTTGCTGGCCAGCGTCATCACCTCTTCCAGCGTCTTGCCCGCGCGCGCGCCGTCCAGCGCCGCGGCCGAGATCACCGCGACCGCTTCCGGGTGGTTGAGCTTGAGCCCCTGCTCCCTGCGCTTGCGCGCCACTTCGGCGAGCATGTAGATCAGCAGCTTGTCGAATTCTCGTGGTGTCAGATGCATGAATGTGCCTTACTTCATGGCGTTCAGTAGTTCCCGGCAGGCCCGCTCGGCGCGGCGGCACGCCTCGGCGCAGATCCGGCAGTGCTCGTGGTGGCGGGCATGCCGTTCGCATTCGTCGCCGCAGCCGCGGCAGATGGCCGCGCAGGGCTTGGTGGGTACGGAGGCGCCGCGGCGTCCGGCCGGTTCCGGCGGGCCGGACGCCGCGCCTCGATGTGCTCGCTCGGCGTCCTTGAGCGGGCTCAGAATCCCGCCAGGCCCTGCGGGCTGTTGTAGGGAATGGTTGCGCTGGTGATCTCTTCAAGCGAACCGTCCGGCTGAACCGCGTAACCGACCAGCTTCGAGGCATTCCCGTAGATCTGGTAGAGATAGGCGTCGTCGGGCGACAGCCAGCTATCGCTCGGACCGCTGCTGACGACTCCATCGAGCCCCCGGAAGGTGCCATCTCCGGGAACCTTGGGGCACGCGGGATCCTTCGCGATGGCGAGGATATTGCCGTCGATGCGATAGCTGGTGATGTAGCCGTAACCGAAGATCGTGCCGAACACCAACCGGTCATCCGAGGTGATGGACAGCCAGCACAGTTCAGCGGGCTTACCAGGGCTCGTGTCGAACTGCGCGATCGGGCCGAGGTCGAGGTTGCCGTCCTCGTCGATCCTGCCCAGGGCCAGCCCGTCGCCGACGGCGTACCCGAGGACGAAGGTGTCAGGCCGGTGGCGCAGGAACTGCACGTTCCACGGGGAGCCGCCGCCGCCGTCCTGGATCTTCGGCTCGCCGAGCGCGCCATAAGCGCCCACCGGGAACACGATCAGGCCGTTGGGGTCCGGCGCATTCGAGGCGACCGAGTGGGGGGCGCCGTTCTTCTCGATCCAGAGAATCGGCGTGCCGTCCGGGTTCGCTTTGGCCGGCTCGTCGAACGTGGTGCCGACGACGAGGAACTTCTCGTCGGCCGTGAGCGCGGCCATCGTGGCCAACCGGTTGGGCCAGTCCATCGTGTTCACCGAGTACCGCTCCGGGCGCGCGGTCAGCGTGCCGTCCTCGTCGACCGACATCAGCCGCAGATGGTCGCCGAACGCGTGCAGCACGAACAGCGTCCTGTGCGAAGGGGAATACGCCAGCGCCTTGGCGGTTCCGCTCCTTCCGTCCACGATGTTCCCGGTCCGCTTGGCGTCCAGCAGCATGAGCTTGCCGTCTACGCCTACGGCGAAGCTGGAGACCGAGTTGTCGCCGCCGTTGGTGGCGAACAGGAACCGCCGGTCCGGCGTGAGGATGACGCTAAACGCGCCCTCGAAGGCGTTCGGCGCGCTGGCCTGGCCGCTGACCGGCTTGAAGACCCCGGAACCAGCGCCGCCCGTGAAGACGCGCTCCACCTCGGTAATCGTCCCGTCCGGGGCCCGCAGGTAATGGATAATGCAATTCCGGGTCTCGTTCGTCTGCATATAGAGATGCCCGCCGGGGTGCATCTCACCGTGCGGCGCCTGCATCGACATGGCCGGCTGTTCTGACGGCGCCTGCATGGATGGTTGGCTCGGAGTACTCATCTTTCCGTGTCCCTTTCTGTTTGCTCGTTAGGCATATTGATCTGTTGCGGACCGCATTCCTGCGGACCGCATTCCGCGGATAAGGCCGGTTCCGTCCGACTCATGCTGGCCAGCCCGGTCA
>DASZJE010000187.1:0-9128 GCA_035948445.1 Trebonia sp. | reverse complement strand
GAGCGTTCGTTGTCGCCGTGGTAGGTCGGCCAGTCGGCCGGCTGCTGCGGTGCCGCGCCGGCCGCCGGCGTCACCGGGCTGGGCGCTGCCATGGCCGGTGGCCCGGCCGCGAGTGCCGTCATGGCGAGCACAGACACGCTCGCCAGCGCGGCGCTGCCCGCCCATTTCCAATGGGGGATGATTCTTCTGCTCATGTTCGCCTCCGATCACTATCTTCCGACAAATATGCTCAGCGTCAATAGCCAAGTCATCGCAAAAATGATTGAAATCGATCAAAAACGGCCCGAACAGGATCCGAACTCGCCGAACGGATCGGCGTCCGAGGTCGACAAGCTCAACGACGTTTCCGACCGATGAGGTCGTGTACCGGCCGTCGTAATCGATCGAGTCGAGCGAGTGCCTGACGCGCTGATCCGTCCGCCACCGGAGTCTTGTATCGCCCGTCTCGAAAATGGGCTATCGCATGGGCGGATCCGTCCGCCGCGCCGGCCCGCGGGCCGCTTCTCCGGCTCTTAGGCGTGAATGGCCCTGTCAAGGTGAGACAAAGTCAGCCTGCCGGGTTGCCCAGTCACGGAATAGTAGCTTGAAGCCGTCGGGAACAGGCAGGTCACTCAGGTCCTCGTCTGGGCCAAGTCCCCAGCGGCGCAGTATGTAGGCGTGCAGGCCACTGAGGGGGCCGAACCACTGAGCGCCCGCCGCGGGTGGGATTCGCTGGCTTGCCGCCTCGGCCGCGATGAGGAGTGCGACCGCCGCTCCGAGGTACGGCATGGGGTCCAGGGACCTATGGGGCTGTTCTTCGTCGCGGGAGCGGGCAGCGAAGAACCCCGGCCATACATGCACGCTACCCGTTACCCAAGGTGGCTGGGGATGTTCGCTGAGGTAGCGCCCCAGGACGGCAAGCTGGGCAACCTGCGCGCCCGTCACCGGCCTGATGAGCAGGGCCGGGAACTGGCCGCCCGGGCTGCGCTGGATCATCCGCCGGGTGAAGCCGTCCCGCCGGCACCTGAAGAACCTCACCGCCTATGAGAAGGAGACCGGCTGGAAGTACTCGATCATCTGCGCGAATATTCCGGAGGAAGGGCTGGAAGGCGTCCCGGGCAGCCGGCACGCCCAGTTCATCGACGTGCTGCACCGCCAGCACGCCGTCGTCGAGGACGGCGTCCGGACGGGGAAGGCCGCCGGGCTGCGCAGCCTTCCGTCGAAGTCCTGGCGGGTCAACTGCGGCTGGACCGTCGCGGCGAACATTGCCGCCGACCTGCAGGCCTGGTCCCGGCTGCCCGGGCTCTACGACATCGGGGACCTCAAGGACGCCGAGCCGGACACCCTGCGTTACCGGCTGTGGCACGTGCCGGCCCGGCTCGTGCGCCACGCCCGCCGCCGCACCCTGAAGATCAGCCGCGACTGGCGCTGGAAGGACGCCTTCGTCACCTGCTGGCAGCGCATCTCCGCCCTGCCCGCACCCGCATGACCAGCAGCAACCATCCCAGCAACACGGAAGGAGGCCACCCCGGCGCAGTCGGAGCCGGCGCGCACCCGGGCACACCGGGCCAGTCACGCACCCCTCACGATCAAAGGAAACGGACATGAAAATCAAAAACAGACACCAGCACGATCAGTAACCAGACTCGGCCGACCCCTGGATGATCGAGGTCGGTGCCGGTTTCGTAGTATTGGCAGGAGGGTCATTGCCGGGGCTGTAAGTTCTGCTGACCGGCCTGTTCGACGCGATGAGGATCACGTTCCGCTGGGAGCAGGAAGTGCGGGGTGGACCAGCATGAGGCTAGGCCGAGGCGCGCAGCCGACTCCCCAAGACGATTCCGCTAGGCGAACAACGGCGAGCGAAAAGGGACGAGTCAAGGCCGATCCCGAATCGGGGATCTGGATACCGTGCCCGCCCAGATTCCCTGACGGCTACGACGCCGAATCATGGTCGCGGCTGGCCGCCACCGTGTGGTGGGAGCATTCCCGCTTGCCGCATGCCGACAACGGCGTCGACGTGCTCGCCGCCGTTTTCCGCGGTATGCGCGAGACAGGCTATAAGTACATCCGCAGCTCTCAATTCTGGCTTTACCTCCGCGACCCCGCCACGCAGCCGCTGTCCGTGTACATCTGCGCATTTAGGCAGCAGGGCGACCTAGACCAACGGCTGCGAGTGCTCACCGGAGCGGACGACGCGGAAAGCGTGCGCAAGCCGAAAGTGGCAAAGGTCAGCACCAATAACCTCGGCACCGGGCTCCGGGCCGCGCGATACCACGCGCAAGACGACAAAGGCACCTTGCTGTGCATCCTTTCCTACGCATTCCGCGTCGAGGAGTACGAAACCGACCTGCAGGTGTTCACCAGCTCAACGGACCTGCGCGCGCTGAAGGCGGCCGGCGACGACATCGAGCGCTTCGTCCAGTCCATAACCGTCCAAGCGAAAACGGGCGCGGGACGATGAGTCGGCCGTGAACCCGATCCGGCTGCGCACCCGACCCGCCTCGGCCCGACCGCTAGTGCTTTCGTTCGTGCAGTGCCCTGGCGCGGTGGTCGAACTCGGCGATGTGCGATTTGATGGTGCAGTAGTCCGTGGCCGTGACGAGCATCCCGTTCGGCAGCCGGGTCAGGCTCTTGACCTTTCCGTCCCACCTCGGGGCGCCCAGGACGCGGCCGGTTTTCCTGACCTGGAACCCGGCGATGCCGTCGACCTCGAGGATGCCAACCCGGTCGCGCCACATCACCAAGGACGCGCCCGCCGTCGACAGGACCAGTTCGGGATACTCGTCATCGCCGCATTCCCGCAGGATCTCGACCACGGTGCGGCGGCCCGGAGCGGCACCGGCGTACGTCACTCCGGGCCAGCTCGAGCCCGCCGTGTCGATCGTGCCGAAGCTGGTGACGTCCCCGGCGGGATCGACGATGTCGAGCTTGCGCCCGCGAGACGACACCTCGGCGATCGCGTCAAGTGGCAGCGACGCGATCGCCGTGCGCGATGCGCGGGGCCTGGCGGGCAGGGCGATGATCCGGCGATCGGTCAGCGAGCTGATCTGTCGCCGCTCGATCCTACGGTGCGTAGACCTGGAATTCCGATAGCTGGGCGGCGTCCCAGCCGGTGTTGGCGATGAAGCTCAGCTGCACGTACTGGGCGCTGGTCCCCGACGGCAGGCTGATCGTCACCGTGTTGCCCGTCGAGGGGTTGAACGTGTACCCGGCCGAGCCCACGATCTGGGAGAAGGTGGAGTCATTGGTGCTGCCAAGCACCGACAGCGTCTCGGTACGGGTGTTCCAGGCGGACGACGGCGGCAGGTCCAGCGTGATCGACCCAAGGGTCTGCACCGAGCCCAGATTCACCGTGAGCGTCTGCGGATACCCCGCCCCGTCGGTGCTCTCCCAGTACGTGCTCGTGTTCCCGTCGGTCACGTTGGACGGCACGTAAGTCTCGTAATAGCTGCTCCCCGTCACCGGCTTGTTGAGAGCCAGGTTCGTCGTCGAGGTCACCCCCGTGCCGGACAGGCCCACGGTCAGCGACGGGTTGGTCGCGTTGCTGGCCACTGTCAGGTTCCCCGAGGCGGCGCCGCCCGCGGTGGGCGTGAACGTCACGCTCACCGTGCAGGACGCGCCCGCCGCGAGCGAGGATCCGCAGGTGTTCGCCTCCGCGAACGGTGCGCTCGCCGAGATCGACGACAGGCTCGCGGTCGCGGTGCCTGTGTTGGTGATGGTGACAGCCCTGGCGGCGCTGGCCGACCCCACCGCCTGACTGCCGAACGACAGGGACGCCGGCGACGCGCTCAGTGTCGGGTTCGAGCTGTTTGTGACAGACATCGTGACGTTCTGCACGATCAGCGGCGTGCCGGGAGCGGTGACGTTCAGGCGCAGGTCGGCGCCGACGTTCTGTGCTTCGTCGAATTGGGCGCCGGTGAGCTGCACGGTTGCGGTGGCCCATGTCCCGGTTCCCGGGCTGGTGACTGCGGGGCCGTTCTGGTAGGCGTTGCTTGCGGTGTCGTACTGGACGGTGAAGCCTTGTCCCGCCGTGGCCCAGTAGGTGACCTGGACTGTCACGTCAGCGGCGGCCTCAACCGCGGACATCGGGTCGAGCTGCAGGTAGACGTTCGCGTCGCCCGAACCGCTCTGGGACGTGGTCCAGGTCTCCACGGCAGGCTCGCCGTCCTGGGTGATCTGGGTGAGGTTACCGTCGGAGCCTGAGCTGGTATCGCCGACGTCGAGGTACTGCAGGCCGCCGCCGGCCTGGCCGGCCTGGGCGGCGTTGGCGCTCACGGAGGTGGCGCCGGTCTCGGTGACCGGGCAACTGGACGACGGCGTGCCGGAGGGCGGCGTGCCCGCCACCACGTTCCACTGCGCGAGCGTGGCCGCGCCGATGTCCGCGGCGGCGCACAGCAGGCCGTCTGACTGCTGTGTCTGCGGGACGGCGGCGCCGGTTGCGGCGTTGACCAGGTAGTAGTTGCCCGAGTTCAGGCCGAGCCCGGCCGGGCTGAAGGCGATCGGGTCGTCGTAAGTGGTGCCCGAGGTAATGTTCGCGAGGGTGATGGAGGCGCTATCGCCGTTGGCGGCCACGGCCGGGACGGTCTGCAGGACGCCCACATCCGGGGCGTCGATCTGCGCGTACGCGGTCGTGTACTTGGTGAGCTGCTCCGGCTCGGTCAGCAGCGTGCCGCCGCCGGCCTGATACGCGGTCAGGTTCGCGTCCACGCCGTTGAGCGGCAGGATCGCCTTGAATTTGGACAGGCTCACGGCGCCGTTGTTCACCTCCTGGCTGGTCACCACGGTGAAGCCGGCCTGGTCGTTCAGCCAGAGGTTGGCGATCTCGTTCTGCACGTTGTTCAGGCTGCCGCCGCTTGTGTGGCCGTATCCCTGGGAGAAGTCGATGTACACGGCGGCCGGCTGTTGCGGGTACGTCCCGGACAAGCCCTTCAACGTGGACAGCCACCTGGTGTAGATGGGGAAGCCGACAGTGTCCTTCTCGGTGCCGTCGTGGATGAAGAAGTCCTCGCCGCCGCCTTCTGGCAGGCCCATCGCGTAGTTGGATATCCACTGCACCGCCTGCGCGGCCAGTTGGCTGTTGTCGCTCGGCGCGGTCCACTCCTGCGCCACCTTCACGCCGTAGGCGCGGGCCAGGCTGCCGAACGTCAGGGTAAGCCCCTGCGACCCCGCGGAGTCGTCGATGATGGTGACGTTGTACTGCTTGGCCAGCTCGAAGAACGTGTCCGGATTATTGGCGTAGTTCGTCGCATTGCCGAAGCCGCCGCCGAAGTAGTAGTACAGCGGAGTGCTGGCGGTGACGTTGCGCACGTCGGCGGTCAGCTGACCGTAGGTCTGCTGCACGCTCCACGCCCTGAAAGCCTGGAACACGCCGGAGAGGGCCTGGCCCGGCGCGGCCGCGGGCACCTGGCTGAACGCGCTATACGAGGTGCCGTACTCGGAGTTGAACGCGGCGATGGTGCCGTAGGCCTGCGGCAGGTAGGTGTCCTGGAACTCGCTGATGTCGTCGGCCGCCCAGCCGCCGCCGGCGCCATTCAGGTCCCACTGGGCGTCGAGGTAGCCGTAGTCCAAGATCGCGCCGCCATAGCCACCAGGCTGGCTGACGGCGTTCTGGATGGTGTCAGTGACGTAGGTGAAGTACTCCGACTGTTCCGCCGGGTCCCACCACGCGGGTGCCTGGCCCTGCGCGCCGCCGCTGCCGACTTCGAAGTCGGTGATCCACGGGGCGGGGCTGCCGCCCCAGCCGGCCTGCCAGAAGATCGGGATGAGCTGGATGCCGGCGGCGCTGGCGTTGGCGAGCTCCTGGTCGAACTCGGTGAAGCTGAACGTGCCGGGTTCGGGCTCGATCGTCCCCCACGGCATGTTGAGCTCGGCGGTGGTCAGGCCGTCGGCCGCCAGCCCGGCGAAGAACGACTCCGACCAGGCAGTGCCGTTGTTGTCGAAGTCGAGCTGGGTGGACCAGATCGGCGTGGCGGGCGACGAGGCCGCCCGCGCCATCGGGGCGTTGAAGCCGCAGAAGAGCGCGACCAGCACAGCCAGCACGATGGGCGGCACTAGCCGCCGCGGCCGAAAGCCGTGGTACGACCGCGTTGACGCGCATCCCTTGATGCTCATGTCGCGTTCCTCCTTTAGCCGCAGATGCGGGAACGCCCGGGAGCTTCGTTGAGATGACTGTAAGGTTCACAACATGTGCTTGCAATATATTGACTTAAACTCGCAAATAGTCTTTCTCTCTATAGCAACAATGCGTGTCAATTGCGCGAGATCCCGAACCTCGGCTGAAGCATCGCGACCTGGTCATCAAGGACAAGGCACCAGGTCAGCACTATGACGCGGACAGTAGCTGCCCGAGGCAGCGGCGCTCGCCGCGGCTGGCGATGGTCAGGACGCGGTGTGCCGCCCGGTTCCGGAGACCGGCCTGGGCTGGCAAGCGCTGGGGTACCGACGCCGTGCTAGCTGACCGTCGACCCGTCACCCGGATGCCAGGTGACCGAGACAGGCGTGGCGGGCGGTCACGCTCTCCCCCGGGCCGACGTGACCGGAACCGATGAGCCGCCGTGCGGGCAACGGGTTGCCGGCGGAATGGCTCAGCGATCACCAGTGCAAGAAAGCACCACCAGAGGGAGAAAACAATGAATAACCCGAGTGCGAGCTACTGGCGCGCGATGATCGACATCGGCCAGCCCAGCCCCGGACGGCATGCTGCATAAGCCAGAGCAGGCGCGGTTCCGGGGGCGGGGTTGGCCTCGGCGAAGACGAGCCGGGTGAGCGGCTGCAGTTCAGCGGCGACGATGCCGGTCCATGACATCGGCTTCCGGCGCTACCAGGCCGACGAGCAGATCGCCGTCGCCGGCACTGCAGGTGCCTCGGCGCACGCCCGTGCGAGGATGCCCGTGCCGTCGGGGTACGTGCCGATGAAGTCGTAGGTGACCGCTGCCGCTCGCCCTCGCCGGCCAGCCCCGGCCTCCACCACGCAGCCCGCTGGCTCGGCATCAGGAACGCCATCCTCACCGCCCTCCTGCGCACCAGAGCAGACGGGGCTACTCGCACTGAGCGCCTACGGCGAGCGATTCGCCCTCGACGTCCGCTCGGCGGGCCGATGGAGAAACTCATGCCTCGTCATGCCAAGCGCAGGCACCCTCACAGCCCACACCCTGCCTGAGCCGGATCACCCTGGCGAAGGCCTTACCGCGGAAGCCCTGCCCCAGTGCTCCGGGGTGCCCGCACCAGTCCCCTGGCTCAGGGTCTCACCAGCTGGCTGCCGGGAGCGGACCCGGGCGGCCTGGGCGCGCGGACGCCGTCCTGCGTGGCGGCACCGGCTTCTGCCGGTCGATCTCACGCAGGATCGGCCCGAACACGGCATCACGACCGTCCGGACCGTACTTCCGGTGGATTACGCGGAGCACACCCTTACCGCTCGCCTCCGCCACCAGGTCGTCCAGAACGCGGTAATCGACCTGCCCGTCCCGGGCGAGCTGGTCATAAGCTGACCGCGCAAGCCTCGCCAGACCCGGATAAGCAGCCGACTCACCCAAGATAACGAGCGTCGCGTCCTTGAGGTCCATGACCGGAGTCTAATGCCGCGCCCCAGCCGCAGGCAGCCTGATCCGCCAGAGCCGATGACCGTTAACTGTTACCGCTCCTGGCACCGGGGGGTCAAGGTCAGGTCCGACCGGGTCATCGACGGTGCTGCCAGGGTTCGGGGCCCGGCCGGAGAAGGGTCAGGGGCGGGTGGCCTGGCGGCTGGCGCGGGCGTAGTCCCGGACGAGCGGGCGGGTGTCGCCGTGGTGCCAGGCGAGGGCTAGCTGGCTGGGTGACAGGTCATTGACGGGCCGGGTGGTGACGTCCCCGTCCCAGCTGACCTGCCGGAGTCACACGGTCGCCTGCGGGTGGACGGCGGTGAACCGGGACCTGATCGCCGCCAGCAGGCCGCCGCGTCCCGGGCTGGTGCTCATTCCCGCCACTAGGGTCGCCTGCTGCCTGCTCTTGGCCTGTTCGGCTTCCGCCCAGCCCCGGTCCCACCCGGCCCGTACCGCGCGGGCATGAGGCAGCAGCGCCTCCCCCACAGCCGTCAACCGGACGCCGTCGCGGCCGCGGTCGGACAGCGGCGCCCAACGCCGGCTGAGAGATGAACAGCCGCTCGGCCGCGCGGATGAAGTGCAGATCCTCGGCGACGGCGACGAAGAGCGCAGCTGTCCCGTAACGAGGGCACCGACGTCGCAGCCCGCCGCGGCGTACGGGTACCGCCCGTCCCCGTTCCCTTTATCTTCCGGCCAGATCGTGGCCCGCAGCCGCGACCGCAGATCCTCGAGAACCCCCTCCTCAACGGCGATCGGCGCCGACGTCAGTACATTCACGCTGGAGCTCACTGAGCCGGCACGGCCCCAGCCTCGACAGGGTCTGCAGCACCGGCGGAAGTCCTGCGGGTCGGGGTAGAGGAGCTGACCGGCCCCGGAGGGGGTGACTGCAAGGAGGGCAGCGCGTCGGGCTCGCGGTGGTGGCGTAGAAGGTGTGAACATGGATGAGGCCGTCGCGGATCACGAATGTGTCGACTCCCACGAGCTCATCTCCCCGTCGCGATGAGCGCGGAAGAGTCCGCTCGTAGCTCTCGCGGATGTGGTCGTGCCCCCAGCCGATGCCGTCAGGGTCAGCGGCAACCGCGTCCGGGGCGTAGTCGGCGAGGATCGCGTCCATGTCGCCTTCCAGAAGATGGCGCAGGTGGCGGTCAAAAACTTCGCGAGGCGACATCACGGGACTCCTTGTTGTAGCCGTCGATCGAGTACGAGGTGGGTATAAAGCCGCCAGGCAGTTCGAATCTGCTGACGGCCGCCGGCCAAGAGGGCACAGCCCCGGGTGCCTCGCTTCAGGCTCCTGCCCGGCGCAGCCGCTCGCCGGCCTCGTCCTGCGGGAGCGTGTCCCCGAGCCCGTCCGCAAGGTCCTTGACCGCGTTGAACGTCCTGACCCAAAGACCCGCTGCCCATGCCAGCTCGACCTCACCAGCGCTCATCGGCTCCCTTCTGAGCTGGTTGTAGGCCGTCAGGAAGTCGGCGGTCTGCTCGACGGACGCGGCCCCGGGCGTGCCGTCCGCGGTCCACACCGCGGCGGCCGCACCGGCGAACAGGCATTCCGGCCCGCTCGTGACGCTGTCCCAG
>DASZJE010000186.1:0-2548 GCA_035948445.1 Trebonia sp. | reverse complement strand
TTGTTGTCGGTGATGGGTCACAGGGGACGTCGAACCGATGGTGGGACTCGCGGTGCGGCGGCGGGCACTCGGCGTGGTGGTTCAGATCGGAGCTGATGACGTGAACCCGCTGACTACCAGTGCGTTTGACCTTCCCGACCGGCTCGCCGCCAAGGCCGACCCGGCGCTGATCGCCGGCGACGAGCGGCACTTCGCGGCCATCGCCGAGAGCCTCGAGCAGTCGATCGCCGACCTGTCCGGCCGCCTCGACGCCGAGCTCAAGGCGCCCGGCGGGATCGGCCAGAAGGCGATGGACCGGGACGTGGAGATCCACCGGCTGACCGCTCGCCTGCGCGTCCTGCGGCGCTTCGGCTTGGACCTGTGCCTCGGGCACATGGTCAGCGCGGAGTCTGTTTCCGGCCACCCCGAGCCCGTGTACGTCGGGCGACTTGGCCTGCGGGACAGCGCGGGCCGGCGGCTGCTCGTCGACTGGCGCTCCCCCGCGGCTGAGCCGTTCTTCGGAGCGACCCACGCCAACCCGATGGGTCTGGACAGCCGCCGCAGGTATCGCTGGACCCGTGGCCGGATCAGCGACTACTGGGACGAGGTGTTCACCCCGGACGGGCTAGCCGGGCACGCCGCGCTCGACGACCAGTCCGCCTTTATCGCCAGCCTGGGCGGCAGCCGGTCGGCCCGGATGCGAGACGTGCTCGGCACTATCCAGGCCGACCAGGACGCCATCATCCGCGCGGGATCGCGCGGCGCTCTCGTCGTCGACGGCGGCCCGGGTACGGGCAAGACCGTCGTCGCCCTGCACCGGTCCGCCTACCTCCTGTACTCCGACCCTCGCCTCGGTCACCGCCGGGGCGGCGTGCTGTTCGTCGGTCCGCACCAGCCCTACCTGGCCTACGTCGCCGACGTCCTGCCCAGCCTCGGAGAGGAGGGCGTGCAGACCTGCACCCTGCGGGACCTGGTCGCCGAGGGAGCCGCGGCGGGGATCGAGACCGACCCGGAGGTGGCCCGCCTGAAGTCGTCCGCGGACCTGGTAGGGGCGATCGAGACGGCCGTCAGGTTCTACGAGAACCCGCCCGCCAAACCGATGACGGTCGAGACCCACTGGGGCGACATCTGGCTGAGCGTCAACGATTGGGCCGAGGCGTTCGACGCACCAGAACCCGGTACTCCGCACAACGAGGCACGCGACCAGATCTGGGCGGAGCTGCTCACGATCTTGATGGACTCCCGCGCCGACGACGTCCCGGCTGACCTGCTCCGCAAGTCGCTGCTGCAGAACCGGGAGCTGCGCGCGGCCCTCAACCGCGCGTGGCCGCTGATCGAACCGACTGACCTCGTCGCAGACCTGTGGTCGGTACCCGCCTACCTGCGGCTGTGCGCTCCCTGGCTCAGCCCCGACGAGGTTCGCAAGCTGCAGCGCGAGGACGCCCAGGCGTGGACGGTGTCCGACCTGCCGCTCCTGGACGCGGCACGGCAACGGCTCGGCGACCCGCAGGCGCCACGACGTAAGCGCCGGCACGACGCCGCGGTCGCCGCGGAACGCGAGCAGATGGCCCGGGTCGTCGACAACCTGATCGAGGTCGCGGACGACGAATACGGCACAGGTCTGGTGACCATGCTGCGCGGCGAGGACTTCCACGACGCCCTGGTCAATGAGGCCGCACTGCCCGGTACCGATCCGGACCTGCTCGCTGGCCCGTTCGCGCACATCGTCGTGGACGAGGCTCAGGAACTGACCGACGCGGAGTGGCAGATGCTGCTGCTCCGCGGCCCGTCCCGGAGCTTCACCATCGTCGGGGACCGGGCCCAGGCCCGGCACGGGTTCACGGAGTCCTGGCAGGAACGGCTCGAGCGGATCGGGTTCGACCGGATCAACCTGGCTTCCCTGAGCATCAACTACCGAACGCCGGAAGAGGTCATGACCGAGGCCGAGCCGGTCATCCGGGCCGTGCTCCCGGACGCCAACGTGCCGACCTCCATCCGCAGCACCGGCGTCCCCGTCGGATACGGATCCGCCTCGGAGCTGGGCTCGATCCTCGACACCTGGCTCGCCGCGCACGCCGACGGGATCGCCTGCGTCATCGGCGATCCCGCATCTTTGGAAAACACTGCCGCGGCGACGTCCCGCGTCCGGTCGCTGACCCCGGAACTGGCCAAGGGGCTCGAATTCGACCTGGTCGTCCTCGTCGACCCAGAGGCGTTCGGCACGGGCATCGAAGGAGCGGTCGACCGCTACGTCGCGATGACCCGGGCGACCCAGCAACTCGTCATCCTCACGAGCCCCTGACGCCGGGCGAGGCGGTCACCCGCGGCTGGATGATCCTAAACTCATCACATGGCCAGGTACTTCGACATCCATCCGGCCAACCCGCAGCGGCGGGCGATCGTCCAGATCGCCGATATCGTGCGCGGCGGCGGCGTGATCGCCTACCCGACGGACTCCTGCTACGCGCTCGGGTGCCAGCTCGGCAACAGCAACGGCTTCGCCAGGATCAGGTCGATCCGCCAGCTCGACGAGCGGCACCACCTCACGCTGGTGTGCCAGGACTTCGCC
>DASZJE010000185.1:0-49831 GCA_035948445.1 Trebonia sp. | reverse complement strand
TGATCCTTGTCAGGGTACCGGTTCGCGACGGGTCGTCGGTAGCTGGTTATGCACCGTCCGATTCGACTAGGGCGTGCCTGAGCTCCAGGATTTCGTCGTACCTGCGACTTCAGGACCGCGACTGGCTCGCACCGGCGCCGTCGAGCGGATCATTCCGGTTGCCGAGAAGGCGGGGCTGCCGATGACGCACCTCGCGATGGCGTTCGCGATCGCCCATCCCGGCGTGACCAGCGCGATCATCGGGCCGCGCACGATGGAGCAGGTCGATGACCTGCTCGCCGGCGTGAACGTCACGCTCACCGACGAGACCCTCGACCAGATCGACGAGATCGTCGCGCCCGGCACCAATGTCGGCGCGCTCGACATGGCCTACCGGCCCCCGGCCATCACGCGCCCTGATCTGCGCCGCCGACCGGTCAGCGAACGCGCCGCCGCCTGACGCATCCCTTACGCCATCCCACTGCGGGCGGGATTCACCTGCGCCCTCGCGGACCGCTCGGGTACTTTGAGCGCCATGTCCAGCCACCGTGCCCGGCGCGACGCCGTACTGACACGCACGATGGGCGCCTTCTTCGCGCTCGGGTCACTATGTTTCGTGATCGGGCCGGTGAGCGCATACGGCACCGCTGTCGGTGCCGACGCGGACGCGCTGACCTTCTTCATCGGCTCGATCCTGTTCACGCTGGGCGGTGCCAGCCAGTGCCTGCTGGCGGCTCCTGAACGACCACACCGCCCGACTGGCCTGGCCAGTTGGCGCACGGCCTGGATCCAGTCGGTCGGGACACTGCTGTTCAACTTGATGACCTTCGCGGCGATCACCGTCGCGGCCACCGACCACCGCTATGACACCATCGTCTGGGGGCCGAACGCCCTCGGCTCCGTCTGCTTCCTGGTCTCCGGCACGATCTTCTACCTCTCCTCCCCCCGCCGCGGGCTGCTGCCGCGTGTCGACCACGAGGGCTGGTGGGAGGCCTCGGTCAACCTGCTCGGCTGTGTCCTGTTCGGTATCTCCGCCGTCACCGGCTATGCGACCGGTCACGCGGGGCTGCTGATCTCGACCGGGGTCTCTAACTGGACCACGACGCTTGGCGCCGCCTGCTTCCTTGCCTGCGCGCTGACCGCCTGCGGGCTCGGCGTCACGCTGAAGGCACCGCGACTGCGCCGGCTGCGCGACCTCCCGCGCGAGGTAGCCGACGCAGTGGAGCACGAGGTCCGGGAGGTCCGCGCCTACGTAAAGACCGTGACCCACACCGTGACCCACACCGTCACTGAAACCGTGACCGAGGAGGTCGGGACCGGTCGATTGAACGGACTCCGGGACGAGAATGTCTCAGCGCCGTTCTCGGGAAGTTAGGCGACCTCTTCTTCGACGTGCTCGAACGGCCGGAAGAAGCTCTCGGCCTGGATCAGCTCATCACAGACCCGGCAGACGGCCAGGACCGGATAGTGCCGGACGTTGAACAGGTCTGCCCGCTGCCCATCGGAAGTACGGATGGACCCGGCCTGCGGCTCGGGTGCATGAAAGCAGACGATTGGCCGCAGAGCGCACATCGCTTCATCCTTCTTTCGACAGCACAGGCAGGTACCGGGCAGCCGTCGTGTGTTTGTCGCCCGGCTTTGAGGCTGGCGACGAACATGCGGGTCGTGATCGGCCTTCAGGACGCACGCCACCGTTTTGGCGATTGCCTTGTCCAGCTTCGATATTCTACGAATCCCGATGCTCTTACAAGGCATATGTAGTATTTCCTTTCACGGGCACGCTCCGGTTATGGTCACCGGGCCGACCATGTGCCGTCGCACGGACAGAGGGACTCCGTGTGAGGCTCCACCCGCGGGTTCCAGCGCGAGCCGGTGCACCCCTCTGGGCTGGACAAACACTGGACCGCGGCGCTCCATGCCGCGATTCCGGCAGCCGCGCGCTAGGTTGGCAAAGCGAATTGGCGCATCAATTCATCGCACCGGACAGTATCGCGGCGTCAGGCAGCTGCCGTAAAATCTCCCGCGAACAAGTCGATCTGCCGGAAGATACGTTCGTCCCGAAAGCTACTTCCGCAATCCCGAACGAACCGTGGCGATCTCGTACAAAGCGACAGACGCGGCAACCCCGGCGTTCAGCGACTCCATCCCCGACGCCATCGGGATCCGCACCAGCACGTCGCACGCCGAGGCCACTATCCGCGACAGCCCGCGCCCTTCGGACCCGACGACCAGCACCAACGGCCCGTCCGCGACCGGAATCTCGTGCACATCAGTCGTTCCCTCGGCGTCCAGGCCAGCCACGAACATTCCGCGCGACTTGTACATCTCGAGCGTCCGCGTCAGATTGACCGCCCGCGCCACCGGCACTCGCGCGAACGCCCCGGCCGACGCCTTCCAAGCGCCCGCCGTCACCCCGGCACTGCGCCGCGAAGGGACGACCACGCCGTCCGCCCCGAAGGCAGCCGCGGACCGCGCCACAGCTCCCAGGTTTCGAGGGTCAGTCACACCGTCAAGAGCAACGATGAGCGGAGGAGTCGCCGAGGATCGTTCGGGAAAATCTTCCGGATGTGCGTAGTCGTAGGGACGCACGCGGAGCGCGACTCCCTGATGGACCGCGCCATCGGTGAGCCGGTCCAGCTCCGCCATACCGGACTCGAGCACCGCGATCCCCGCATCGGCGGCAAGCTGCACCGCTTCCGCGATCCGTTCGTCCTGTTGCGCCCGCCCCGTCACGTACAGCGCCATCGCGGGTATCCGCGCGCGCAGCGACTCGACCACAGGGTTACGGCCCGCGACCATCTCGGGACCGTCAGGGCTGACCCGCGACGCCGGATACCCTTCTCTCCTTACCGAACGATCCCTGGTGTCTGCCCCGCGTTCCCTCCCGGCATCGCGGGCAGGACGTGTCTCCGCGGACTCGCGGGCCGCGGCGGCCTCACGATCGGCGTGCCATGGGCGCATATGCGCGGGCGGTGTCGGACCCCTGCCCTCCAGACCGCGCCTGCGGTTCCCGCCGGTGCCGGGCCGCGGCTTTCCAGACTTGGCGTAACCGCCGCCGCCTGGCGCGCGTCCGTTGCTGCCGCCCTTCTTGCGCCCGGGCATCACACACTCCGCTTCATGTTCATCGCCTGAGTTCCCAGCGGGGCCCTTCGGGCGTGTCCTCGACAACGACGCCGACGTTCTCCAGAGTGTCCCTGATGGAGTCCGCCGAAGCATAGTCGCCGCGGGCACGTGCTGATTCCCGCTGCTTGAGTGAAAGCCGGACTAGTGCGTCGACCGCCTTGTAGAGCCGGTCGTCAGAGTCACGGTGCTCCCATTGTGGGACGAGCGGGTCGAGCCCGAGAATCCCCAGCATTGAGCGTACCTGGGCGAGGCTTGTGGCGAGGCCTTCGCGGTCACCGGAGCGCAGCGCATGGTTGCCGTCGTGCACGGTGGCATGCACCGCCGCGAGCGCCGCGGGAACCCCGAGGTCGTCGTCCATCGCGGTGGTGAAAGAGAGCGGAATGTCGCTTATCCCCGTGGGAACCGGCGAGGTACCGAGCGTGCGCTGGGCGCGGGTCGCGAACCGCTCGATCCGCTGGTAGGCGGCGACCGCCTCTTCGAGGGCCTCCTCGGAGTATTCGATCACCGAACGGTAGTGGGCCTGGCCGAGGTAGTAGCGCAGTTCCTGCGGTCGCACGCGGGTCAGAACCTTGGCCACCTGGAGCGTGTTGCCCAGCGACTTGCTCATCTTCTGGCCGGAAAGATCGACGAGTCCGTGATGCAGCCAGTAACGGGCGAAGCCGTCGCCCGCGGACGTGGACTGGGCTCTCTCGTTTTCGTGATGGGGGAACACGAGATCGATGCCGCCGCCGTGGATGTCGAAGACGGGGCCCAGGTAGTAAGTGGACATCGCGCTGCACTCGAGATGCCAGCCGGGGCGACCGCGCCCCCAGGGGGTATCCCACGCCGGCTCGCCGGGCTTCGCTCCCTTCCAGAGTGCGAAGTCCCGTGGGTCTTTCTTGTCCGCGGCCCGGCTCGCGCCGGTGTCGTCGGCGGGGCGCATGTCGTCCGGACGCTGACCGGACAGTGTGCCGTAGGCGGGCGCGGAGCGGATGTCGAAGTAGACGTCGCCGCCCCCGCCCGTGTACGCGTGGCCGCTGTCGATCAGGCGCCGGATCAGGGTGATCATCTGCGGGACGTGACCGGTGGCCCGTGGCTCGACGTCCGGCGGACGGCAGGCCAGGGCATCGTAGGCACTGGCGAAGGCCCGGTGATTGCGTTCGGCGAGCGCCCACCATGGCTCGTCTCCTCGTGCCGCCGCGTCGAGGATCTTGTCGTCGATATCCGTGACGTTGCGGCAATAGGTGACTTCGTAGCCGCTGGCCTCCAGCCACCGGATCAGGATGTCGAAGCTGACGGCTGACCGCAGATGCCCGATGTGCGGAGTGCCTTGCACGGTCGCGCCGCACAGGTAGGCCGAAACACGCCCGGGCGTGACGGGACGGAATTCACGCACGGCCCTGGCGGCGGTGTCGTGCAGGCGAAGCGTCATCTATAGCAGCGTATCGGTATGCGGCTTACCGGCGCGCAAGGTTGTGACTGGTCATGACCGGGGGCGCTAGCCACGGTTCGCCGTCGGTCGCGGTTCGCCGTCAGTTGCGGTCGGTCGCGACACGTCCGGCCAAGGGCCGATATCGTTCCAATTCGAGATGAACGCCGATAACGTGGCTTCGCCATACGGAATACAGATCAATACCCGGCTTCCTGCCTGGCCGACTCTGGAAATGACTCCGCGATGAATGCCCCCGCCCCTGTTCCGGCCCCTGTCCCGGCTCGGCAGCCCAAGTGGCCCCGCGTGCTGGCGCTGCTCGTGGTGGTCGTGGTCCTGCTCGCGCTGGCCGCGGCGACGTTCGTGCTCTCCTACGACGGCGTTCGCGCGGTCGCTCTCGAGGCAGGCGTTTCCGCGTCACTGGCCCGGTTCTACCCGGGAGCGCTAGACGCCGCCGTCGTCATCGCCTGCACGGCCGCTCTCCTGCTGCGAGACGGCCGCTGGTGGGCGCGCTCGTACGCGTGGCTCGCGGTCATCCTGATAGTCGTGGTGGCCGGCATCACTGACGCTGTCCATGCGATGAATGTGGCATTGCCGCACAAGCAGACCGAAGGCGTGGTCGCGGCCGCGCCCTGGGTCCTGGTCCTGCTGGCGTTCAGCCTCTGGATCACCATTCTGCGGCAGTCGCGGAGCGAGCACCGCCCGGTTCCGGCTCCCGCCACGCCGGCTCCCGATTCCCCGGCTCCCGCCGGGCCGGCTCCCGCCACGCTCCCCGATGCCCTGGCTCCCGCCACGCCGCCGGAGACGGCGCCCCCGGCTTTGGGACCAGTCGGGGCCGCCGAACCAGTGTCAGAAACTCTTGAGACTCCTACGCCTCAGGCTCGTGAGCAAACCGTTCCGGTACCGACTGTCCCCGCGCCAGCGCTCCTAGCCCTGGACACCCCGGCGGCGGGTGGGCCCGAAGAGGTCTTGCCCGACGAAAACCCGCCCGCGGCGGCTCTGCCTGACGAGGCCCCGCCGGAGGATGGTTCGCCGGAGGCGGCTAGCGACCAACCTGAGGAGAACACCCCCATCGAGGGGGATGAGCCGGCAGGCCAGGATGAAGCTGCCGGGCCACTTGCCGAAGTAACGGAAGAAGCCCCTCAGACAGACACGCCAGCCGAGCAAGCGCTCCAGGTAGCGCCACAGGAGCCGGAAGAGGCGGAAGAGCCAGAGGGGCCGGAAGAACTGGAAGAGACGGAAGAGGCGCCTGAGGAAACGGTCGTCGCCGACGACACGGCCGTTGACGAGGACGCAGCCGTCGCCGACGACACAGCCGTTATCGACGGGGCTCCGGCGCCGACGAGATCCCCGACACGCCCGCTCGACTACTGGGACGTTGACGAGGCCGATCCCACACCCCCAGCCGACACGGGATCGCTAACCGCGATTCACCACGCGCCGGATGACGCGACAGCCCAGCCTCAAACGCCGGCGTTGCCCGTCGCGTCCACTGCGCGCTTCCAGCGCCTGCGGTCCACCCCTATCGCTCCCGAAGAAGAAGCGCAGCAGAATCCCTGATCGGAGGGTGTGCCCCCTGCCGGCGTAAGGGTTCATGCGCGGAACCAGGGCAAACCCGGGACACCGCAGTGTGCGCGAATGCGCGTTTGGGCCCGTTATCTAACGTGCTCAAATGCGCATTCGAGCGTCCCGCAGCAAGCTCGAATGCGCATTTGAGCACGGGCTGCGCGTGCGCTGAGACGGGCCGCGCGTGCGCTCGGCACGGGCTGCGCGTGCGCTCGGCACGCGCAGGTGCACGTCACGGGCGCGCTGATCGTCACCGGCGGCTGTAGACGAGGGCAGTCGCCATCGCGGCGATGCCCTCGCCGCGACCGGTCAATCCGAGCCCGTCGGTCGTGGTCGCCGACAGGCTCACCCTGGTACCGGAGAGCGCCTCGCTGAGCACCGCGATCGCTTCGCCGCGCCTTGTGCCGAGTTTCGGTCGGTTACCGATGACATACACGGCGACGTTTCCAATGCCGAAACCAGCCTCGGCGACTAGCCGGGCGGTCTCCCGCAGCAATTTCACGCCTGGCGCCCCGGACCACTCCGGCCGCGAGGTGCCGAAATGCGTTCCCAGATCTCCTAGCCCGGCCGCTGACAGCAACGCATCACAAGCGGCATGCGCCGCTACGTCGCCGTCAGAATGCCCCGCGAGGCCAATCTCGCCGGGCCACTCCAGGCCGGCAAGGTACAGGGGGCGTCCCTGTTCGAAGTGGTGTACATCTACGCCCAGCCCGACAACCGGCATACTGTTCACAACAGCATTTTCCACCGCAGCAGCCTACTCTGGGCTGTCGTCCAGGCCTGGGAGAACGGTCACCTAGTTGGCGAGGACCTCATCGAGCAGGGCCTCGGCCTTGTCCTCGTTGGTCTTCTCTGCGAGGGCCAGTTCACTGACCAGGATCTGCCGGGCCTTCGCCAGCATGCGCTTCTCGCCAGCAGACAGGCCTCGCTCCTTGTCCCGGCGCCACAGGTCCCTGACCACCTCAGCGACCTTGTTCACGTCGCCGGAGGCAAGCTTTTCCAAGTTGGCCTTGTACCGACGCGACCAGTTGGTGGGTTCCTCCGTGTGCGGCGCCCTGAGAACCTCGAACACCCTGTCGAGACCCTCCTGGCCCACCACGTCCCGCACGCCGACTTCTTCCGCGTTCTCCGCGGGCACCCGTACGGTAAGGTCGCCCTTGTCGACCTTCAGGACGAGGTAGATCTTCTCCTCCCCCTTAATCGTTCGGGTCTCGATGGCTTCGATGCGAGCAGCCCCATGGTGGGGGTATACGACGGTATCGCCGACCTTAAAAGACATCTGGCAAGTACCCCTTCCGCTGAAGGCCATCTTATCACGGCTCGTACCGCCGAGGAACTGCCCGTACACGCAAATATGCAGGTCAAAACACTAATTTCGAGCGCACAGAAAGTACGCTCGAACGTAGTGCGCCTCGCGCTTGCCGGAAGCTAGGTGAAGACCACCGCGCGAACCGGCCGGCTCCGTCGCCGCTGACGATAGGTGTCCAGTCTACCTGAGTAATCTGCTCTCGCCGTGAGAACTCACTCGCGGCTGCCCATGAAGCCGCCGCCCGGACCATACTGGTAGTGAAGAAACGGTCCGCAGTCGCGGACGGAAGAGGTGCTCGTTGAGTTTCGCCAGCGATCCGGGACGGGACGACGGCGGCCTGCCCCCTGTGAACATCGTCATCCCGGACGATGCCCGGGAACTCGATCGCGACGTGCTCGCCTACCGGCGCGAACTGCGTGCCAGACGACGCCATGAACGCCTCATGCGCGTCCTGCGGCCGTTTCACGGGCCCACGCACGGGCCACAGCGGCCGGGACCGCCGGGCGTTACCAGGAGCCACAGCGCCGTTCTGCCGCTCGTCGCCACGTGCATAGCACTGGCGATGCTGGCGGGCGCGATGCTTTCCGTCGTGACCATCAGCCCGGCGTCTGCCCCGACCGTCACAAGCACGGCCGTGGCTCCCACGTCGACGGCGGGCCTTCCGGTCGGCCTCACCGTCCTGCCGGCGGGAGACGTGCGGCTCGACGGCCAGACACGGCCGATACGCCACATAGCGAGCGCGGTGCTCGCGCTCATCCCTGGCGACTGCGGATGCGGACCCGCGCTACTGCGCCTCGCGGGCCAGGCGGCCACGGCGCGCGTGAAGCTGTACTTCGTCGGGGAAGGATCCGCGATCTCGCAGATGCCGACGCTGACCTCCCGGTATGGCGGCAGATCGGCCGTGGCGGGGTCCGATGCCGGCGGCGTGCTCGACGCCGCCTACCGTCCCGTCGGCCTCACCGTTCTCCTGGTCTACAGCGACGCCACCGCCCAAGTTCAGCGGGGCCTCAAGCCGGACTTCCAGCTCGTTCCCGAACTGCGCCTGCTCTCCCTCCCCGGCAGGCAAGTCGCGAGCTAGCACCCGGGCACATGCCGACGATTCCCGCCCGATATAGTCTCTACGGCCTGTAGTGGATGGCAGGTTACCGGGTCCCACGGGAGTGCGTTGGCCCTTCCCGTTGCATTACACCGAGGAGGCATTCGCCGTGATCCGCGTCAGCTTCGGCAAGGCCGCAGCTCGCACCACGCTGATAGGTGGCCTAGCCCTGCTCGCCCTCCCGGCTGTCGCCGGGTGCGAGGCCGGGCTAAACGCCCCGACACTTGAATTCCACGCCGCATCCGCCGGCGCCACCACCGTCTTCAACGGGATTTCCATCAGTGACGCCTTCGTGCTCGGCGCTCCGTCGGGCTCGTCGGTTCCGACCGGTTCGAAGGCCAGCCTGTTCGTCGGCCTGTTCAACAACGGGTCCAGCGACGACAAGCTGGTAAGCGTCTCCGCTCCGGGTGTCGCCTCGAGCGTCACGATCACGGGCGGGAGTGTCACCATCCCGGCGGTGGGCTCAGCCAACCTGACCGGTCCCGAGCCGAAGGTCGTGCTGAACGGGCTGACCAAGTCACTGTCCAACGGAGAGGATGTCCCGGTCACGCTGGACTTCGCGACCGCGGGGGCGGTGACCCTGGACGTGCCCGTGGAGCCCCAGTCGTTCAACTGGGCGACCTACTCCCCGCCCCCCGTCCCCGCGGCTTCGCCGACAACGTCGGCGGCATCGTCCGCCACGGCGAGCCCGTCGACGACCGGGAGCCCGTCAACGGGCGCAACCCCGTCGACGAACGCAACCCCGTCGACGTCGCCCAGTTCGAGCCCGTCGGCCACCGCGACGAAGTAACGCGTTCGGGGCGTTGGCGCGATCGGCCCGGTCGATCCGAGGCATGTGCGCCTGCGCCCCGGTTACCGGTGCCAGGCCCGGGCCTGGCACCGGCACCAGCACCAGCACCAGGCCTTGGACCGGAATCCCAGCCCGCGGACTCGAACCTCAGCCCGCGGACTCGAACTTGTAGCCCAGCCCCCGAACCGTGACGATGTGCCGCGGCTTGGCCGGGTCTGTCTCGATCTTCGCGCGCAGGCGCTTGATGTGGACGTCCAGGGTCTTGGTGTCGCCGACGTAGTCCGCGCCCCACACCCGGTCGATGAGCTGCATCCGGGTCAGGACCCGGTCGGCGTTGCGGAGCAGGACCTGGAGGAGTTCGAACTCCTTCAGCGGAAGCTGGACGGCGTCGCCGCGCACGCTGACCACGTGCCGTTCCACGTCCATTCGCACCGGCCCCGCCTCCAGTGTCAGGTCGGTGACCTCCTCCACGTCGCCGCGGCGCCGCAGCACCGCACGCATCCGCGCCACTAGCTCACGTGTGGAGAAGGGCTTCGTGACGTAGTCGTCGGCGCCGAGTTCGAGGCCGACCACCTTGTCAATCTCGCTGTCCTTCGCGGTCAGCATGATGACGGGAACGCTCGACCGCTCCCGCAGCGAGCGACATACCTCGCTGCCCGGCAAGCCCGGCAGCATCAGGTCGAGCAGCACCAGGTCCGCCCCGGTACGCTCGAACGTCTCGAGCGCATCCGGACCGGTCGCGCAGACCGCTACCTCGAACCCTTCCTTGCGGAGGTTGTACGAAAGCGCGTCGCTGAACGACTCCTCGTCCTCGACCACGAGCACGCGTGTCACAGAAGTGTCTCCTTAACGAGGCAGGGGCAGCCACAGAGCAAACGTCGACCCCGCGCCCTCCACGCTCCGCACCGTCACTTTCCCGCCGTGCGCGGCCGTGACGTGCTTCACGATGGCGAGCCCGAGGCCGGTGCCGCCGGTGGCCCGCGAACGAGCCGGGTCGACTCGGTAAAATCGCTCGAAAATGCGTTCCAGATCCCGCTCGGGTATGCCTATGCCCTGGTCGGTCACGCTGATCTCGACGCCTCCGTCACCCGGCTTCTTCACGCACACGACGACCCTGGTGCGCTCCGGACTGTAGACGACCGCATTCTCCAGCAGGTTCCGCAGCGCGGTGACCAGCAGGTCCTCCTCGCCGAGGACGGAAAGGCCGCGGACGCCGATGGAGGCCAACGTGATCCCGCGGGCGCTGGCCTTCGTGCGGCACCGGTCGAGTGCCTCGGCAACGACCGCGTCGACCTCCGCCGGCCGCGGGTCGGGGATCGGCTCCGCCGCCTGGATGCGGGACAGCGTGATCAGGTCCTGGACGAGGAAGGTCAGACGGGCGGCTTCCTGGCGCATCCGCCCGGCGAACCGGCGCACGGCCTCGGCATCGTCGGCGGCGTCTTCGATGGTCTCGGCCAGGAGAGCGAGCGCGCCGACCGGGGTCTTCAATTCATGCGACACGTTGGCGACGAAGTCCCGCCGGACTTCCTCTACGCGCCTTGATTCCGTCTGGTCCTCGGCGAGGACCAGGACGAGCCCGCCGCCGCCCACGGTTCCCGACAGGGGCGCGACACGGACCGCGAAACTCGTGGTCCGGCCGCCGAAACGCGGCACAGGTACCTCGAACTCGCCTTCCCGGATCTCCCCGTCGCGGCGGACCTGGCGGGCCAGCGCGAGCAGTTCGCTCACCATGAGCCGGTCGCCCTTGACGATCCCGAACGCCCTGGCCGCCGCGGACGCGCGCAGCACCCGGTCCTCGCTGTCAACGACCACCGCGGATGACGAGAGCACCGAAAGCACAGAGGCGATCCCCGGAGGAAGCCTCGCGGGCTGCTGAGCGGCCCTCAGCCTGGCGCTGCGCTGCTGACGTACGCCAGTGCTCGCCCGCGTCCTTATCGCCACTTCAACTTCCCGACCAGCGATGACCCAACCGCATGCGGGCAGCCGCAAAGACGTGACCAGTCCATACTCACGTATCCGATGGTACGTGGCCGCTCCGGGGCGTCCACAATCGGGAGGTTCCGGGAAATTTCACTCTTTTCCTGATGTTCACCTGGAAGGCCATCCGCGGACGTTCAATGTTCGCAAGGAAGCCATTTCCAGGCCGGGCGGCGCATCTTGCCTGTTCACTGCGCAGCCGGGCGCCGGCAGCCTGTCCAACATCCGGCGCCCGCCGCTCCACTGAGAGGTTGGTCACCGCCCAAATTCGGTGACCCGCATTCAGCGTCCCTGGTTCTTGACCGCTTCCGCCGCGGCGACCGCCGCTTCCGGGTCCAGGTAACGCCCGCCCGGCGTCACCGGGCTGAACGACGCGTCCAGGTCGTACAGCAGCGGGATGCCGGTCGGGATGTTCAGCTCGGCGATCGCCGTGTCGCTGACCCCGTCCAGGTGCTTGACGAGTGCCCGGAGCGAGTTGCCGTGCGCGACCACGAGCACTGTGCGGCCGAGGGCGAGGTCCGGCACGATCGCGTCGTACCAGTACGGCAGCAGCCGCGCCACGACGTCGCGCAGGCACTCGGTGCGCGGGCGAAGTTCGGGCGGCAGCGTGGCGTACCGCGGATCATTCGCCTGTGACAGCGGGTCGTCGTCGGCGATCGGCGGCGGCGGCACGTCGTAGGAGCGGCGCCACAGCATGAACTGCTCGTCGCCGAACTCCTCGCGCGTCTGTGCCTTGTCCTTGCCCTGCAATGCGCCGTAGTGGCGCTCGTTCAGCCGCCAGCTCCGGCTTACCGGCAGCCAGCTCAGCCCCGCGACCTCCAGCGCGCCGTTCGCGGTCTGAATCGCCCTGGTCAGCACGGACGTGTGCACGACATCCGGCCGCAGTCCGGCCTCAGTGATCATGCGCCCGGCGTGCTCGGCCTCTTGCCGTCCCTTCGCCGCGAGCCCGATGTCCACCCAGCCGGTAAACAGGCCCTTGGAGTTCCAGTCACTTTCACCATGCCGCAGCAGCACGAGGGTTCCCATGCCGGCCAGCCTAGCCGCCGGTCCCCGGCCGGTGCAGAGGACCCTTAGGCACATCCATCATCCCGAACGACAGTGGCGGCTCCCCTTCTTCCCCCTCTCGTCCCGATTGGGGAACACACTTCCCCCCGCGGAGGTTGGAAACAACTGTGTCCAAGATGTCTCAGATCCTCCCGCGGCGGATAGCGACCATAAGCGTGCATACTTCCCCGCTCGACCAGCCGGGCACGGGCGACGCCGGGGGCCTGAACGTCTATGTCGCCGAGGTCGCCAAGCGCCTCGCCGCACGCGGCACGGAGGTGGAGATCTTCACCCGCGCTGTCTGCCGGGACACCCCGCCGCTGGCCGAACTGGCCCCGGGAGTGCTGGTACGCAGCGTCCCCGCCGGGCCGTTCGAGGAACTGGACAAGAACTCCCTGCCGGCACAGGTGTGCCCGTTCACGCTCGAGGTGCTGCGCGCCGAGGCGGCCGCCGAGCCGGGCAAGTACGACCTCATCCACGCCCACTACTGGTTGTCGGGAAAGGTGGGGGCGGCGGTGAAGGAGCGGTGGGGAGTCCCTCTCGTGCAGACGATGCATACTCTCGGCGCGGTGAAGAACGCCTCCCTCGCCGCAGGCGACGCGGCCGAGCCGGAGATGCGGATTCGCGGCGAGCACGAGGTGATAGCCGCGGCCGACCGGCTCGTGTCCAACACCGACGAGGAGGCGCAACAGCTCGTTCGGTATTACGGGGCCGATCCTGCGCGGATCCGCACGATCACTCCTGGCGCGAGCCTGAAAGTCTTCAAGCCCGGCCCGCGGCTAGCCGCGCGGGCACGGCTCGGGATACCGGCGGACGCGTTCGTCTTGCTGTTCGCCGGGCGAGTGCAGCCGCTGAAGGGGCCGGATGTCGTCCTCAAGGCGGCGGCCCGGTTGCTCGCTGACGAGCCCGCGCTGCGGGACAGGCTGCTGGTCGTCATGGTCGGCGGGCCGAGCGGCAGCGCGTCCCGCGCGGATCCGGACCGGATGCGGGAACTCGCCGGCTCGCTCGGGATCGTCGACGTCGTGCGGTTCGAGTCACCGTGCCCGCAGGCGGAACTTGCCGACTGGTACCGGGCCGCGACGCTGGTGCTGACCCCGTCGTACTCGGAGTCGTTCGGCTTGGTCGCCCTGGAGGCGCAGGCGTGCGGGACTCCGGTGGTGGCGGCGGCCGTGGGCGGACTCCGCACCGCCGTCAGGGACGGCTACTCGGGCGTGCTGGTGGAAGGCCACGACCCAGGTGACTGGGCCCGTGCGCTGCGACCACTCATCAGGGGGCGCCGACGGCTGAAGGCGCTGTCGGAGGGCGCCGTACGACACGCGTCCGCATTCGGATGGTCTGCGACGGTAGACGGGCTTACCGCGGTGTATACCGGTGCCATGGAAGAGGCGGCGGCGAGAGTAGGAGCGTAGCGGCGATGGCGACGCCCGGCGAGACACTCGGCAACATCCTCGACGCCCTGAACCTGGCGCACGAGAACCCGGAGCCGGGCTCTTACCTGGTCCGCCTCGCCGGAACGCGCAAGCTCGCGACGCTGACCTGGCTGATCGCGGGCGAGCACAGCCTGCACGTGGAAGCCTTCTTCTGCCGCCAGCCGGATGAGAACCACGCGGCCTTCTACCGGTTTCTCCTGGAGCGCAACGGCCGGATGTTCGGCGTGAATTTCGCGCTCGATGCCACTGGCGACGTGTACCTGGCCGGGCGACTGCCGATCTCCGCCATCACCGAGGACGAGATCGACCGCCTGCTCGGCTGTGTCCTGACCTACGCCGACGAGACGTTCGACCAGGCACTGAAACTGGGTTTCGGATCCGCTATCCGGCGGGAATGGGCATGGCGGGAATCCCGTGGCGAGTCGCTCGCCAACCTGGCGGCGTTCGCCAACTTCGTGCGAAATGGCGGGGAATGATCTGCGTCCTGTTCGCTCTGCTCACCGCCGCGAGCAACGCGACGGCGTCAGTGCTGCAGCGCAAGGCGGCGAAGCAGGTGCCACCGTCGCATGCCATGCACCTGTCCTTGCTGAAGGACCTGATCCGGCGCCGGATCTGGCTCGCGGGCATCGCGATGGTGATGGCCGCGGCGTTGTTCCAGGCAGCGGCCCTGGCCACCGGCCCTATCGCGCTGGTGCAGCCCATCTTCATCATCGAACTTCCGGTCACGCTGCTGCTCGCCACGCTGGCCAACCACGACTTCCAGGGGATGCGGCGCCTGCCATGGCGGTCGATCGCGCTCACCACCACCGCCCTCGGCGCGGGACTGGCGATCGCCGCGCCTAGCGGGGCTGGTGACAAGGCGCAGAACAACAGCTGGGTAATCGCCCTGATCGCCACCGCGTGCTTCGAGGTAGTGCTGATCACCATGGCCCTGGGCACGCGCGGTGAGCCCCGGGCGGCGCTGCTCGGCCTCGCGGCCGCGTGCGGGTACGCGCTGACCGCCGCGCTGATGAAGAACGCGATGGCCGACCTCGACGTGAGCGTGAAGCAGTTCTTCGCCAGCTGGCATTTGTACGCCACCGCGGTCGCCGGAGTGGGCGCACTCTTCCTGCTGCAGAACGCGCTCCAGGCGGGCTCGCTCGTCGCCTCGCAGCCGATGCTTACTGTAGGTGACGCATTGATCAGTATCAGCTACGGGGTCACGCTCTACGGCGAGGAAATCCGCGTGGGCTGGTGGCTGCTGCCCCAGATCATCGCGCTCATCGCGATCATCGCAGGCTGCGTGCATATTGCGAAGTCCCCGCTCGCCAGTGAGGCATCACCTCTGGTACCGGAAACCGCGCCGACTGTACAGTAGCAATCGTGAACAGGCTGGGCGAGCTCGAGCGAGCCATCATGGAAGTTCTCTGGCAGACCGACTCACCTCTTACAGTGAGACAGGTCAGCAGCGGGCTCGGACAGCGTAATCTGGCACACACTACCGTCATGACGGTGCTTGACCGGCTTGCTAAGAAGGGGTTCGCGCGCAGGGAACGGGACGGTCGCGCCTGGCGTTACCGGCCCGCCGAGACGCGCGAGGCGTACGTGGCGGAACTCATGCTCACCGCACTGGAGCAGACAGGCGACAGAGGCGCCGCGCTCGCCAGATTCGCGCAGAGCGTTTCCGGCGCGGAGGCCATCGTGCTACGTGAGGCGCTCGCGCGAATCGTCCTTCAGCAGGCTGCGGAGCAGCCATCCGAAGGAGAATCCGGGATCGGGTTATGTGGGCACTGACCGACGCGACACTGCTCGCCGCGGTCGCCATCGGGAGCCTGCGGGGCGCAGGCGCGCTGTTGCGTGCCTCGTGGCCGCGCCGCTCCCCGGCAACCGCGATTTTGCTGTGGCAGTCGCTCGGTCTCGCGGGCGGCCTCGCGGCCATCGGCGCGCTCCTCGCGATCGGCGTCGGGGGTCCCGCCGTAGAACGGTCGGGCGTGATCGGCGGCATGGCGGTGTTCGCCAGGCAATCCTCGAACGGCGATCTGCTCGCGCTCCACGAGCCTGTGGGCATCACGATGATGCGCATGGGCAGCATGTTCGCGGCAATCGCGCTGTTCGGCGCGCTGTGCTGGGTGCTGACGATGGCGTTCGCCGTAGCCGTGCAGGCCAGGAGGCGGCAGCGGGAACTGCTGGCGCTGCTCGCGCACGGTGACCCGAAAGCGCCTGGTGCCCTGGTAGTCGACTATCCAGTCGCCGCCGCGTACTGCCTGCCCGGACTCAGGTCGCAGATCGTGATCAGCGTGGGCACCCTGGACCTGCTCGCGCCCGCCGAACTCGCCGCGGTGCTCGCCCACGAACGGGCACACCTGCGCGCCCGGCACGACTTGGTGCTGATTCCGTTCACCTCGCTGCGCCGTGCGCTCCCCCGATCCCGCGTGATCCGTCAGGCATACCGGACCGTCGCCCTGCTGGTCGAGATGATGGCCGACGACCGCGCGCTGCGCGTCCGCGGCCTTGTGGCACGTGAACTCGCGACCGCGCTCATGCGGTTCGGCACGGCCAGCGCTCCCGCGGATGTCCCGGTCGGCGCCCTTGCCGTGGCCGAGGGGGAATTGACAGCGCGCGTGAACCGCCTTCTAGCCCCGCCCCGCCCGCTGGCCCGCTCGGTCCAGGGGGCGGTAGTGCTGACCGCCGTCGTCCTGGTGGCGACCCCGGTCCTCCTCCTGGTCATCCCGTAGCGTCGGACGCCCTGGGTGCCTTACCAGGGGCCGTAGGGACCCGAATTGCCGCCGCCTCGACGGAACTCCTTGACCTTCGGCCGGACGTCAACCAGGTAGATGGCAGCGGCGACGAAAGCGGCGACCGCCAGGAAGTTGGTGATGCCGATGCCGTAGCCGGCTGCCGCGGCGAGTCCGAGGACGAACGCGACACCCAGGATGAGCATCCAGATCGTCTTGGTCTGCTTGCCGGCGGCTGTGTACGCCTGGGCGGGCCGGATGATGGCGTCAATGAAGGCCCACGCCTCCACGACGAACGCGGCCAGCGAGAGCGCCACGAAGATGTAATTCAGCGGGGTGTAGACCCCGTTGCCCAGGATGGTGACCACGGGCTTACGCTACCTTGTCTCACTCAGGGTTGGTGCCGTCGGCGGATTCCGGGGAGCTTACGTGATCCGAAGCGTCGCGGGGCTCGCGGACGACGGCGACCACCTCTGCGGTCGGCTGCTCCGGCTCGGACTCCCGGCGGAACGACTCGTAGATCTCGAGCAGCACTTGCTTCTGCCGCTCCGTGAGCTCTGGGTCGGTGAGCAGGGCAGATCTCACCCCTGAGTCCGCGGGACGGTCTTCCAGGATGCCGGCCTGCACGTACAGCGCCTCGGCCGAGATCCGCAAGCCCTTCGCGATCTGCTGGAGGATGTCGGCGCTCGGCTTGCGCAGCCCGCGCTCGACCTGGCTCAGGTACGGATTAGAGACCCCTGCCTGCTCCGCGAGTTGCCGCAGCGAGATCTTCGCCTGTTCCCGCTGCTGCCGGATATAGTCTCCGATACCACTCATATGCTCACTCTAGCTCGCATGCTTGCAAATGCAAATCCATAGCAAGCATTGGTGAGCGCTCCGGCGCCCCATCCCGCGAGCGACTCCCGCGACGGTGGAAGTCATGCGGAAGTCATGCGGAGCTCACCGCCGCGCGCGACTCGATGTGACGTTTGGTACATGCCGAATGCCCCGCATGCCAGTCGTGCTTCATCAGCCTCGTGACTTGATGCCGAGGAACTCGCGGGCCTGATCGGGAGTCATCGGGGGGCGCTGCGCGATATTGGCGGCCTGGGCGGCCCGCGCAACTAGTTCGGCGTTTGACGTCACCGGCCGGCCCTTCGCCAAGGTGATCGTGTCCTCCATGCCGACCCGCAGGTGGCCACCAGCGGCCAGCGCGCCGAATAGCACGGGCAGGGTCGTCCGGCCTATCCCCGTCGCGGACCAGGTCGCGCCCGCGGGAAGCGCCTGGACGGCCGCGACCAGCGTCGCCGCGTCGCCAGGCATGCCGCCCGGGACACCCATCACCAGGTCACAGTGAACGTGACCGCCTGCGGGCGGACCGAATTCGCGCAGCAGCCGGTGCAGCGTCGCGACGTGCCCGAGGTCGAACAGCTCGAACTCGGGGACCACGCGGCGTTCCAGGGTGAGCTGGTAGAGATCCTTGATGAAGCCCCAGGGGTTGAGGAACACGTCGTCGCCGAAATTGACCGTCCCGCACGTCAGCGAGCAGGCGTCCGGTTCTGCGTCGAGCACGGCCAGCCGGGCGTCGAAGCCGTCACTGACCGCGCCCCCGGTGGACAGTTGCACGACGAGGTTGGTCTTGGCACGCAGCGCGGCCACCGTGTCCGCCAGACGCGCGACGTCCAGAGTCGGCTTCGCGTCGTCGTCCCTGATGTGCACGTGGATGACCGCGGCTCCCGACGCCTGGCAGGTCATTGCCGTATCCGTCAGCTCCGCCAGCGTAACGGGCAACGCGGGAACCTGGGCCTTCTCCGACTCCGCGCCGGTGGCCGCTACGGTGATCAGCGTGCCTGTCATCGCACGGCCGCCTCCTCAGGCGCCAGGTGAGTTCTCGCGAAAGCCAGCGTCTCGGCGAGGTCGGCGAGCCTGACCTCCCGCGACACCGCACGCCGTGTGTTGACCTCGGCCACGACCATGCCCTGGTAACCAGTGGCGACGATGCCGCGCAGCAGTTCGGCGCACGGCTGCCCGCCGCGGCCGGGCACGAGATGCTCGTCGGGAACAGGGCCGTTCGACACGCCGGTGCCGTCGGCCAGGTGAATGTGCGACAGGCGGGCGCCGAGATCGTTCGCCATCGTGATCGCGTCCGAGGCGGACGCTGCGGTATGCGACAGGTCGAGCGTCACGTTCGGCAGATCCAGGTCCACTGGGTTCCAGTGCGGCGCGTACCCGGAGACCTCGGAGGTGCCTGCCCTGATGGGGAACATGTTCTCGACCGCGAACGTCACGTCGGTCTCTTCCGAGATCTTGGCCATGCCTTCCACGAAGCCGCGCACGTAGTCCCGCTGCCAGCGGAACGGCGGGTGCACGACCACGACCTTCGCGCCCACGCGCTCGGCGAGTTCCTTGGCCTTAATCAGCTTCTGCCACGGCTCACGTCCCCACACGAGCTGGGTGAGCAGCAGGCTCGGCGCGTGCACGGCGAGCACCGGCACCTGGTGATAGTCGACCAGCCGCGCCAGGGCGTCACCGCTCTGGCTGACGGGGTCCGTATAGACCATGACTTCCAGGCCGTCGTAGCCGAGCCGCGCGGCGGCTTCGAAGGCATCCGGGGTCCGCTCGGGATAGACGGACGACGTGGACAGCGCGACCGGTATCGCGGGCAGCACGTTCAACGCCTCTCCCTCCCACAAATAACGCTCCATCTTCAGCTTAAGCCCGGGCATGACCCGAGCAGCCAGGACCGGGCGCCCGGAGGCGAGCGCGAGTCAAATGTCGGTGGACACCGTTATGGTGCACCCATGGCGAAAACATCGGCGGGTTTCCGCTGCACCGAATGCGGCTGGCAGACGGCCAAGTGGGTCGGCCGGTGCGGGGAATGCCAGGCATGGGGAACCGTCGAGGAGGCGGCTGTCCCGCGACTGGTGCGCGCCGGGATCAGGGCCGCCGCGTACGCCAACCCAGGGGCGGGTGCCGGCGGCCGGCTCGGCGGCGGCCCGGTCAGCACGGCCGCCATGCCGATCGGGCAAGTCGACGCCGCGGCGGCCATCGCCCGGCCGACCGGTCTTGACGAACTGGATCGGGTACTCGGGGGCGGCCTCGTGCCCGGCGCGGTGCTGCTGCTGGCCGGCGAGCCGGGAGTGGGCAAGTCGACGCTGTTGCTTGAGGCGGGTGCCCTGGTCGCCAAGGAGGGCCCGGTCCTGTACGTCACCGGGGAGGAGTCGGCCGCGCAGGTGCGCCTGCGCGCCGACCGGCTCGGCGCGATATGCGACAACCTGTACCTCGCCGCCGAGACGGACTTGGACGCGGTCGTGTCGCACGTCGCCGCGGTCCAGCCAAGGCTGCTGATCATCGACTCGGTGCAGACCGTCTCGGCTACCGAGGTGGAAGGCGTCCCGGGTGGCGTCACCCAGGTTCGCGAGGTGGCAACGGCCCTGACCGCGGTGGCCAAGGAGCGGGCCATGGCCACCATCCTCGTCGGGCACGTCACCAAGGACGGCTCCGTAGCCGGGCCCCGCACGCTGGAGCATCTCGTCGACGTCGTCCTGCACTTCGAGGGTGACCGGCATTCGCGGCTCCGCATGGTGCGCGCGGTCAAGAACCGATACGGCCCGACGGATGAGGTCGGCTGTTTCGACCTCGGCGAGTACGGCCTAATCGGGCTCGCCGACCCGAGCGGCCTGTTCCTGTCCCGGCATCGCGAACCGGTACCGGGGACCTGCGTCACGGTGACCCTGGAAGGCCGCCGTCCCCTGCTGGCGGAGGTGCAGGCGCTCGTCGCGACATCGATCCTCGATACCCCCCGCCGGGTCACGTCCGGACTGGATAGCTCTCGTGTGGGGATGGTGCTCGCCGTGCTGCAGCGCCGAGCCGACGTGAAGGTGGGAAAGTCCGATGTCTACGCCGCCACGGTAGGCGGAGTCCGGCTTACCGAACCGTCCGTCGACCTCGCGATCGCGCTCGCCCTGTCCAGTTCGATAGGGGACCTGTCCATCTCGCCGGGCGTGATCGCCATCGGTGAGGTCGGCTTGGCCGGCGAGGTGCGGAATGTCGCGGGGGTCCCGCGGAGGGTCGCGGAGGCTGAGCGGATGGGTTTCCGCCGCGCGATCGTGCCCGTCGGCTCGAATTCGTCCGCCTTCGCCGCGTCGGGATCGAGCGTGCCTGGCTCCGCCGCGTCCGGGTCCGGAGGCAACGGCGGTAGCGGCATGGAGATCGTCGAGGTCGAAGACGTCCGCTCGGCATTGGCCGCCGCCCTCCGCGGCTAGGCGTGGCCGACCCGGCCCGGGCCGACCACCCGGTTTAGGGCCGAAGCGTGAACGAGCGGACCTTGCTGGCGATGCCGTCGGCCATGGCCACCGCGTCGAATGTGCCTGACTCACCGTGAGCGAGCGCCCCCGCGCAGCCCTGGCTCGCCGCCGCGCGGTTCCAGGAGAGCGTCACCTCCTCGGGCACACCCTGCGTGAAGCTCACGGCCTGCGGCTGCGCCGGGGCTCGGCTGGATGCCTTGCACGCGGCTGAGTCCCACACCACCTGGCCGCGGTGGGTGACGACGACCCGGGCCGTCGCCGGGCCGAACGGCATCTCGCACCCCGACGAAGACGTGGAGACCGCGTAGACGTCGAATCGCGGCTGCTGGGCGGGAACGTAAGCAGACTCGCCGGTGAAGAGGCTGAGTACGATGTCGCCCGGCGCACAGCGAGCGCTCGCCGCGCCCGCGCTATCCGGGGCTGCGCTATCCGGGGCTGCGCTGTGAGGTGCTGCGGTGTCGGATGGGGATGCGGACGCCGCGGCGGGGCGCTTAGGTTGCTTCGGCCCGAGGGCCGCCTTCACCGGCGTGATCCGGATCGCGCGAGCGGGAGGCCCGGCAGTCGTCCATGCGTTCCCGTACGCCGCGGACGGCAGGTATGAGCGTGATTCCCTGGCCGCCGTCGATGCCCGGGATGCCGCTGACCGGCTTGCGGCGGGGCTGGGCCCACCGCTGCCGAAGGCCCATGCCGCGAGCATCAGTGCACCGAGTCCGCCACCGAGGATGATGAACCGGCGCCGCCAGTAGGCCTCTGGCTCCGGAGGTTCGCCTCGATCACGTCTAGTTATCAGGCGCATGCGTAAAGTATGCACCTTGATCACGCCCGGACTCCGAAGACATGCCGTACGGGAGAGGCAGCAGGGCGCTTGAGAGATAATTCCCTTCGTGCCTTCGCGTTTTTCAGAGCCGATCCTCATCTGGTACGCCCAGCATGCCAGGGACCTCCCCTGGCGGGCGGCCGACGCTACGCCATGGTCGGTGCTGGTCAGCGAGATCATGCTGCAGCAGACGCCGGTGAGCCGCGTGCTGCCCGCTCACGCGGCATGGCTTGAACGATGGCCGACGCCTAAGGATCTGGCGGCAGACACGCCGGGCGAGGCGGTGCGGCAATGGGGCCGCCTGGGGTACCCGCGCCGGGCGCTGCGGCTGCACGAGACCGCCGGCATCATCACGTCAGACTACGACGGGATTGTCCCGTCGGACCGCGACGAACTGATCAAGCTTCCCGGAATCGGCGCGTACACGGCAGCGGCCGTGGCGGTCTTCGCCTACGGGCGCAAGCACGCGGTGCTCGACACCAACGTCCGGCGGGTCTTCGGCAGGCTGGTGTCCGGCAAGGAGCATCCCGGGCCCGCCCCGTCCACGGCAGAGTACCGGCTGGCGGAATCACTGCTGCCCGAGGGCGAGGCGACCGCGGCGCGCTGGTCGGTGGCCGTCATGGAGCTTGGCGCGCTGGTCTGCACGGCAGCGAATCCGCAGTGTTCCAAATGCCCGGTCAAGGCGCACTGCGAATGGCGCGCTGCCGGGCAGCCGAAGTCGGCCGACAGACCACGAGTCCAGCGCTACGAAGGCACCGACCGCCAGTGCCGCGGCCGGCTCCTCGGGCTGCTGCGTGAGCGCCGCACGCCCGTTCAGCGGGAGACCTTCGACCTCGTCTGGCCCGATAACGCGCAGCGGGCCCGCGCGCTCGACGGCCTAGTGGCCGACGGGCTCGTGGACCCGCTGCCTGACGGAACTTTCGCCCTGCCGGGTTAACCCAGCGCCTGCGCGGTCCCGGGACCGTCGGAGCTGCCGGCAGAGGACGGCCGGATGACAGTGGACGGCTCGCTGGCCGCGGCCGCGGCAACTGGCTCCGCGGTCGGCACCGACTCCGGCTTCGGCACCCCGGTGAAGGCGAACTTCTTCTCGTCGCCTTCACCCTCGACATCGACGATGACGATGGTCCCCGGCCGCAGTTCCCCGAACAGGATCTTCTCGGACAGCGCGTCCTCGATCTCCCGCTGGATCGTGCGGCGCAGCGGACGGGCGCCCAGGACCGGGTCGTAACCCCTCTGGGACAGCAGTTCCTTCGCGGGCTCGCGAAGTTCGATGCCCATGTCCCGGTCCTTCAGCCGCTCGTCGAGCTTGGAAATCATCAGGTCCACGATGGAGAAGATCTCCTCGCGCTCGAGCTGGTGGAACACGATGACGTCGTCCACGCGGTTCAGGAACTCCGGCCGGAAGTGCTCCTTGAGCCCCTCGCTGACCTTCGCCTTCATCCGGTCGTAGGAGCCGCGGGATTCGCCCTGACGGGCGAAGCCGACGGACACTCCCTTCGAGATGTCCCGCGTTCCCAGGTTCGTCGTCATGATGATCACGGTGTTCTTGAAGTCCACCGAGCGACCCTGGGCGTCGGTCAGGCGACCGTCTTCAAGCACCTGGAGCAGCGAGTTGAAGATGTCCGGGTGGGCCTTCTCGATCTCGTCGAACAGGACCACCGAGAACGGACGACGGCGCACCTTCTCGGTGAGCTGGCCGCCCTCTTCGTACCCCACGTACCCGGGCGGGGAGCCGAACAGCCGCGAGACCGTGTGCTTCTCCATGTACTCGGACATGTCGAGCTGGATCAGCGCGTCCTCGTCGCCGAACAGGAACTCGGCGAGCGTCTTGGATAGCTCGGTCTTACCGACGCCGGACGGCCCGGCGAAGATGAACGAGCCGCCGGGACGCTTCGGGTCCTTCAGACCGGCCCGCGTACGGCGGATGGCCTGGGAGAGGGCCCTGATCGCGTCGTTCTGTCCGATGACGCGGCGGTGCAGCTCGTCCTCCATGCGGAGCAGGCGCTGCGACTCCTCCTCGGTGAGCTTGAACACCGGGATGCCCGTCGCGGTGGCGAGCACCTCCGCGATGAGCTCCTCGTTGACCTCGGCGACGACGTCCATGTCGCCGGCCTTCCATTCTTTCTCCCGGGTGGCCTTCTTGGCGAGCAGCTGCTTCTCCGTGTCACGCAGTGCGGCTGCCTTCTCGAAGTCCTGGGAGTCGATGGCCGACTCCTTCTCCTTGCGGACCTGCGCGATCTTCTCGTCGTACTCACGCAGGTCCGGCGGTGCGGTCATGCGGCGGATGCGCATGCGCGAGCCAGCCTCGTCGATGAGGTCAATCGCCTTGTCCGGCAGGAACCGATCGCTGATGTAGCGGTCGGCCAGCTGCGCGGAGGCCACGAGCGCGCCGTCGGTGATGGACACCCGGTGGTGCGCTTCGTACCGGTCGCGCAGGCCCTTGAGGATCTCGATCGTGTGCGCGATCGTCGGCTCGGCCACCTGGATCGGCTGGAAGCGGCGCTCGAGAGCGGCGTCCTTCTCCAGGTACTTGCGGTACTCGTCGAGTGTGGTGGCACCGATCGTCTGCAGTTCGCCACGAGCCAGCATCGGCTTGAGGATGGAGGCCGCATCGATCGCGCCCTCGGCGGCACCTGCCCCGACGAGGGTGTGGATCTCGTCGATGAACAGGATGATGTCGCCGCGGGTGCGGATTTCCTTCAGTACCTTTTTCAGCCGCTCCTCGAAGTCACCGCGGTAGCGGGAGCCGGCGACCAGGGCGCCGAGGTCGAGGGTGTACAGCTGCTTGTCCTTGATGGTCTCCGGGACCTCGCCCTTGACGATCTTCTGGGCCAGTCCCTCGACGACCGCGGTCTTGCCGACACCGGGGGCGCCGACCAGGACCGGGTTGTTCTTGGTACGGCGGGACAGGACCTGCATGACCCGCTCGATTTCCTTCTCCCGGCCGATCACCGGGTCCAGCTTGCCCTCACGCGCACCCTGGGTGAGGTTACGACCGAACTGGTCGAGCACGAGCGAGGTCGAGGGAGCGGCCTCGGTGCTGCCGCTCGTCGCCGACGCCGGCTCCTTGCCCTGGTAGCCGTGCAGAAGCTGGATGACCTGCTGGCGGACACGGTTCAGGTCAGCGCCCAGCTTGACGAGCACCTGGGCGGCCACGCCGTCGCCTTCGCGAATCAGGCCGAGCAGGATGTGCTCAGTCCCTATGTAGTTATGGCCAAGCTGCAGCGCCTCGCGAAGGGACAGCTCAAGGACCTTCTTCGCGCGCGGCGTGAACGGGATGTGCCCAGACGGCGCCTGCTGACCCTGGCCGATGATCTCCTCGACCTGCTGGCGGACAGCCTCCAGGCTGATCCCAAGGGACTCAAGCGCCTTCGCGGCGACGCCCTCCCCCTCATGGATCAGGCCCAGCAGGATGTGCTCAGTCCCAATGTAATTGTGATTGAGCATCCTGGCCTCTTCTTGCGCCAGGACAACAACCCGCCGCGCCCGGTCAGTAAACCTCTCGAACATGTCGTCGCTCTCCTCACAGCGGGGTTCTGGCAGGCTCCGGCATGCCTGCTTGCTCCGCATGGTAGCCGCGTGCCCGACCCTGCACTTACCGCGATTATGCGCCAAGTAGAGATGTACTTCCCCGGACACGCTGCCTGTACCCCATCCAACAGCGTGAAGGCGCAGCGTAGTTCCAAGTACGCCGCAAGCGAACGCACCCCGTGATCGCCGCGGCACTGCATCACGCCGGCACTGCATCACTCCGGCACTGCATCACGCCGACACTGCACCGCGGCAGTCCGGGCACCGCGCAGTCAGGGGCACGCGGCGGTCCGGGGCACGCGGCGGTCCGGGGCACGCGGCGGCAGTCCAAGGCGCGCCAGGCGAGGCAGAGAACCAGAGACAGCGGAGGGAGAGGAACGCCCCGAGCCGCCCGGCGTTCGACGTGAGGCCGGACGGCTGGCTCGTCGGCGGGGAACCCGGACTGATTGCGCTAGCCGACCGCTAGCTAACCACGGCGCGCGTCCCGTTGTGCGGTAGGTGGTGGGCAGTGGGGACGCGAGCGCCGTAACGCCCTTGCCCGGGAGAGGGCCAGCTTGCCTGGAGCTTGCGTGCGCTAGTGCGCGGCCTCGTACTCGGCGAGAATATCGGCGGGAATGCGTCCCCGCTCGCTGATCTTCTTACCGTGCTGCTTCGCCCACTCGCGGATTGCCGCGCTCTGCTGACGGCCAGCGCCACTGCGGGGACGACGCCGGCGGGCCGGCCCCGCCGCGGTTTTACGCGCATGTTCCACATACTGAGCAAGCTCATTGCGAAGCTTCCCCGCGTTGCCGGAACTCAGGTCGATCTCATAGGAGACGCCATCGAGACCAAACGTCAGCGTCTCATCTGCCGTGCCCCCGTCGAGATCGTCGACGAGAAGTACCTGTACCTTCTGTGCCACGGATTCAGCCCTTCTTCGGTGCAACTATTTCGGATGCCAAACATATACCCAGTTCTTGACCGGCACAATTAGAGGGGGCACGACTTCTTAGATGTAGCCGTGCTCCAACCTTGTTCCGCCAAGCAGGGGAGTTACTCTGTGTAATCAGTCATTGTAAGCATAGTTAGCATTACGCCAGCTCATGACCGATTCAGAAGATTACATAATGCCGCTGTTGCACTAAATATCATGGTTCGCTTCGCTCGCGGCGTTCGTGTCCAGCGCGCCCGCGGAAGACGTTTGGACGTCGTCGCCTTCCCGGCGCTTCGGCGCCATCTCGTGGCGCACCAGCATCACCACGCCGACGAGGAAAACGGCGCATACGATCGCGGACGGCGCGAGCGTAGCGAGATCCTGCAGCACAGTGACCACCTCGACCCATGATTAACCAGGCAGTTCGCCAGGCAGGGACCCAAACCGCCCTACCTCGCACTCTACCCCCCGAACATGAGCACCTTGCGGATCGGGACCTTTGCGGGGCCGCGGAGCACCATCACAAGCGCAGCAGCATGCGCGTGTTCGCCAGCGTATTCGGCTTGACCCGGTCCAGGTCAAGGAACTCCGCGACGCCGTCGTCGTAAGAGCGAAGCAGCTCAGCGTAGACCTCAGGCGCCACCGGCGTTCCGAAGATCTCCTTAAATCCGTGGGCGGCGAAGAAGGACACCGCGAAGGTCAGGCAGAAAACGCGCTCAACGCCCACTCTCCTGGCCCGCTCTAGCAGTTCATCCACGATCAGGTGGCCGACTCCCTGACCGCGCGCCCGTTCGTCGACCGCGACCGTGCGGATCTCAGCGAGGTCCTCCCACATAACATGCAGCGCCCCGCAGCCAGCCACCAGCCCATCGGAACTCTCGGCGACGCAGAACTCCTGGATGTCTTCGTAGAGATTGACGGTGTGCTTGTCCAGCAACCGCCCGGACCCCACGTTCTGATCGATCAGGGCACGGATTACATGCACGTCCCTGGTTCGCGCCTGTCTGACTGTGTAGCCCATCGCGGACCACTGTATCGCCCGTATTTCAATGGCTGCGCCGCATGCCAGATACGCGACGGCGAAATGGTCTTGGCAGGCGCATGCGCGCTGTCCGCCGACGACGCTCCACTCCCGGAAGCGACGAACCCATCGCAATCCGTTAAGATTGGCATCCCGCTTCTCACCGAAACGAACGCCGTATCGCACAACGGCCGAATACGCACATCTGCCACGGTGCGGGGCCGCAAAGAGAAACTTCCGCCGAGTCGGTGGCAGCGGAACCGCCGATTGAAATATCGTGCGTGGTTGTGCGCACAGTCAGGGGAGTCCCATCGCTGTCGGCGGCTGCCGTGGGCCTGGTTGTCCTCATCCCGGGCGCCGGTCACGTTCGGACGGCTACGCCCCGGCCGTCCCTCAGCAGCCTTGAGGCGCAAGCCTCGCTGCTTTCCAACGACGTGGACTCGCTCGGACAGCAGTACGACGACATGCGGATCCAGATGGCCCACGCCGAGTCCGAGGAGAATACCGCGGAACTGGCCGCCGAACGCGCCCAAGAGGCCCTGGCGGGCAACCAGAAGGCGGTCGCCCAACTCGCCGACATGGGATACATCACGCAGGGCACGAACCCCATGCTGGAGATGCTGGAGAGCGGCGATCCGACGCGCTTCCTGATCGAGTCCGCCACCATCGAGGAGATCGACAACGAGGCGGGCATGCGCCTGTCCATGGTGCGCGGGGAGCAACTCGCGGCGGGCCGCGCCGAGGCCGAGGCCGCGGAGCAGATCGCGACGGCCAGCGTGCTCCGCGGTCAGATCCAGAACAAGATCGCACAGATCAACGCCAAGCTGGCGGTCCTCAACAGCTCCGAGATGTCGCGGGCGATGGCGATCTTCGCCTCGACCGGCAAGTACCCGGATTACACGCCAGCCACCAGCGGTGACTCGCTCGAGGTCAGGGCGTTGCGCCAAGCGCTGACCAGGCTGGGCAACCCGTACGTGTGGGGGGCGGCCGGCCCGGACGAGTTCGACTGCTCGGGCCTGGTTGTCTGGGCATACGCCCAGCTAGGCGTCTGGCTTCCGCACTACACCGGCTCGCTGTGGGAATTGGGCACGCCGGTCTCCGAGAACGACCTGCAGCCCGGGGACCTGGTGTTCTTCTACCAGGACGTCAGCCACGTGGGGATCTACGTCGGCAACGGTCTCATGGTCGACGCGCCCAGCACGGGCCAGGACGTCATGGTCCAGCAGGTCATGCGGGACGTCTACGTGGGCGCGCGGCGGATAACCGGCTAGATCTGGGGCGGGTCTGGCTCACGCGCCGGGGCGGACGAACGGGAACAACTGAGTCTCACGGATGTTCTCGCCCGTGAGCATCATCATCAGGCGGTCAATCCCCATGCCCATCCCCCCGGTCGGGGGCATCGCGTACTCAAGGGCCAGCAGGAAGTCCTCGTCAAGCTGCATGGCCTCAGGGTCGCCCCCGGCGGCCAGCAGGGACTGCGCTGTCAGCCGGGCCCGTTCCTCCACCGGGTCGACTAGCTCCGAGTACCCGGTGCCCAGCTCTGACCCGAACGCCACCAGGTCCCACTTCTCGGCGAGGCGCGGATCGGAACGGTGCTGGCGCGTCAGCGGCGACACCTCGACAGGGAAGTCGCAGTAGAACGTCGGCTCCACGGTCTTCTTCTCCACGAGCCGCTCGTGCATCTCCAGGATCACCTGCGCGCGGTTCCACCCCGGCTGGAGCGGGACGTCGGCCTTCTCGCAGAGCTTCAGGAGCGAAGACAGCGGCGTATCCGGTGTCACGGATTCCCCGAGCGCCAGGGAGATCCCTTCGTGCACCGTCACGGACTTCCACGACCCGCCGATGTCGTATTCGGTCCCGTCGGCTCGGCGGATCACCGTCGACCCGAAGGCAGCCACCGCCGCCCCCTGGACCAGCGACTGCGTCAAACGACCGATCGAGAGGTAGTCGCCGTACGTCTCGTAGGCCTCGAGCATCGTGAACTCGGGGTTGTGCGTTGTATCCGCCCCCTCGTTCCGGAAGTTCCTGCCGATCTCGAAGACCTTCTCGATCCCGCCGACAACGAGCCGCTTGAGGTACAACTCGAGCGCGATCCGCAGGTACACGTCGACGTTGTACGCGTTGTAGTGGGTGGTGAACGGCCGCGCGTTCGCCCCGCCATGCAGCGGCGTGAGGATCGGCGTCTCGACCTCGAGGAAGTCCCGCGACACGAGAGCCGTGCGCACCGACTGCACGACACGCGACCGCATTTCCGCTAGCTCGCGCGACCGCGGATTCACGAGCAGGTCCAGATACCGCTGCCGCACCCGAGTCTCAGGATCGGTGAGCCCGAGATGCTTCTCCGGCAGCGGCCGCAGCGACTTCGCCGTGACCGCGAACGAGTCGGCCAGCACGGACAGCTCACCGGACCTGGAGGTGATCACCTCGCCCGTCACGCCGACGTGGTCGCCGAGGTCGACGTCCCTCTTCCAGGATTCCAGCGCCGCCGGACCCACGCGGGCCAGCGAGATCATGACCTGGATGTCGCCGGAACCATCGCGCAGCGTGGCGAAGCACAGCTTGCCGCCGACCCTGGACAGCATGACCCGCCCGGCGACGCCGACGGTCTCCCCCGTCGACGTGTCCGCCGGCAGCGACCCGTATTTCGAGCGCAGCGAGCCAATCGAGGCAGTGCGCGGATATCCAACGGGATACGGGTCCACGCCGGACGAAAGCATCCGGGAGCGCTTCTCCAGCCGGACGCGTACCTGCTCCGGAACGTTATCGTCAGTCACGCACGAAGGTTACCCGGCGTGCGGCGGGGACACCGACACATTTCTCTCCCACACCAGGCGAAGGCCGATCAGCGTCAGCCACGGCTCGTGCGCGTCGACGGCCGGAACCTCGGAGATCACGAGGGGCGCGAGCCCGCCGGTCGCGATGACGGTCACGGACGACGGGTCCGACGGTGCCAGTTCAAGCGCCATCCGCCGTACGATCCCCTCTACCTGCCCGGCGAACCCGTACACGATCCCGGACTGCAGCGCCTCCACCGTGGACTTGCCGATAATCCGCGGCGGCCTGGTCAGCTCCACCTTCAGCAACTGCGCGGCCCGCCGCGCCAGGGCGTCGACCGAGATCTCGATCCCCGGCGCCAGGGCTCCTCCCAGGAACTCCCCGCGCGCTGACACCGCGTCGAAGTTCGTCGACGTGCCGAAGTCCACCACGATCGCCGGCCCCCCGTACAGGTGGACCGCGGCGAGCGAGTTCATGATCCGGTCCGCGCCGACTTCCTTCGGGTTGTCGTAACGGATCGGCACCCCGGTCTTCACACCCGGCGCGACAATGACCGCTGGCAGGTCGCCGTAATACCGCCGCACCATTTCCCGCATCTCGTGCAGTACCGACGGCACCGTCGAGCACAGCGAGATCCCGTGCAGGTCCGACTCCTTGATGGTGCCCGACTGCGTGAGCAGCCCGTGCAGCACCACCGCGAGCTCATCCGCGGTCCGGTCAGGCACCGTCGAGATCCGCCAGTGCTCGATGATCGTTTCCCCGTCGAACACGCCGAGCACCATGTTGGTGTTTCCGATGTCAATCGTCAGCAGCATCGAACCTCACCGGAACGTTGTCGATCAGCCGGGTGCTGCCCAGCCGCGCCGCGACAGCCAGCACCCCCGCGCCCCTGAAACCATCATCCCGAACGACAGTGGCCGATTGCTGGTCCATCACTTCGACGTAGTCGACGGCGAAGGCGTCCCCGGTGGCCTCCAGCGCCCGAAGCGCGGTTTCCCTGACCTCCCTGGGACCCCCGGAGGCCGCCGCCGCACCGGCGGCGAGGGCGTCGTGCAGGGCAGGCGCCAGCGACCGCTGCGCGGATGAAAGATATTTGTTGCGGCTGGAAAGAGCCAGTCCATCGGCGGCGCGGACCGTCGGAACGCCCACGATCTCGATGCCGAGCGCGAAGTCGGCGGCCATGCGGCGTACGAGGGCCAGTTGCTGGGCGTCCTTCTCCCCGAAGACCGCGATATCCGGATGTACCAGGGTGAACAGCTTCAGCACGACGGTGAGCACGCCCTTGAAGAAACCGGGGCGGAATTCGCCTTCGAGGACGTCTCCTGCTGAGCCAGGATCGACCATGACAAGCTGCTCGTTCGGGTACATGTCGGCCACGCCTGGAGCGAAGACGAGGTCCGCGTGCTCGGCCTCCGCGATGGCGAGGTCCGCCGGGAGAGTGCGGGGATAGCGGTCGAGGTCTTCGGTCGGCCCGAACTGCAGGGGGTTCACGAAGACGGAGATAACAACGCTGCCTTTTTGCCCAAGGGGTTTGGGGGGGGCGTCCCCCCGGATGGCACTGCTGCCCTTTTCCCGGGGGGGTTTGGGGGGGTCGTCCCCCCGGATGGCACTGTCGTCCCCCGCGAGAGCGCGCGCGTGCCTGATGAGGGCGCGGTGGCCGTCGTGCAGGGCGCCCATGGTGGGCACGAGGACGACAGGCCCGCTGAGCTTCTCAAGGGCGGCCGTGAGCTCGGCCCGCGTGTGCGCGAGGATCATCTGTCCCCCAGGACGTCAAGGAGTCGTTCGGCGTCTTCTGCCCGCAGGAGGCCCGCGTTGATGGCGCGGTCGGCGGTGAGCCTGCCGAGCGCGAGGTAAGCGGCCTTCGCCCGCGGGTCGGCTTGTTCGATGGCCCTTACATGCGCGGCTACGGTGCCGTCGTCGCCGCGGGCGACGGGGCCGGTAAGGCCGCCGTCGCCGAACCGCAGCGCGTTGTCCAGGGCAGCGCTCAGCAGAGGCGCGAGCATTCGGTCCGGGTAATCGGCACCCGCATGTCTCAGCAGGTCCCCGGCCTGGGCGACGAGCGTGACGAGATGGTTCGCGGCGAATGCCAGGGCGGCGTGGTAAAGAGCCCTGTTCTCCTCGGGGATGTAGACGGGCTCGCCGCCCATCTCGATGACCAGTGCCTCCGCGGCGGGCCTCAGCGGGTCCGGCGCGGTCACGCCGAAGCTCACGCCCTTGATGCGGTCGACGTCGTCATCCCTTCCCGTGAAGGTCATGACGGGATGAATGGCCATCGGCAGCGCGCCGTTCCTCGTGGCCTCGTCGAGGACGGCGATGCCGTGGGCGCCGCTGGCGTGCGCCAGGAGTCGCCCGCGCAGCGGCGCGCCTGTCCTCGCGAGGCCGCCGACGAGACCATGCAGGACATCATCGGGAACCGTGAGGAGAACGAGGTCTGCGCTTTCCACGACAGCCGCCGGCTCGACGATCTCGGCGTCCGGAAACTGATCACGGGCTCGCTGTTTGGACGTAGCCGACACGGCTGATGTTGCTGTTATCACATGACCCGCGTTGGCGAGGGCCCGCGCCAGAGCCGTGCCCGCACGCCCAGGACCGATCACGCCGACCCTGAGCCTGGCAGGATGCTCGTTCGTTCCAGTCTCCACTGCTGCCGGCGCCCCCTTCAGCCTTCGCAGGCGAATGCGCTGACAAGGATAGCCGGGGGCGGCGGCTAGAGCGCACGGTGCGTCAGTGGTCGGGGAAGGGGGACTGGGGCGGGGGCGGCTCGTCGTCCTGGCCGCGGCCGTCGTCCTTCGGGACACGGCACGAGTTCTCCAGGTACAGCGCTGCCAGGAGCAGCAGTATGGACGAGCCGAACGTCACGCCGGCGGTGATCATGTCCGTGCGCGGCGTCGCCGCCTGGAGCAGGCCGAAAAGGTAGATCACGAAGCCGAGGGAGATTCCCGCGACGACGGACCCGGTGTACGCGGTGGCCTTCGCCAGGGCGACCATGCGGGCGACGAATAGCGCCGGAGCGGGCTTGTAGCGCTCCCGGCCCGCGATGCGGGCCTTCAAGTCCCGTCCGGCCCACGCTTCTAGCGCCGCCGCGATGAGCAGCGCGGGCACGCCCGTCCAGGACAGCGGAGGGAGATCCGTGTAGACCGCGTGCAGCACGGCCCAGGTGACCACCGCGAAGAAGACGGCGGCGAGGAGGAGCAGGCGGGTGCTTACGGGCTTCACGCTGGCTCCGTGTCACTGCCGGGAACGGCGGGGATGCCAGGAACCGTGTCACTGCCGGGAACGGTCACTGCGAAGGCAGAACGGCGGATGCCGGAGCGTTCGGGGGCGGGCAGGTTAGCCAGCAGGTCCGCGACGCGGCCGTGTCCGGGGAGCACCGCCTCCGGGTCAGCGTCGTGCCAGGGGCCGAGCACGAACGCGCGCTCGTGCGCCCGCGGATGCGGAAGCGTGAGCACGGGATCGTCGCTGCGCTCGCCTTCGACGGTGATGATGTCGATGTCGAGCGTCCGCGGGCCCCACCGGACCTCGCGGACCCGGTCGAACGCCGCCTCTACCTCGTGAACCCGGCCAAGGAGCACCGCCGACGGCAGCGTGGTCCGCGCCACCAGCACCGCGTTCAGGTAGTCCGGCTGCGGCGGGCCGCCGACGGGCACGGTCTCGTAGACCGCCGATACCGCCATGACCTGTACCTCCGGGATCGCGGCGATGGCATCGACACCCCCCTGCAGGATGTCCGCTCTGTCTCCGAGGTTACTGCCCAGCGCGAGGACGATCTTCCTGCCCCGGTCGCCTCCGGCGCGCCCTTGGCTCAACAGGACCCCTGGGCCGCGCGGAAGGCGGCGGCTACCCGGACGGCGTCAGCGCTAGGCGGAACGTTGTGTACGCGAACGCACCACGCACCCACCGCGGCCGCGAGAGTGGCCACGGCTACCGAGGCATCGTCGCTCTCCACGAACGGCCGTGGCGTGCCGTCTGGGCCCGCCAGAAGCCTGCCGAGGAACCGCTTGCGGGACGCGCCCACGAGCACGGGGAACTCGCGCCCGCCGATCCGTGAAATCACGTCCAGGTGCGCCAGGATCTTCCAGTTGTGGTCGTCTAGTTTGCTGAAGCCCAGGCCGGGATCGCAAATGATCAGCGACGGGTCGACGCCCTCGTTGACGACCGCCTCGATCCGCCTGCCGAGTTCGTCGTGGACCTCACTGACCACGTCGGTGTACATGGCGCGGGAATTCATGTCGTGGCTGTGCCCCCGCCAGTGCATCACGACGTAGGGGACGGCCGCCTTCGCGAGCAGGCGCGGCATGTACGGGTCGGCGAGACCGCCGCTCACGTCGTTGACGAGGCTGACGCCCGCCTCCAATGCGGACTCGGCCACGGACGCGCGCATCGTGTCCACGCTCACGACAACACCGGCCCGCACTAGCTCGGTGACGACGGGCATCACCCGGCGCAGTTCTTCCTCCTCCGGGACGCGCTGCGCACCGGGCCTGGTGGACTCTCCGCCCACGTCCACGATGTCGGCGCCCAGTCGCACGAGGTCGAGTCCATGCCTGATGGCGGCATCGGCGCCATACCACTCGCCGCCGTCGGAAAAGGAATCGGGAGTGACGTTGACCACACCCATGACCAGGCAGCGATTTTCACGCGGAAGCGGGATCACGTGGTCGCGTCCTGCATGGTATCCGGGGGGGTTTGCGGGGGTCGTCCCCCAGAGGACAATTGCTTCGCCGGGCCTTTCCCGCGGGGCCGCGGCCGACGGATCCGGCGGGCACCGAGCAGTCTGGCGGCACGGCGGGCAGTCCGGCTCACCCGGAGTGTCGGCCAGACGAGGAAAGCCTCTGCCTCGAGCGCGGCCAACGCGATGCGCGGCATGTCACGCCCGGCGGGGAACACGAAGAACCGCGGCTGCCACTCGGGCGAGAACTTCGCGTTGAACTTGTACAGCGATTCGATCTGGAGCCACCGGGAAGCGAACAGCAGCATCGACCGCCAGGCACGCAGCACTGGGCCGGCGCCGATCCGCTCGCCGCGTTCCAGAACCGCCCGGAACATCGCGAAATTCAGCGAGATGCGCTTCACGCCCAGTCCCGGAGCCGCATTGATCGCCTCCGTGATCAGGAAGTCGTTCAGCCCGCCCTGCGCGTTCCTGTCGCGCCGCATCAGGTCCAGCGACAGGCCGTCACCGCCCCAGGGCACGAACTGGAGCAGGGCACGCAGCGTGCCGTCCTCCATGGCGGTGACAAGCACGCAGTCGTCGTCACCGACGCCCCCGATCCGGCCGAGGGCCATGGAGAAGCCGCGCTCGGTCTGGGTGCCGCGCCAGTTCTCGGATGCCCGGATGATCTTGTCGAGTTCGTCGCGCGGGATGTCCCGGACCCGCCGGACCTGCGCGGTGTACCCGCTCTTGGCTACCCGGTTGACCATCTGACGGACATTGCGCATCGCCCTGCCGGACAGGCTGAAGTCGGCAACCTGCACGATCGCCTCGTCGCCGAGTTCAAGGGCCGTGAGGTTACCCTCGCGGCACCAGACTTCGGCCCCGAGTTCGCTGCATCCCATGACCGCGGGTCGCCAGGCGTGCCGGTCCGCCTCGGACAGGAACTCGTCAATTGCTCCCGGCCATGCCTCCGGGTCGCCGATCGGGTCGCCTGCCGCGAGCATGACGCCGGACACCACGCGATAGCAGATGCCGGACTTGCCCGACGGCGACCAGATCACGTTCTTGTCGTCGCGCAGTGCGAAGTAGCCGAGCGAGTCGCGCTCGCCGTGCCGGGCGAGCAGCCCGCGGATCCGCGCCGCGTTCGCCTCGCCGAGCCGGGCACGGGGCTGGGCCGGACGCAGGAACAGGTAGACGGTGACGACCAAAGTGAACAGGCCCAGTGCGCTCGTCAGCGCACCGTACAGGTCGGACCTGGCGTCAGAAACGAAAGTGACCGGCCCGCTCGCCCCCACCATTTCGAACACCACGCTGTGCACGCATTCTCTGAACGTGTAGTCACCGGCCAGGCCGCCGGCCGCCAGGAAACCAAGCCCGATCGCCATGTCGGCCACGACCAGCCCGACGAAGATCGAGAGCGCGTGCCACCGGGTGCGCGGATCGCCGACCGCATAGAAGTCGTCCTGGAAGTACAGCAGCACCGCCACCACGATGAGGGCCACCACCGTGGAGTAAGGTCGCTGTCCATACCAGAGGTGGACGAGGACATCGAAAGCCAGGAGGGCGAGAACCGCTTGCCATGCGCGCCGCTTGCGCCGCCGCAGGCCTTGCGAGAGCAGCAGAAGCAGCAGTCCGACGATCACGTCCGCGCTGTGCGCGACGTTCGTCAGCGTTCCCGGCACGAACGCGTTGATCTTGTGCATCTTGTCATGCCAGGCCGGCTTGAAGATCGCCAGGATGTTGGACAAGCCGATCAGCAGGGTCAGCAACGAGGCGATAGCCGGCACCCAGCGGCGACGCTTGCGTCCCCCTGGCACGCCGACCTTTCCCCCTCGGCCCGCGCGTTCGGCAGCGTTGCTCTCGCTCATCTTTGGTCTCTTATCAGGCCCCAGATTGCAGGGCACCAGCGTTTTCATTCCCCCGGACAACGGTACCTCCCACCGAACCTGGATGACCGATCGAGTTGCAAAGATTAGCCAGCCATTCAGTAACACGTACACCAAGGCCGTTCCGTTTAGTGAAATGTCGGGCTTCCTGCTGCCCCTCCAAACAGGGAACAAACCCGCAAAACTGGCGATGTTGGGCGAGATGACGCCAGGCGTAACCGAAGACAGGGTCAGCGGTGGCCGAACACGAGGCTCATGGCCTCCGCGCGGGTCTGCGCGTTCTCGCGGAAGATCCCGCGCACGGCGGAGGTGACGGTCTTGGAGCCGGGCTTGCGCACGCCGCGCATGGCCATGCACAGGTGCTCGGCTTCCAGCACGACGATCACGCCTCGCGGCTCCAGTACTCGCATCAGCGCGTCCGCGACCTGGCAGGTCATCCGCTCTTGGACCTGCGGCCGCCGCGCGTACACGTCGACCAACCGGGCGAGCTTGGATAGCCCGGTGATCCTGCCCTTCTCGTTCGGGATATAACCGATGTGCGCCTTGCCGAAGAACGGCACCAGGTGATGCTCGCACATGCTGTACATCTCGATGTCCTTCACGAGCACGATCTCGTCGTGCTCGGAGTCGAACACCGTTGTGAGCACGTCCTCGGGGCGCTGCCGCAGGCCCATGAACTGCTCAGCGTACATCCGGGCGACCCGGGCCGGGGTGTCGAGCAACCCGTCCCGGTCCGGGTCCTCGCCGACCGCGAGCAGGATCTCGCGCACAGCGCGCCGGATCCGCTCCTGGTCAACACCGGGAACTTCAGGAACTTCGGGAAGTTCAGTCGTCACTATCGCTGCCTGTCTCGCCCCCGTAGCCGTTGCTCGTGCCGAAGTCGAACGTCTGGCCGTTGGCGGGCAGCGAGGAGGAGGACGGCAGGGCCGACCCGTCCGGGCTCAGGGCCGAACTGGCCGCAAGGGCGAGTTCCTTCGGCGACTGGATCGGCGGCCGGTCAGACGGCAGGCGCTTGCCGTACCCGGTGTAGGTGCCGCGAGCCGGCCGCTTCTGCACCGTGGCAAAGAGCTCAAGCACCTCTTTCCTGGCCACGGTCTCCTTCTCGAGCAGCCGCAGCACCAGTGCGTCAAGAACATCACGGTACTCGACAAGCACTTCCCACGCCTCGTCGTGCGCGGCCTCGATCATGCGGCGGATCTCCTCGTCGATCGCGGAGGCGATCTCCTCGGAGTAATCCCGGCTGTGCGACCGCTCCATGCCCAGGAACGGCTCGCCGTCACCGCTGCCGAACTTCCGCGCGCCGAGCCGCTCGCTCATCCCGTACTCGGTCACCATGCTGCGGGCGATCTGGGTCGCCTTGTCGATGTCGTTGGCGGCGCCGGACGTCGGCTCGTGGAAGATGACCTCCTCCGCGGTGCGCCCGCCGAGGAGCATGGCGAGCTGGTCCTGCATCTCGGCGCGGGTTGTCAGGACCTTGTCCTCGGTCGGCAGCGCCATGGTGTAACCGAGTGCACGGCCGCGCGGGATGATCGTGACCTTGTGCACCGGGTCGGCGTGCGCCATCGCGTGGCCCACTAGGGCGTGCCCGCCCTCGTGGTAGGCGATGAGCTTGCGCTCCTTCTCCGACAGGATCGCGCTCTTGCGCTCCGGGCCGGCCATGACGCGGTCGATGGCCTCTTCCAGGGACGCCATCGAGATCTGCTTGCCGTTGGCACGCGCGGTAAGCAGCGCCGCCTCGTTGATCACGTTCGCCAGGTCAGCCCCGGTGAAGCCGGGCGTGCGACGGGCGATGACGTCCAGGTCGGCGTCGGACGCGATCGGCTTGCCGCGCGCGTGCACCTTCAGGATGCCCCTGCGGCCCGACAGGTCGGGCTGCCCCACGACGATCTGCCTGTCGAACCGGCCCGGACGCAGCAGCGCCGGGTCCAGGATGTCCGGCCTGTTGGTGGCGGCGATCACGATCACGCCGCCCTTGGTGTCGAAGCCGTCCAGTTCGACCAGCATCTGGTTCAGCGTCTGCTCGCGCTCGTCGTGCCCGCCGCCGAGGCCGGCGCCACGGTGACGGCCGACGGCGTCGATCTCGTCCACGAACACGATCGCCGGGGCATTGGCCTTGGCCTGCTCGAACAGGTCACGCACGCGAGAGGCGCCGACACCGACGAACATCTCGACGAAATCCGATCCGGAGATCGAGTAGAACGGCACTCCCGCCTCGCCGGCGACGGCACGCGCGAGCAGGGTCTTGCCGGTACCGGGCGGACCGTACAGCAGCACGCCCTTGGGGATCTTGGCGCCGATGGCCTGGAACTTCGCCGGGCTCTGCAGGAACTCCTTGATCTCCTGGAGTTCCTCGATCGCCTCGTCCGCGCCGGCCACGTCGGCGAACGTCGTCTTCGGCGTGTCCTTCGTGATCAGCTTGGCGCGCGACTTGCCGAAATTCATGACGCGCGACCCGCCGCCTTGCATCTGGGTCAAGATGAAGAAGAAGAACAGCGCGATCAGCAGGTAAGGAACGAAAGTCTCGATAATGGACAGCAGCGTGCTGGTCGTCGGGATGTGCACGGTGTACCCGCCGGGCAGCTTCCCGTCCTCATACGACTTCTGCAGGGCCGTGTAGAGCTCATTCTGCTGGCCCGCAACATAGTCGGCCTGGTACTCCTGGCCGCTATCCGTCGTGACCTGGATGGTCTGGTTCTTGTCGGTGATGATCGCCGACTTGACCTGGCTGTCGTCAATGAGCTTGACAACCTGTGACGTGCTCACACTCTGGTAGCTGCTACCCGAATTAGCCCAGCCAAGGGTGATCGCGATGACCAGCACCGCTAGCAGGACCAGCAGCAGCGGCCCGCGGAAAAAGCGCTTCAACTCCATTGCGAGCGACCCCGTCGGCTCGGGGCCGTTCCCTCCTGACCAGCCTCACGTCCCGCCGACCACCGGCGGCACTGCCATGCCTGCTCCGCTAGCGGCCGGACGCCCGGCCGCCGGCATAGGTTTACCTGACGGTACATCAACGCCATTAAGCACGGGATGTGTTCCCCGACCCCGAGGGTCCGCGGGTCGCCCCACGGGTCGACAGGGCGATCTCGGGGGCGAGAGTTCCGATGAATGGCAGGTTCCGGTACTTTTCCGCGTAGTCGAGACCGTAACCGACGACGAACTCGTCGGGGATCTCGAACCCCGCGTACGCCACGTCGACATCAAGCTGCGCGGCCGCCGGCTTTCGCAGCATGGTGCATATCTCGACGGACGCCGGGTTACGCGACTTGAGGTTGCTGACAAGCCAGCTCAGCGTGAGCCCGGAGTCGATGATGTCCTCGACGATGAGCACGTGCCGGCCGCTGATGTCTGTGTCCAGGTCCTTCAGGATCCGGACCACACCCGACGACTTGGTGCCCGATCCGTAGGACGAGACCGCCATCCAGTCCATCTCGACAGGCAGGTGCATGGCGCGGGCAAGGTCCGCCATCACCATGACCGCGCCCTTGAGCACCCCTACGAGCAGCAGCGGCCTGCCCGCGTAGTCGGCGTCGATCCGCGCGGCGAGCTCGACCGTCTTGGCCGCGAGCTGTTCCCGCGTGATCAGGATCTCCTTCAGCGCAGGTCCCATGTCCGTCGCGTCCATGAATCATCCCCTTTTAGTCAACAGAAGATCACTTCCATGCCGGGACGCGCGCACACCGCCCGGCAGGTCTACCCAGCGCTGGCCGTGCCAGTCGGTGACAAGCTCCGCCACGCGCGCGACGTGCGCCGCGGTCAGTGTGCCCGGTGGGCAACCCGCCGCGATCGCGGCTGAGCGCAGCACACGGGACCGCACCGCGTCCGGCATTCCCTGCAGCGAGGAGGCCGACAGCGGCGAGTCGTCCGGGGGGCGCCGCGCGGCGAGAGCCTCGAGGACCTCCGCGTCTGAGCGCAACTGGTCCGCGGTCCGCGCCAGCGCCTCGGCGACCCCGGGCCCGAGCGCCTGTTCCAGCGCGGGCAGCGCGTCGAGCCGGACACGCACCCGGGCGAACCGCCGGTCGGCGTTGTGCGGGTCGTGCCAGGGGTCGAGGCCGAGGGCTTCGCACGCGGCCCGTGTAGTGGCGCGGCGGACGCCGAGGAGCGGACGGCGGAACACGCCGCGGCGCGGCGGCATCCCCGCGAGGGACCGCGCGCCGCTGCCGCGAGCCAGCCCGAGCAGCACCGACTCCGCCTGGTCGTCCAGCGTGTGCCCGAGCAGCACGGCTCTCGCCCCGGATCCCCGCGCCGAGTCCTCGAGCGCCGCGTAACGGGCCGTGCGGGCCGCCGCCTCAGGCCCCCCTTGACTACCGACCTCTACAGTCTTGAGGAAAACCGGATTCAAGCCGAACGATCCGAGGGTTCCCGCGACGTATTCCGCTCGCTCGGCCGATCCCTCCTGAAGGCCGTGGTCCACGGTGATCCCGCCAGCCCGCAGATCCATCCTCGGCGCGACGAACGCCAGGGCGGCGGCGAGGGCGAGGGAGTCGGCGCCGCCCGAGCACGCGGCGAGTACGAGGTCGCCGGAACTCAGGTCGCCGGCGGCGGCGCGCACGGCGTTGCGGACCGCCGCGACGGCGGGAGCGGGACCCACGGATCGCTTACCGCTTAGCTGATCCGGGCGAGCCAGTCGGACGGATTGGTGATCTCGGCGCGGGTCGGCAGCGTCTCCGGGGATGTCCACACCTTGTTGAAGTGGGCCATGCCGGCCTCCTCGACGACCGTCTTGACGAAGCGGGACCCTTCGGCGTACTGCTTCATCTTCAGGTCGATGCCGAGGATGCGCCGGAAGACCTGCTCGGCCCACCCCGCCGTCCTGCGCCGTGAGCTGAACTTGTCCCGGATCTCCGCGACGCTCGGCACTACCTTCGGGCCGACCGCGTCCATCACGTAGTCGCCGTGCCCCTCGACCAGGGTCATCACGGCGGTGAGCTTGTCGAGCAGTTCCCGCTGGGCCGGGCTCTGCATGGCCTCCACCAGGCTTTCCCCGTCACCGCCGCGCACGGCGCCGGCCACCGCGCCCGCGGCGGCGCGCAGGCGTTCGACAATCGCGCCCGGGTCCAGATCGGAGGCGAGCAGGAACTCGGTCATCTTCCCCTGTACGTACTGGCGCAGCCAGGGCACCGACGTGAACTGCACGCGATGCGTCTCCTCGTGCAGGCACACCCAGCGGCGGAAGTCGTGCGGATCGACGCCAAGCTCACGCTCGATCATCACGATGTTCGGCGCCACGAGGGTGAGGCGGCCTACGCCGCTGGCCGGGCCGTTAGCCCCGTTCGCCTCGTCGCTCCCGTTATGCGGGGAGCTCGTCTCGCCCGGCGGCAGGAAAAGCTCGTACTGCCCGAGCACCCGTGACGACAGGTAGGCGAGGATCAGCCCGGCTTGGACGCCGGTTACCCGCGACCCGACGGAGCCGATGACGCCGCCGGCGGCGGGAACCGCGCTGCCGCGCTCCGCGATCTTGTCCGCGAGCGGTTCGAGGACCACCCTGAAACCGCCGACGTTCGCACGGATCCAGCCCGGGCGATCCACGACCGCCACCGGGCCGACATCACCCTGACTAGTCAGCCCCGTAACCTCGCGGACGGGTTGCTGCACGACCGCGGTCAGGCCGCGGAGTTCGGCCACGGTGGCACGAGCCTCGGCCAGGCTGACTGGCGGCCCCTGCTTGGCGAACCGGACGCCGGTGGAAATCGCCAGGTCCCAGTCGATCATCTGTGCGCTGCTCACGCCTTCTAAGGTACGCCGCGTTTACCAGTATTACCCCCCACCCGCCATCCGGTGTCGCATAGCCTTAGGCGCCCCCAGCACCCCATGCGTCAGGTCCTGTCTCGTGACCGGCGACAATGGAGTAGATCAACAACTATCGCACGGAGTGAACGCATGGACGTCGAAGTCGTCATCGAGATCCCCAAGGGACAGCGGAACAAGTATGAGGTCGACCACCACTCGGGTCGCATCCGGCTTGACCGCATGCTTTTCACCTCGACCAGGTACCCGGCTGACTACGGGTTTATCGAGGACACGCTCGGGGGAGACGGTGACCCGCTGGACGCCCTTGTCCTGCTTGAGGAACCGACTTTCCCCGGCTGCCTGATCACCGCGCGTGTCATCGGCATGTTCGAGATGGTGGACGAAAAGGGGGAAGATGCCAAAATCCTGTGCGTACCGGCGGGCGACCCCCGCATGGAACACTTGAGTGATATCCATCACGTTCCCGAGTTCGACCGCCTCGAAATCCAGCATTTCTTCGAGGTCTACAAGGACCTTGAGCCCGGCAAGTCCGTCGAGGGCACCCAGTGGGTCGACCGCGCCGCCGCCGAAGCGGAGATCGAGCGCTCCCGCAAGCGCTTCGTCGACGTCGAGCAGTCCTGACGTTCCCTCGGTTCACCCTTCCCGCACGGTCAGTGATGCGCGCCGTTCCCGCTCTTGCATCCATATGGCGGCGGCCCGCTCCCTGACCGCGGCGTGAGCCGCACGTTGCGCGTCGCCGCCGATCCCGGCCAGGCCGGCCGACATGCGGATGGCGATGTGTGCCACTCGGGCAGCGTTTTCCCACCTCCCGGCCGCCGCGTGCAGCGTCATCGCGCGAACCGCCGCCGTCGCCCAGTCCGGCGCGGCCAGTCGCACGCACTCCGGAGCTCCGCTCAGCCAGCTCATGGAGTCGGCTGACAGACCGAGACGTTCCCAGGCACGTTCCGCGTCGGCGAGGCCGGCCTGAATCTGGTCGAGGCCTTCTATCCGGCCGCCGGTTTTCAGCAGGCATCTTCCGAGGTGGAAGCGGGCCCGCGCCCGCGCGAGGTCCCGTCGGCTCTGCGCTTCGACGTCCGCGCGCCGCGCGGGCGGCACCGCGTCGTACATGCGGATTATCTCGAGCAACAGGGCGACGGCGTCCGCGGTGTTCCCGGTCGCGTCCGCCGCCGCCGCGATCCGCGTGAGCACGTCGATGCGCGGGACCTCGTACGTAGCGGGATCCGCGTTGGCGAGTGCGGCGTAATGCCCGGCTGATTCGGTGAGCAGCGCGACCGTCTCGCCGGTCCGGCCGTACGCCGCGCTGCTGAGCGCGTGAGTGGCCAGTGCGGCGGCCAGATCGGGCCGGTGCTCCCCCGTCTCGGCATAAAGTTCACGGCTTATCGACAAGGCCGTTCCGGAATGCGTCTGCGCCTTGTCGTAGCTGCCGGCGAGCGCCGCGCGTGTGGCTTCGCCGAGGTGGAAGTCATAACGGCGCTCCAACGTGGCTTCCCTGCGAGAGCGCTTGCGCTGGACGATGAACATGCGGAACCTCTCAACGTCTCCGCTCTTAGCGGCCCTGCAAAGATCATTACATAACACCGCGTAGCAGGCAATACACGCCGCGAAGCTATCTCGCCCGAGATTCCCGATATTTCACGTTTTGCTCCCTCCGGGCTCGAGGCCGCCCCCACACCCCCCCACACCACGTTTTGGCTCGATGGCGCAACCGACCCGCTCTATTCGGGTCAGTTGCGCACCCGGCCCATGGGCCATGCCGGGCTCGGCGATCATGGACGGATGAGCCAGGAAGAAGTGCGGGTCCGGGCGGCCGGAGGCGACGACATCGATGAGATCGCCGGTATCTACGCCCATTACGTGACGAACAGCGTGGCGACGTTCGAGGAGACACCACTGTCCGTTCTGGAGTGGGCGAAGAAAGTCGCCTGGCTGGCCGAAATCGGGCTCCCCTGCCTCGTCGCCGAGGCGCGGCCTAAGGCGGGAGCGGAGATCGTCGGGTACGCCTATGCCGCTCCCTGGCGGCCCAAGCCCGCCTACCGGCATACCGTCGAGGACTCTGTGTACCTGGCGCCCGGGTGGACGGGACGCGGGATCGGCGGGCATCTGCTGCGGGAACTGCTCGCCCAGAGCGCGGCCGCCGGGGCGCGGCAGATGATCGCGGTCATCGCGGACTCGGGGAACGACGCTTCCGCCGTGCTGCACCGGCGCTGCGGGTTCGCCGACGCCGGGCGACTGGCCAGCGTCGGGTTCAAGCACGGGCGCTGGATCGACACGCTGCTGCTGCAACGGGAACTGGCCCCGACGGACACCCCGGGACGAGCCGCTACGATGCCTGGCGGGGCGGGCTGAGGTCGGCATCACCGGAGCCGGCTGAGCCTGGATCCGACGGATCCAGGCCAGACATTCCCGCCGAGGACGCCGCCAGGCTGAGGAAGCCCGCGGTCCTGGAGAAGGTCTCCCCGATGGCATGCCCGGCCAGCCAATTCTGATAGGCCTTGTAGCGAGCCAGTTCCCATTCCCTGCCGCGCGGAGCGAGGGAATCGAGCGCGGGCTTCGGCAGGGATCGCCAGGTCCACATCGTGATAGGAGCGTCGCCCGCGCCGTCAGGACCGCTTTCCGGCCGGATGAAGTCGGCATGGTCGGCGTAGTAGCCCATCCGGTTGCGGACGAACCTCAGGCCGCCGAACGTCCCTTCGACCGTCCGCCGTTCGGCGGCCGGCAGCACTGCGAGCGCGGCGTCGTATACCTGGGAGTGGTAGCGGACGATGGTGGCATCGACGATGGTGACCCACCACACGGCCTCGCCGATGACCGCGAACGCCTGCGGCCGGTCCGTGGGCCGCACCCGCCCGAGGCGCTCGGTCGCGTCCCGCATCGCGATCACGGCCCACGACAGGGCACTCGCCTGTGTCTGCGGCTCGCGCTGCCGTTCGGGTGCCCAGTTGGCGACACCCCAGCGGTCGGGATTCAGGTTCTCCCTGTTCCAGGCGACCCGGCAGCGCGCCGAGCAGAACCGAGCGTGCTCACGCTTCGGCTCGAACGTCTTGCCGCAGCGCGCGCAAGTGCGGGTCTCCGCCATTGGAGCATGTTACGCGTAACGCAGACGGCCAGCGCAAGGCCTTTACCGGGATGTTCTTCGCCTGTTCCCCGTATGTTCGCCGCCGACGCGGACGGTCTCCCAGTGCAATCTATTAGGCACTTACCGTAGTCATTCTAGACCGGGAACCCACGCCGAACCCGACATAAATCCCGACGAACTGGCCATATTTGTGATGCAGCGAACAGACCATGCCGCCTCATGCATCACACTTGGTAGTGGCAAGGCTGTAGCAAGGAGGACCGGTGGACAACGCCGAAGGAGTGCTCAGGCGAGCGCCCCTGTTTGATGCGCTCGACGACGAGGACGCACGCGCACTGCGTCGGCAGATGGCAGAGGTAAAGCTCACGCGTGGCGAGCGCCTGTTTCTAGAGGGCGATGACGGCGACGCTCTCTACGTCGTGCTCGAGGGCAAGATGAAGCTCACGCGCGCCGCCGCGGACGGCAGGGAGAACTTGCTGAGCGTGATCGGGCCGGGTGAGATGTTCGGCGAACTGTCGTTGTTCGACCCGATTCCGCGCACGTCGAGCGCGAGCGCGGTCACCGACGCGCTGCTCGCCTCGCTAAAGCACGAGGCCCTGCTCCCGTGGCTCCGGGAGCGGCCCGAGGTCTCCATGCACATGCTGCGTGCGCTGGTCCGACGGCTCCGCCGGTCCAACGACGTGATGGCCGACCTGGTGTTCACCGATGTTCCCGGCCGCGTCGCCAAGAACCTGCTCGACCTGGCCGATCGCTTCGGAACCCAGGAGACGGACGGGCTGCACGTCCACCACGACCTGACCCAGGAGGAGCTGGCACAACTCGTCGGCGCGTCCCGGGAGACCGTCAACAAGGCACTCGCCGACTTCGCCGCGCGCGGCTGGCTCCAGATCTCGGCCCGGTCGGTGCTTATCCTCGACACCGAGCGCCTGCGAAAAAGAGCTCGCTAGCGCTCGCTGGCGCTCGCCATATCCCCCGGGGGGACGACCCCCCGGAACCCCCCGGCTGCGCGGCCGATCGCAAGCGATCGTATCGGCCGCGCGTATGCCCCCAGAGCGCGACCTCCCGGCCGCGAAAGCCTACGGGACGCTCGTTAAGCCATCCCGAGCCCGACCTCCCGGCCACGGAAGCCCACGGGGCGCGCTCAACCACCCCGAGCCTGGCCGCCGGCCCCACCCGGAAGCCCCCAGGGGGCGCGCTAAGACATTCCGAGGTATTCGAGTTGGGCTCGGACTGATGTCTCGGCCGCGGGCCACAGCGCGCGGTCCACGTCCGCGTAGACGATGGCCACGACCTCGGCGGGTGTCCTCGCCCCGGCGCGGAGCGCCGCCCGCACCTGGTCCAGCCGCTCTTCGCGATGCGCGACGTAGTAGTCGAGCACTCCGGCCGGATCGGTCAGCACCGGCCCGTGCCCTGGCAGCAGCAACCGCAGTCCTCCCGAACGACCAGCGGTGGCTGCCAGTCCGCGCAATTCCTCCAGCGTCCGGAGATAGTCACCCAGCCCGCCCTCCTGCGCGATGACGGCCGTTCCCCGGCCCAGCACGGTGTCGCCGGTCAGCAGCGCGTCGTCGGCCTCGAGCAGCAGGCTCAGTGAGTCCGCCGAATGCCCCGGCGTTCCCACCACCCTCAGCTCACACCCCGCGGCCGTGATCACGTCACCGGGCGCGAAGCCTTCGCTGCCCAGGCGGAGCGCCGGGTCGAGGGCGCCGACGGGCGCGCCGGAAAGTTCGGCGAACCGGGCGGCGCCCGCCGAATGGTCGGCGTGACCGTGGGTGAGCACGATCTGCGCCACCCTGCGGTCCCCGGCCTGAGCGGCCCGCAGCACGCGCCGGAGGTGGCCCTCGTCCTGCGGACCGGGATCCACCACGACCACGGCGGACGAGCCAGGCTCCGCGATCACCCATGTGTTCGTGCCGTCGAGAGTCATCATCGACGGGTTCGGCGCGAGCACGCATTTGGCGCGCTCGCTCCCGGAGCCGTCGATGGCCGGATCCGGTATCTGGGCCACTGCGGCAGCTCCTTACAAGGGGTACGGCACCTCTGCGGGGATTTCCAGCCACGCCTCGCCGTCTTCAGCGAGGAGGACCGGCTGGACGGGCTTTATCGCACGACGCTGCCGAAGGAACCCCGGGACGTCGCCCGCCGCCGCGAACTCGCCCAGGGTGACGGCCGTGGGCGGCAGCAGCATGATGTCGCCGGCCCGGGCGGCGTCCAGTGCGCCCGCCGGATCCACCCAGGCGGTCTTGTCCGCTTCGGCGACGTGGCCGTCCGCGGTCTGTCCCGGCGGGACGAGGGCGGCGAAGAACCGGGTGTCGTACCGGCGCGGCTCGGCGGCCGGCGTGATCCATCGTGCCCACGGGACGATCCGGTCGGCGAGAATCACCAGGCCGCGCCTCAGCAGCAGGTCAGCGAAGGACAGCTCACCCGCGTTGAGCGCCGTCCGGTCCGCCGCCCAGTCCGGGCCCGACGGGATCACCGCCCCGCCGTCCGGCGTCCCGGCCAGCAGCACGCCTGATTCCTCGTAGGTCTCGCGCACGGCCGCGACGACGAGGGCCCGGGCCTCGTCCGCTGACGCGCCTAGCCGCACGCCGAACTCCGCCGGCGACGGGCCATGCCATCCGATCCGCGGGTCGGCGTCGCCCGCGTCCAGCCTCCCGCCGGGAAACACGTAGGCGCCCGCGGCGAAGTTCATCGAACCGGGCCGCTTGAGCATGAGGATCTCAAGAGGCTCCCGGATAATGACCACGGTAGCGGCGTCGCGGGCGGGGGCCGGCTGCATCGCGCCCCTGACGATGGCGGCCGCCCGCTCCGCGAGTTCGCTGTCGAACCAGTTCAGGTGGATCCGTTTGCTCACGCGACCTCGACGACGATTTCGACCTCGACCGGCGTGTCGAGCGGCAGCACCGCCATGCCGACCGCGCTGCGCGCATGCTTTCCCGCGTCGCCTAGCACGTCGATGAGCAGTTCGCTCGCGCCGTTGCCCACCTGGGCCTGCCCGGTGAACGTGGTCGCGCTTGCGACGAAAACGACGACCTTCACGACACGCGTGATCGCGTTAAGGCCGCCCGCCGCCGACGCCGCCGCCGCGAGCGCGTTGAGCGCGGCGATCCGCGCGTACCCCGCGGCCTCCTCGGCAGTCACCGACTCGCCGACCTTGCCGGTTCCCTGGAGCTTGCCGTCCACGAACGGCAACTGGCCGGATGTGTACACGTAGTTCCCGGTGCGGACCGCGGGGACATAAGCCGCCACCGGCGTGGCCACCGGCGGGAGCGTCAGTCCCAGGTCCGCGAGCCGCTCTTCCGCCGTGCTCATACCTTGCCTCCCGGTCATGCCTTGGGCCGCTTCATGTAGGCGATCATCTGCTCAGGATTCGGCCCGGGCACGACGCACACGAGCTCGTACCCCTCCTCACCCCAGTTGTCCAGGATCTGCTTGGTCGCGTGCACAAGCAACGGCACGGTCACGTACTCCCACGTCTGCATGAGGGAAACATTAGTGCCATGGCACGCGCGACGGCTCGCTCTCCCTGGCTGTAGGCGCGGTTTCAGTTTCCGCCGCTTCCTCGATCGCGGGGACCGGCGGCACCGGGACCTCCTCCTCGATCGCGGGCACTGGAGGCACGGGGGCCGCCTCCTCGATGCCGGGGATCGGTGCGTGCGCGATCGCCTCGGCGGCGGCCACTTCGGCGTCGCCGAGATCCTCGGGTTCTCCCGCGGCCGGCTCGGCCTCGGGCGCGGCGGCGGTGCCGCCGGGTGTCATCCTCTCGAAGAAGCGCAGCAGCTCGACCGGGATCGGCATGACCAGCGTGCTGTTCTTCTCCGCCGAGACCTCGACGACCGTCTGGAGCAGGCGCAACTGGAGCGCCGCCGGGTCCTTGGCCATGACGTTCGCCGCGGCCGCGAGCCGCTTGGACGCCTGGTACTCGCCGTCGGCGGTGATGATGCGGGCACGGCGTTCGCGCTCGGCCTCGGCCTGCCGGGACATGGAGCGCTTCATGCCCTCGGGGAGCGACACGTCCTTGATCTCGACGCGCTCGACGCGGATGCCCCAGGGCTCTTCGGTCGGCTCGTCGATGATGCGGCGCAGCTCACGGTTCACGGTCTCGCGCTCGGCCAGGAGCTGGTCCATCTCGGACTGGCCGATGATAGACCGCAGCGACGTCTGCGCCTGCTGCGAGATGGCGAACATGTAGTTCTGCACGTTGACCGTCGCCTTGATCGGGTCGACCACGCGGAAGTACACCACCGCGTCCACCCGGACCGACACGTTGTCGCGCGTGATGCCTTCTTGCGCTGGCACCGCCATGGCGACGATCTGCATGTTGACCTTCTGCATACGGTCCCCGATGGGGCGCAGCCTGGTGAGGCCGGGGCCCCGCACTTCGGGCAGCACACGGCCGAACCGGTAGATGATGCCCTTCTCGTACTGCTGAATGACCCGGAAGGACCTCCCGGCCGCGATCAGGGCGAGCAGCACCAGTATCACGATAACGACGATGACGGCAGCCATGTCGAATCGCCTCCTATCACAACCCTACGGGCTTACTCCCAAGACTAGTACGGCAGTCTCCAGTGGGTTCCTGAGCTGCTGTGACGTGGGGGTTCCGGGATTCTTGTGAGATAGGGACAGCCGCCTCGGGATCATGTGCTTGTGAGGACAAATGAAGACAAGGCGGCTGCAGATGCCAGGATAGG
>DASZJE010000184.1:0-18376 GCA_035948445.1 Trebonia sp. | reverse complement strand
CATCACCTGATCGATGACCACACCGGTCTTGAGGTGGTGATGGGCGAGATACGGGCCATCCTGGCCGGGAACCGGGAAAGCCTGCCGGTCCCGCTGCCGTTCCGGGACTTCGTCGCCCAGGCGCGGCTGCGCGTGCCCCGCCCCGAGCACGAACGGTACTTCGCCACGCTGCTCGGCGACGTCACCGAGCCGACCGCCCCGCTGGGCCTGATGGAGATCCTCGGAGACGGGACCGGCATCACCGAGGCCAGGCTGCCGGTAGCGGCCGGCCTGGCCCGGCGGGTCCGTGAGCAGGCCCGCAGGCACGGGGTATCGCCCGCGACCGTGTTCCACGTCGTGTGGGCGCGGGTGGTCGCCTCCCTGTCCGGCCGCGACGACGTGGTGTTCGGGACCGTCCTGTTCGGCCGGGTGCACGCAGGGGCGGGCGCCGACCGCATCCCGGGCCTGTTCGTCAACACCCTGCCCGTCCGGGTGCGCATGTCGGAGGCCACCGTCGCCGGTGCGCTCGCGGCGATGCGCGAGCAACTCGCCGACCTGGTCGTGCACGAGCACGCGCCCCTGTCCCTGGCGCAGCAGGCCAGCGGGCTGGCGCCCGGCGCGCCGTTGTTCACCTCCCTGCTGAACTACCGGCATGTCAGCGACCCGGCCCGGGACGCCAGCACCGCGATCGACGCGAGCGACCGCGTCTCCGGCGACGCCAGTACCGCGAGCGACGCCAGCGCTGGCGTCTCCGGCCTGGCCGGAATCGAGATGCTCTATGCCCGGGACTACACCAACTACCCCGTGACCGTGTCGGTGGACGACTCCGGCGCCGGCTTCGTCATCGGTGCCCAGACCGTCGCGTCGCTGGACCCGGGGACGCTATGCGGATGGGTGAACACCGCCGCCGAGCAGGTGGTGGCCGCCCTCGAGACAGCCCCCGGAACTGCGCTGCACCACATGCAGGTCCTCAGCGATGCCGAACGACACCGGGTCCTCCTCGAGTGGAACGCGACCGGTCGGCCGGTCCCCGCGGCCACCGTCGCGGACCTGTTCCAGGCCCAGGCAGCCCGCACCCCGGACGCGATAGCGGTGGTCTCCGGCGACACCCGGCTGACCTACGCCGAGCTCAGCGCGAGGGCCAGCCGGCTCGCCCGGCTGCTCGCCGCCCGCGGCGCGGGCCCGGAGACCCTGGTCGGCGTGATCATGGACCGCTCGGCGGACCTGCTGGTCACCCTGATCGCCATCCTCAAGACCGGAGCGGCCTACCTGCCGATCGACCCCGCCTACCCCGCCGACCGGATCCGCTACACCCTCACCGACGCCAGGCCAGTGCTGGTCGTCACCGATACCGTTGCGGCCGGTAATGTGCCGGACGTTGCGGCGCCCCGCCTGGTAGTCGACGCCCCGCAGACGACAGACGCCTGCGAACGACTCAATGACGCGCACCTCGATGCGACAGGGCTACCCGCGAACCCGGCCTACGTGATCTACACCTCGGGCTCCACCGGACGTCCGAAAGGCGTCGTGGTCAGTCACGGCTCGCTGACGAACTTCCTGTGCGCGATGGACGACCGGTTCCGGTTGCGCGGATCCGATCGGCTCGCGGCAGTCACCACGGTCGCGTTCGACATATCCGGGCTCGAACTGTACCTGCCGTTGCTCTCCGGGGCGGCTGTGGTGGTCGTGCCGCGGCACGTCGTCCAAGACCCCGCGGCACTGTGCGACCTGCTGTCCCGCGAGAAGATCACCACGATGCAGGCCACGCCGAGCCTATGGCGGGCATTGCTGGCACACGATTCGCGGGCCCTTGCCGGGCTGCGGATCCTGACGGGCGGCGAGGCCCTTCCAGCGGACCTGGCCGAACGGTTGCGCGGCGTCTGCGGCCACGTCACCAACCTCTACGGACCGACCGAGACCACGATCTGGTCCACGGCCACACCGGTCGGCCCCGAAACGAGCATCGGCGCTCCGATCTGGAACACGCGCGTCTACGTGCTCGACAACCGGCTGCGGCCGGCACCTGCCGGGGCGGCCGGTGAGCTGTTCATCGCTGGTTCCGGCGTCGCACGGGGCTACCTCAACCGCCCTGGGCTCACCGCGGAACGGTTCGTGGCGTGCCCGTTCGGCGGGCCGGGGGAGCGGATGTACCGCACCGGTGACGTAGCGCGGTGGACCGATGCCGGCACCCTGGAATACCTCGGCCGCGCGGACGATCAGGTCAAGCTCCGGGGTTTCCGGATCGAACTGGGGGAGGTCGAGGCCGCACTGGCCGCGCATCCCTCGGTGAGTCAGGCCATTGCGGCGGTCCGGGAGGACACACCCGGTGACCAGCGCCTCGTCGGCTATGTCGTGCCGGCACCGGAATCCGTGACCGCGGCCGCCGATGGCCCGGATCTCGCGGATGTCCGCGCGTTCCTCCAGGAACGCCTGGCGGACTACATGGTGCCCTCGGCACTGGTGGTGCTGGACAGCGTGCCCCTGACCCCGAACGGGAAACGCGACCGCAAGGCGCTGCCCGCCCCCGAGTTCGCTCCCGCCATCGCCTACCGGGCGCCTTCCTCGCCACAGGAGGAAATCCTGTGCACCGCATTCGCCGAGATTCTCGGCGTCCCGCGGATCGGGCTGGACGACAATTTCTTCGACCACGGCGGACAGTCACTCCTGGCGGCTCGCCTTATCAGCCGTATCCGGTCGATTCTCAATGTCCAGATTCCGCTGTCCGCGATCTTCGAGGCGCCAACGGCCGGGGAACTGAATGCCATGATCTCGCAATCGTGGGTACAAGGCGGCCGCGGTATTCTTCTCCCCATACGCGCCCGCGGGACTCGCCCGCCGCTCTTCTGCGTACACCCCATCGGCGGACTGGCCTGGTGCTACACGCCGCTCGCCCGATACATGCCGAGAGATTTCCCCCTGTACGGCTTGCAGGCGCAAGGGCTTGACTGCGAGACCGATCTGCACCGGTCCATCCAGGAAATGGCCGAAAAGTATGTCGAAGAAATCCGGACTGTCCAGGAATCCGGTCCGTATTACCTGCTGGGCTGGTCCTTCGGCGGCCTGGTCGCGCACGAGATGGCTGTCCAGCTGCAAGCCGCCGGTGAGGAGATAGCGGCTCTGATCATTATGGAGGCGTACCTCCCCTCGCCCGTGTCTGACGAGGAGTCCGCCACCGCCGCACAGGCCGGGAATCCTGATTCCGCGGTGATCGCGGCCGGCCAGGAACACGTTGCCGACATGATTCAAGCCGCCGGTCTCGTCGACGTCGTCTCCGTCGCGGACATGGAAATTCTTGAACGTGTCCTGCATAATGACGGAACCCTGGCGGCGGCGCACATCCCGCGAACATTCCACGGCGATATGCTCAACATTAAGTCCCTCGATGAGGAGCCGAATAGCGGAATCGCTGCCTGGCGTTCCTATATATCAGGGCGGATAACGGAAATGCAACTACCTTGCTCGCATGGGGAAATGGCTAACCCGCGCATGTTGCGCGAGGTCTGGACGGCCATTGCCGGGTGGCTGGAAAGGTAATTAATTTCCCCGGAATCCCCCGCGAACTTTCTTCCGCCGTATACCGATACCGGTATTTGTCCATTTATAAGGAAATATTTCGAGGCTTAGCACGTTCTGCGCTCGCGGACCGCCCCGCGAGCGCAGAACAGTCTGTCGGGCTGCCCTCTTGATCGCATCATTGATTACTTATAGCGTCTAACTGTGCACTCTAGGTGATGACTCGAATCCGGCGCGGCCCTGAGGCTGAGCCGTCGGGACATCTCGATCCCCGCAGAAAGGATCACCTCTGTGACAACAGAAGACATTCCACGCCGCAGGATTCCGATTCAGCTAAATTCTGCAACTCCTACAGCACTGACGCCGGAAGCTCTCCAGAAGCAGCTCAACGACATCGGGCTTACGTGTCAGGAAACCACCACGGACAAGCTGCGCCGGTCCATCGCCGAGGTCGAATCGCGGCTCATCGACGGCCAGACCCAGACATATGCCATCTTGCGGCCGGCTGTGCCCGCGCTCATGGTGGGCGACGGCAGCGGGGCGATCTCGTTCGCGGAGGCCGCGGATGCGGCTCAGGCGACAGGGAGCACGAGCAGGCTCGCGCTCACCCTCTCGGACTCCTCCGTCGGCAACTGGGAACCCGACCCGGCCGGCCTCGGTTACGGGCCCGAACTGGAGTACATCCAGTTCCAGACCCACTTCGACTGGCTGAAGACGAACGTGACTTCGTTCACGGGCGTGGTTAACAACCCCCCGGCCATCAACGAAAAGCTCGACTCCGTCGACGCCATCAAGACGCTGTTCGTCAATGTCGGGACCACCGCGTCCTCGACCCTCATCAAGGGCCTCGACAAGGCCTCGTTCGAGTCGGTGCTGAGCAACGCGATCGCGCCGCTCACGGAGGGCGGGGTGAGCGACTACCACGTGGCCGATAGCCGCGTCATCTTCCTGGTCGAGAACTACGACGAGGAAACTAAGGAGGCCGACGCGATCGGCGTACTCACCATATGGTGGGACCTGACGATCAAGGATTACAAAGAGAAGAAGCAGAACCCCAGGCACGACACGACGCTCCTCATCAAATGCCGCTCGGTGCTCTACAGCACGCTGGACGCCCTGTTCGGCGACTACAACGCCGTCAAGGCCCACTTCGGCGGCGCGGCGTACGCCGCAGGGCTACCGCTGTCCCGTGGACGATCCGCCGGTGACCTGCCCAAATCGGTGGCCTCGGAGGGGATACCGCCGAATAACGGCCAGCTGACGATCTTCGATAAGCTGCCGCCGGCCGACCGCGACACGTTCTCGAAGTCGCTGCCCACCCTGGCCACGGCAGACCGCCTGCAGGCAATCACCCTGTACGCGCCGGACTTGCAGAGCATCGGCAGCATCGACAACACGACCTCGGAAGCCACGAGCACCTACAGCCAGAGCGTCACGAGCGGGTTCACGTTCAGCACCACCCAGACGTTCAGCGCGCAACTGTCGGTGGAGGTCACGGTCGAGGTCGTGAAGGCCGGACTGACCCTCGGGTTCAGCCTGTCCTTCACCGAAACCTGGGACAAGAGCACGACGACCACCATGGAGTTTGCCGTCCCGCCGGGCCAGAAGGCATTCACCTACCAGGGGTACATGATGGCGGCGATCATCAGCTTCGACGCCAGCACGGGCAAGTACTCCTATCTTTCTTCCGCGCGGTGCCTGACACCCGTCCTCGCGACGAGCAACGTGCCGCTGGTCGGGCAACCGAAATTCACCCAGACCAACCTGTAATCACCGGTAGCACGGGGCCGCGCGGGCAGCTGTTTAATGCCTGCGCGGCCCCGTGCTGTGCCATGCATTCCGGCGGCCGCGAATGTGCGTGTGGGCATGAGCGCCGACGGGCACGCCTACCGGCAACACATGAGAACGGAGAAGCCGTGAGCGAAACCGGGCAGAAGGTGGTTATCGTGACGGGCGGCTCGCAGGGAATCGGCGCCGGCGTCATCGACGGATACCGGCAGCGACGCTGGGCGGTCGTGGCGAATTCCCTCAACATCAAGCCGTCGAAGGACCCGGACGTGCTCACGGTGAAGGGCGACATCTCCGAGCAGACCACCGCCGATCAGATCATTACCCAGGCAGTTGATCGCTTCGGGCGCGTCGACACTCTGGTCAACAACGCGGGCGTTTTCGTCTCCAAGTCATTCACCGACTACACCGCCGAGGACTACGCACTGATCACCGGCGTCAACCTCACCGGATTCTTCTGGCTGACCCAGCGCGCCATCGTCCAGATGCTGAAGCAGCACAGCGGCCATGTCGTCAACATCAGCGCCAGCATCGCGCGCCGCGCTGACTCCGTGGAGCCAACCGCGCTGACCGCGCTGACGAAGGGCGGCCTGGCCGCGGTCACCAGGTCGCTGGCCGTCGAGTACGCCTCCCGCGGCATCCGCGTCAATGCCGTAGCCCCGGGAATCATCCAGACCCCGCTGCACCCAGCCGAGTCCTATACGCGCGAGGCGCTCGCGGGGAAACTGCCCCCGCTCGGGCGCGCGGGCCGGGTCAGTGATGTCGTGGACGGCATCCTGTACCTGGAGTCAGCGCCGTACGTCACCGGAGAGATCCTGTACATCGACGGAGGCCGAATCGCCGGTTAATGAGCCGCCTAACGCCGATCGGGGGCTTGGTGCCGCCCCGGTGACGCGATCGCCAGGTAGCGATCTCGCCGACGATGGCCCAGCTCAGCGGGTACGTGTTACCGTGGGCGAAGATCAGTCTTTCGTTCGCGAGGGCATCGTCCGTGTCCTGGATGACGGGAACAGGCACGCCCACGAGCCGTACTGTGCCGGGACGTTGGCTCTCATACCCACCAGGGTGCGGGGCGGGGGTTTCTACGGGGGTGACCGCGTGCCCCGTGTAGATCGTGGCGGCATCCTGAGAGGCGGTCATTTTATGCGTCCTGACATCAGACCTGGCGGCATCTTCCCCGATTACGCTCTCCCGGATCAGACCGGCACGGTACGCGCGCTCAGCGAGCTTCAGGGCCGCGATCCGCTGATCCTCACCCTGGCGCGCGGCAACTATTGCCCCAAAGAGCACCGCCAGCACCTCGAACTGGCGGCTAACTACCCGAAGATCGCGGTGGCCTACACCCAGATCGCGACGATCGCTACCGACGACCATCACACCCTGCAAGAGTTCCGCGCGTCGGTGGGCGCCCAGTGGACCTTCCTGTCCGATCCCGGTCGGACGGTTCAGAAGGACCTCGACATCCAGGAGTACACCGACCCCGAGCACGATCCCATGATCCCCCACACCTTGGTGCTCAAGCCGGGGCTGGTCATTCACAGTGTCTATAACGGGTACTGGTTCTGGGGCCGCCCGTCGTTCGGCGACCTGTGGCATGACCTGCGCGCCGCCACCAGCGAGATCCGCCCGGACTGGGATCTGAGCGCCCCGGGACTCCGCGAAGCCTGGGACGCGGGAGACTTCTCGAAGTTCCACGGCTGGGACCGGCGGTCCCCCGGGTCGGTGCCGACATCGTATACGTGACAGCGCAGCGATCGCGGAAGGGGCGAAGGCAGTGACCACGCCGGTATGCGAGATGCTCGGGATTGAACAGCCGGTCGTCCAGGCACCGATGGCCGCGATTCCCCGGCTGGCCGCGGCGGTCTCGAATGCCGGCGCGCTCGGCATGGTGACGCTGACCTGGTCCGATGACGCCGGAGCCGTCGTTCGCGAGACGGCGGCGCTGACCGCGCGGCCGTTCGGCGGCAACCTTGTGCTCACCGAGGATCAGCACCGTCGCCTTGACCAGGCCCTCGAGGCCGGCTTGCGGATCGTTTCCTTTATGTGGGGGGATCCGAGCGGCTACATCGAGGCCGTGCACGAGGCCGGGGGAGTCGTCATGCTCACGGTCGGCAGTGCCGCGGAGGCACGGCGGGCGGTCGCGTCCGGCGTTGACGTGGTCGTCGCGCAGGGCTGGGAGGCCGGCGGGCACGTGTGGAGTACCGTCGCGACACTGCCGCTGGTGCCCGCTGTGGTGGACGCGGTGGCGCCGGTACCGGTGATCGCGGCCGGCGGGATCGGTGACGCTCGCGGTGTCGCCGCGGTGCTCGCCCTGGGTGCCCAGGCCGCGTGGCTGGGCACGCGGTTCCTGCTGGCCGAGGAGATGCCGATCCACGAGGATTACCGGCGCGCGCTGATAGCCGCGGCCGAGACCGATCCGCAGTTGTACGCCAACCTGTACGAGGTCGGGTGGCCCGATTCGCCCCATCGCGCACTCCGCAACTCAACGGCCACGGCGTGGCAGGCCGCGGGCCGCCCCCCGCTCGCGCAGCGGCCGGGGGCGGGCGAGGTGATCGCGCACTTCGCTTCCGGCGAGGCAATCGTTCGTTACGAGCCAGCGCCGCCGATGGCCGGGACGACCGGGAAGATCGAAGCGCTCTCGATGTGGGCCGGACAGGGCGTCGCACTCGCGAGGAAGCAGCAGTCGGCGGCGGACATCGTCACCGAGCTCACTTCCCGCCTGTAACCCGCGAGCCAGGCTACGGCCAGGGATTTCCAGGGGCGCGGCCGGGTTGCGGCCGGCCTAGCGCACACGCATTTCCCGCACCGATTACTGGAGGGAACACTGTCGTGGACTACAAGCTCGAGGTCGTAGTGCTGCCGGTCGCCGACGTGGACCGGGCCAAGGCCTTCTACCAGGGGATGGGGTGGCGGCTCGACGCTGACTTCGTCGCCGGTCCGGACTTCCGGGTGGTGCAGATGACCCCGCCCGGCTCGGCCTGCGCGGTCATCTTCGGCACCGGAATCACCACCGCCGCGCCCGGCTCCGCCGACGGCCCGCAGCTGGTTGTCGGCGACATCAACGCGGCCCGGGCCGAACTGGCCGACCGCGGCGCGGCGGTCACCGAGGTATTCCACGACGCCGGCGGCGTCTTCCGCCACGCCGGGACGACCGGGCGCGTCGCCGGCCCGGCCGCGGAGCACGAGAGCTACGGCTCGTGGGTCTCATTCAGCGATCCGGACGGCAACACCTGGTACGTGCAGGAGGTCACCACCCGGCTGCCCGGCCGGGCCATTTCGGCGCTGGCGGCCTACGACTCCGTGGCCGGCCTGGCCGACGCGCTGCGCCGCGCCGAGGCCTCCCATGCCAAGTACGAGGAGGCGACCGGGCAGCCCGACCCGGACTGGCCGGACTGGTACGCCCGGTACATGGCAGACGAGGCAGCCGGACCGGCGGCAGGCTCATGAGCTCCTAGGACCATGGCGTCATCGTCGTGGGGGCGGGCTCGCCGTGCACCTCATGACCAGCACCGCGCTCACCGGCGCGAGCTACGACATCGACGGCGGCGAGCAGGTACTGTCCGGATAGCGCACCAGCCGGTGCTCCCGCGCCTGATGCCGCCAAGGAGTACCCCTGGAATACTTTGGGTGAACCCTCGGTTAACACTGGAATTGTAGGGATCCTTCGCACCGGTTTCGGTATCGACCATGGTTCCCTGATTACGTTCGGCCACATTCAGAGCTAACTCCCGTGCCGGTTGCCGAGCCGTAACCGGGTGTCTTAGACAGCCGTGTTTATCAAGGAGGAATCTACCCTGACGAGTTTGTCGACCCCAAGAGACGTGCCCGATGAGGCTTCTATCCTCGGTCGCGGTCCGGAACTTGCGATGCTGAAGGAACATCTACGGGCATGCGAGAGGGGAAGCGGTTCGGTATTTCTCATCGGGGGTCCCGCCTCGTGCGGCAGGACTACTGTGCTAAACGCCTTCGAGAAGCTGGCGCATGCGACCGAAGCGGCGGTGCTGCTCTCGGCGTCGGCGTCACCATCCCGGGGCGCTGCCGCAGGGGGAATCCTGCACGGGCTGCTGAGCGAGTTGCGCCAGAAGACGGGAGTCCGGCATCAGGCGGATCGCCTGCTCGAAGCGTTGTCCTCGCCTGGTTCTCTTGGCGAGACGGAGCAGTTCGCCGCCATGGCGGGGAAGGTTCTCTCGTTGCTGTCCCGTCTCGCGGAGGAAGTTCCCGTCGTTATCGTCGTCGATGACGCCGACCATGCGGACGCCCTCTCGATTGCTTTTGTCCGCGAACTCGCGCTGCACGCAGGGGGCAGGCGGATGATGCTTGTCGTGGGCGAGCATGACTGGGCGCCGGAGCACTACGTCGCGGCGAGGCAGGCGATGGTCCGCGCCGATCACGTCCATCCCGTCAGGTTGACCGTGCTGCGGCCGTACAGCACCTCGGTCATGCTGGCCGAATCGCTGGGCGCTGCGCGCAGCCGGAGCCTGGCGCGGCCGTTTTACGAAGCCAGCGGTGGCAATCCGCTCCTGCTCCGGGCGCTCATCGCTGACAACCGGTCGCTCGCAGAGTTCCCGGGACCTGACGGCGAATGGGATCTGGTCGCCGGTCCTGAGTTCCGGCAGGCCGTTCTCGCCATCATTCGGAGCGCGGGAGCGGCAGAGACCGCGAACGTGGCACGCGGACTGGCCGTACTGGATGACCTTGGCCGGCCGGATGCGCTCGTCCGGCTCCTGGGATGCGACAGAGCGGTAGTCGCGTCGGCGCTGGAGACGCTGGAGGCCGCCGGACTCCTGCGGGACGGACGGCTGCGCGGACCGCAGGTGCGCGCGGCCATCCTGACTGATCCGTCCTTCACGGGTGCCGCTGAGCTGCATGTCGCCGCGGCCAGGGTGCTCTACGAATCCGGGGCTCCAGTGGACGTTGTTGCCGCGCACCTGCTCGAGGCGGATTCAGCGCCGGGCGGATGGGCGATCGAGGCGCTGCGCCGGGCCGCTGATGAACTGATCGGCAGGCAGGATTACTCTCAGGCTGGAACGTTCCTGGAACTGGCTCTCAGGTGTTCGGCGGATCCCGCCGAGCAGATCACGATCAGGGCCCTGCTGACGAATCTGACGTGGTACGTCTCGCCTTCGCTCGCCTCCAGGCATTTCACCAGCCTGACGGTGGCCGCCAGGGAGCGCCGCCTCAGCCCGCGCAGCGTGGCCGTCCACGCGCGTAAACTCGGGTGGCTCGGGAGGCTGGACGAGGCGCAGGACATGCTCGCGTGCCTGCAGTCAGGGCCGCGTCTCGACGCCGCCTCCGCCGTTGAGCATGACGTCACTTACATCTGGCTCGCGCTCACCTACCCCAGACGGTTCCTGTGTCGCGAAGACCTTGTGCAGGCGGCGGGTCGCCTCGCCGAAGCAGACCTTACAGTCGGCAACTCCTCCTGGATCCGCCCGCTCGCCCGGCTCACGGAACGTTTCATCACGGGCGATGCGGACGCCGCGGTGGCCGCGGCCGAGCAGATAGTGCAGGGGGTCCGTCTCGACGGCTCATCGCTAGAGCCGCTGCAACTGGCGCTCATGGTACTGGACGGGTCGGAACGGCTGGACCTGGCAGAACCGTGGCTCGCGGCCATGACGGGGGATGCCGAGGATGGGCCGGCACCCCTGTGGCAAGCCCTGCGGAGCAAAATCGAGGCGAAACTGGCCTGGCAGCGCGGAGACGTGGCGGAGGCCGCGAGATCAGCGCGCGAGGCGCTGAGCATGATGGAGCCCGAGAGCCTGGGAGTCGGGATCGGCCTGCCGCTCGGACTTCTCGCGATGGCGCTGACGGAAATGGGCCGGCACGATCTGGCCGCCGAACAGTTCCTGCGGCCAGTGCCCGCCTCGCTCGCGCACACGCCCCAAGGCGTTACCTATCTCACGGGCCGTGCCCGGCACTTCCTGGCCACGAATCGCCTCCGTGCCGCCCTCGGTGATTTCCAGGCCGTGGGCGAGGTGATGCGCCATTGGCACACAGAGATGCCCGGACTAGCACCATGGCGTCTCGGTGCCGCCGAGACCCACTTGGCTCTCGGCGAGAACAAGCTGGCCAGGGGCCTGATCGAGGAACAGATGGAGGTGGTGACGCCGGAAAACTCGCGCATGCGCGGAACCGCGCTGCGCCTGCTGGCCGCCACGTGCCCGCCCCGGCAGCGTCCGGAGATCCTCAGCGAGTCCGTGAAGGTCCTGGAACATTGCGGAGACGCTCTCGAACTCGCCTACACACTTGAGGCCCTGGCCAAGGCCCACCGCCTCGCCGGAAACGCCGCCGCCGCCAGGGCGGTGCGGCAACGGGCGCATCGCATCGCGACGGTCTGCGGGGCGACGACGCTGCGCCAGCGGCTGTCGGGCGAGGAGGAAAGGCCCGGTCCCGCCCCCGACAGCCACCGGATGCCCGACCTGTCGGCGGCCCTGTCCGGCGCGGAAAGCCGGGTGGCCGGGCTCGCGGTCGAGGGATACACCAACCGTGAGATCGCCGAGCGCCTCTCCATCACGGCGAGCACCGTCGAACAGCACCTCACCCGCGTTTACCGGAAGCTCAGAGTGGCCGGCAAGCAGGAATTGCTCAGGAAGTTCCCGCTCGCCGGGGCCGCGTAGCCAGCGCCGTCCCGAGAAGGAGAAGGGAACTATCCCGCCTTATGTCGACAATGGCGGATATGTCGATATCCGGTGTCCCGGTTGCGCGGCGTGTGGTGCTCCTGGGCGCCGCCACCGGCCTCGGGCTGGCCTTCGCGCGGGCGCTCTCGGCGCGCGACGGGGTGGCGGTAGGGCTGATCCGGCATGAGGAACAGCGTGGCTTGCTCGAGGCGGCCGGGGCACTGCCGGTGATGTTCGATTCGGCGGGTGATGTCGATCAGCTTTTCGCGTCCCTGGCGGAGGCCGCTGACGCGGTGGTGCTGGCGGCGGGGACGGCCCCGAGGCACGGGGAGCGGGTGGCGGACCGGGCGCCGTGGCAAGCGCTGACCGACGCGGCCGAGCGCTCTCGCGCGCGCCGCTGCGTGATGGTCAGATCCTTTGCGCACGTGCCGGCGGACGAAGCTGGCCTGACGGAGCAGGACGTCACCTACCTGGGATCGAAGGCCGATGCGGAACGCTACCTGCGCGAGCGGGATCTTGACTGGACGATTCTGCGGGTGGGCCAGCTCAGCGACGCTCCCGGCACGGGACTCGGACTGGTCGAGCCGGCCGGTGCGTCGCCGCTGAACGGGGAGGTCAGCAGGGCCGATGTCGCTTCGGCGCTGTGCGCCCTGCTCGACGAGCCCGCGAGCATCGGATGTGTCCTCCAGATGGCCCCGGGAACCGAGCCGATCGCGGAGACGCTCTCCCGGGCCGCGGTCTCGCGGCCCGGACGCTTAGCGCTGCCCGGACGCTTAGAGCCGCCTGGCGTGCTGCTGGAGACAGGCCGCGTCGAGCAGGCGGCGTCGGTCCACCTTGCCGCTCGCGACGCGCGGCAGGTGCACGGCGTAGTCGTATGTGGACGGGACCATGTAAGCCGGCAGCCGTTCGGCCAGGAAGGACCGGAGCATGTCCCCGCTGAGGCCCGGATCCCCGCTGACCACGGCTCGCAAGGTGGCGAGAGTCGGAGCGGGCTGATCGAGAATGACCGCGCAGTCGGCGACGCCGGGCACTTCCAGCAGGACATTCTCGATTTCCAGCAGGTTGATGCGGATCCCGCGCAGCTTGACCTCCAGGTCGCCCCGGCCGAGGAACTCGATATCCCCCGACGGCAGCCAGCGCCCGATGTCCCCGGTGTCGTACATCCGCTGAGCCGGGTGCCCGTACTCAGGGACGAAACGCTGCCGGGTCAGCTCGGGGTCACCCAGGTAGCCGCGGGCGACTCCGGCTCCGGCGAGGTGCAGGGTGCCGAAGACGCCGACGGGCATGGGCTGGCCATGCCGGAGCACGTAGCAGCGGGTGTTGTCGATCGGGCGGCCGATCGGCACCGGGCCGGTCATCCGGCCCGGCGGGCAGTCGTACGCGGTGACATCCACGGTCGCCTCGGTCGGCCCGTACAGATTGACCAGGCGTGTCCCCTGCCCGCCAAGCAGCTCGTTGCCGCCCGTCACCGTCTGCGGCGCCAGGCTTTCGCCGCTTGAGAAGACCCAGCGCAGGCTGGCCAGCCGGGCGGAGTCACCGGACGTGCGCAGATGCTCGAGAAAGACGTTGAGCATGGACGGCACGAAGTGAATCGCGGTGACCCGCTGCCGCTCGACGGTCTCGACAATGGCCATGGGGAAGCGTTCCATGCCCGGTGCGAGCAGGTGCATGCGGGCGCCGGCCAGCAGCCACCAGAACAGCTCCCACACCGAGACGTCGAAGATTGTCGGAGTCTTCTGCAGCAGGGTGTCGCCGGGGCCAAGGGGATACCGTCGCTGCATCCACGCCAGCCGGTTGACCACGGAGCGGTGCTCCACCATCACCCCCTTGGGGCGGCCGGTCGAGCCGGATGTGTAGATCACGTAGGCGAGGTCGTCCGCGGCGCCTTCTGGCAGCGGGGACGAGGGCGCCCGCGCGTACAGGGCGGGATCGGCGAGTGAGATCTCGGCCGCCGGCAGCCCCTGCCCGGCGGGGCACTCACGGCCGACGAGCACTACCGCGGCGGAAGCCCGCTCCACCAGATCCCGCAGCCGCAGTTGCGGCGCCTGCGGGTCCAGCGGCAGGTATGCGCAGCCCGCCTTGAGGATGCCCAGGAGAGCGACCGGCAGGTCGAGCGACCGCCCGGCGAGCACCCCTACCACTCCGCCGGCCCGCACCCCTCGATTGATCAGCGCGTACGCCAGCCGCTCAGAGAGTTCGTCGAGCTCGCGATAGGTCAGCGTGCCCTCCTCGGAGCTGACCGCCACCTGGTCGGGAGTGCTGCGGGCCTGGCTGCGGAAGAGGGAGTGGACAGTGGCGTCGGCGGGGAAGTCCTGGTCTGTTCGGTTGAATGTCGCCAGCACGCGGTGACGGTCGGCGGGGCTGAGCGGTGCGTACTCGCGCAGCGGCCGGCCCGGCTCGGCGAGGACCTGGCCGAGCAGGGTGGCGAAAACGCCGGCCAGGGTCGCCGCCTCATCCGCGGTGGTGCGCTCCTCGTCATGCAGGCAGGACACCACGGCGGGGGAGTCCGGATCGAAGCGGAGCACGAAGGCGTGCCCGGCGGGGTCCGCTGGCGTCGCGCCGAGCACCACTAGGCACCGGGGCGTTCCGCTTCCCGTGGCGTCATCGTGGTCCGCCGGAGCGTCCTCAGCGATCCGTTTCGCGAGGTCGCCTGGAGTCATGTCCGGGTCGACGGTGACCCGGACCTGACGGACTTCCTTCCCCGTGGCCGTGGCGTGCAGGTCGAAGTAGCATGCCTGCGCATACTCCGTGTAATGCACGGTCAGCGCGGCGACGGCCGCGGCCCGCAGCTCCGCTTCTCCTGGATCCGCGGCTCTCAGGGCCGCCGCCCGCCGGCGCAGCTCAGCCGGAAGCCTGACGACGAACGTCTGCGGCATGGCTACCGCCTCCTGCCGGCGGCGTGCACCAGGCCGGGGGCCAGCAACCGCTCGATGATCTGGGTCGTGCCCTCAAGGATGTTGAGGACCTTGCTGTCACGGTAGTGGCGCGCCAGGCCGCCGTCCTCGAGCACGCCGCGGGAGGCCAGCAACTGCACCGCCTGGGCGGTATGCTCCTCCGCGGCACGGCACGCGAAGTACTTGGCCATCAGCACACGCTCGGTGGCCGCCGGATCGCCCGCGTCGAGTGCCCGGGAGGCCGCCACGCTGAGGTGCCTGGCGGCTTCCAGGTCGGTGGCCATCCGGGTGAGCAGCGTCTGCACCTGCCCGTGCTCAACGAGAGCGCGGCCAAAGGCCTGACGTTCCCCGGCGTAGGACGCGCACGCGTCCAGGCACGCCTGCAGCATCCCGGTCGCCATCCAGGCTACGGCGTGGCGCCCGTGTTCCAGGGCGAGCGGGACCAGGACCGGAAGGGCGAAGCCGTCCCGCCCCACCGCGGCGTCCCGGTCAATGACGCAATCGCGCAGTTCAACCCGTGCCAGGGAGGCCGCCCGCAACCCAAGTGTCTCTCCCATCGGGTACGTGGACAGCCCGGGATTCTCCCGGTCCACCAGGCATGCCGTCGACTGTCCCCCGTGCTGCGCGAATATCAGGAACACGTCGGCGCGCCCGCCGAAGGTGATGAAGACCTTGGTTCCGTTGAGGACGAGTTTCCCCTGCCGTTCGGTGACCGAGGTCTTGATCGCGGCGAGATCGCTGCCGGCGTGCTGCTCGGTCATGCAGATGGCCGCGATGCGGCGGCCGGCCGCCAGGTGAGCGCCGAGACCGGCGCGCTGCTGTTCGGTCCCCCACTTCAGCACGGTCTGCGCGGCCATGCCGTGCACGTTCACCAGCGAGGCCAGCGACGCGCTGATCCTGCCCAGGGCCTCATACATCAGCCCCGTTTCGATGGCGCTCCAGCCGCCCCCGCCCGCGGAACGAGGCAGGGCGGCTCCTAGCAGCCCTTGTTCGGCGCACCAGGCAATGACGTGTTCGGGCAGTTCCTGGGAGCGCTCCCACCCGGCGGCCTCCTCGTGCCACGTTTTGCGGATGAGTTCGGTCAGTGATGAGTGATGTGCCGATTCCTCGGCGCTCAGAAGGTGATCCATGATGACGGGCCTCGTGATCTCTTCTAGGCGTTGCCGGCGGCCTGCGCCTGCTTACGCAGGACGAAGGCGGTGACCTTGCCGACGGTCGCGAAGTTGCGCAGGTCGAGGTCTTCCGGCGCGAGCGCGATCTGGAAGTTCTTCTCCAGGAAAGTGAGCAGCTGCAGGGCGAACAGGGAGTTCACCCGCCCGGTGGCGAACAGGTCCTCGTCGAGGTTGGGTACGGGGCCGGGACTGTACTGAGCCAGGAAGTCGATGACGGCCTGATCGATCTGCACTGAGGGGGCGGACATGGTCGGGTTCTCCTTAGGGGTGGGTTGTGCGGTGAACGGAATGGGACTACTGGGCCGGGCTGTAGGAATAGAAGCCCTGGCCGGTCTTGCGGCCGAGCTGGCCCGACGTGACCTTCGCCTGCAGCAGCGCGCTGCCGATGAACCGGTCGTCACCGTAACTCGCGTGCAGGCTTTCCAGGGTGAGCAGGACGGTGTCGAGCCCGATCAGGTCGGCGGTCTCCAATGGCCCCATGCGGTGGCCGAAACACTTTCTGAAGACCTCATCCACGACGGCCGGCTCGACCCCGTGCTCCTCGACCACCCGGGCTGCTTCGTTGAAGAAGAGGTGGGAGATGCGGTTGCTGACGAAGCCGGGGAAGTCGCCGACGACGATGGCTTCCTTGCCCAGCTCGGCCAGGATGCCGAGCACGTGATCGAGGCACTCGTCGGAGGTCTCGTCGCCGCGCATGACCTCGACGGCTTCCTTGAGGTAGGACGGATTCATGAAGTGGGTGCCGATGACACGGCCGGGCCGTGAGGTTTCGGCCGCGACACGGGCGATGGGAATGCTCGACGTATTCACCCCGAAAATCGCCTCGGGCGCCACGATGGCGTCCAGGCGGCGGTAAAGGTCGCGCTTGGTCTCCCAGTGCTCGCTCACGTTCTCGATGACGAACTCGCAGTCGCTCAGGTCCTCGAGCCGTGTAGTGAACCGGACGGCGGCGAAGACCTCGTCGACGTCCAGCCGCGGCAGGTCCGGACGCACCATCGGGCCGAAGCGCACGGTTTCGGTCAGCACATCCTTCGCCTTGTCCAGCTGGGCCGGGCTGATGTCGACGAGTACGACGCGGAACCCGTGTACGGCGAGGTCGGCGCAGACGCTGGCTCCGATGGAGCCGGCGCCGACCACGCCTATCAGACGGGGAGATGGGGACATTGTTCTTTCCTCTTTCCTGGTTACAGGGGTTTCCTGATCGCGGGCTGCCTTGTTACATGGGCTGCCGGGGATCAGCGGGCGTGCTTCGCCAGCCAGGTGTGGATGGTCTCGGCGGTAACGTCGGCGTAATCCGCGACCATGGTGCAGTGGTCGCCGGGCACTTCCGCCTCGGCGTGCTCGAATGGCCAGATCGCGCGCCAGTTGTCGCCGGTCACTGGCTCCTCCGGCGAGCCGGGTATGCAGTCGGCGGGCCGCACGAACAGGGTGGGCGCGGCGACCGGTTCGGCGGTCCAGTCCCGGAACATGCTCCGGTAGGCGCCGAGGGCGGTGAGCGAGGCGAAGTTCATCGAGGTGAACCGCTTGCGCCGTTCATTGACTTCGTAGGTCATCGCCTTGCGCACCTCAAGCGTCATGGTGTCCGGAAGATAGGTATCCAGCAGCACGACCCCCGACGGCTGCAGGCCCCGGGACTCCATGTGCATGGCCACCGCCTGGGCGACCCATCCGCTGGAGGAGTAGCCCAGCAGCGCGAACGGCGCACCGTCGGCGCAACGCGTGATCATGTCGGCCAGGCCCGCGACCAGGACGTCAACGTCGGCGGCCAGCAGCTCACCGTCCAGGAAACCAGGAACGGGGGCCACCGAGACGTTCCGCTGTCCGCGCAGGCTCGTGGCGAACCGGGCGAACTGCAGGGACTGCTCGACGGGGGCGAACGGCGGGAAGCAGATCAATTCGGGCTGCTCCGGCCCCTGAGCAAGCCGGACAAGCTCTCGTCCCCTGACGAGCTCCTGCGGGGAAGAGGTCGTCTGCCGCAGGCAGGCCGCGCCGTTCAGCAGGCCTTCGACCTCCTTCAGCCTGCCGAGCAGCGAGACCTTGCGGTAGATCACCGCGAGCCGCTCGTTTGAGTCCGCGGCGCCCGTGGCCTCGTCGGGCGCCTGCTGCCCGCCGCCGCTGCCGGCCAGGGCGCTGAGCACGAAGTCAGCGACCCTGGCGGGTGTGGGGTGGTCGAACAGGAGCATGGCCGGAAGCCGGAGACCGGTAGCCAGGTTCAGGGAGTTGCGGACCTCCACGGCCGTCAGTGAGTCCAGGCCGAGTTCCACGAACGGCCGGTCATCAGGAACGCCGTCCTGACCGGTGTAGCCGAGGATTTCGGCTGCTGTGGTGCGAACGAGGTCGAGGACGGTGGTGTGCTGCTGGTCGGGGGGGAGGGCGGGCAGGCGGTTGCGGAGGGTGGCGGCGGGCGGCGGGG
>DASZJE010000183.1:0-14688 GCA_035948445.1 Trebonia sp. | reverse complement strand
CGCCGCGTCCTGCGCCAGCGCGGTCACGTCGAACAACGACGGATCCAGTCCCCGGTTCAGGTACGGGATCGCGATCGCCGGAACGATGTAGTGATCGCCGTTCGCGCCCTGATACGACTGGAACGCCTGCCCGCCGCCGGCCACCGGGTTCAGCGCATACGTGGACTGACCGGCCGGGTTGGTGGTCACTGTGACATGATCGCCCGTCGGCAACGTGACCGTGGTAACCGTCGGCGTCAAGGCGACAGCCGAGCCTGCCGGCGCCGAGACCGGCACCGTGCCGGCCATCGCCGGGGCACCGACCATGAGCAAAGCGCTGGTAGCCACGCCCACCAGCGCCCCGCGTCGAAAGCGCCCCGCGTTGCCGCGCGGGACGCCGAAGAAGGTAAACGACATTGGAGTTTGGACCTCCCGAAAGGATCCTGTCGGTTCCGATGAGACCAGCCCGCGCCGGAAATTACCCGCCTGATGACTCGGTGTAATCACGCCATTGGCCGCCGCGGTTTCGATATCAATATCGGATAAATTTCACCACAACTCAAGATAATACTGCCATTTGCACACAAAATCTCAAAGTGAGCCTCCCAAGCTCAACAGAAGGCTGCTTCCGCGGACACGTGCGCTGGGATCGGGTTCGCGTGTTCTGCGGCTGAGGTGGTGGCGGAGGCGAACCGTCAGCTGTCGGAGCTGGCGGGCGGGCTGGTCTGCTACGGACCGGACCCGCTCAGCGATCTTGTCGTAAGCAAGAACGAAGCTGATCACGGTGAGGGGCCCGGCCGCGACACGATCATCCCGGCTGCCCCGCGCACGAGCACGGGGTTCAGCTCCACGGAGTGCAGCGCGGGCGCCAGCCCCGGAGGCGGCTGGATCCGGCAGCCTCCGCTGCGAGGAGGCAGGCCAGCCCGCAGGAGGCTGCCTCCGAGGTGGACGCCACCTGCGGAACCCAGGTCAAGAGGCGCGAGTTTTTTCACCCCCGCTGGTGGTTCATTAACCCCGGAGCCCCGTCCCATATGCGGCCTTTCGCTGGGAAGCTTGCTGCCGTACCTCTCAGGCGAGAGGCGTATCCACTTCAGAAAGGGCTCCCTGTTCATGGGAATTGGACGGTTCACGCGCCTCGGCGCGGTGGTGACCGGGGCTGCGGTGATACTGGGCGGGCTGGCCGCCGGCTCGGCGTCCGCCGCGCCGGTCGCGGCCCTCCACGGCGCAGGGCTTTCCCCCGGCGCTGAGCACAAGCAGGACGAATCCTGGACGCGTAGCGGGCTGCAGGCAACGCTGACCGACACCGGTTCCGCGGAAGCCGCCACCATCGGATATGCGACGGCGCTGTCCGCCGATGGCACGGTCGCGGTGCTCGGCGCACCGGACGAGAACGGCTACGACGGCGCGGTCCACGTGTTCACCCGGTCCGGGTCCCAGTGGCGCCAGGCCCAGGTGCTGACAGTGTCGGGCATCGACCACGCCCAGGTCGGGTTCAGCGTCGCGGTGTCCGCCGACGGCAACACGATCGTGGCGGGCGCGGAGGGATCGGGCGGCCAGGTCTACGTTTTCACCCGGTCGGATGGCGCCTGGACCCAGACCGCCGAGTTCACCTCCCCGGGTGGCGGGTTCGAGTTCGGGAGCACCGTGGCCATCTCCGCCGACGGGGACACGATAGCGGCCGGCGATGACAGCGTGGACAGCAGTGAGGGCGCGGTATATCTCTACACGCTGACCGCGGACGGCTGGAGCGGTCCCGCCACGCTGACTGCGCAGGACGGGGGCAAGGACGACTTCTTCGGCATAGCGGTGTCCCTGTCGGACGCCGGCACCGAGATCGCGGTCGGCGCGGAGGGCAAGAACGACGGCACCGTGTACACGTTCACCGGGCAGGACGGCACCTGGGCCCAGACCGCGGAACTGACCGAACCGGACCCCTCGGCCGCCGACCGGTACGCCCGGGTCGTCGCGCTCAGCGGCGATGGCAGCACCCTGGTGGTGGGCGCCCCCGACAACGGCACCGGGATCGCCTACGCCTACAGGCAGTCCGGCGGGACCTGGGGGCAGCCGCAGGTGCTCCAGGCGAGCGGTGAGAAGGACTTCCCGGCAGACGCGAGTTCGCTCGCCGTCTCCGATGACGGATCGGTGATCGTGCTCGGCCTGCCGTCCCGCAACCTGTTCTACGGGGCCGCCGCGGTATTCACGGCCACCAGTGCCGGGTTCACGCAGTCCGCGACGCTGGTGCCGTCGGAGTCCGTCGGCGACACGCTCGGTGCCGGTTCCTCCGTGTCGGTGTCCGGCGACGGGACCACCGTGCTGACGGGGGCCCCGGACGTCACCGACAGCTTCCCGCAAGGGGCGGGCTTCATCTACCGGGACGTGGACGTCAGCGGGGTGCTGAACGGCCCTGCGCCAGGCACGCCGGACCGGACCGGGACCCGGAACACCGGCACCCGAGCGACCTCAACGCTGCACTCCTCGGACCTGCCCGGGCATCACCCGCTGCTGGATAGCGAGCACCGCACCGCCACGGTCTGCGCGGCGGCGACGAAGCCCGGCTATGCGAGCTGTGACGCACAGGTCGTCACTAACAGCAGCCTCCAGCCGCTGATCACCAGCGCCTACACCGACGGCTACACCGCCGCCCAGCTGGAGAAGGCGTACGGAATCGCGGGCAAGACCGGCTCGTCGCTGGTCGCGGTCGTGGACGCGTACGCCAACCCGGACGCCCAGGCTTCGCTGAACACCTACCGTGAGCAGATGGGCCTGGGGCCGATCTCGCTGACTCAGGTGAACGAGAACGGCGGATCGCAGCTGCCTGCCGCCGACCCCGACTGGGGCGAAGAGGAGATGCTCGACCTGGAGATGGTCTCCGCCGCCTGCCCTAGTTGCTCCATCCTGTATGTCGCGGCCAGCTCCGATAGCCTGGATGACCTGGGCACGGCGGTGAACACCGCGGTGAAGATGGGCGCCACGGTGGTCTCAAACTCCTATGGCAGTGAGGAGGAGTCCGATGAGGCCACGATCGCCAAGGACTACTACGACCACCCGGGCGTGGTGATCACCGCGAGCGCCGGCGACTACGGCTACGGCGCGCAGATCCCGGCGGCGTTCGGCTCGGTGGTCGCGGTCGGCGGCACCACCCTGGCGCTGAACAGCGACGGGACGCGGGCGAGCGAGACAGCCTGGAACTCCGGTGGCTCCGGATGCTCCCGGTTCATCCCCAAGCCTTCCTGGCAGCACGACAGCTACTGCGCCAACCGGACTATCGCGGACGTGGCGGCGGTCGCGGACCCGGACACCGGCGTCGCGGTCTACGACGAGTACAACGGCGGCTGGCTGATCATCGGCGGGACGAGCGTCTCGGCGCCGTTCATCGCCGGGATCTACGGTCTGGCCGGGCCCGTACGGGGGCCGGCGGCCAAGCGGCTGTACGTGGCGCCGAAGGGATCGCTGTACGACGTGACCTCCGGTCAGAACGGCACCTGCTCGAAGGCCTACCTGTGTACCGCGGAGCCCGGCTATGACGGCCCGACCGGTATGGGGTCGCCCAACGGCACGGGCGCGTTCTGACCTGACCGCTCAGCCAGCCATCCGCTGATGGCCGCCGGGTTCCCGCCCGGCGGCCATCGTCGTCTTCGGCCTCTCCTGCGAGACAACCCGGGCCAGGTCTTCGCGCGTGGAGACGCCGAGTTTCCGCTTGGCCGCCTTCACCTGTGACCGGACCGTGTTCAGCGACTTGTACAGCGCGGCGGCGATCTCCGCGTCGGTCCGGCCGGCCGCGACCAGCTCGGCCACCTCGCGCTCGCGGGGCGAGAGGTTCTCCCCGTAGCCCGGGCGCCCGCCCCGGTTCCCCGGCGCCCGGACGCTGACGCCCAGCGCGTTCAGCAGCCCTGCGGCGCGCTGGCCGTCGGGGACCGCGCCGAACCGGGAGTAGTCCCGCAGGATGCCGCGCAGGTCGCTGACCGCGCCGCGCGCCCCAGCCCGGAGGTGATAACGGGCCGCGCCCTCACGAGCCCGCAGCGTCTCCAGCGGGCGGCCGAGTCGCTCCCAGCCGCCAGCGGCCTGACAAAACAGCTGCCCTGTCTCCTCGTCGCCGGCGGCTCCGGCCACCAGCGCCCGGGCGGTCAGCAGCGCGGCGGCTGCCGCCGGGGCGTCCTTGCCGGCCAGTCCCTGCTCCAGGCTGGCGACCGTATCGCGGGCCTCGTCCAGATACCCGGCCGCCAGCAGAGCCCGCACGCGGGCGAGCACGAGGCTGCTGCCCCAGATCCAGACCCCGGTGCGGCACAGCAGGCCGAACGGCTGCTCGGTGACCTGCACCGCCTCGCCGCTCCGCCCGCCAGCGAGCGTGATCTCCGCGAGGCCCGCGCATGCTTCCACGAACAGTTCCGGCCCCAGCAGGTCAGCGGAGTCGACCAGCGCGGCGCGCAGCCGCTTCTCGGCGTCAGCGGGCCATCCCTCAGCGATGCCGATCAAGTCGGCTACCACCCCAGCTTCCAGGCGCACGCTCGCCGGGATGGTCTCATCGTCGCAGATCTCCTCCAGCTCCACGGCCCGGCCCGTCCAGCGTCCCCGCAGGTAGTCCAGGTGCACCTGCATGACGCCCACGGCCACGCGCACGAGCCGGTAGCCGTACTCCACCGCCAGTTCAGCAGCGGCGGTGAGGTAAGTGTCCGCTTGATCGTAGCGGCCCCAGATCAGCGCACAATGCCCCACGTTGGCGAGGCCCCGCACCACCAGCAGCCGGTCCGCCGTCGCGGAGCTGCGCATGGGGAGTTTCGCCGCCTGCGCCCACCCTTCCTCGGCGCCGAACCGGAGCAGGACCGTCGTCAGGTCCACGGCCAGCTGCAGTTCGGAGGCGTCTCCTGCGCGCATCAGCCGGCTGGCACGCCGCAGCCACCACTCCCGGGTCCGCTCGGGCCAGTCCAGCCAGGACAGGTGGACCAGGTTGATCATCGCCCGCCCGGCGAGCGAGGGGTGAGTGACCAGCAGCGGGATGGCACGCTCCGTCTCGGCGCGACCGCCCAGGATGTCGCCGGCGTTGCCGATGATCCGTGCGAGCTGATAGCGCAGCTTGCCTTCCACGAGCGGCGCCAGGTGAGCGCGGCCGGCCGCGGCCCGCAGCGCGGTCGCCAGCCGCTGGCCTTCGTCCTCGCCCGTGATGGCCGGCAACTGGATCTTCGCCGCAAGCCGCGTAAGGTCCTCGGGCTCCTGTTCGGTGCAGGTGATCAGGTCGACCAGGATGTCCTTGGCGGCCACGTGGTCGCCGGCGGCCAGCGCGAGGTCGGCGACTTTCTCCGCGTGGCGGGCCCAGCCGCCGAGGTCCCCAGCCTCTTTCAGGTGCCAGGCGAGCCGCGCGACCGGCGGCTGCGCGGTCCGGGACAGCACGGCGGCGGCCTGCTGGTGCAGGCGAGCGCGCTGCAGCGGCGGCACCTGCCCGGCGATCGCGTCCAGCACCAGGCCGTGCCGGAACGCGAGCCGCCCATCCGGTCCTGAGGTGATCAGGTAGGCGGCCGCGGCCTCCTCGATGGCATCCCATGCCGCGTGGGGGGCCAGGCCGGAGACCTGGGAGATGAGCGCCGCGTCCGCGGGTTCCGCGAGCACGGCCAGTGCGCGGGCCGCGAGCCGGGCGCTGGCGGACATCGCGTCCATCCGGGCCAGCACGGAGTCGCCCAGGCTCGGGGGCGGGGCGAGCGAGCGGACCCGGGCGGCGGTCCATTCGCCGGCGAATCCGCCGGGCCCGGCCCGATCGTACAGGCTGCGGACCATTTCCTCGATCAGCAGCGGCACGCCCTGAGTGCGCTCATGCAGATGGATCGCGAGCGAGCGGGACAGGCCACGCCGACGAAGCATGGAGGCGATGAGCGCACTGGTCGCCTCGACGTCGAGCGGCTCAAGCCGGAGCCGCTGACCGCGCTGATCGGCCGCGATGCGGGTCAGCCGGGCGATCAGGTCGTGATCGGGCAGGTCCTCCGGCCGCCAGGTCGCCACTACGCCGATCACCGGCTCGTCCAGCGTGACGAGGTGCAGCAGGAACTCAAATGTCGTTTCGTCTGCCCAGTGCAGGTCTTCCACCACCACCGTGCCGACGCCCAGGGCGCTCAGCAAGCCGGTGAGCGCGCGGAACAGCCGGTGCCGCTCCATACCGCGATCCTCCGCGGGCGCGGGTGCGGGCGGCAGCCGGTCGGCCCATTCCGGAAACAGCGGCCGCAGGGCGCCGGCCAGCGGCCCGAACTCGACGACGTCGCCGGGGCTGCGGCTGATCGTCTCGACCAGGGCACCCAGCGTGAACGGAACCCGCATCGGCGGGCACCGGGTGACCAGCACCCGCTCCTGGCTGGCGGGCAGCCCGGCCAGGACCTCGGTAATGAGGCGGGTCTTGCCGACGCCGGCTTCGCCTTCAATGATCACAACACGTCGCCGCCGCCCGACGATGGCGTCCGTGACCTCGGCATGTTCCGCATCGCGTCCCACAAACACCGGAGAGAACGGACCCCGCATCGCGTCAGGCTAACATGCGACAGCCTGAAGGGTTCCAGAACGGTGCGTAAGCGGTTGACCTGCCTGACGCGGTACCTGCGGCCCGCGTCCAGATCGAGTCAGGCCGCCACTCAGCCGAGCTGGGACAGTCCCGTCTGCAGATCGTCGCCGTTCATCGCCGGGGCTAGCTGCACGCTGGCGTTCAGCTCCCTGAAGAACGGCTCTGCGAACGGCGGTATGCCGGACGCCTCCGGCAGGTCAAAGACCATGAACGCGGTCCGCTGCCCGTCGAAGGTCGTAAAGTACATAGCCTCCGGCTTCCAGCGCTCAGCGGCGCGCTGCATGACCGCGCCCAGGGTGCCGTTCTTGATCGCCTGGTTCCCTGACTCAACCGGCATGCTGATCCTTGCCATGACACGCATGAGTACCCCCGTTGAACTCTCGACGCCCCCACGGCACGCCCGCCACGGCCCGGCCCCCCGGATGCCGCGGCGCCTGCACGACCGCTGCGAACCATCCCGGACGACCTGTACCCGCCAGCCAGAAGCGGCAACCACCGCCCGGATCGTTTCCCGGAAGTCACGGCCTCCATGCCGGTCAGCTGACGATCGACCAATGCTCGGCGACCTGACGATCGGCGATGGCATTCCAGTCCCAGTCGATTCCCAGCCCTGGCGCGTTTGAAGGGTAGGCATGGCCGTCGTGAATATCGAGGCCTGAGCGGGTGATCGCATCCAACTGGGGGATGTATTCGACCCACTGCCCGTTCGGCACCGCGCAGGCGAGCGACGCGTGGAGTTCCATGAGGAAGTGCGGCGATACCGGGACGTTGTAAGCCTCAGCCAGGTGCGCGACCTTGAGCCAGGGTGTGATGCCGCCGATGCGGGCAACGTCGACCTGGACGATCGAGCAGGCGTTAGCGTGCAGGTAATCCTTGAACTGGGTCAGGCTGTACAACGACTCGCCCACGGCGATCGGGATCGGCGACGCGGCGGCCAGCCGGCTGTGCGCGAAGATGTCGTCGGCCGGAAAGGGCTCCTCGATCCAGGCCAGATCGAGATCGGCCAGTAGCTGCACGCGTCGTTGGGCATCATCGAGCCGAAGAGCCTGGTTGGCGTCCCCCATCAGCTCGAACCCGCTGTCGACCGCGGCGCGGACCGCGGTGAATCGCTCGACGTCCTCGCTCTTCCGCGGCTTACCGATCTTGAGCTTCGCGCCTTTGAAGCCGGCCTGCTGCATTCGTACGGCGTAGTCGACGAGCTGTTCGGCCTCGAGGTGGAGCCAGCCACCGTCGGTCGTGTACACGGGCAGTTGGTCGTGGGCGCCGCCGAGAGCTACGTGCAGCGGCAGGCCTGCACGCCGGCAACGCAAGTCCCACGCGGCGACGTCGATCGCGGCGAGGGCCAGCGAACTCACCGGGCCGACCGTCAGCGAATGCATGCTGAAGAGCAGCGACCGCCAGTTCCTCTCGATCTGCTCTGCCTCGAGACCGATCAGTCTTGGCAGCAGATGGTCGCGCAGCAGCGCGATGATCGCTGTCCCGCCGGAGCCGATGGTGTAGGTGTACCCCGTGCCCGTCGCACCGTCAGCGTCCGTGAGCGTCAGGATCGGCGTCTCCTGGATGACGAACGCCTGGATCGCGTCGGTGCGTTGAGTCATCGGCTTCAGGTCGACCAGCCGGAGTTCGGCTTTGACTATGCGGGCCATGCAGTTCCTGCTTTCAGATGATCGGTAACAGCGCGATGGCGCTCATCAAGGCCGGGGGACTGTCGTCACGCGAAGCGCGGACGGGTGCCGGGCGCAGTGCCAGACCTGCTGATGCGCCGGCTTACCGCGCTGGGCCCCGGCGATCGGTCCGGCAGTGTTGCGATGCGCGTCGAATCGCGGGAAATTCGAGCTGGAAACCTCTACGCGCAGTGCATGACCGGCAGGCATAGCGAGGCAGGTCGCGCCCAGATCGATCGTGAATTCGGTGACCGTCCCCGGCGGGATCAGATGCTCCTTGTCGCCGCCGCAGCGGTATCTCGCACGCACGATGCCGTCGCAGACGTTGAGCGCACGGCCGTCCGGGTAAACATCGACGAGCTTCGCCGTCCAGTCGGTGTCTTCCGCGTCCGTCGCCGCATGCAGAACGACCGAGACCGGCCCGCACAACTCGATCGCCTCGTCGAGAGGCGGTCCGGTGAAGGTGAGTACGTCGGGTCGCTGCTCGATCAGCCGCTGGTCGCGTTGCCCGGCGTTGAAGCCGACATAGGCGCCGGGCAGGAACGTCGGGCCGCCGACGGTCGGTACTGGGTCGGCCGGGTCGTAGACGAAGCGGCTGCAGCCCCCGTCACGCGGGGGAGGCTCGGAGTCCAGGCGACCGACGCCGTCCGGTCCCATGCTGAGGTACCAGTTCTGCACCTGCGATCGAGCTGGGGGAAAGGCGTCTTCGGAGCGCCAGACGTTGTCACCCATCACGAACAACGTGACCGGCGCCGCCGTGCTCGCCGGCGGCCGATCACATAGCGGCTCGGCGAACCAGTCGAGCTGAACCCTTGTCATGTCGAGCGCGGCCGCGGCGGCTCCCGCACCGTAGTCGACCTCCCCGAGAGCGTCGTAGCAGACGGCGTGCGCCCACGGCCCGATGATCAGCCGTTGTGCGGCGCCAGACGTACCCATTCCGGCAGCGTTGGAGAGCGTGCCGCGCAGGAAGATGTCGAACCATCCGCCGACGTGCAGAGCCGGCAGGTCCAGGTCGGTGTGCTGCTCGCGTACGCTGATCTGCTGCCAGAACTCGTCACGCGTCGGATGGGCGAGCCAATCCCGCCAAGCGGGCAGCAGGGTGTTGAGGACACCGATCTCGCTCAGGGGCCTAGTTCGAAACGCCGAAGCTGGGTCGGCGAGCAGCCCGGCGAGTTCCGCGGCCTCCGAGTTGAGCGACTCACCGGCGGCTTTCCGTCGGGCCAGCTCGGCCGCGGCCAGACCGAGAGCCCAGTAGAGCGTGAACCCGAGTTGCAGCGCCCCGCCGTAGTAGATCCAGTTGTCGTGGAAGTCGGACGCCGTCACTTGCGGTGCCAGCGCCTTGAGCGCGGGCGGCCGGGCCATGGCCGCGAGCAGTTGCGTGGCGGCGTAGTACGACGCCCCGTACATGCCGACCCGGCCGTTGCTGTAGGGCTGCGCCGCGAGCCACTGCACGGTGTCGTATCCGTCGGCGGCCTCGGTCCGAAACGGATCGAATTGGCCTTGCGACCCGAATCGTCCTCGCGTGTCGGAGATGACGACGACGAAACCCTCGGCCACCGCGCGCAGCGGTTCGATCCCAGCATTAACGACGACGGCGAATGAGTCCGCCCGGTTGTACGGCGTGCGCTGGAGCAGGACGGGGTGGCGCAGCTCGTCGTTCGGGCGCCATACGTCGGCTTGCATGGCCACGCCGTCTCGCATCGGGATCGACACGTCGCGCTCGACGATGAGGTCGGTCATGAGCGTTCGGTTGCCGAGTGCAAGGTATCGGCATGTTCGGCGGGAGCGAGTTCGGACGCGGGCGTATCGCTTGCGCCGGCCCTTCGCTTCGGTGCTCGTGCGGCGACGGTGTAGACGGCGGACGCCGCGATGAGCACCGCGCCCTGCACGACGTACTGGTAGTTTGCCCCGAGGTTCAGGACGTTGAACCCGTTCGACAGGGTGTACAGCACGAGGGTGCCGAGGACTGACTTGGCGACGTGGCCGGCGCCGCCGAACAGCGACGTCCCACCGAGAATCGCAGCGGCTATGACAGTGAGTTCCTCGCCGGTGAGAGCGTTCGGGTCAACGGAGTTGAAGCGGCCGGCGTAAAGCAGGCCGACGAACGCGGACGCCAGCCCGGTGAGGACGAAGGGCACCATCTTGTACAAGTCGACATTCACGCCCGATAGCCGAGCCGCCTCCGCGTTGCTGCCAACCGCGTAGAGGTTGCGCCCCGGCACGAGGAATCGCAACGCTAGAGCGACGCCGACGGTGACCCACAACATGAGCCACACGGGCAGCGGTTGCGCCAGCATCGCGGGCGCAACGGCCGGGATCACGATCGCGAGCACTGCGCACGTCGCCGCGGTGAGGAAGAACCCGTCCAGCGGCGGCGCGTGGCGCGTCGTGAGCCGACGGACCCGAACTCCGCACAACACGAGCAACCCGACCCCGGCCAGAACGGCAACCACCGGTGGTACTCGGAACACCGTGTTGTCAAGGGTGACGAGCGCTTGGGAACGGGCGGTGACGCTCTCGCCGTCGAGCGCGATCAGCACGACCCCGCGCACGGCCGTCATCGTGCCCAAGGTCACGATGAATGCGTTGACGCCGATCTTCTGCACGAGGACAGCGTTCACGAGCCCTACGAGCGCGCCGCAGGAGAGTGCGATGAGAACGGCCGCCGGTGTCCCGACTGTGTCGATGGTCTTGAGCGCCAGCGCTGCCGCCAGCGCCGCCACGGACGCGACGGACAAGTCGAAGTTGCCGGAGATCAACACCACGGTCATGAACACTGCGAGGATCGCGTCCGGCGCCGATTGGCTGAGGATGTCCGACACGTTGATGACGGATAGGTAGGCGGGCTGGTGCTGCACCGCGGTCGTCACCATCAGCACGAGGACAAGCAGCACCAGCGCGTAGACCACCCCGGCACGCTGCGGCCGCAGCCCGGCCAGCGCCGGACGGATCCCGGGCAGGGGGTTGCGCCCGTGCGTGACCTGGTCGATCCCGGCCCTCACGACAGCCCGCCAGCCGCTGCGGTCAGTTCCTCGACCGACACGTCGGTACTCAGGTAGCTCGCCCCGAGTCGGCCGCGGTTGACCAGCACAACCCGGTGGGAAACGCTGAGCAATTCCTCGAACTCGGAGAGCACCACCACTATGCCTATCCCTCTGGACGCAAGCTTCCGGATGAGCGTGATCAGGTCCGCCTTGCCGCCGACGTCGATCCCGGCGGTCGGTTCATCGAGCAGCAACACGCTGTGTTTCTTGTAGATCCACTTGGCGAAGACGACCTTCTGGGCGTTTCCGCCGGACAACTCCCGTGCCGGCGTATCGATCGAGCCCGCCACCACACCCAACTCGGCGCAGGCGCGCTCGGCTCGTTCGCGCTCCAGGGACGGAGCGAGCAGGCCGAAGCGACGCGATAGCTCACCAAGGTCGGCCATCGACATGTTGCGCCAGATCTCCCAGTCGCCGATCAGCCCTTGCCCCAAGCGGTCCTCGGGTACGTAGGCGACTCCGCGTCTGACGGCGTTGGCCGGGCCCCCGGAAAGCAGCCTGCCGTCGACGCGTACCTCACCGGCCGCCCGCTTGTCGGCGCCGTAGATCGCGCGAAGCAGTTCCGTCCGGCCGGATCCGAGTAGACCCGCCAGGCCCACGATCTCGCCGCGACGCACAGTGAGGTCGGTCGGCGTGGTCATTGCCGGGGAGCGCAGTCCGCGTACCGTGAGCACCTCGTCACCCAGCTCGAGCGTTGCCGGCGGCGTCCCGTCCTCGACTGCCCGGAGCCGGCTGTCGACGATGCCTGAGATCATCCGATTCTGCGACATGTCGGCGGCGTCGAATGAGTCCACCAGCCGGCCGTCGCGGAGCACGCTGACCGTGTCGCTGATGTCGGTGACCTCGTTGAGGAAGTGCGAAACGAAGACGACAGCGACACCGGTGCCGGCAAGCCGGCGTGCCGTACCGAGCACGCCGGCGCGCTCGCTCGCAGTGATGGAAGCCGTTGGTTCGTCGAGCAGGATTAGCCGGGGCCGCCGGGCCAGCGCGCGAAGGATCGAAACCATCTGCCGGTCACCGATCGACAGCTCCGCCACGAGGCGGCCCGGGTCGATCTCGAAGCCGATGCTCGCACACAGCGCGGCGAGGTCGGCCCGACGTCGAGCCGCGTTCCACACCGCCCCTGCGCCTGCGCCGAGGTACACGTTCTCCAGGACGGAAAGCGCCGGTGACACCGGACTCTGTTGATGGACGACCGCTACGCCGGCGTGCTGAGCGTCAGATGGCCGTCGCCAGTCGACCGGGTGACCTTGCCAGCGAAGTGTGCCGCTCGTCGGACGCTCGGCACCGGCAATGATCTTGATTAGCGTGGACTTGCCCGCGCCGTTCGCGCCGACCAGGCTGTGGACCCACCCCGAACGAAGCTCCAGCGACACGCTCTTCAGTGCCTGCGTACCACTCGGATAGATCTTGCTGACGTTGTCGATCTCCAGCGCGACGGCCGCGGGCCCGGTTGGTTCCGGGCCGGCAGCCGGTCGTGTCGCCATCACCACTGCGGAACGCACTGGTTGACGTTGGCCTTGGTCACAATCGGGATGCTGTAGCTCAACACCTTCTTCGGGGCCGGCGCCTTGCCCGTGATCTGGTCGTAAAGCGTCTCGAGGGCCTTCGCGCCCTCGTCCTCGGGCTTGAAGCAGACGTCACCGAAGATCGTTCCGTCCCGGATCCCCTGGATGCCCAGCTTCGCCCCGCCATTGCCGAGAATCTTGGCGTGCGAGTGCACGGCGGCGACAGCCTTTGCGCAGCCGGCCGCCATGTCGTCGGACAGTGCGTAGAACAGGTCGATGTCCGGGTGGGCGCTCAAGATGCCTTGACAGGCGGCCTGGCCCTGGTCGGCGGTCCAGTCGCCGGGTTGGGTTGCCACGATGTCGAATCCGCCGGCGGCGGCGAGGTCGGACTTGAACCCGTCCGTCCAGGTCGTGTTCTCCAGGAATCCGGCGGCTCCGGTGATGATCGCGACCTTGCCGCCGTGCGGGAGGGCATCCTCAGCGAGCTCGGCTTCTTCGTGGCCGACGGTGTCGGCATTTTCGTTGATGGTGAAGGACAGGTCGCCGTAGGGGACGTTCGTGGGTCCGGTCCCGACCGTCCCGTGCACGGAGGCGATCGGGATGCCCGCGGCCGCCACCTCGTCAACCATCGCCTGAGCTGGCCCTGGAGAGTTCGGCACGATCAGAATTCCGTCGACCTTCTGGGCGATCAGGTCTTCGATGTCGCTGCCTTGCTTCTGCACGTCGCCCTGCGAGTCCAGGACGATGAGCTTGACCCCCAGCTTGTTGGCCTCCGCCTGCGCGCCCTTGGCAAGGCCGACCGGGAACGTGACAGCCATCGTCTGGTTCGACATCCCGATGACGATTTGCTTGCCCGGCGTGCCGTCGGAACCGGACCGCGTCCCGCTCGGGGTCGATCCACCACTACCCGAGCCGCCGGTTGAACCCGGGCTTTCGACGGAACAAGCGGCCAACAGCGCTGCGGCGCTGACGGCCGCGGCCAACTGGATCGCGAGACGAGTACGCGCCATGAGTGCCCACCCTCCTACGAGATATTTCCTATATGATGCATGGTCTAGGAACTCCAGTTACCTGTCAAGGGCCGCGCTGGGCCAAGCGCCGGAGCTGACGGACCTACGAGATCATCAAGTCGGAGCTGCTGGACAGCGTCGTGGAACCGGTCGGACGCGTGCGACGATCGAGCGGCTGCGCCCGCACGCTCAGCCGTACCGGCTGCACTACACCGCCGGCGTTGTCGACGGCACCGTCCGCGAGCATCAGCGCGTTCTCGATGCGGCCGCCCGCCGCGTCGATGCTGGCACTGCTCAGGCGCAGGCCGCTACCACCGCGAGGTGAAGGCGTCCACGGTCAGCGGGGCGGCGGTCGTGTTCACCAACCGCAGGGTGTGGTAGCCGCCGGCAAGCCCCGTGATCGCGTAGTCCACCTGTTGCGCGGGATAGGGCGCGCTGCCCGTCGGCGGCGTCACAGAGCCCTCGTCGACGCCGTCCACGTAGACCTCGACCGGCCCGCTGGTCGCGGTGCGCGGGGCCAGCCAGGACACCGCCGTGCCGTTGAATGCGTAGGTCACGGTCGCGCCCGCTGACGAGCTGGTGTGAGTGTCCTGGTCGTAGTTCCCGCTGCCCGGGCTGTTGGAGTACGTCCACCCGCTGCCCGAATACGTCACCGCCGCGCCGTCGTCATTCATGACCTGGCGGCCGTTCTCCACCGAGAACGCGTCGACTGTGATCAGAGCGGAGGTGCTGTTGACGATCTCCAGCGTATGGTCGCCCGGGACGAGGCCGGTGATCGAGTAGTCGACTTGCTGGACCGGGTACGGGGGAGCGGAGGTCACCGGCGTGACGGTGCCCTCGTCGACGCCGTCGACGTATACCTCGGCCGGGCCGGTCTGGTTACTGCGCTGCGCCAGCCAGGACACCCCGCTGCCGTCGAAGGCGAACTGGACCGTCGCGCCGGCG
>DASZJE010000182.1:0-14146 GCA_035948445.1 Trebonia sp. | reverse complement strand
CAGCGCCGTGGACTTCCCGCACCCGGACGGGCCGACGAGCACCATGAACTCGCCCTCCCTGACGTCCAGGTTCAGGTCATCAAGGGCCTTCACCCCGCCCGTGTACGTTTTTTCCACGTGATCAAGGACGATCTGCGCCATGCGCTCGTGTTCCTTCCGTCTGGTGAGCCGTGTCCCTGGCGTATCGCACCAGGTGCGATACGCCCTCGCTGTATCCGGCTGCCACGAGCGCCGCGAGTTCTTCGATGCGGACTGGCAGGTCACCCGGCTCTCGGGTATCGATTTCTCAGAAACTACGACCGGTATGTAACGCTTGTCAAGGCTGCCAGGGGGCCCTTGTTCGCCCTCGCAGCCGCAGCGGGAAAGGGGAACCGCCCGGCGCGACGATGCCCCGCAAACGCGACATCGATTTTTCGCGATTTACCTGTCTCTGCCAGGCTGGCGTGAACGCGAGAAATCGATTCCTGCAAAACATGGGCTGCGCCGGAAAATCGTCTCAACGTTCGTCGCATCACTACCGTTTTCCCGGCACAGCCAGTACAAATGGCTGCAGGGCGCCGAGTTGGGGAGCTGAGCCATGGCCACGATCTACGACGTGGCGAGACACGCCGGTGTGTCGCCGGCGACGGTGTCGAGAGTGCTCAACGGCCACGGCAACGTGGATCCCGCGCTGGCCGCGCGCGTCAATCGCGCGACGGCAGAACTGGGCTTTCGCCGGAACGCCGTCGCCCGCAGCCTGCGGCGCAACCGGACCACGCTATGGGCGGCCATCATCTCCGACATCGCCAACCCCTTCTTCAGCTCGCTCGTCCGGGGCGCCGAGGACGTCGCCCAGTCGGCGGGCTACTACGTGGTGCTGTGCAACAGCGACGAGGATCTGCAGAAGGAATCCGGCTACCTGCGGGCGGTGGTCAGCGAGCGGATGGCGGGCGTCATTATCTCGCCGGCGTCCGAGCGGTCGACGGACATCGCGCCACTGCTCGACGCGGGCACTCCTGTGGTAGTGATCGACCGCTCGGTGCGCGGCGTCCAGGTCGACAGCGTCCTGGTCGACAACGTGCAGGCGGCGACGGATGCCACCGCGCACCTCCTGGCCAGCGGGGCGCAGCGCGTGGCCTGCATCACCGGCCCGCGCCGGGCGACCACGGCCAGGCAGTGCCTGCAAGGGTACGAGCGCGCCGTTCGGAAGGCTGGCAGGGCAGTGGATCCCAGCCTGGTGCGCTACGCGGATTTCCGTGAGCAAGGCGGCTACGAGGCCATGGCCTCGCTGCTGGATCAGGAACGCCCCCCCGACGCGGTGTTCGCGACAAACAGCCGCATGACCCTCGGAGTGCTGGAGTGCCTCACGACGCGCGGGATCAGCATCCAGGACAAGATGCTCGTCGTCGGGTTCGACGACCTGCCGTGGACCCGCTTGATCCGGCCGACGCTGTCAGTCGTGAAGCGGCCCACGTACGAGGTAGGCCAGACGGCGGCACACCTGCTCATCCAGCGCATCGACCAGCCAGCCCGGCCGCCATCGACGGTCGTGCTCGCCGCCACGCTCGCCGTCGCCGGAAGCTCCCGCCTGGGCTGACACGGCTCGCATAGCGGCAGCCGTGTCAGCTATGGGCGATCTCGATCTCGATCGTGGCCCCGGTGCTGCTCACGCCAAGAGTGGCGCTGATCCCGGTCGCGGATGCCGAGGTGGAGTACCAGGAGCCGTGCACGGTGCTGGCGGGCACGTCGAGAGCGGTGTAGCCGGTGGGAGTGGTCATCGACGTGGCGCTGGTCAGCCCGGCGAAGAACAGCTCGCCGTCGCTCGAATTGCCTGGGGTCAGCGCCGAGCCGGTGGCCGTGGTGCCGGAAGACGAGCTCACCGCCGACCCGGCGATCGGGCTGCTGGTGTTGTACCCAGACAGCCCCACCACGTCGATGGTGGTGTTCACGTTGTTCGTGGTGTCGAAAGTGACCGTGACCGTGCCGTTCGTGGTCCCGCTTCCGGTGGCGCTGTACGCGGACACGACGTACTTGGGCGGGGAGCCGAACGACTGGCTGTTGATGGCGGCGGGGGTGCCGCTGATCGCCGTTCCGGTTATCGAGCTGACGGCCGGGTGGTTGCTGCTCGCCTGGCGGTAAATCAGGATGATCACGACGGCGCCGCTGGCGCCGGTCTTACTGTCGGTCACCGTCGAGGCCGAGGTTCCGGACGTCCCGTCCGTCGCGTTCCCGAGCAGGGTGAATCCCACCGAGGCGGACGTTGTCGTCGCGCTCGCCGTGACCGATGAGCTCAGCCAGTTGTTGTAGGCGGCCTTCAGCGTCCAGGTGTAGGGGGTGCCCGACGTGAGGCCGGTGGCGGTGCAGGAGGTGCCCGAGGGCGTGGCGGAGCAGCCCGCCAGGGTGCCCGGAGCCTGGGCAAGCGTGTAGCCGGTCGGCGCGGGCGGAGCCGGAGCCGTCCACGAGAGGCTCGCCGTGGTGCCGGAGGCCGCCGTCGCGGTGAAGGAACCCGGGGCCGAGATCGTGGCGGCGGTGACCCCGGCGGTCACGACCGGGCTGGCCGAGAACACGGCCAGCGCCGCGGGGGGCGCCACTACGATCGCGCCGGCGAGGGCGAAGACCGCCAAGCGGGCGGTGCGGCGGGAGGTTCTCATCCTCAGCTCCACGTGAACGAGCCGCTGGACGTGCACGGCGAGCCCGCGGCCGGTGTCGCCGTGCAGGACAGGACATTGCTGGCCGACTGGACGGCGTGCGTGGTCAGGATGACCTGCGCGGCGCCGCCCTGGTAGCCGGCCGAAGAGCCGGACGGCAGGCTCAGCGACACGGTGAAGCCGACCGCCGCGCTGCTCACGCTGGCCGTGCTCACCAGTTCGTTGTCAAGCTCGTAGCAGAGCGAGCCCGACGGGGCGCTGCCGGGGCACGTCGTCGCGGTCGTCGGGACGGTGTAGGTCACCGTGGGGGTCGATGAGGTGATCGTGACCTGAAGGTCGTGGGCGGCATCGCCCGGGTTGTACAGCCTGGTCCCCCCGCCGCCCGCCTGCGTCTCGATGAGCACGTTGACGGCCACGTACGCCGGCACCGACCCGGCGTAGGTGGCCGTGAACGTGCAGGTGACAGCGGTGGCGTTCGGGAGCAGGCTTGCCACCGGGCAGTTGGCGATGGCGCTGTCGGTGAGCGTCACCGCGCCCGCGGTAAGCCTGTTGCCGCCGCTGGCACGCGTCGCGCTCAGCAGCCCGAACGTGCTGCTGGGTACGACTAGGGAAACTGCGACGCCCGTCACCGCCACGCCGGCCACGATCAGCAGCCAGTACCGCCTCAGCAGCGCACCGGCCTGGCGTATGCGCGGCATCTAGCCCCCTGCCCGGGACCCGCGGTTCCGGACCGAACGGGTATGCCGTCCGCTTCCCTCCCGCGGGCCCTGAACTCAGCTCCAGAGGAACGTCGTAGTGGCGTTGCACTGCTGCCCGGCCACGCAATCACCCGGCAACGGGTTGTTCGCGGCCTGCACGGCGTGGAAGGTCAGCGTCACCGTGGAACTGCCGCCCTGGTAGGTGTTGCCGCTCGCGAGCGGAATCGCGTAGTTGAGCGTATAGCTGACCGCGGTATTGGGAGTCGCCGGCACGGCGCTCACCAGCAAGTTCGCCGTGGTGCCGACCGGCAGCGACACCGAGGCGCCGCCTTCCTGCTTGAAGGTGGTGCCCGCGGTGGGCGCGGTGCTGGTGAGGTAGGTGGTAGGCGCCGCGTCCTTCAGGTAGAGCTGAAGGCCGGTCGCGCTGCCATCGTAGAGCGGCACGGATCCGTTGCCGATCGCCACGTCGACGGCTAGATAGGCGCTGGCACTGCCGGTGTAGTTCACGTTGTACGTGCACGGGGTGTCGGCCTTGCCGCCGATCGGGGCGCCTGTCGACGAGTCGCCGGGCACCATGTTGGTGATGCTGCAGGTGACGGATGTAGGAGTGCCGGCGCCGACCGTGACCGTCCCGCTGGTGAATGTGTTCGCGCCGCTGGTCCCGCTCGCGCTGAAGAGTCCGAAGGTCAGGCCCCCGATGAGCGCCGCCGCGCCCCCGACGGCCGCCACGGCGCCCCCGATTATAGCCAGCCGTTTTCGCCCCGACTTTGTCATTATTGCCCCCGTTGGATCGCATTTTACTGATATCAGTTCAAAATGAACTACATCAGCTACACAATCTTAACAGGGAATATTCGGATTAAGAATTCTCCGGCCGAATTGAAATCCTGAAGAGCATTACCGACATTGCCCACAGGCCCCGCCTTGCGGCTAAAATATCTTTTCTGCCGCTGTTTCCCCTAATTGCGCCCGATGAGCGGTTGCAATCCTATGCGGCCCGGCTCGACCGTCGGCAGCGGACGCGCGCCGTCATTTTCTAGCTTCTGCGCGTATCGCCATGTCTATGTCGGCGAGCGCGCGGTGGTAATAGGCGTCTGCCGCCTGCCACGCGAGCGTTGCTTCCCTCAGCGCGTTCGCCGCTGCGATGTGCTCGGCTTCCGCAGCAGCGCGCAGCGTGGTGAACGCGTGGCAGAGCTTGATGAAATCCGAAGCGTGTATCAGCTTTGGGCGGTCGATTTCCATGTCTTTCATGGTTCCTCCTGGTTCTGTGTGCCGCTGTTGGCGGGCGTACCTGTAGTTGCGCCCAATGAGCGGTTCAGCTGTCGCGGTCTACACGTGGTGCTGGCTGGTCAGGAATCTTCCGGCCGGGCGGCGACCCGGAAGAGCATGACCGCCATGATCCACAGGCCGGCCGACAGGGCGAACATGCCCAGGACCCGCGGAGTGCGCATCGCGACGAGGGCATAGCCGCCGCGCGGAACGACGAAGCTAAAGGCGCCGACGACATCGGACGCCGGACGCGGCGTCGAGTCCGCGGCGTTGTTCGCGTCCCCCTTGGTGATGTAGGTGACCGCGCCGTGCTCGACCCGCACCGCGACGATGCGGTGGGTGATGATCTGCGTGCTTCCCGGCGCACCGCGGAAGCTGATGATCTGGCCGACATGGAAGTGCGCGGCCTGCGCCGCCGTCACCGGGCTGTCCACGACAAGGTCCCCGGTCTTGATGGCCGGGCTCATCGACCCCGACAGCACCGTCATCACCGGGTGCCCGTAGATCGCCTTCTGGCCGTCCGGCGCCGTCTTGGTGCCGATCGCGATGGCGATCGCCAGCACCGCCACCAGCGCGATCCCGGCCGTCACCGTCGCCGACAGCGCCCGCAGCAACCGCCGCCGCCAGACCCGCGCCGGTCGCGCCGGGAGGGCGGTGGGCTGCGACGCCGTGGGCTGCGGTGCCGGGAGGACGGTGGACTGCGGTGCCGCCGGGAGGGTGGTGGACTGCGGTGCCGAGATCGTGCTGATTGTTTCCATACGCACAAGGTGCCGTCGCGGCGTGGCAGTCAGATTCGCGGTTCAGGTGCGTCCCGGTGGCAGGAAAATTGGTGGCGGGAAATGCGGGCTGTCAGGCGGCCTTGTCCGGTGCCTACAGCCGATAGGCGTCCGGCCGGCGGTCGGTGAGCAGGATGCCGGCCTCCTGGCGCGCGGTGCGGAGTCGCTGCGCGAGATCGATCTCGGTGACCAGGTATTCGACTCCGCCGGAGTCGGTCCGGGGCAGCGAGGCCACGATCTCGCCGTCCGGCGCGATCACGCGGCTGCCGCCGAGGAACTCGATGCCGCCGTTGTCGCCGCACTGGTTGGCCATGACCCACCACTGGGCGTTGCCCAGCGCCTGAGCGGGATAGAGGAGGTCCCACCAGCGCTCGGCGGCGCTCTCGTAGGCGGCGGGCAGGATCACCAGTTCCGCGCCGGCCAGCGCCAGCGTCCGCGCGCTTTCGAAGAAGTCGCCGTCGAAGCAGATCAGCACGCCGATGGTGCCGAGCCGGGATGTCTGCGTGACCCGCAGGCGGGAGCCCGCGGCGAACGCGGCATCCTCTCCCCCTGGCCGGTAGAGGTGCACCTTCCGGTGCGCCATGAGCATCTCGCCGTCCGCGTCGATGAGGACCGCGGTGTTGTACACGTCGGATCCGGCCAGTTCGGGGATCGTGCCGGCGCACAGCACGACCGACTGTTCGCGGGCCCACGTGCGCAGCCGCGTGACCAGCGGTCCGTCCAGCGGCTCCGCGGCCAGGCGGCAGTGCTCAGCAAGATGTCCGGGGTGATAGCCGGTGAGCCACATCTCCGGGAGCACGACCAAGTCGGCGCCGCGGTCGGCCAGATATGCGACCGCCGTTCGGGCTATGTGTTCGTTGTGTTCTGCCTCGCCCGGGATCGGCAGCCACTGGGCGATACCGATGGTCACGGTTTCGGAACGCGCGGTCATGCGAGCTCCGTGGCTGCCTGGTCCGTGGCTGCCTGGTCCGCTGCGCCGCTGCGGGCGGAGCGGAACCATTTGGCGCCGAAGTAGTAGAAGGGCGTGACGACGGCGAGTCCGACGATCCACGAAAGGTCCACGCCGTCGAGGGCCTTTCCGACCGGGCCGGTGTAGAGCGTCGTGACGATGAACGGGACCTGGACGCAAATGCCGAGCACGTATGCGGCAATCGCGACCCAGTTGACCCGGCCGTAACGTCCGCCGTCCGCGCGGAAGAAGTCGTCCACGTCGTAGTCGGCGTGCTGCACCAGGTAGTAGTCCACCAGGTTGACCGCTGTCCACGGCACGAGGACGTACAGCAGCAGGTCGATGAAGTTCTCGTAATTGACCAGGAAGTTGCTCTGTCCTACCAGTGCCAGGATCAGCGCGACGCCGAAGAGCAGTACCGCGATCACGGCCCGGGACCGGGCCCGCGGTGACCAGCGCGGCGCCAGAGTCTGCCCGACGGTGAGCGTCGACAGCGAACCGCAGTACAGGTTCATCGCGTTCGTTGCCGCGATGCCGATCGAGAACACGACCACGACGAGGACGCTGATGCCGCTCGTCATCTTCGTCAGGCCCTCGATGACGTTCTCGCCGCCGACGGCGAGACCGATCATCGCGCCAAGGAGCATCGGCAGGATCGAGCCAATGGCGCAACCGGTGTAACTCGCCCAGAACGCTGGGCGCGCGCCGGTCCGCCGCGGCATGTAGCGGGAGTAGTCGGAAACATAAGGGGCGTAGGCGATCTGCCAGAGGGCGGCGGTCGAAATCGTCCCCATGAAGCCCGCGGCGCTGAAGTGACCGGTCGCGAAGAAGTCGCCGGGGAGATGGTGGACGAAAGCCATCCAGACGAAGGTCAGCAGCAGCACGGCGCCGGAGAAGTAGGTCATGACACGGGTGTAGGCGTGGATGAGGTCGTAGCCGAAGATGGTGGCCGTGACGCTCACGACGCCGACGATCACGATGCCGGTGTCGGTGCTGATGTGCGGGCTCATCGTGCTCAGCGACTGCCCGCCCAGCACAAGGTTGGACGCGAAGAAGCCGACGTACATGATGATCACGATGACGACGACGAGCAGCGAACCGTAAGAGCCGAACTGGCCGCGGGTCTGCACCATCTGGGGCACGCCGAGTCGCGGTCCCTGCGCGGAGTGCAGCGCCATGAAGACGGCGCCGACGAGGTTGCCGATCATGATCGCGACCAGCGCCGACCAGAACGACTGCCCGAATACGCTCGTGGCCAGGGCACCGGTGACGATCGTGAGGACCATGATGTTGGAACCGAACCAGATTGTGAACAGGTCCCGTGCCTTGCCATGCCGTTCCCCGTCCGGGATCGGCTGTATGGTGGCGTCCTCGATCCGCTGAGGTTCCTGGGTAGCCGCCGACGCGACGCTCATTCTGTGCGCATTCCTTCCACGAGACGATGTCCCGCCGCGCAACCATCCGCGTCGCTGCGAGCCGAACCGCAGGCGGTCCAGTAACGATGACCCTAGGGCAACCGGCCTGTAAAGATGCGGCTCAGCAGGGTTTTCCGAAGCTTTGCATCGGCTGAGCCGATGCAGCGGCAGTGCCGCACTTCTCGCCGCTAATGGATCGAGGGCGCGTAAGAGATGCCGATGATCGCGCCCTCGCTGGACTGCAGCCGAGCGACGGTCTGTCCCCACGGCTCGGTATGTGCGTCGTGGAGCAGCGTGAAGCCCTTCTCCTTCAACTCGTCCGCTGCGACCTGGACGGTCTCAGCATCCGCGACCTCGAACTCGACGCTCGCCTGTGGCACCGGGCGTAGCCGTCACCTTCCGCTAACCGGGGAACTGGGGGCCTGCGGCTGCCCGGGCAGCGCGCGGGCACGGAGCGCTTTGTCGATGATGTCGCGGCCTTCGATCACGACACGGGCCAGCGCCGGGTCCAGGTCGGGCGTGGCAAGGAACGTGTCGACGCGCGCGATCAGCTCCGGCGAGGCCGCCGGGTAGGGGAACAGCAGCTTCCCTAGCGCGACCCGCAGTATCCCGTCGTGCCGTGCCCAGATCCCGGGGAGCTGGGCGAAATACTGTTCCGTGAAGTCGCCAAGCAGGTCAGCGTGCTCCGTCTGGTTGAAGGCGAAGCCGACCGCGATGGATTCCTCGATCCCGAGCCCGCTGGAGTCCGTCAGCGCCCGCCATGCTGCGGCCTTGTGCCCGGCGTCGGGCACCGCGGCACGGCAGGCCGCCGCGTGTCGCTGCCCCGCATTTGTATGGTCGCGCGCGAGCTCGGCGTCGATCTGCGCGTCCCCGGCCCGGCCCGTGGCGGCCAGACGCTGCAGCAGCTTCCACCGCAACTCCGTGTCGATGGCCAGGCCCTCGATCGCCTCGCCGCCGTCGAGCAGTCCGGCCAGCAGGTCGAGCTGATCCGGCGCGGTCGCGGTCCAGCCGAGCATCTGCGCCCATGCCAGCTGATGGTCGCTGCCTGGCGCCGCCGCGCGCAGCAGCGTGATGGCCTCGGCCGCCAGTTGCCGCTTGAGATCGCCGACCTGGGCCGGATCGGCCGCCAAGTCCAGGGACTGTTCCGCATGGGAGTGCAGTTCGCGCAAGACCGAGACAGACGACTCGGCGCCCATGCCCGAGGCCAGTATCGCCGCGAAGGCCGGCATCGGCAGTTCCGCCTGCGAGGTCATGTCGAGCACGGCAGTCCAGCAGATGGTCCTGGCCAGGCCGTCACGGAACCGCCCGATCGACTTGGTCAGGGTCGCCAGCGACCGCTCGTCGAACCGGATGATGGCGTAGTCGAGGTCGTCGTCGTTCAGCAGGATCAGGTCCGGCCGTTGCTGGCCGATCAGCCCGGGCACTTCGGTCCGCGCTCCCGTCAGGTCGGCCTGAACCTGGTGCGTTCGCACTAGGGCGCCGTCTGTGCCGGGCTCATACAGCCCGATCGCGATGTGGTGCGGCCGCAGCGTCGGATGCTGTGGCGGTGCCTCCTGCAGCACCGCGAAGCTGGTGAAGGCGCCTTCCGCGCCGACCGTGAACTCCGGCCTCATCGTGTTCGGCCCTGCCGTCTCCAGCCAGGCCTTGGACCACTCGGTCAGGCCGCGGCCCGAACTGGCCTCCAGCGCGCCGAGCAGATCGGCGAGCGTCGCGTTGCCCCAGCCATGCGCACCGAGGTAGGCCCGGATGCCGGAGAAGAAGGCATCCCGCCCCAGGTAGGAAACGAGCGCCTTGAGCACCGAGGCGCCCTTCGCATAGCTGATGTTGTCGAAGTTCGCCTGCGCCAGGCTGAGCGTGGGCACGTCGGCCGCGATGGGATGCGTCGACGGCTGCTGGTCGGCGTGATACGCGGCCGCCTTAAGGCCGCCGCAGAAGGTCGTCCAGGAACCGGTGAACCTGGTCGCCTCGGCGACGGACTGGAATCCGCACAGCTCGGCGAAAGACTCGTTCAGCCACAGGTCGTCCCACCACGTCATTGTGACTAGATCACCGAACCACATGTGCGCCATCTCGTGCAGGATCACCATCGCCCGTATCTCATGCATTGCCTCGGTCACTTTGGACCGGAACATCAGGGACTCGGTGATCGTGACGCAGCCGACGTTCTCCATCGCGCCGCCGCTGTCGGGCACGAAGACCTGGTCGTACTTGGCGAACGGGTAGGGCATGCCGAACAAGTCGGTGTAGTAGTCGAAGCCCTGCCGCGTGATGGTGAACACGTCGTCCGGCTCCAGGAAGGCGAGCATCGACTGACGGCAGGCCAGCCCGAGCGGGATCACCTGACCAGACGCAGTGGTGTGCGTCTCGCGAACCACGTGGAACTCCCCCGCCGCCAGCACGGTCAGGTAGGTGGAGATACGCGGCGTGGACGGGAAGCGCCAGATCGCCGAGCCGGGCCGGCCGGCGACCGCCTCTGGCGCGGGCGCCGGCTGGTTGGAGAATACGATCCACCGCTCCGGGACCGTGACGTGGAAGGTGAACTCCGCCTTCAGGTCCGGCTGCTCGAAGTTCGCGAAGACGCGGCGCGCGTCCGCCGGCTCGAAGTGCGTGTACACGTAAACGCGCCCGTCGGTCAGGTCCTCCGTGCGCTGAAGCCCCGCGGCCTCTGCGTAACTGCAGTCGGCGACCACCCGGAGTTCGTTGTGCTCGGCCAGGCCGGTCAGCGCGATCCGCCCGTCCGCGTAGGCGGTCGCCGGGTCGACGGCCGAGCCGTTCAGCGTGATCTCGTGCACCGTCTCGGCTATCAGATCGGCGTAGCTGGCCGCCCCTGGCCTGAAGCAGTCAAACCTGACCACCGATGCCGACCGGAATGTCTCCGGGCCACCAGTCAGATCCAGCTCGACGTGGTAGGAATCCACGCGCAGCAGCCCGGCGCGCTCGCGGGTCTCGTCCCTGGTGATCTCGGCGATCGGCATCTCGGACCCTCGCTTATCAAGTCAAGTAATGACTCGTTATATCACGGTACTGCGGCATAGGGAATGGCATCAACGGAAGGTGCTTTGTTCGCTTTTAACCGCATATCCGGCAGGCTGGCGGTCGCACCCGGCTTCTGGTTCCCGCGGTGGTAGTGTCGCGAAGACATTCGTCCGAGCAGCAAACCGTCCCCGGCGGTTGCTACGAATACCAGCTGTGAGAGCTTCTGGCAGCCAGGAACCCAAGCGCCGACGGCGGGCCGCCGACGGCGCCAGCCCGCGCGACGACCTCGAGGCCCAGATCGGCCTGGTGGCACGCGGCGATGGGGCGGCGTTCGACGCCCTCTTCGAGCGGCTCGCCCCCTCGGTCTTCGGCGTCGTCAAGAGCGTGATCCGCGACCCGGCCCAGTCCGAGGAGGTCACTCAGGAGGTCATGCTGGAAGTGTGGCGGACCGCCGCCAAGTTCGACCCGGGCCGGGGAAGCGTGACCGCCTGGGTAGTGACGATGGCCCACCGCAGGGCGGTGGACCGGGTCAGGTCTGTACAGAAGGAAGCCGAGCGCGAGCGGCGTATCGCGACCGAAGAAGTCCCGTTCGACGAGGTGACCGAGGCCGTCGAGTCGAGCCTGGAACGCGAGCGCGTGCGGCGCTGCGTGAACTCACTGACCGACGTGCAGCGCGAATCCCTCATCCTTGCCTACTACCGGGGTTACACCTACAGCCAGGTGGCTAGCCTGCTCGGTGTGCCGATCGGAACGGTGAAGACCAGGATGCGCGACGCGCTGATCCGCATGCGCGACTGCCTGGGGGTGGCGGAATGAAGATAACCAGCCGGCAAACCGATGCGCACACCCTGGTCGGGGCTTACGCGATAGACGCGATCACCACCCGTGACCGGAAGCGCTTCGAGCGACACCTGGCCGGGTGCGAAGAATGCGCGCGGGAGATCGCGGGCCTGCGCGAAGCCACCGCGATGCTCGGTGCCGCCACCGCTCAGCCCTTGCCCGCGGGCCTGAAGGAACGCGTCATGGCGGTCGCGGAGGTGACCAGGCAGCAGCCGCCCGTCGAGGAGCAGGCGGCGCGCACCGGGACCTGGGCCGCGCTAAGAGGCACCTTCGGAATCTGGCTCCGTTCACTGGGCTGGCCCGGCCGGCTGACGCTGGCCGCCGGCGCTACGGCCGCCGCCGCCGTGCTCGCGATCGCCGTCGTGTTCGGCGTCACGAACGGGAGCATGCAGCAGCAACTCAAGCAGGTCCGGGCCAGCGACCGGCAGATCGCCGTGGTGCTGACCGCGCAGGACGCCTCCATGATGACCCGCGCGGTCACCGGCGGCGGAACCGTGACGATCGTCATGTCCAACACCCGGCACGCGCTGGTGTTCACCGCCAAGGGCCTGCGCCCGCTGCCTGCCTCTCGGGGATACGAGCTGTGGCTGACCGGCCCGGCCGGAACCCGGCCCGTCGGGATGCTGCCCGCGGGCAGCGATGGCGTCACCGGCCCCGTCGTCGCCTCGGGCGTGAGCGCGGGAGACCACCTCGCCCTCACCGACGAACCCGCCCGCGGCTCCGCGCGGCCCACCACCCCGATGATGCTCTACATCGCGCCGTAGGAAACCCGCCGATCTCGAGCAGTGGCGGCTGATTACTTTCGCGATGGCCGGCGCTTACGACGCGCCCATAGCGATATTCGCTTACGCGCGCGGCATGACGACCAGCGCATAGCCATGCTGATCGATCCGGCCGAATTCGTATCGATTCGCAGCAAACCTTGCCGTCACCGGCGACGAATACATAGTGAGAAAACATTGCGGCGGCCGTGCCGCAAACCATACCCGGGTGCTACACGCAGCCGAGTCCACGACGAATGCCAAGGGAGCTAGAAATGAGCAAAAAATGCACGGCCAGTGGACGGAAAATGACCGACGTCTGTGTCGTTTCAGGAGGTAACCGTGGCTAGGGAAACGTCGTCTGTGCCGCAGGGAAGCGCGGACATCATGAACAGCGGAGGCTGTCCGGCGGGCGGTTTCGGCAGGCGATCCATGCTGCAGGGAGTAGCCGTCGCGGGTCTGGCCGCAGCCGGGGGAAACCTGCTGGGACGCGGAAACCCGGCGGGAATAGGTGCCCGGCCTAATAACCTGGCGGTCGAGACGGCCGCGTCGGGAAGCACGTATCCTTTCTATGGCGAGTATCAGTCGGGCATCATTACCCCGCCACCTCCTTACCGGCAGCCGTTTTCGACCTACGCCGCTTTCAATGTGACCGCGGCTAACCGCGGTGAGCTCACGGACTTGTTCCGCACGCTGACCGCCCGGGCGGCTTTCCTTACCGCCGGCGGCACAGCGGCTACAGCGCCCGCGGACTCGCCGCCTCCGGACAGCGGGATCCTGGGTCCCAATATCGAAGGGGACGGGCTCACGGTCACCGTCGGTGTCGGCGCGAGCCTGTTCGACGGCCGGTACGGGCTGGCTTCACTTAAGCCCGTTCAGCTGGTCACGATGGAGCCGTTCCGCCACGACGACCTCGATCCCGCGATATCTGACGGCGACCTGCTGATACAGCTGTGCGCCGACCACAACGACACGGCGGTCCACGCGCTGCTGGACATCTGCGAGCACACCAGCGGCGCCCTGCAGCCCCGCTGGACCATCAGCGGTTTCGTAAACCCGCCGCGCCCGGATGGTGTCCCGCGGGACTGGTTCGGTTTCAAAGACGGCATCGCCCAGCCCGACTTCACGAGCACCGTGCAGAACAACCAGTACGTGTGGGCACAGCCGAACTCCGGGGAGCCCGCCTGGGCGGCGGGCGGCACGTACCACGTCGTGCGCATCATCGACTTCGACGTCCAGAAGTGGCAGGGGGTGCCGGTCGCGGAGCAGGAGCGGACCTTCGGCCGCAAAAAGACCAGCGGCGCACCGGCGTATGCCCCGGACCCGAACGCCGACGACGAGTTCGACCCCATCTACACCAACGACCCGCAAGGTCTGCTCACCGCGCTGAACTCGCATATCAGGCTCGCCAACCCGCAGACCCCGCAAACCTTTGCGAGCAGCACCATCCTGCGCCGCAGCTATGACTTCGAGCAGATGTCCCTGACCGGCGGTGCCCCTCTCCTGGGCCACGCGTTCACGTGCTACCAGCGCGAGCTCGACAGCTACATCGCCATGCAGACCCGCCTGGAAGACGAACTTCTTGTGCCCTACATCAGCCCGCGAGGCGGCGGCTACTTCTTCGCGGTGCCAGGCGTGCGCGACAGCCAGGACTACTACGCCAGCGGTCTGCTGGCCTGATCGCAGCTGACAATCGCAGCTGACAATCGCTGCTGACAGAGGAGTAACAGTAACCATGCGCTTTCAGCACGCCGCGGTCGCGAGCCCGGCGTCCGCCGCCGCGGCCCAGGCCGCGGCCGGGGGACACATCTACGTCACCAACCAGCTCGACGACA
>DASZJE010000181.1:0-4035 GCA_035948445.1 Trebonia sp. | reverse complement strand
AATCAGCTCTGCCGGAGCGCTGGCATGGGGATTGGTATCGAGTACGTGCTGGAACCGGCGCCAACCCCGCCCAGGCACGTGTCGGGCGGGAACGTATTCGTCCCGCGGACCGAAGGCTGACCCGACGCCCAGAACATATAGCCGAGCATTCCTGGCGTGGTTCCGGCGCCGCTGGGCGCGACGTTCTGCACGAACGAGCCGGTGGAGCTTTCCAGCGACGCGGAGAAGTTATCGCATTCCGGGGGGATCTTCGATGTCCCCGCTATGTATACGCTCCCGGTGAACTTCGCGGGCGCGAGCGGCGGAACCGATGGGCTGTACTGCGGCTCACCGCTGACGTGCTCCTGCCACTGTTCTTCCTGCTTGCTGGTGGACAGCTGATTGCTCGCCACCATCGCGTTGGCGTAGTCAAGCACCGGATCGCTTGTCGACAGCCAGTTCTGCGTGGCGTAGAGATCCAGCGCGGTGAGGTACTGATCCCCCGCAGCCAGGTCGATGGTGAGCCGGGCCGCTGGATTCGAGCCGGTTGCGTCGTACGGTTCCTGGGAGCGGTAGGCGGTAATGAACGACTGCAGTCCTGCCAGGTTCGGGCTCGTGCTGTTCTCGTAGTCGATCTCGATGCCGACCCCGAGTTGCCTGGCGACCGCGGCGGCGTTGAGGCCGAGCTGGGCAGGATTCTGCGACAAAGCCGTATCCCAGTCGCTGGTGTAGGTCGCCCCGCCGATGGACAGCATCACCCGAATGCCGTGACTCGTGAAATAGTTCACCACCGCCGAGGTCATCCCGGCCGGCACGCCATTGACGTCGCCAGAGTCCGTGGTCTGGTCGAGAAGCTTCAGCGGATTCACGAACGCCAGCACTACCAGATTCACCGACGGAGTCCCGTCGCCCCGGTCGATCAGCCAGTGATTGTCGTCATCGAACGTCGTCATGTTCGGCACAGTTGCCCAAGCGCACTCGTCGGTACCGCACAGCCAGGTTCCGTACACCTGGATCTGAGTTGCTACCGACGCGCTTCCCGGCCTGGCGGTCAGCGCGGAAAGCAAGACGAGCGCTGCTATGGCGGCGATGACCCTGGACCACCGGGCGACTGCTCCTCGCATTACTCCTCCACGGGGGCTGCCTGAGCTGGCGCTCGCAAAGAAATATTAAGAAGGTTTCCTGCTAATTAAACTCAAGGTAACACGGCGCTTCCAGGCCGTCAACGCCCGTTCGAGGCGGCGGCGGACAGGATCTCGCTGGGTGCCACGCTGCCCGGCGCCCGCCGCTGCCGAGCGGCCTGGTTCGTCATCTTCTGCAGCGTCTCGTTGACCGGCGCCGGCATGCCGTGCGTCCGGCCCAGGAGCACGATCTCGCCGTTGAGGAAGTCGGCCTCGATCGTGCCGGTGCCCCGGCTCAGGCTCTGCCAGGACGAACCGCCGGTCCGCGTCGCGCCGTCGACCTCGCCGTAGTTGACGCTGTTCCCCCGGGCTGCCGCGATCTCCTCACCCGAGGCGTAAGCGATGCCGGCCGCGCCGAGCACCGCGAGCGCCTCCGCCCGCGTCCGCTCGCGCAGTTCCCGGGCGTCGTCGCTGAACCGGGCCTCACGCCCGCACAGCGCCTCGACAGCGTTGTCCAGGTTGCTCAGCAGCTTGCCGTACTTCCAGCGCATCACGTCGTCGGTCACCGGCGCGAGGAACCTGCTCGCCGCCAGGTCCGCGCCGATCTCTTTGACGGTCGCGTCGGTGCCGGACGGGTAACGTCCGACAGGCAGCAGTCCCGCGAGCGGCATGCCCTGAGCGACCACCGTGCCCGGCTCGAGGTGCGTGGCGGGCAGCCACACGCACATCCCGTATACATGGCGGAAGCGGCGAAGCGCGAAACCCTCGTTCGCCACGCCGTTCTGCGCGCAGACGATCGGCAGCGCCCCGGCGGCCGCCGGCCCGCCGGCGGAACCGCCGACAGGCTGCCAGGCCCAGTCCTCGAGCACCGCCGCCGTGTCCTGGCCCTTGGTCGACAGGACCAGCACGTCACCGTCTCGCAGCGTCAGTTCGCCAGGTCCGCCGACCGCGGGGATGTCCAGCGTGTCGGTCCCCAGTGGCGTCGAAAGCGTGAGTCCCCGGGAGCGCAGCGCGTCCAGATGCGCTCCGCGTGCCACCAGAACCACGTCATGACCGCCCTGGAAGAGGCAGCCGCCTATCGTCCCACCTACCGCACCCGCACCAATGATGATGTATCGCACCCGTCCCATTCTGCCGAATGCTTGTTTGGCCGGTATACGCCAGGACCCCCTTACCGCCAAGAGGCGACAGGCAGCCGACCGCGACGTGACCGGGCGTCGTGTGCGTGACTGGCTTCAGGCCGAGGCCGCGGAGAGCAGGGCGCGGGTCTCCGCGACGACGCGGTCTTGGAACTCCGGGTCGCGCACCAGCGTCGATCCGAGCATCGGCTTGCCCCGCTCGTTGCAGTAGACGCCGGTCACTCCCGGCTCGTTCAGCACGGCGTTGGCGATGACCTTCGCGGACCGCGCCGGAGTGCTCCAGTACCTGATGAACGGAGCCAACGGCGACAGTACGTACTTCGCAAGGAAGCGCAGGAAGACGTTCGCGTCGCGTGAAAGGCTCGTGGCCGGGCTGAAGCCCGGTTCGACGGCGTTGAAGCGCAACCGCGGGCTCTCGCGCGCGAACGCCATCACCGTCGCGAGGTTGCATTGCTTCGATGTCGCGTAGGCGTCGAAGCCGGGATGGGCGGAACCGCCAGGCTGCCACTCCCCGCGCGCGCTCGCCTCGGCAGACACGTAGCGGCCGCCCCGGAACCCGGCGATCACCGCGGGCCGGCGCTCGGGGTCCTCGGCGCCGGAGCAGACGAACACCACTGTCGTGCCGTCTGGGAGATGCGGCATAAGCGCCTCGGTCAGCACGAAAGGACCGAGGTGATTCGTGGCGAACACCGTGTCCCAGCCCTGGCCATTCTTCGTGGGGTGCATCTGCATGATGCCCGCGTTATTGACCAGGCCCGCGAGCGGAAGACCGAGCGCGATGATTTCCGCGGCCGCGTGCCGCACGCTCGCGAGATCCGAGAGGTCGCACACGACCGGCACCGCCTGCCGGCCCGCGCGCTCGATCGTCTTGCGCACCTCGTCGAGCTTCCCTGGTCCCGGCCCGCCAGGACGACGGTGCCGTGCGTCGCCAGTTCCAGAGCCGTCTGGTAACCGAAGCCGGACGTCGGGCCGGTAATGATGTACGCCTTGCGCTCCGCTGAACCTGTCTCCGCCATGTGCGCTCCTTGGTATCTACCAGGACAGGGACGATCATGAATCCCGGCGGCACGCTATTGGACTGACGCGGGAACGAATCCGGCACCATCATCGCCGGCTCTTTCCGCCACAACTGCAGGAGCGTCCGCGGGATCCCCTGGGTGGAACGGACGATGGCCTTGCCGTCGACGATCACCGTCAGGTACGGCTCGCCGGGCGCGAGACGCGCGATCTGCTCGTTCATGCTGCGCACCCCGTCCGGCTCTAGCAAGACGGTTGCGGCGTGGGTCATGCTTTTACATTATCCATTCGCGGCAGGCCTAACCGGATCATCTGAAGCAGGATCTTGTGCCAGACCACGATGATGCCGCGCTCGTATGTATAGACACGCGAGGGCCCGCCGAACGCGGCCAGCGCTTCCCGTTCGGTGATCGGGTGCGGATCTGGCCCCGAGGGCGGGTTGAGGACGATGAAGTCTGCGTAGTTGGCCGGGGACCCGCGCCCGAGTCTGCGGTGTGTTACCCCGCGTTGCCTGTCGTTATGGCGAACACGTGGATCTCGCCCTGGTTGACGTCCGCGGGCAGGGTGATGCTCGCCGCGGTCTTCCCCGCCTCCAGCGGCACGTCCGTGGCGTACAGGTACGTCGCCGAGTCGCTGGCGCCTGCCGGGGAGTTGCGGTACGGCATCTGCGCGACCTCGCTGTCGCCCGGCACCAGGCCCCCGGCCAGCGTCCAGTCACTGAAGCCCAGGGTGAACGTCTGCGTGCTGCCGTCGGTGTAGGTGATCGTCGCCGTGCCCTG
>DASZJE010000180.1:0-13113 GCA_035948445.1 Trebonia sp. | reverse complement strand
CCGCGGAGTTCATCCCCGTCGGCGGCACGGACGAGCAGACCCTCGCCCAGGTCGTGATGCTCTCATCGCTGGCCGACGAGACGCCCGAGGGCCGCTCCATCGTGGCCCTCGCCGAGAACCAGTACGGGCTCACCGCGGTGGACATGCCCGGCGCCGAGCTGATCCCGGGCGACGGTGACGTGATCGAAGGGATGGCGCTCGTCGACGAGTCGGCCATCACCGGTGAATCGGCGCCTGTCATCCGGGAGTCCGGCGGCGACCGGTCGTCGGTCACGGGCGGTACTCGCGTGCTGTCGGACTACATCATCGTGGGCATCACGGCGGCGGCAGGTGAGTCGTTCCTCGACCGCATGATCTCCCTCGTCGAGGGTGCCGACCGTCAGAAGACGCCGAACGAGATTGCTCTCCAGACGCTCCTGTGCGCCCTCACGCTCGTGTTCGTGCTCGCCGTGGCAACGCTCCAGCCGTTCGCCATCTGGTCGGGTGCCCAGCAGGGCGTAATCGTGCTCGTGGCCCTTGTCGTGGCCCTGGCGCCAACCACGATTGGCGCCCTCATCTCCGCGATCGGCATCGCCGGCATGGACCGCATGATCCAGCGCAACGTCCTCGCCATGTCCGGCCGCGCCGTCGAAGCCGCCGGCGACTGCTCGACGCTCCTGCTGGACAAGACCGGCACGATCACCTACGGCAACCGCATGGCGGCCGCCTTCGTCCCGGTCAGGGGAATCGAGGAGGAGACACTCGCCGAGGCGGTCCTCCTGGCGAGCGCCGCCGACGAGACGCCCGAGGGCCGCTCGATCGTCGACTTCGGCGAGTCGCGGTTCCCGATCGTCCTGCCCGACCTGGCGGAGGGAACGCTCGTCCCGTTCTCCGCGCAGACGCGGATGAGCGGCGTCGACATCGGTGACAGGCAGGTCCGCAAGGGCGCGGCGCAAGCCGTATGCCGGTGGGTGACGAGCAACGGCGGGACGATTCCGGACGATCTAGGCGACATCGTGACCGCGATCGCCGAAGACGGCGGTACCCCCCTTGTCGTCGCCGACAGCTGCGCGGAAGGCCCGACGGTCCTCGGCGTCATCCACCTCAAGGACACCGTCAAGAAGGGCATGGTGGAGCGGTTCGCCCAGCTGAGAGACATGGGCATCCGCACCATCATGATCACCGGCGACAACCCCCTCACCGCGAAGGCGATCGCCACGGAGGCGGGCGTCGATGACTTCCTCGCCGAGGCCACCCCCGAAGACAAGCTCGCCCTCATCAGGCGGGAGCAGCGCGGCGGCCACATGGTGGCGATGACCGGCGACGGCACGAACGACGCGCCCGCTCTCGCGCAGGCGGACGTCGGGCTCGCGATGAACACGGGCACGCAGGCCGCGAAGGAGGCCGGCAACATGGTCGACCTCGACTCGAACCCGACCAAGCTGATCGAGGTCATCGAGGTCGCCAAGCAGTTGCTCATCACCCGCGGGTCGCTGACCACGTTCTCCATCGCGAACGATGTGGCCAAGTACTTCGCGATCGTCCCGGCGATGTTCGTGGCCGCGTACCCGAAGCTTGAAACGCTCAACGTGATGCGCCTCGCCAGCCCGCACACGGCGATCCTGGCCGCGGTCATCTACAACGCCCTCATCATCCCGGCGCTCATCCCGCTCGCCCTGCGGGGCGTGAAGTTCAGGCCGCGGGACGGCGCCGCGATCCTGCGCCGCAACACCCTCATCTACGGCGTGGGCGGGATCATCGCGCCGTTCGTCTGCATCAAGCTGATCGACCTGGTCCTCGCTGGAATGGGCCTCCACTGATGGGAGCGCGCTGACCATGCGCAGGCAATTGCTCACCAGCGCCGTCATGCTGCTCGTCGTGACGCTGGCGCTCGGCTTCGGCTACCCGCTCGTCGTCACGGGCATCTCCCAGGTGTTCTTCCATGACCAGGCGAACGGCTCGCTGATCTTCGCGAACGGCAAGCTCACCGGCTCGGCGCTGCTCGGCCAGAGCTTCAGCGACAGCAAGGGCAACCCCCTGCCGCAGTTCTTCCAGCCGCGCCCTTCCGCGTCGGACTACGACGGTGCCGACTCCAGCGCGTCCAACCTCGGCCCGGCCAACCCCCAATTCCTTAAGACCGTTGCCGAACGGACCGTGGCCTTTCGCCTCTTCAACCATCTTCCGCCCGGCACGGCGGTACCGGTCGACGCGGTGACTGCCTCCGGTTCCGGTCTTGACCCCGACATCTCGGTGCAGAACGCCCTGGATCAGGCGCCGCGCGTCGCGCAGGCACGGCACCTCCCGGCGAGCGAGGTCATCACGCTCGTGCACAGGTACACGACGCCGTCGCAATGGGGATTCCTCAGCGAGCCCGTCGTCAACGTCCTCGACATCAACCTGGCCCTGGAGGCCCTGAAGTGAACGCGCTCGGCTGGGAGCAGCTCGGTTTCGTCTGCGTCGTCACCGCGATCCTCGCCCCGCTGCTCGGCAAATACCTGGCCGCCATCTTCCGGGGCGGCAAGGCGCCTCTCGACCGGATCTTCCTGCCGGTCGAGCGGGCCGTGTACCGGATACTGCGAGTGGACCCGGAGACCTCGTGGGGGTGGCAGGCCTACGCGATCGCGGTGCTGGTGCTCGGCATGGCATCGACCGTCCTGCTGTACGCGATCCTGCGGCTGCAGGGCGTCCTGCCGCTGAACCCGACCCATGCCCCCGGCATGTCGCCTGACCTGTCGTTCAACACGGCGATCAGCTTCATCACCGGCACGAACTGGCAGGCCTACGAGGGTGAGACGCAGGCCAGCTACCTCGCGGACATGGCCGGCCTCGTCGTGGCCCAGTTCACCGCCGCCGCCGTCGGCCTCGCGGTCGCCCTGGCCGTCGTCCGCGGCATCGCGGGAAGCCCAAGCCGCCTCTCCGGCAACCACGGACTGCAGATCGGCAACTTCTGGGCCGACTTCACCAGGTCCCTGGTCCGCGTGTTCGTCCCGCTGTCGGTCGTCGCCGCCCTCGTGATGGTCAGCCAGGGAGCGGTGCAGAACTTCTCCGGCTTCGCCGTGGCGACCACGCTCGCCGGCGCCACCCAGCAGATCCCGGGCGGCCCGGTCGCGTCCATGGAGGCCATCAAGCTGCTCGGCACGAACGGCGGCAGCATGTACGGCACCGGCGGCGCGCACCCGTTCGAGAACCCGACCGGGTTCACGAACATCTTCGACCTGCTGCTGGTGATCGTGCTGCCGTTCGCGATCGTCTTCATGTTCGGCCGCCTGATCGGCAACCGCAGGCTCGCCCTGGTGCTCGCCGGCGTGATGGCCGCGCTCTTCCTCACCCACACGATGATCGCCATGCAAGCCGAACTGCACGGCAACTCCATGCTCCCCTCCTCCGTCTCGCAGGTCGCGAGCGCGACGAATCCCGGCGGCAACATGGAGGGCAAGGAGACGCGGTTCGGGCCGTCGGGCTCGGCGCTGATGACGGTCGGCACGATGGGCACCACCGCCGGGGCGACCGACTCGGCGCTGGACAGCTACACCCCTGTCGGCGGCACGGCGGCGTTCGCCGCGATCCTGCTCGGCGAGATCAGCCCCGGCGGCGACGGCGGCGGCCTGTACGGCATCCTCGTGCTCGCGCTGCTCGCGGTGTTCATCGCCGGCCTCATGGTCGGCCGGACGCCGGAGTTCGGCGGCAAGAAGATCCGCGCGCCGCAGATGAAGCTCGTCGTGGCGTACGTGCTGACGATCCCGGTGGCGGTCCTGGCGTTCGGCTCGGCGTCCGCGGTGCTCGGCGCGGGCAAGAGTTCCGTCCTGAACCCCGGCATGCACGGCCTCACCGAGATCACCTACGCCTACGCCTCGGTCGCGCAGAACAACGGGTCCGCCTTCGCCGGCCTGTCCGCCAACACCCCGTGGTACGACATCACCCTGGGCCTGACGATGCTCATCGGCAGGTTCATGCCGATCATCCTGGCGCTCGCGATCGCCGGCTCCCTGGCCGGCGCCCGTGTCCACGCCCGCACCCGCGCGACCCTGGAAACCGCCGGCCTGACGTTCGCCGGCTTCCTCACCGGAGTCATCGTGATCGTCGGCGGCCTGATCTACTTCCCCATGCTCATCCTGGGGCCGATCGGGGAACGAATCGTCGGCTAGTACGAAGAGGTGGCTAGTGCGCGTCATCGGCTAGCACGAGTGGGTGGCTGGTACGCGTCATCGGCTAGTCCGCGTGGTCGGCTAGCCTGTGCCGGAGATAGACGTTCGTGATTAATGGTGAGGAAATCTCGTGGTCAAGGGTCGTGCCTGGAAAGTCGTCCGCTTCGGTGATCCCCTGGAGGCCGTACAGCTTCAGGAGGTCAGCTGGCCGGATCCGCCCCAGGGCCAGGCGCTGGTGCGGGTGCGCACGGCCGGGGCGGGGCTGCCGGACCTCCTGATGGCGGGCGGGCACTTCCCGCTGCTGGACAAGCCGCCGATCGGGCTCGGCGAGGAGGTGGCCGGGGACGTCGTGGCGGTCGCTCCCGGATCCGCGTTCTCCGTCGGCGACAAGATCATGGGCATCACCGCCTTCCTGAGCGGCTGGGGCGGATACGCGGACTACGCCTACGTGATCGAGCAGTCGGCGGCACGCGTGCCGTCCGCCCTGTCCGACGAGCAGGCGGGCGGGTTCCCGATCGGCTTCCGGACGGCCTACGCGGGCCTTGTCGAGCGCGTGTCGGTGGCCGCCGGCGAGACCGTCCTGGTCCTGGGGGCGGCGGGCAGCGCGGGATCGGCGGCGGTGCAACTCGCCAAGGCGCTCGGGGCCACCGTCGTGGCGGTCGCCGGCAGCGACGAGAAACTTGCCCTGTGCACCCGGTTCGGCGCCGACCACGTGATCAACTACAAGACAGCCGACCTCACGCGTGAGATCGCCGAACTGACCGACGGCCGCGGCGTCGACCTCATCTACGACACCGTAGGGGGCGCTACCGCCGCGACGGCGGTCGCCAGCCTGGCGCGCTACGGCCGTATCGCCATCGTCGGCCTGGCCAGCGGCGCCACCGTCGAACTCAACTCACTCGACCTGCTGCTGCGGAACTGCACCGCTGTCGGCGTGCTCGCGGCCGGCTACACGCCGGACGAGGATGCCGCCGCATGGGCTGCCCTGACGGACCTGGCCGAGCGCAAGGCGATCACGACCCCGGTCGGCACCGTCTACTCCTTCGCGGACGTCCCGGCCATGATCGGCCAGCAAGCCTCGCCGCCGCCCGGAAAATCAATCGTCCGCATCGATTAGCGCCGGGACCTCGCCGCCGCCGTTACGAATATAGTGGTGCGGGTGACAGCCATGTTCCGGGACGCGAAGCGGGAGGATGTGCCGGCGATCGTCGCGCTGCTGGCCGACGACGTGCTCGGCGCGGACCGTGAGACCGCCGACATTGACGAGGCGTACTGGGCGGCGTTCGACGAGATCAAGTCCGATCCGCGCAACCGGCTCATCGTCGCCGACGATTCCGGCGCGGTCGTCGGGACGCTCCAGCTCACGTTCCTGCCGGGGCTGAGCAGGCACGGCATGCGCCGCGCACAGATCGAGGCGGTTCGAGTCGCGGCCTCGGGACGCGGCCAGGGTCTCGGCCGCCAGATGATCTCGTGGGCGATCGCGGAGGCGCGCCTCGTCGGCTGCGGCCTGGTGCAGCTCACGTCCGACAAGCGCCGCGATTCCGCGATCCGGTTCTATGAGTCCCTCGGCTTCGAGGCATCACACGAAGGACTGAAGCTGCTGGTGTGACGCCTGCGGTTCAGGCGATTCGCCCGTTTGTACCTAGTGGGGTTATAACCACATTAAGTACAAACGCTTACACCGGACGACATCCGCAGCCGCCAGCGGGCCGCGTTATGGTCGCCTCATGAGATACGGATTCGTGGTCACGTACGCGTCGCCGCGCGAGTTCGCGGAACTCGCGGCGCTGGGGGAGCGGTGTGGCTGGGACGGCGTGTTCACCTGGGAAGCGCTCTGGCACGGGCAGGCGTGGGTGACCCTGGGTGCCGCCGCCATGGTTACCGAGAGGGTCAAGCTCGGCACGCTGCTGACTCCCGCTGCGCGGTGGCGCCCGTGGGATCTCGCGTCGTCCGTCCTCACCGTCGACCAGCTCAGCGGCGGACGGGCCGTCATGAGCGTCGGCCTCGGCGCGCCGAACGAGAACTGGACCGCATTCGAGCCCGACGAGGGCCGTCGCCTCCGGGTAGCGAAGCTCGACGAGTGCCTCGCCGTCTACGACGGGCTGATGCGCGGCCAGCCGTTCGCATACGAGGGGAAGCACTATTCGGCGAAGCCGACGGAATACCTGCTTCCCGACCCGCCGGTGCAGCGGCCGCGTCCGCCCGTGTGGGTCGTCGGGGCGAAGGTCGCCGGCAGGGACAGGCAGCCGTCCCTGGAACGGGCCGCGCGCTGGGACGGCCTGCTGCCGGCGGTCATCGAGGACGGGGCCGGGCGCGACTTCAGGGGACTCGACGAGTTCGCGGCGATCGTCGGCGAGGTGCGGGACCTGCGCGCGAAGGCGGGACTCGCCGCCGAGCCCTACGACGTGATCATCGAGGGAGATACCAGCGGGGAGTTCGTCAAGCTCGACCCGCCCGATCCGAGATCATGGGAAGCCGCCGGCGCCACCTGGTGGATGGAGAGCTGGTGGAGCCGGTCCGGACGCGAGGACCTGCCTGAGATCCGCCGCCGTATCGAGGCCGGCCCGCCAGGCCCGGCCTGAGAACCGCCAGGCACGCCCCGCAGCCACTAGCGACCCCGGCAACCACGAGCGACGCCGAAACGTGACCGCCGAGCCCGCCTGCTTCCGGATCTTCGTGCAAAACTGCACGGGTGAACACAGTGGTCCTTCCCGGTTTGCCGTTTCTGCTGGAGCCGGCGGGGAATCCGGCGCTCGCGGCCGAAGTCGTCGACGGGGCGCTGACCCTCACGAGCGCCGCGTCAACGGATCTGTTCGTCGACCCCGCGGGCGACGACAGCGGGCGGCCGGACGCCGGACGGCTCACCGGGCAGCCCGGGGACAAGGACTTCACGTTCGCGGCCCGGGTCACCGTGGGGTTCAAGACGACCTTCGACGCCGGAGTTCTCCTGCTCTACCTCTCCGAGCGCAGGTGGGCCAAGCTCTGCTACGAACTGTCCCCGCAGGGACGCCCGATGGCGGTAACCGTCGTCACCCGGTCCACGTCCGATGACAGCAACTCCTTCGAGACAGAGGGCGGGCCGCTCTGGCTGCGCATCACGCGCTCCGGCCGGGCGTGGGCGTTCCACGCGTCGCAGGACGGTGCCGATTGGCGGCTGCTGCGGTACTTCACGCTGGGCGAGTCGTCGGGCGCGCGGATCGGCTTCCTCACACAGTCGCCCACAGGGCAGGGCTGCACCGCCGTCTTCGACGCCATCACCTACAAGCCCGAAGCCCCCGCCGACCTCCGCGACGGGAGCTAGCTTCATCCACTGCACACGGGCGCGCGGGGCGATGTTTCGCCGTATGTTACCGCCGTGTAGGTGACGGCTAGATTGCGGAAATGTAGCGTGCTTACTGTCAGCTCACTGGCGGTGAGCGCACAGTACCGCCAGCTTCCCGCGAAAACTCCCACCGGAGGGTCAGTTGAGCGAGCAGGAAAACCCCGAGTCGGGCAAGGACGAGCAGCCGGGCAAGAGCGAGCAACCGGGCAAGAGCGAGCAGCCGGCCAGGAAAGACACCAGCAGGCGAGCGTTCATGGTCGGCGGCGCCGCGGCGGCCGTCGGCGCGGCCGCCGCGAGCCGGATCGGCGCGGGCCGGAACCGGCAGGGCATCACCGACGACCAGGCCCGGCTGCTTGACAAGGTCACCGCCGCGGCCACGTCCAGCGGCAGTCTCAGCGACATCCAGCACATCGTGATCCTCATGCAGGAGAACCGGTCCTTCGACCACTACTTCGGCACCCTGTCGGGCGTCCGCGGCTTTTCCGACCCGAACGTCCTGGCCAGCGCGGCCGGGGGTACCGTCTTCGACCAGTACGGCTACGAGCCGGGCGTCGGCGTCACCTCCACCGGGTACACACAGCCGTTCAACCTGCAGAACAACCCGCCGACCGAGAACGGCTACGACACCAACGACATCGACCACAGCTGGGGCCCCCAGCACAACAGCTGGAACAACGGCGCGATGGACTCGTTCATGACGTCGCACCTGAGCACCGACGGCGACGCTAACGGCCCGGTCACGATGGGCTACTTCACGCGGTCTGAGCTCTCGTTCTACTACGCGCTGGCCGACGCGTTCACCATCTGCGATGGCTACCACTGCTCGGTGCTCGGCCCGACCGACCCCAACCGGCTGTACTCGCTGTCCGCCTGGATCGACCCCGCGGGCATCGCCGGCGGCCCGGTCCTCACGACCGCGAGCGACCGGCTCTCGATGACCGGCACGCTCAACTGGAAGACCATGCCGGAGGCGCTGCTCGAGGCCGGCGTGAGCTGGAAGGTATACAACGACCCGACCGGCCTGGCCGGCCTCAGCGTGCTGCCGTACTTCAAGAACTACACCGACCCGCTGTCGATCACCGGTATCGAACTGATCGCCAAGGCGCTCACCCCCACCTACCCGAGCGATTTCGCCTCCGACGTGGCCAGCGGGAACCTGCCGTCGGTGTCGTGGATCATCCCGCCGCTGTATGAGTGTGAGCACCCGGCGGCGCCGCCGGAGTGGGGCGAGTACTGCGTCCAGCAGATCCTGAACACCCTCGTCTCCAACCCCGACGTGTGGGCGCAGACCGTGTTCATTGTCGTGTACGACGAGAACGGCGGCTTCTTCGACCACGTCCCGCCGGCCGTGCCCAGTGCCGGGACCGCCGGGGAGTTCCTGACCGGCACCCTGCCGTCTGACGCCAGCGGCATCGCCGGCCCGATCGGCCTCGGTTTCCGCACCCCGTGCCTGGTCGTCTCGCCGTTCAGCGCCGGCGGCTACAAGTATTCGGGCACGCTGGACCACACGTCGACGCTCCGGCTCATCGAGTCCCGCTTCGGTGTCACCGTGCCCAACCTGAGTTCCTGGCGGCGCGGCGCGACGGGCGACTTCACGGGCGCGCTCAACTTCACGAGCGCCCCGGTGACAGCGGTCCCGTCACTGCCGACGACGACATTGGTCGGAAACACCACTGTCGTTGAGGAAGCTGTCCTGAATGCCCTGGCCGGCACGGAGGACGTGGGTATCGACTACCCCCTGCCGACGTCCAACATCATGCCGTCTCAGGAGACAACCCCTGATCGCCCGAACGTTCCATAGTGACTCTGGCCAGTCCCCCTCACGGCGAGCCTGGCCAGAAGGGAAATTGCCGTCAGGGCAGACGGATTCCCGCTCATCGCCTTGCCGGTAATGCGGGCGCCGGGTCGCGCGCGGGCAGGCAGGCACGCCCTGTCCGGCGCGGTTCGGCGCCCGATATGTCGATGATCCCGTACGCGACGGCGACGGCCAGCATTTCACCGCGATTACGGACGCCCGCCTTGCGGAGCATCGACGCCACGTGATTGTCGACGGTGCGCTTGCTCAGCCGAAGGGCTGTCGCCGCTTCTCCGCTCGTCGCGCCGGCCGCGAGCGCGCGCAGCACGTCGATCTCTCGTTCGGTCAGGTGGATGCTGTCGCAGCAGCAGGCACGCTGCTGGCCCGGCGCACTGGGGGTACCCATGGCGGTTCCTCCTGCGTACGGCCATGGCATCGCGTCCCGTCCCCGATCGCTAACCGCCCATGGCGATTCCTGTGACAAAAGTTGTGTTAAGTGGCGCGCCTCATTGCGACTACCCGTATTTTGCATCAAATACCTAACGAGAACAAGTATTTATACGGGTATGCAGGTGTCGGTTTCTGATTAAGAATGTCCGGCGGGAGCGATTTCTCCCTGTCTTATCGCCTGCTGCCTGGAGAGTGCGCATGAGCCGGAACGGGGCTTCTCGGAGTGTCCGCTGGTTTGGCCCGGTGCTCGTTCTTGTTGCCGTGCTGGCGCTGCTGGCGGGGGGTTTGCCGGCGTTGCTGGCGTCGCCGCCGGGGGGTTCGGGTTCTTCCGGGCTGGCGGTGCAGGCGGCGGGTTCGTCCGGGTCGGTGCATTCGCTGCCGTGGTGGGATCCGCGGGGCTGGTTCGGCGGCGGCGGCGCCGCCGCGCCGTCGTCGAAGGTGCTGGATGACAATGTGGCGGCGGTGCCGCGGGATGAGGCGATGCCGAAGCAGGCGGCGCTGGGCCCGGTGCGGCGGGTGCGGGAGCTGACGGCGAAGCGGACGGAGTTCAGCCGCACGTACCTGCTGTCGGACGGGGAGCTGCAGACGGCGATCTCGGCGGGGCCGGAGAACTACCGGACGGGGTCCGGGAGCTGGGCGCCGATCAGCACGAACGTGGTGCGGTCGGCGAAGCCGGGGTACGCGTTCGCGAACGTGACGAACACGTTCGGGTCGTATTTCGGGTCGTCGGCGGGCAGCCTGATCCGGTTTGACGCGCCGGGCGGCGGCTGGCTGGCGATGGGCCTGGACGGCGCGGATGTGCGCGCGCCGCACGTGTCCGGGGACACCGTGACCTATGCGGGGGTGGCGCCGGGGGTGTCGCTGTCGTATGAGGTGACGCCGCAGTCGCTAGTGGAGCGGATCACCCTCAGCTCGGCCGCCGCGGCGAAGGCGCTGCCCTCGCTGCGTTTCGTGATCAGGACCGGCGGGGGCCTGACCCCGCAGGCGCAGAAGAACGGGTCGATCACGCTGTCGGAGGGCACCGCGCCGGTGCTGGTGCTGCCGGCGCCGTTCATGACCGACTCCCGGGCGCAGGCGTCCTCGCCGTACGGGTACGCGTGGAGCCCGCAGGTGACCCAGCACGCGACGTGGGACGCGGCGACGCACACGATGGGCGTGTCGTTGTCGGCCGGTGCGTCCTGGCTGGATGCGGCGGCGCGGAAGTACCCGGTGGTGATCGACCCGACGATCTCGGTGTCGCCGACGCCGACGGACGCGCAGAACACGATGATCATCTCCGATTCCGGCGAGGATTCGGAGAACTTCTCCACGGACTGGCGGATGTCGGTGGGGACCGACAGCGGGGGCGCGGACCGGGCTCTGCTGAGCTTCCCGGTCGGGGCGGTGCCGGCCGGGACGCAGCTGTCGTCGGCGGACCTGGAACTGTATTACGACCAGACGTTCGGGCCGGGGACGGCGGACCAGACGATCAACGCCTATGCGGCGACCGCGCCGTGGTCGGCGTCGACCGCGACGTGGGACAACGCGAACGGCGTCCTGGGGACCACCGAGGGGGAGAACCAGGTCACGGTCGATGACTCCGACACCGCCGGCACCTCCTATGACGGCGCCTGGCCGGTGCAGGCCGACGCGGACGCGGTCGACGGGGAGTACGCCTACAACCAGGACGGCACCTCCGGCAGCGAGTTCACCTGGGTGCCGCCGCTGACGGAGTCCGGCGCCTACCAGATCCAGGCGCACTACGTCGCCGATTCCGCCGCCGCCTCGGACGCGCCGTACACGGTGGATTACGACGGCGGGACGGCGTCCTACACCGTCAACCAGCAGTCCGGCGCCGGCGGTGAGTGGGCGACGCTGGGCACGCAGGATTTCGCGGCCGGGAACACCGGGAAGATCGTGCTGGGGGACGGGCCGGCGAACGCGTCGACGCGGGTGGAGGCGGACGCGGTCCAGCTGACCAAGTTCGGGTCGGTGACGGTCAACCCGGACGTGGACGACATCTGGGACAGCTACAGCGTCCGGAACATCGTCCAGTCCTGGATCGACGGCACCACGCCGAACGACGGGTTCGTGCTGAAGGCCGCGGACGAGTCCGCGCTGGATGCGGGCGGGCCGCGGTACGAGGCGTCGATCAACGCCTACAACGGGGAGACCGCGACCTACCCGCAGCTGGCGCTGACCTACGGCGCGCCCGGCGTCACCCCGGATCCGATCACCACCATTCACGCCACGGGCGCGGTGCTGTCGTGGCAGCCGTACGTGAACACCACCGGCGACCCGGGCAACGACATCGCGGAGTACCAGGTCTACCGCAGCGTGTTCCAGTCGTTCGTGCCGGCCTCGAACACGCTGATCGCCCCGGTGGCATCGACCGCGACGACGTTCACTGACACGAGCGCGACGCCGACCCCGCCGGGGGACGGCGCGCTGGGCAACGCCTACTACTACATGGTCGCGGTCAAGACCGTCGACGGCACGGTCATTCCCGGCCCGGTGCAGCTCGTCCGGCTGCCGACCGCCGGGTCCACCACGCAGATCATCGACGCGACCGGGGCGACCACCTTGTCGTCGGCGGAACCCGCTACGAACGAGGAGCACATCACGGGGCAGCCGTGGCTGTCGGTGGGGGATGACTCCGCGACGTTCGGGACGACCCGGTCGGTGGTGGAGTTCCCGTCGATGGCCTCGGGGGGGATCCCGGCGGACGCGTCGGTGACCGGCGCGGACCTGAAGCTGTGGGGGTTCCTGAACGACGACAACGGGGGCTCGACCTACGACGCCTATGAGCTGACCCAGCCGTTTGACCCGGCGACCGCGACCTGGGATGACGCGTCGGCCGGGACGGCGTGGACGACGGCGGGCGGGTCGTTCGGGTCCGCGCCGCTGTCGCGGATCACCGGGCTGACCGATGACCCGGACCGGGAGGAATGGCCGGTCACCGCGGCGGTGCAGGACTGGCTGGCGACCCCCGCCGATGAGGACGGGCTGCTGGTGAAGCTGGATTCCAGCGCGATCGCCGAGCGGGAGCTGTTCCTGGACACCACCGCCCCGGACCAGGCGCTGGCCCCGGAACTGGTGGTGACCTACACCGAGCCGACCTCCGGCGACACGTACTATTCGCCGTCGCTGCCCTCGCCGATGACTTCCGGCACCAGCTACAGCGTGCCGGTGACGCTGACCAACACGACCGCCGCGACCTGGGCGGCGGGCGACTGGGTGCTGTCGTATCACTGGCTGACCCCTGACGGCACCGACGTGTCGGTCAGCACGGATCAGGCGCAGACCGCGCTGCCGGCCGGCATGGCGCCGGGGTCGGTGGCGACGGTGAACGCGACGGTGGAGGCGCCGGACACGTCCGGGTCCGGGGATTCCCGGGCCGGCTATGAGATCGCCTGGGACCTGTATGACACGGCGACCGGCAC
>DASZJE010000179.1:0-1578 GCA_035948445.1 Trebonia sp. | reverse complement strand
CGTACGCATCTCGGCTCCGAGCCGAAGACGACGTACATAAGGGCTAATCATCCATCTCTCCCGGACAACGGGTCTATGCGGACAGTCCTAAACCTTGCACGTTCAGAGTACTCGCGTTGGTGCGATTGGCGTATCCGGTTTTCCTGCCTGATCTGGCGCGGGCCCGCGAGGGCGATGAGGGGCCGTGGGGCAAGGGCCGGGTTCGTTAGGCATCAAAGAAATGAATGCGGCGGGAAGGGGCGTCGACGGCGCCAGCCGTCAACGGACCGTGGTCTGGCCGTCTCCTGCTGCTCTTGCCGGAGGCTGGTGGACCGGAAGATACTGACGACGTTTAATGATTCCGTACTGTACGGAACCTTGTGAAGATCATCAACGGAGGGAAGGCGCCGTGAAGAGTAACGGGCTCACCGGTCCCGAGCGGGAGCCGGCGGAGATCGACACTTCGGTCGCGCACGTGGCGCGCGTCTATGACTACCTGCTCAGGGGCAAGGCCAACTTCTCCGTCGACCGGGCCGCGGCGGAGCGTGCCTACGCGGCCTGGCCGGGCGGGCTGGACGGCGTGCGGGCCGACGCGCGCGCCCATCGGGCGGTGCTGGGCCGGATCGTGCGGTACCTGGCGCGGGACGAGGGGATCAGGCAGTTCCTCGACATCGGCACCGGCATCCCCAAGGAAGACAACGTGCACGAGGTCGCACAGCGGGAAGCGCCGGAATCCCGCGTCGTGTACGTCGACCGGGACCCGATCCTGCTGGCCCACGCGCACCAGCTGCTGCGCGGCACGCCGGAGGGCGCCACCAGCTACGTCTTCGGGGAGCTGCGCGAGCCCGGGGCGATCCTGCGGGCCGCCGCCGGGACGCTGGACTTCTCCCGGCCGGTGGCGGTCATGCTTTTCGGCATCCTGCACTTCTTCAGTGATCGGGACGACCCCCGCGCGGTGGTGGGCCAGCTCGCGGCCTCGCTCACGTCCGGCAGCTACCTTGGCGCTGAGCCATCTCGCCCGCGACGTGGAGGGAGAGGCGCTGGCCGAGACGTTCCGGCGACTCAACGCCGTCATGGCCGAGTCGGTCAGCTTGCGCAGCCATGAGGAGGTGGCGGGACTGTTCGGCGGGCTGGAGCTGGTAGAGCCGGGAGTCGTGCAGCTCCGCTCATGTGCGGCACATCGTAAGCCGGAACCGGCGAACGCCGGTTAGGGATGACGAATGTCCAGACCGTTTCCCCATGTCGCGGCTGATCTGCCCACGCAGCAGGGGCGCAGCTTGTCCGGCCCGGACCTCGGGTCCCCGCACAGCATGGTCTTCGACGGCCGGCCGGAGCAGGTCTCGGCGGCCCGCGCCTTTGTCCGGCAGGTGCTCGGGATCGGTCATCCCGGCGCCGAGAGGGTCGCCCTGCTGACCTCCGAGCTCGTCACGAACAGCGTTAAGCACAGCAACTCACGGACGGCGGGCGGGACCGTTACCGTCACGCTGCGCGTCGCCGCCGACCGCATCCTGGTCGAGGTCGCCGACGATGGCGGCGCCACCGCGCCAGCGTTGCGCCGCGGCGACGATCTGGCGGAGACCGGGCGGGGGCTATGGCTGG
>DASZJE010000178.1:0-3665 GCA_035948445.1 Trebonia sp. | reverse complement strand
CGACGGCCGGGAGGTGAGGACCATTGAGGGCGTCGCGTCCGACGGGCGGCTGCACCCCGTGCAGGAAGCGTTCGTCCGTCATGACGCCTTCCAGTGCGGATACTGCACACCAGGGCAGATCATGTCGGCCATCGCGCTGCTGGACGAGGGGCGCGCCGGTTCGGACGAGGAGATCCGCGAGTTCATGAGCGGCAATCTCTGCCGGTGCGGAGCGTACCCGAACATTGTCGCGGCGATCCGGGCCGTCGCCCGCGGCGGGGGCGAGTAACGATGCCGGCGTTCGAGTACCTGCGCCCAGGGGACGTGGCTGGTGCCGTCGCCATGGTAAGCGGCGATCCAGGTGCGTCTTACCTCGCTGGCGGCACGACGCAGCTGGACCTGATGCTGAAAGACGGCGTGCTCCAGCCTGAGCGGCTGGTCGACATTGGCCGGCTGCCGCTGCGCGGGATCACCCGCAACGGCGACACCCTCCGGGTCGGGGCATTGACCACGATGGAGGAACTGGCCGCCGACCCCACGGTCGCCGAGCGGGTGCCGTTCGTCCGCGAGGCGCTGCTGGCTGGTGCCTCGCCGCAGTTGCGCAACATGGCGACGATCGGCGGGAACATCTTGCAGCGCACGCGCTGCCGGTACTTCCGCGATCCGGCCGTCGCGGCCTGTAACAAGCGCCTGCCGGGATCGGGGTGCGCCGCCGTCACCGGTGCGGCCCGGATGCACGCGATCCTGGGGGCTAGTGAGCATTGCATCGCCCTGCACGCGTCCGATCTCTGCGTTCCGCTCGCCGCGCTCGATGCCGACGTGCACATCCGGGGCACCGGCGGGCAGCGGACCGTCCCGCTCACCGACTTCTATGTTCTGCCGGGCTACCGGGCGGACGTTGAAACCGTGCTCGAGCACGGCGAGCTGATCACGGCAGTGGACGTGCCGTTGCCGACGGCCGGTACACGGTCGGGTTACCTCAAGGTCCGCGACCGGGCCTCTTACGAATTTGCACTCACCTCGGCGGCGGCGGCGCTGCTGATCGAGGACGGCACGATCACGGCGGCACGACTCGCCCTGGGCGGGGTCGGGACGATTCCCTGGCGGGCACGCGACGCTGAGGACATTCTCATCGGCACACCCGTGAGCGACCAGACGTTCCGGGCCGCGGCGCAAGCGGCGCTTGGTGGTGCGTTCACTGTCCCCGGCACCGCGTTCAAGGTCGAGCTCGCCCAGCGCACGATCGTCCGGATCCTGCAGACCGTAGCGGGAGGCCAACCGTGACCAACGCCACCGGCAGCAAGCTCCTCGGCGATTCCGTTGACCGGGTCGACGGGCCGCTCAAGGTGACCGGCGGCGCTCCCTACCCGTCGGACGTCACCTTCCCTGGCCTGGTGCATGCCGTGCTGGTGCAGTCCACCATCGCAGCGGGAACGATCAGCAGGATCAGCACCGAAGCGGCGCAGACCGCGCCGGGAGTGCTGGCGGTCATCACGCACGAGAATGCACCGGCCCTGGCGGAGGGGCCGACGACGCCGCTGGGTCCCTCGCCTCGTTTCCCGTTCAAGGACAACCGCATCCTGCATTACGGCCAGCACGTGGCCATCGTGGTAGCGCGGACACCCGAGCAGGCAACTGCGGCGGCGCGGCTGGTCAGGATCGACTACGAGGAAACGGCCCCGGTTCTGGGGATCGACAACCCCCGGGCGCCGGTTTCGCGCAATCCATGGGGGCTGGAGGTAGACCGTGGCGCTGTCGCCGCCGCGCTGGCTTCCGCCGAGGTGACCTACGACGAGACGTTCAGCACCGCGGCGGAGACCAACAACCCGCTCGGGCCGTTCGCCACGGTGGCCAGCTGGGAAGGAGAGCGGCTGTCCGTACACGAATCGACGCAGTGGCCGATGATGGTCCGCCGGAGCCTGGCCACCGTTTTCGGCGTGCCGGAGGACAACGTACGCGTGCTCGTGCCGTACCTGGGTGGCGGCTTCGGGGCCGGGCTGCGCACCTCGCCGCACACGATACTGACCGCCCTCGCGGCGCGAATCGTCGGTCAACCGGTCAAGCTGGTGCTGACCCGGCCGCAGATGTTCACCTCCGTCGGCCACCGGCCGCAGACAACTCAGCGCCTGCGGCTCGGGGCCACGCGGGACGGACGGCTGGTAGCCATCGACCACGAGGGCACGTCCACGGTCGGGACCGAGGAGGCGAACTTCGGGACCCTGACCATGGTCACGCCCCTCATGTACGCGTGCCCGAACGTCGCGACGCATGACCGGCAGGTACAACTCAACATTCCCAATCCGGGCGCGATGCGGGCCCCGGGCAAGGCCGAAGGCAATTTCGCCATCGAGTCCGCGCTCGACGAGCTGTCCTACGGATTGGCCATGGACCCGGTAGAACTGCGGCTGCGCAACTATGCCGAGGTCCAGCCGCAGTCGGGCCTGCCCTGGTCGAGCAAGGCCCTGCGGGAGTGCTACGCCACCGGCGCGCAGCGATTCGGCTGGGCCAGGCGCAACCCCGAGATCCGGTCGATGCGCGAGGGCCGCTGGCTGATCGGTTACGGGATGGCGGGAGTCACCTTCGGGTGGTACCAGGCACCATGCCGGGCCCGGATCTCGATCGGCCGGGACGGCGCCGCTCACGTGCGCAGCGCCGCGACCGACATCGGGACCGGCACCTACACCGTCGCCACCCAGCTTGCGGCCGAGTTGCTTGGCCTCGGCCTGGGCCACGTGCACGTCGAGATCGGTGACAGCGACCTGCCGCCCGCGCCGCAGTCCGGTGGCTCAGGACTGGCCGCATCGCTGAGCGGCGCGATCCATGATGCCGCGGGCCACCTGTTGGAGGCCTTCCTCGACGTCGTGGCGGACGATGACCAGTCGCCGCTGCAGGGACGCAAGCCCGGCGACGTCGCCGTCACGGACGGCCGCATCCACCTCCTCGGCGACCCCTCGACCGGTGAGACGTACAGCGACATCCTGGCGCGCCATCGGCTGGATGAGATGAGCGCCGACGGCGAGGTGAACCCGCAGGCCGCCGGGACCGGCATGGCACCGGCCGGGGCGTTCGCCGCGCGGTTCGCAGAAGTCCGGATCGACGAAGAACTCGGGTTGCTCCGTGTCGCCCGGATCGTGTCGGCCATCGACGCGGGCCGCATCCTGAACGAGAAGCTGGCCCGCAGCCAGATCATCGGGGCCACCGTGATGGGAATCGGCATGACGATGCTCGAGGAGACCATCATCGATTCCGGCACCGGTCGCATCGCCAACGCGACGTTCGGCGACTACCTGATCCCGGTCAACGCTGACGTGCCCGACCTCGACGTCGTGTTCACCGGCCACCCGGATGAGTTCAGTCCGGTCGGGGTCAAGGGTCTCGGTGAGGTCGGGATCGTCGGCGTGTCGGCCGCGATCGCTAACGCGGTCTACCACGCCACCGGCCGGCGCATCCGCTCACTGCCGATCACCATCGACCAGCTGCTGGCCCGAGGGGCGTGACGAGCAAGGTCCGGTGCCCGCGAGGACGGTTTCGGGGCTGGCGCTGAACCGGCCTCCCGGTAGTTTCGCCCTGGAAATCGGTAGCGATTACTGAGGACTTACCGCTTACACCGCAGCTGGACTGTAGGTATGAAAGCCGTCTCGCGGCCTGAGCCCGCGGTCAAGGGGGACAGCTGGCCGAGCCGTTTG
>DASZJE010000177.1:0-2564 GCA_035948445.1 Trebonia sp. | reverse complement strand
GGCCAGCCAGCAGCAGATGCGCCGGTTCTTCGCCGACGCCAGCCACGAGCTGCGCACGCCGCTGGCCTCGCTGCGCGCCAACGCCGAGCTCTACCAGCAGGGTGCGCTGCGCGGACCCGACGAGGTCGACGAGGTGATGGAGCGGATCGTGCTGGAGACCCGGCGCATGGGCCGGCTCGTCGACGACATGCTGCGGCTGGCCCGCCTCGGCCACCATCCCGGCCAGTCCTGTGAGCCGGTCGACATGACCGCCGTGGTCGCCGGGTGCGCGGAGCGGGCGCGGATCGCCGACCCCGCCCGGACCTGGCACGTGCGGATCGCCGACGGCTTGGCCACGGTCGGCGATGAGGAACTGCTGCGTCGCGCGGTCGACAACCTGCTGATGAACGTGCTCGTGCACACCCCCGCGGACACCGCGGGCGCCATCACCGCCTACGAAACCGGCGGACAGGTCATCATCGACGTCAGCGACGACGGCCCCGGCGTTCCGCCCGACCAGCTGCCGCACATCTTCGAGCGCTTCTACCGCGCGGGGGCCCGGTCCCGGCTGTATTTGCCCGGCCAGCCCGCCCCGGCCTGCCTCCCGGCCGGCTCGGGTCTCGGGCTGGCCATCGCCGCCGAGATCGCCTCCGCCCACGGCGGCACCGCGTACGCCGCGCCGGCCGGCCAGCGAGGCCTGCGGATCACGCTCGCCCTCCCGGTCGACGGGCGGCCCGACGCCGACTCGGACCTCGACGCCGCCGACCGCGAGCTAGGTCGTGTCCGGTAGATCAGGAACGGGGTCTCGTAGCCGTATCCGGATGCGAAAGCAGCGGCCGCGGTTGGCAGGGCGGTCACAAATCTTCGATGATGCTGGTGAGATTCCGCGGCTCAGCCCGGAGCTGCTGCCCGCAGTCCTTGCCGACGAGCTAGGAGGAACGTCATGAGCACGACCGCGCACCCAGAACCAAGCTCTGCTCGGCGTGGGGCCGGCGGTGGCATTAGGGGGACTGCGCCCGATCGCGCGACCTTGGCGTCAGGGGAATCGGCTGAGCGGGGGCGAGCGGCCAGACGGTTGGCGCCCCGGTCGGCTCACGGAGAGTGGTCGCCGGCGGTGGACCGGCCTGATCCGGTCGGGCTGCTCCAGACTCAGGCGGCTACGCGGCTTCAGGAGCTGGTGCCGATCCGGTACGGGCGAATGCTCGTGTCGCCATTCACCTTCTACCGGGGAGCGGCTGCGATCATGGCCGCCGACCTTTCGGGGACACCTGATTCGGGGATCGTCGTGCAGGCGTGCGGCGATGCCCACATCTCTAACTTCGGCGGATTCGCCGCACAAGATCGCAGGCTGCTGTTCGGCCCTAACGACTTTGACGAGACTCTGCCCGGTCCGTGGGAGTGGGATGTCAAACGAATGGCCGCGAGCGTCGAGATCGCTGGCCGCGATATCGGGCAGCCTGCCGACCGTCGCCGATCGCTAGTAACCGACTGCGTGCGCGAGTATCGCGAGGCGATGCGTCAGTTCGCGAAGGAGAGCCACCTCGACGTGTGGTACGACCGCCTCAACGCGAGCGAGCTAGTCGATCGTTTCGGCGGGCGGCTGGGCAAGAAAGGCCGGATCCTGTTCGCCAAGCCGTTCGACAAGGCACGGGCCAGAACGAGCGTCCGGGCCGTCGAGAGGTTGACCGAGCGGGTTCACGGCGAGCTGCGCTTCCGCAACGTCCCGCCACTACTGGTCCCGCTTCACCACCTAGTCGATCCAAACGACGCTCGGCGCGACATCGACATCATTAATGTGGCGCTCGAGCAGTACACCCGAAGCCTTGATCAGGACCGACGCTACCTGTTCGCTACCTACCGCTTTGTCGACATGGCCCGAAAGGTCGTCGGAGTCGGGAGCGTCGGCACGCGCGCGTGGATTCTGTTGTTCGCCGGCCGTGGCGGTCAGGACCCCCTCGTGCTCCAGATGAAGGAAGCTCAATCATCGGTGTTGGAGCCCTACCTGGGCAGCAGCGAGTTCGAAAATCACGGCGAGCGGGTCGTCCGTGGTCAACGACTGTCGCAGGCGGCGATTGACCTCTTCCTCGGCTGGCAGCGGAGCGTGGGCCTCGACGGCAAGGAGCATGACTTCTACATCCGCCAGCTCTGGGACTGGAAGGCCTCGATCGACCTCTCGCGAATAACCTACAACGGTTTGCACGCTTATACACGTGCCTGCGGATGGTCGCTCGCCCGTGCACACGCCCGCTCGGGCGACCGGCTCGCGATCGCCGCGTACCTCGGCGCGGGACCGAGCTTCGACCAGGCGCTCGCCCGCTTCTCCGCCGCGTACGCGGACCAGAACGAGCTCGATCACCAACGACTCGACGACGCGGTCGCCGCCGGCCAGGTTCCAGCCCTCCGCGGCATCTGAGCTGTCGGCGCGGCCGCGGGAACGCCCTCCGTTCGGGCTCGTCGGCATTCATCTCCGGCGACTAGCCCGGCTAGCCGCCACCGTCAGCTGAGTCCGGTTCAACTCGCGCCGGCCTCCGGGTCCAGCACGTCCGCCCGCAAAGAGCTCAGTCGAAGTTGTTCTTCCGGCCCTC
>DASZJE010000176.1:0-43145 GCA_035948445.1 Trebonia sp. | reverse complement strand
AAATCGTAACGAGAATGTCGGAGGCCGGGTCTACATTGAGCCGCATGAGACAGTTTCCCGAGACCCACGCGACGGAACGCGACGCGCTCGCTCAGTACCTCGACTACCAGCGCGAGACGATCCTGCTCAAGGCCGAAGGCCTGGACAAGGAGCAGTTCGCGCAGACGATCCCGACGTCGGCGCTCACCATCGCCGGCATCCTCTATCATCTGGCGCTCGTCGAGGAATCCTGGATGGAGGAGCGTTTCGCCGGCCTGCCGCAACGCGAGCCGTGGGAGGACGTCGACTGGGACGCCGACCCGGACTGGGAGTTCAGGACCGCGGCCACGCTTGACCCTGACGAAGTCCGCCAGCGTTACCGGGACGCGTGCGAGCGCAGCCGCGCGGTCGCCGCCACGGCCGGCAGCCTGGATCAGGTTGCCGTCCGCCCATTCGATGGCGACAAGTACTTCACTCTCCGCTTCGTGCTGCTGCACCTCATCGAGGAGACGGCCCGGCACGCCGGCCACGCTGACCTGCTGCGCGAGGCCATTGACGGGACCGTCGGGGAGTAGGTCATGCTATGACGCGTGGGGGGTGACTACTCGGACTGGCGCGGGCACGTGATCGTCTGCGGCCTGCCCGGCGTCGGCCTGCGCATCGTCGAGCAGCTCACCCTGTCCGGCGTGGCCGCCGTGGTCGTCGACGACGATCCCGATCCGCCGCTCGCCCGGAACGTCGGCGCGTGGGGCGTGCCGCTGATCACGGGCAGTACCCGCGCGGAGGAGACCCTGGCCAGCGCGGGGCTCGCGGGCGCGATCGCGATCATCTGCGCCCAGCACGACGACCTGCGCGCCCTCGAGACGTCGCTGCTCGCCCGCCGCCTGCGCCCCGACGTGCGGGTCGTCGCGCAGCTCACGAACCCCGGCGTCGGCCGGGCCCTCAAGCAGGTTGGCGTCGCCGTCCTCGACGTCGCCGGCCTGTCCGCGCCCTCGGTCGCCGAAGCCTGCCTTCGCCTCGGTGTCCAGGACATCACCGTGTCCGGCGAGCGCTTCCTCGCCGCCCGCACCGTCGCGCCCCGCGCCGGCAGCCTCCGCGACCTCTACGGCGCCCTCGCTCCGATCGCCGTCGTCCCCGCCGACGGCGGCGATGTCGTCCTATGCCCCGGCCGCGACGCGCTGGCCAGCCCCGGTGACGAGGTCACCCTCATCGCCACCCCCGCCGAGTTCCGCGCCGCTTCTGTCGTCGATTTTCCCGAACGGACGCACGCGTCTGCCCCGCGTTCCCCCTCTCGCTTCTCCGCGCCGGCGCGGCGTCTGCGTGCCTTCGTCGTGTCGCTGCCGCGCGCCGCCGACCGGCAGCTGGCCATGGCGCTCGGCGCGCTGTTCGCCGTGCTCGCCGCGTCCACCCTGGTGCTGCGCCTCACGTACCAGGCCGGTGCCGGGCACATCTCCGTGCTGAGCGCCCTGTACTTCACGGTCGAGACCATCACCACGGTCGGGTTCGGGGATTACGTGTTCCGCTGGCAGTCCCCGTGGCTGATCGCGTTCGCCACCGGCCTGATGCTCGCCGGGGCGCTGTTCGTCGCCCTGTTTTTCGCGTTGCTCACCAATGTCATCGTCAGCCGCAGGATCGAGGAGTCACTCGGCCGACAGCAGATCACCAGCGCGAGCGGACACGTCCTCGTGATCGGCCTCGGCACCGTCGGCTTGCGGGTCGTCCAGCAGCTGAACGCGGCGGGCAGCGATGTCGTGGTCGTCGAGAAGGACGAGCACAACCGGCATCTCGGCCAGGTCCGCGCGCTCAGCGTCCCGGTCGTGATCGCGGACGCCACCCTGCCGGAGACACTGCGCTCGGTCCGCCTCGCCGCCGCGTCCGCGGTCGCGGTCCTCACCAGCGACGACCTCGCCAACCTGGAGACCGGTCTCGCCGTCCGGGACCAGCTCGGCGACCGGTGGGAGAACACCCCGGTCGTGCTGCGGATCTTCGACCCGCAACTGGCCCACTCGGTGAAGGAGACGTTCGGGTTCCGCGACGTCCGCTCCACGGCGGCCCTGGCCGCACCATGGTTCGTCGGGGCGGCGCTCGGCCTTGACGTGCTGTCCACGTTCTACGCGGGCGATGAGCCGCTGCTGATGGCCCGGCTGACGATCACACCCGGCGGCGGGCTGCACGGCCTGCGCATGCACGAACTGGCCGCCCGCACCCGCGTGCTCGCGATCCGCCGCGCCGCCGACCGCGGGGTCCTGGAGCACCCGCCGCGCCGCCACACGCGCTTCCGTCCCGCGGACGAGGCGTATCTCATCGGCCCCTACGACGAGCTGCTCACGGTGCTGCGCCGCGACCGGCCCTCGCCCCGCGCTGGCGCTGGCGCCGGCACGGGCACCAGCCCTGGTCCTGGTTCTGGCCCTGGTCCTGGCGCTGGTCCTCGCGCGGAATGAACAACGTCGACCGGACCGCGCCCAGTTCGCCCGGCTCTGTATGGCCGGTGCGCCATCTAGGTTTTGAGGCACCTGCGCCAACGAGCCAACTCTATTGGTGCGGGTGCGGCATCGAGCCAATCCGCGCAAGCCGGGGCGGCGGGTCGCCTCACGCTCCGTTGTCGAGGGCGCTTTGCAGGGACTGGATGTAGCCGTGGCTCGTGTACGAGGCGCCGGAAACCGTGTCGATGCGGGCGCTCTGCGACGTGAGGGTCTCCGCGATCAGCTTCGGCAGCGCGTACTGGCCGATCTGCACGTCCTCCTCGGTGGACGTCGGCTGCTCGAGGATGTTGACCTTGACGATCCGGCCGGATTTCACGATCACCTGTACCTGGACCGGGCCGTAGTTCGTGTTGGCGACGCTCCCCGTGACCGCCCGCTCCCCCGCGGGGAGCGCGGTCGCACCCGTGCCGGTCTCGCCGCCGGTGCTTGCGCCTCCGGCGCTTTCGCCCCCCGCCCCGGCGAACGGAGTCGCGGGAGTCGCCAGGGATTCCTGCGGGGAATGGCTCTTGAAAGACAGCAGGGCAACGAGACCCGCGACCGTCGCGGTGACCGCCAAGATGACACGGCGCATGCTCGCCCCTAGAACTCGAAGGATTCGTAATGGATGCGGCGGCGCGGCACGCCGATGTCCCGCAACGCGGCGGCCGCGGCGTCCGTCATGCCGGGCGGGCCGCACAGGTACGCCTCCATATGCTCCGCGCCGGGGACCAGTTCGCGCAGCGCGGGCGCGGACAGCGGGTCGGCGGAGAAGTCGGCGCGGCGGCCGACGACATAGTGCACGCATCCGCCCTTCGCCGCGGCGATCGCGTCCAGTTCGGGCCGGAAGACGACGTCGCCTTCCGAACTGGCCCGGTACACCAGCGTCACGGGGCCGGGCAGCGTCGCGAACATGGCGCGCAGCGGGGCGATGCCGACGCCGCCGGCGACCAGCAGAACGGGGCGGCCGGTGCGGGCGCTGGTGAAGGCGCCGAACGGGCCGGCCGCGATCAGGCGCGTGCCGGGCTCCAGGGCGCGGAACTTGCCTCCGTCATCTCGCAGGGTGATCCGAAGCAGGTCGTCGCTGGGCGCCGCGGACAGCGAGTACGGATGGGACTGCCACCACAGGCCGCGCGCGAGGAACCGCCACCGGAAGAACTGCCCGGGCTCGGCTTCCAGTTCGGTGAGGCGCTTTCCCCGCACGTATATCGAAACGGTCCGTGGCGCCTCCTCCCGCACCCCCGCGACCCGGAAGTCATGCCGGACGCAGTCTCTGACCGGCACCACGAGCCGGTACCAGACGACCGCGGCGCCCACCACGGAATACAGCGCGGACCACCAGAACCGCGCGGCGAGGTCCGTCGTGAACGCGCTGCCGTCGGCGAACTGATGGCTGAACGCGAGGGCGATCGCCAGGTACGTGTACAGGTGCAGGTAGTACCAGGTCTCGTACCTGAGCTTGCTCCTCACCTTGCGCGCGGACACGAACCCGGTGGCGAGCAGCAGAAACCAGGCGACGGTCGCCATCAGCACGTCCGGGTACCCGGTGAGCAGCGTGCCCGTCTCGGCGACGACGTTCTGCCGGGCCTCGACGGCGTAGCCCCAGATGATGAGCAGGGCATGCGCGCTCACCAGTCCGATCACGTACCGGCCGCCCATGGCGTGCCAGCGGGCCAGCCGGTCGGCGCCCGCGCCGCGCTCGACCGGCGGTATCCGGGCCATGAGCGCGACCAGGACGACGACGGCATACCCGCATTCGAGCCCGCACAGCTGCCCGGCGCCGCTGAGCCAGCCGCCCAGCCCGGTCACGTCGGGGGTGCTGTGCCACCACAGGTACGCGGCGGCGGTCGCGCCGGTACCGACAAGGGCCAGCAGGACGCGCGGGGAGATGGCCGCAGGCCTGCGCCTGCGTATTACGGCCGCCACCGGTCCCGCGCTCATGTCTATATTGTCGCGGGTTCCGGCGGCTCGCTCAGCACATGTGCGTGCGGACGCACGGCGCCCCGGGCGGTTCCGGCGGCTCCCGTAACCGGTCCGTAAGAAAGAACCCGGCATGTCCCGCACAGATCACGACGGAGAGTAACCGATCGGACGTCCACGGGCGTCCACGGGCGCTAAATCAGAATGAAATTTCGCGTTTCACCGAGTAAGTCCAGATAGCGAATTATTGCACTGACATTTGCAAATGGTGTGATATATAGCTAATCGGCAAGCTTTTTCTTACTGCCTGGCTACATTGCTCTGTCCTTACAGAAGGTATTCATAGATACACGTAGCGCCATAACCTTGCCACAGGACGCATCACGGATGGGACACGGGCAAATGCTTAGAGTTAGCAAGGTCGAAGACTGGCTGCGCAGGGCCCCCACTCGCCCTGACCTGAGCACGCGCGGCGACTGCGTGATCATCCGCTCAAGCGAGGGACGCGACACAGCATCCGGCATCACCGGCAAGACAGCCGGGTCCCAGGCACTGCGCCTGCATCTCGTCATGATTCCGCCGGAAACGCGCGGGATGCCACACTTTCATGCCGACCACGAATCCGCCATCTACACTGTGAGCGGTGAGACCGAAATCTGGCACGGTGAGGGGCTCGTGAAGCGGACCGTCATGCGCGCCGGGGATTTCATGTACGTTCCGCCGGGTACCCCGCATCTTGCGGTGAACCGGAGCGACGTCATGACAATCGCGGTCACCGCCAGCACAGACCCCGAGGAACGGGAGGACGTGGTCGTGGTCGAACTTCCGCGGCACCTGGCTGACGTGCTCAGCCTGCCGGTAGCCGTGCGGAAGTAACCCCAGACCCCGCGCCTGCCTCCCGCGGGGGTGCGGCGAATCCGGTATCAGTTGGCGGCGGCACCTCCTCCTCCGCCGACGCCCAAAGGGGCCTCTCTCCCCCCTCCGCACCGGATCAGCCGCAGTTTGGCCGCGGTTCCCGCTGGTGTAGCAGCGGGGACCGCGGCCAATCCCGTTTTGATCGTGATTTCGGTGGCTCCAACCCCCGAAATCACGATCAACCCCAGTGGGGGGCGGGTGCCCGGTGGGGGGGTTACTCGAAGGCCTCGGGGGGCGGGCAGGCGCAGATCAGGTTGCGGTCGCCGTAGGCCTGGTCGATGCGCCGGACCGGCGGCCAGTACTTGGCACGGCGGGCGGTGATGCCCAGACCGCCGGCACTCCCGCCGCCCGTCCTGGCGACGGCCGCCGGATAGGCGCCCTCGGCGGCCGGGTACTGGTGCTTCCATTCCCCCATGATCAGCATCTCGGCGGTGTGCGGCGCGTTCTTCAGCGGGTTGTCCGCCGCGTCGTACTCGCCCGAGGCGACCCGGTCGATCTCCGCCCTGACCGAGATCATCGCGTCGCAGAACTGGTCGAGTTCGTCGAGGCTCTCGCTCTCCGTCGGCTCGATCATGAACGTGCCGGCCACAGGGAACGACATCGTCGGGGCGTGGAAGCCGTAGTCGATCAGCCGCTTGGCCACGTCCTCCACGGTGACGCCGCCCGGCAGGTGCCGCAGGTCGACGATGCACTCGTGGGCTACCAGGCCGCCGCGCCCTGTGTGCACGAGCGGGAAGTACGGCGCGAGACGCCTGGCGACGTAGTTCGCCGACAGCACCGCGACCTGGGTCGCGCGGCGCAGCCCGTCGGCGCCCATCATGGCGATGTAGGCCCACGAGATCGGCAGGATGCCCGCCGAACCGTACCGCGCCGCCGTGACGGCCCCCCCGCTCCCGGAAGCGCCGCTCCCGGAAGCACCGCTCCCGAAAACACTGCCGCGCGGCAGGAACGGCGCCAGGTGCGCCTTCGCGGCGACCGGGCCGACGCCGGGACCGCCGCCGCCGTGCGGGATGCAGAACGTCTTGTGCAGGTTCAGGTGGGACACGTCCCCGCCGAGCAGCGCGGGAGACGCGAGGCCCGCGAGGGCGTTGAGGTTCGCGCCGTCGATGTAGACCTGACCGCCCGCCTCGTGCACCAGGTCGCACACGGTCGACACGGTGGTCTCGTAGACCCCGTTCGTCGACGGGTACGTGAGCATGATCCCGGCTACGCGCCCGGAGTGCGCGGCGAGTTTGGCGCCCAGGTCATCGAGGGAGATCGCCCCGTCGTCGCCGCACCTCACCACCACGACCCGCAGGCCCGCGAGGACGGCGGACGCGGCGTTGGTGCCGTGGGCGGACTCCGGGATCAGGCAGACATCGCGCTCGGACGAGCCGCGGGACGCGTGGTAGCCGCGGATGGCGAGCAGGCCGGCGAGTTCGCCCTGGGAGCCGGCGTTCGGCTGGACGGAGCAGGCGTCGTAGCCGGTGACGGCGCACAGCCAGCCTTCCAGCGACGAGATCAGCTCTTCGTAACCGAGAGCGTCAGCACGCGGCGCGAACGGGTGCAGCCCCGCGAACTCAGGCCAGGTAATGGGCTCCATCTCCGTGGTCGCGTTCAGCTTCATCGTGCACGAGCCCAGCGGGATCATCGACCGGTCGAGGGCCACGTCCATGTCCGACAGGCGGCGCAGGTAGCGCAGCATCGCGGTCTCGCTGCGGTGCGCGGTGAACACCGGGTGCGTCAGGAAATTCGACGTGCGCGCGAGCTCATCCGGGATGGTGTCGGTGGACACCTCGGCGAGCGTCACGTCCTGCCCGGACAGGCCGCCGCCGGCCTTCAGCGCCCCGGCCAGCGCCGCCACGACGTCACGAAGGTGCGACGGCGTGGTCGTCTCGTCGCACGCCACCTGAACGACGCCGGATCCCGCGTCGTGCAGGTTGTATCCGGCCTCGCGGGCGCGACGCACGGCCGCCTCCGCCTCCGCCGGCCCGGGAAAGGCAACGCCGATGGTGTCGAACGAGGCGCCATGCTGGCCCGGGGGGACAACCACCCCAGATCCTGCCGGTGCGGAGCCACCAGTGCCCGTTGCGGAGAATCCGTAGTTGTCAAGGGTGGCGGCGAGGATGGCGGCGGACCTGTGCGCGTGACGGGCGATCGCGGTCAGGCCGTCGGGGCCGTGGTAGCACGCGTACATCGAGGCGGCGACGGCGAGCAGGACCTGGGCGGTGCAGATGTTGCTGGTGGCCTTCTCGCGGCGGATGTGCTGTTCGCGCGCCTGGAGGGCGAGGCGGTAGGCGGGGCGGCCGTCGGCGTCGACGGACACGCCGACGAGGCGGCCGGGGAGTTGCCGCTTGATGTCCTCGCGGACCGCCATGAAGGCGGCGTGCGGGCCGCCGTAGAACATCGGGACGCCGAAGCGCTGCGTGGAGCCGATGGCGACGTCCGCGCCCATCTCGCCCGGCGGCTTGAGCAGGGTGAGCGCGAGGATGTCGGCGGCGACCGCGACCTTCGCGCCGGCGGCGTGGGCTCGATCGATGACGGGAGCGAGGTCGCGGATCTCGCCGGACGCTCCCGGGTACTGCAGCAGGACGCCGAAGACGTTGCCGAAGTCCGTGTCCGCGGTGACCCTTTCGACCCGCAGTTCGATCCCCAGGGGTTCGGCGCGGGTGGCGAGGACGTCGAGGGTCTGCGGGAGGACGTCGGCGTCGGCGAGGAAGACGGTCGCGCTCTTCGCGGCCCCGGTGGCGGCGCGGCGGGTCAGGGTCATCGCCTCAGCGGCGGCGCTCGCTTCGTCCAGCAGGGACGCGTTGGCGACCGGCAGGGCGGTCAGGTCGGAGACCATTGTCTGGAAGTTCAGCAGGGCCTCGAGGCGCCCCTGGGAGATCTCCGGCTGGTACGGCGTGTAGGCGGTGTACCAGGCGGGGTCCTCGAAGAGGTTACGGCGGATCACGGCCGGGGTGATCGTGTCGTAGTAGCCGAGGCCGATCATGGACACCCGCACGGTGTTGCGGGAGGCGATGCGGCGCAGTTCGGCGAGCGCTTCGGTTTCGGAACGGGGCTCGGGGAGCGTGCTCAGCGCGGGCGGCGGGGCGGCGTTCTCCGGGAGCGCCGCGGCGAGCAGCGCGTCGAGGGAGTCGTAGCCGAGCGCGGCCAGCATCGCCTGCTGGTCCTCAGCGGACGGGCCGATGTGGCGGCTGGCGAACAGGTCGGATTTCAACGGAGCCTCCCGGTATCTGGGCTCCCCGTCTGTCACCGCAACCGGCTTCAGAGTCGCCTGTCCCGAACGGTCCTTGGTGCCTGAGAGGTTCCGGGGATGTGTTGCCCCTTCGGCGCCCCAGCCGCACGACGCGCGCGGGTCCGCGCGAGCGTGCCGGAGTCTCTCCCGGACGGGATATCCAGCTAGTCCCGTATTGTAGCAGGCAAGCACTCGCAGCACGCAGGCACTTGCGCCTAGCCGACGTCGGCTGGCCGGTCTTGGGTACTGGCCGGTCTTGCGTGCTAGCCGATCTTACGGACCCGGCGTGCCGCTAGTTCGTCGGTGTCGCCGTCGATCAGGCCGTCCTCGGCGCGGACCGAGGGCAGTTCAGACAGTTCGCCGGCGACTTCCTGCCAGACGCGGCCGAGCGCGATGCCGAAGACGCCCTGTCCGCCGGCCAGCAGATCGACCACCTCGTCCGGGGACGTGCACTCGTAGACGCTGACGCCGTCGCTCATCAGCGTCACCTGGGCGAGGTCCTCGCTGCCCCGGTCGCGCAGGTGCTGCACCGCCGCCCTGATCTGCTGGAGCGATATCCCGGTGTCGAGCAGCCGCTTGACGACCTTGAGCACCAGGATGTCGCGGAAGCTGTAGAGCCGCTGACTGCCCGATCCGTGCGCCGCGCGGACACTCGGCTCGACCAGCCCGGTGCGTGCCCAGTAGTCGAGCTGCCGGTAGCTGATCCCCGCCGCATGGCATGCGGTAGGACCGCGGTATCCCTTTTCGGCGTCGCCGTCGAAGAGCGTGCCCTGAACGGCTCCGGACCCACCCCTTGTTACCGACACGGCCACCTCCTGTGACTACCCCCGGCATTGGCACCGTAAGGCGTGGGAGCCCGTCGGTCAACGATCCCGCCCGGCGAGTCGCGACATTCAAGGGCAAAACGCCGGTTTTGTCGGCTGATGCCACTCATGTCGCTCATGTCACTCATGTCAAGTCGACCGGCCGAAGTCTTCGGGCGAGATCGTGTCCAGGAACTCCCGGAACTTCTCCACCTCGTCTTCCTGCTCGTCCGGGATCGCGACGCCGACCTCGTCGAGGATCTCGTCGCTGGCGAAGATCGCCGCCCCGGTCCGCAGGGCCAGCGCGATCGAGTCCGACGGCCGCGCGCTCACCTCCGCGCCGTTGGAGAACTCCAGGTCGGCGTAGAAGATCCCGTCCCGCAGAGCGGTGATCTTGACCGAGCGCAACTGCACGTTCAGCACGTCGAGGACGTCGCGGAACAGGTCGTGGGTCAACGGGCGCAACGACACCATGCCCTGCTGGGCGAACGCTATCGCGGTCGCCTCCACCGCCCCGATCCAGATCGGCAGGTAACGATCTCCCTGCTCCTCCTTCAGCAGGACGATCGGGCTGTTGGACGGCATCTCAACCCGGACACCGACGACCTCCATCCGCCGCACTAGAGCTCCGTCCTCGCACATGCCGGACGCTGTCGCATCGCAGCACTCCGAACAATCACTCTTGTTGCCAAACTACACCCGTCACCGACCCGATGCCGAGCGCAGCCCCCGTGCTTCCAGGGACTGTGCTAGCGCGTCGGCGGACCGGGCTTCACGTGGCACGACTGCGTACGTACCCGCGGCGGGGGGTCCTGATGCGAGCCCGGCCTCGTTTAGTCCGTCTTCGACCAGCGTCGCGTGGAGCCGGGCGATGTGCCCCGCTACCTCACGCGCTGCCCGCAGCGCGGGCTCGCGGCTGCCCTTCTGCCGGGCGAGCGGCGCGGCCACCTGTTCGACCAGGCTCACCTGGCGCTCGGCGGCGGCCTTCACCTGGCGCAGGTGCCGGGGCTCGATGCCGTACTCACGCAGGGAGACCGCGCACCGGATCACGCCGAGGGCCTCGGTCCCGTACTGCCGGGCCCTGCGCAGCAGCCCGTAATCCTCCAGTTCGGCGAGCAGCGCTTCGTCCGCTCCGGCGGCCTCGAGGAGCTCACTGCGGCTCATGGTCTCGGGCTCGGGCACGCCGTCATCGCCTTCCCGGCCTGCCTGCCCCGGCCTGCCTTGCCTCCCCGGCCAGCCGGCCCCGGCCGGCCTCCCGTCCAGCGTGTCCAGGCGCTGCTTGATCACGCGCAGCGGCAGGTACTCATCCCGCTGGGCGGTGAGGATATACCTCAGCCGCTCGATGTCGGCCACCGCGAAACGCCGGTACCCGGACTCGGCCCGCGTGGGCCGGATCAGCCCCTCCGCCTCGAGGAACCGGATCTTCGACGGGCTGATATCGGGGAACTCGCCGCGAAGTTCGGCGAGCACCTGCCCGATGCCGACGAATCCCCGGTGGCCACTCATCATGCGTAGTCCTGGGCTCCCGGCCCGCGCCGCCTGCCGACCTCCGAACTGCGCGTCAGGAAGAGCAGCCGGAACTTGCCGATCTGCACCTCGTCTCCGCCGAAGATCTCGGCTTCCTCGATCCGCTCCCGGTTCACGTAGGTGCCGTTGAGGCTGCCCACGTCCCGGACGGTGAACGTGTCGCCCTGCCGGTAGAACTCGGCATGGCGACGCGAGACCGTCACGTCGTCGAGGAAGATGTCGCTGTCCGGGTGCCTGCCGGTGCTCGTGAAATCGTCATCGAGCAGGAAACGGCTGCCGGCGTTCGGCCCGCGGAGCACCACGAGCAGCCCGGTGCCCGCCGGCAGCGATTCCGTGGCACCGATGTCGGGGTACGGCCCGTCGTAGTCGCCGAGGTCGGCGTCGCCGACCGTCGGCAAGATCATCGACGTGGTCTCGCTGACCGCGCTGAACCCGCCAGTCACCGACCCCGGCCTGCCTGGACCGCCGGGTCCTCCCGGGACGCCTGGCGTACCGGGAACACCGGGACCGCCCTGCTGGCCGGCAAAGCCCTGCGCGCCAGCGGCGGCGCGCACGAGCGGAGCGCCGCAGTTGGAGCAGTACCGGGCATCCGCCGGGTTCGGTCGACTGCACTGTGCGCAGTACACACCTGCCATGCCTCCGGTCGGCCTCCCCTCATCTGACACGGGTCCTTCTCGCACCGCCGCCTCCGGTGCCGGCGACGTTGCCAAAGGTACCCGCGCGGAGGGGCGCCGGTCCACGCGCCACGCGAACAGCCTGCTCAGTCCCCTGCGCCCGCCGTCTTCTCCGCGACGTTTCCGCCACACAGCCGTTTCACCTCCGGGTCACGCGCCCGCCGCAATCATGCGATGCGCGTGGCCATTCCTTCAAAGCATCGCGAATTCCGCACGACTGCGTAATTACCACAGATTACCCGAGTGCCAGGCCCCGATCCGACGAAAATCACGGGATTGCAGCTGCGCGTGCAATCCCGCCGCGGATCACGTTCCCGCCCGTTCGACCACAGCGGCCCACTCGTCCAGCAGCAACTGGGCCGAGTCGGCGTCGGCCCCCTCCGCCCACAGGTGGGTCACCGCCTCCGCCGGGTCGGGCAGGACGAGCACCCAGCCCCGGTCCGCGTCGATGATACGCACCCCGTCGGTGGTGTCAACTGGAAGGTCGCCGGCTTCCTCGACGACGGTCCGCATCACGCTCCCCTTGGCCGACCACGGGGTCGGTATCGACCGCCGCAGGAGGTGCGCTTGCGGAATCCGCGCGTCGATCTGGCTCAGCGTCAGCCTAGTCCGCGCGACCAGGCCGAGCAGCCGCACGAACGCCGCGATGCCGTCCACCGTGCGCCCGAACTCCGGCACCACGAAACCGCCCCGGCCGTCCGCGGCGAGAATCACGTCGTCGCCCGCCGCGGCGGCCGTCAGCGCATCCATTGACGTGGGCGTCCAGTCGACCTGGACGCCGTGGAAGCGGCACACCTGCCCGGCCACGCGCGTGGTGGTGACGGGCAGCGCCACGCGGCCGTGGTTGCGTTCGGCGGCCACCAGGTCGAGCACGACGAGCAGCGCCCGCTCGTCGCTGACAAGCGCCCCCTTCTCGTCCACAAGCTGGATCCGCTCGCCGACCTGGTCGAAGCGCACACCGAAGGCCGCGCGGCTCGAGGAGACGACCTCGGCGAGTCCCTGCATGCCGGCCCGTGCCTGGGCCACGGTCTGCGTCGGGGTCACCTCGTCGAGCCGGTTGCTCAGGGTGTGCACATCGACGTCGATCCGGCCGAGCAGCGTCGGCAGGACGAGGGAGACCGTGCCGCCCGCGCAGTCCGCCACGACCTTGAGCCCGGCGCCGCGGACGCCGGTGAGGTCGACGGTGCGCAGCAGTTCGTGGGTGTACCACTCGACGATGCGCGGCGGGTAGGACAGCTCGGCGATCTCGCCCGGGAAGGCGCGCCGGAACTCCTGCCGGGAGAACACCCGCTCCAGCTTGCGCTGCGCGGCCTGGGAGAGTTCGGCGCCGCTCTCGTCGAGGAAGATGATGTCGATCGACTGCGTGTCCCCTGGTGTGGTGCGCAGGGCTATGCCGCCGCTGTAGTGGCTGCCCGCGGTCTCGAACCGGGCGATCGGCAGCGGCAGCGCCTCCAGGTCCATGACGTTGATGGCGCTCGCGTTCAGGGCGCTCTGCACGGCGCGCTTGAGGGTCCGCGCCGCCCGGGACACGTCACGGGACGTGGTGACGGTCGAGCCCTTCTTGAGCATGGTCGCGTACGCGCTCGCCAGCCGGACGCACAGCTCGGGCGTGACCTCGACGTTGATCAGGCCGGACACGCCCCGCTGCCCGAACAGCGTCCGCTGCCCTCGCGACTCCCACACCACGGACGTGTTGACGACCGCGCCCGCCTCGATCGTCTTGAACGGGTAGACCTTCACGCCCGCCGAGATGTAGGCCTCGGGCTCGATCACGCACTCGTCGCCGACGACCGCGGACTCCTCGATCCGCGCCAGCCGCATGACGTCGGTGTTCTTGCCGACCACGCAGCCGCGCAGCGTGGTGCCCTGCCCGACGAACACGTTGTTGTGCACGACGGCGCGGTGCACGAACGCGCCTTCCTTCACGACGACGTTGGCGCCGATCACGCTGTATTCGCGGATGTGGGCGCCGGCCTCGATCTTGGCGTACTCGCCGATGCACACCGGCCCGGTCAGCACGGCCTCCGGGTCCACGTCGGCCCCTTCGGCGACCCAGACGCCCGGCGATACCTCGAATCCGGCGATGTCGGTCTCCACGCGGCCGGCGAGCACGTCGACCTGCGCCTTGAGGTAGCTCTCGAGGGTGCCGACGTCTTCCCAGTACCTATCGGATATATACCCATATATCGGCGCGTTCCGCCGCAGCAGTTTCGGGAAAACGTCGTGCGACCAGTCGACGGATTCTTTCGCGCTCACCTCGGCGAGCACCTCGGGCTCCATGATGTACACGCCCGTGTTGACCGTGTCGGAGAACACCTGTCCCCAGGTGGGCTTCTCCAGGAACCGCTGGATCCGCCCGTCCTCGTCGGCGATCACGATGCCGAATTCCAGCGGGTCGGGCACGCGCGTGAGCCCGACCGTGACGAGCGCGCCGCTGTCCTTGTGGAAGCGCATCATCTCCGTCAGGTCCATGTCGGTGAGCGCGTCGCCGGAGATGACGAGGAAGGTGTCGTCCTTCAGCGCGTCCTCGGCGTTCTTCACGCTCCCGGCGGTGCCGAGCGGCGTCTCCTCCGTGGCGTACTGGAGGGACATGCCTACGTCTTCGCCGTCACCGAAATAGTTCCGCACCAGTGCCGCGAGGAACTGCACGGTGACGACGGTCTCGTCGAAGCCGTGCTTTTTCAGCAGCCGCAGGACATGCTCCATGATGGGCCGGTTCGCCACCGGCAGCAGTGGTTTGGGCTGGTTCGCGGTCATCGGGCGGAGCCGGGTACCTTCCCCGCCCGCCATCACGACGGCCTTCAAGACGCCGCAGCTCCCTTCACCAGGTCTTTCACTTGGGATAGATACAACAGCGCCGCCCACCAGTACAGCGCGGTCCCCCAGATCGCGAACGCCCACCCGAACACCCTGATCACTTCCGCGGCGGTCCCGCCGAGCGTCCCGAGGAACAGCAGCGGGAATGCGTACATGAGGCACAGGGTGGCGGTCTTGCCGACGAAGTTGACCTGGAGCGCACGGTAGCGGGTACGGCGCCTGAGGACGAGCAGGGCGAGCGCCATGCTCGCCTCCCGCGTGACGAGCGCGGCGAACAGCCACCAGGGGATGATGCCGCGCACCGCGAGCGCCACCAGGGTGGCGCCGATGTACAGCCGGTCCGCGGCGGGGTCAAGCAACTGCCCGAGCCTGCTCGCCTGATTGAGCATTCTGGCCAGCTTCCCGTCGAGCCAGTCACTTATTCCCGCGCCGGCGAGAATTCCCACGGCTATAACGTCGGCGGCCGGCGTTCGCGGGCCGAGTACCAGCCACAGGAACACGGGTACGCCGACAAGCCGCAACGCGCTCAGCGCGTTCGGCAACGTAACGATCCGGTCACCCACGAATGTGATCCTAGTGGAGGAATTTCCGGACGCCCGGCGCGGGCATGATGGTTATGCCCCCATTGAAGTACAAAACTCCCGGCTGGTCACCACCTCGGTTGGTCACCGTACATCCACTTCCTGCCCCGTCCACATCCACTTATCCCGAACGATCCGTGGCATCTCGCCCTGCTCAACGCTGACTCCGCCCCACGGCAGAAACACGCCACGCACCTCCAGCAGGTCCGACGGTCAATTCATCTATTTCCACCAGCGCCCGCCCCGGAACGAGACATTGGTCACGCCCCGGCCCGGCTCCCGCGGAAAAACGGGATCCGGTTACGGATGGCGCCTCGTCGGCTACCTTCCGAAGGGAGTCGATGAGGCGCGGCCCTCTCTCTCGGGGGCGAGATGCCGCATCGAACGCATTCCGAAGGGAGGCACCGTGACATCCAGTACCGTGTCCCAAAGCGGCCAAGGGTTCGTCCGGTCCGGCGAGGTCGAACTGTACGTCGAGACACACGGCAACGGTGAACCGGTCATCATGCTGCACGGCTGGCCTGACTCCCACGCGTTGTGGCGTCACCAGGTCCCCTTCCTGACCGGGCACGGATTCCGGACTATCACGCCGGATCTGCGCGGCTTCGGCCGTAGCTCGCGCCCGGCTGGTACGCACCTGTACACGGTCCGGAGTTCGGTAGCGGACGTGGCGGCCGTGCTCGACGCGTGTGAGGCGGGGACCGCGCACGTCGTGGGACACGACTGGGGCAGCGCGGTGGCCTGGCTCACCGCCATGTACCTGCCGGACCGGGTACGTACCCTTACCGTGATCTCGGTGCCGCATCCGCGGGCTCCGATGACACCGCGGCAACGCGAGATGGCCTGGTACCAGCTCTTCTTCCAGTTCGAGGAGATCGCGGAGGCGTCGATCACGCACGACGACTGGGCGCTGCTGCGCGAGATCACGACGGGATACAAGGACATCGACCGGGCGATCGCGGACCTGTCCCGGCCGGGTGCGCTCACCGCGTCGCTGAATTGGTACCGGGCTAATATCGCGCCGCGCATGCCCGGCCCGCGCCCGGAACTCCCTCCGGTCACCGCTCCGGCCCTCGGCATCTGGTCCGATGGCGATCGCTTCCTCGACGGTGCGCGGATGCGCGCGTCCGGGCAACTGGTCCAGGGCCCGTGGCGCTACGCGGAAATCACCGGCTCGACCCACTGGATACCGCTTGACGCTCCTGACACCCTCAACGACCTGCTCCTGAGCCACCTGCCACGCTCCTGAGGCGGACGCGGCCAGGCGGACGCGGCGAGGCAGACGTGGCGAGGCAGACGCGACGAGGCAGACGCGACGAGGCGGACGTGGCGAGGCGGACGTGGCGGCCATCGTGGGCCGAGGGAGTAACTTGAGGAGTCAACCAGTGGCCGTTGGGATGAATGGGGAGGCAGCGCATGACGACAGTCGCGATTTTCGGTGGGACGGGCTACGCGGGCGGAGCGATCCGCGACGAAGCGCTGAGCAGAGGGCACACGGTGATCTGCGTGAGCCGGTCGGGCGCGCCGGCGGACGCGCCGCCGAAGGCCGGAGTGGAGTTCCGGCAGGGATCGGTGCATGACCCGGCGCTGGCGGACCAGGTCGCGGCCGAGGCCGACGTGATCGTGATCGCCGCGCGCTTCGCTCCCGGCGGATCCGGCGAGGGAGACACCAAGCTCGCGGACGCACTGCCGGCGCTGCTGGCGGCGACGGCGAGGCACGGCAAGCGCCTGGGCGTGGTCGGCGGCGCGTCGACGCTGCTGGTGACCGAGGGCGGGCCGCGCCTGCTGGACACCCCGGACTTCCCCGCCGCCTACAAGACGGAGGCGAGTGCCGCCGCGGACGCACTGGAGGACCTTCGCGCGGACACGTCGGGCGCGGACTGGTTCTTCGTGTCGCCGGCGGCCGAGTTCGGGGCGTACGCGCCCGGTGAGGCCCTCGGCGAGTACCGGATAGGCGGCGACGTCCTGCTGACAGACGAATCCGGTAATTCACGCATCTCTGGCGCGGACTACGCGCTGGCATTCGTCGACGAGATCGACAACCCGAAGCACCACCGGACGCGCTTCACCGTCGCTTACTGACGGCTTGCCGCAGAAGGCTCCGGTGTAAACCGCCGCACAGAAGCCGGCCGGCCCTCCCCCTCCGAGGGCCGGCCCGCTCGCCGCCCGTCCGCACTTCTTTGAGACACTAAATCTAATGTCTCATACCATGCTATGGCATGGGAAGTGGTACCTCATCGGGGAACGGAGCGGCTGGCATGGCGGTCCGGGCAGAGCGGGTCCCGGCGGACGAAGTGCGGCGGCGGATGCTCGACGCAGGACGCGACCTGGCGTTGGAGGCAGGAGCCGCGCTGACCATCGAGCACCTGCGCCTCGAGGAGGTCATCCAGCGGGCCCGGGTGCCGCGCAGTTCGGTGTACCGGCTGTGGCCGTACAAAGAGGACTTCATCGACGACCTGCTGTGCTACCTCGCTGGGTCCGGCAGCTGGTTCAAGACCACCGGGGTGTTCGACCCCCAGACGTTCGCCATCGTCGAGGCGACGGTCAAGGACAACAGCCACCTGCTCGACACGCCCGAGGGGCGCTGGGCGGTCCTGCGCGAGGCCACGCGGCTCGGCGCTTTCCGCAACTACCAGGCGTTCACCGAGAGCCAGGCGTGGCGTCTGCACATGGCGCTGCTCTCCACGCTGGGCTCTACCCGGATCGGCGAGGCGCGGCAGCGGATCGCGGCAGCCCTTGAGGACAGCCAGACACGGTCCCGCAAGTCGCTTGTCGGAATGTATCAGCAGCTGATGGGATTGCTTGGCCTGCGACTACGCGACCCCGCGCAGACCGCCGACCACATGGTGCTGGCCGGCGGGATCATGATCCAGAGCTTCGCGCTGCGCAACATCCAGGTTCAGGCTTCGCTCGGCGACACCGGCGCCGACGCGGTGAACGAACTGCTCAACACCCCGGTCCCCGGGCCTGGCATCGACGGCAAGCCCGCGCCGTGGTCGCTGGCCGCGTTCGCGTACATGGCGCTGCTCGACGCGTTCCTGGAAGCGGACCCGAACTGGGCTCCGCCCGCCGGCTCCGGATAGTCCCCGCCGTACCGCGCGGGCTAGCTCTTGCCCTGGGCGAGCGCCAGTACCCGGTCGCTGAGCACGGCCACGCCAGGGACCGGCTCCTCCTCGAAGGCGCGAGGCTTGCGCTTGCGCAGCAGGCCCTCACCGTGCTGACGCCAGGTGAAGGACCGGTTTCCCAGGATCCTCTGGAAGACGAGGTCCACGTTCTCCGCCGGGAACGCCGTGGCGATGCGGCGCAGCGGCAACGGCGGGATCGTGTCTTCCCGCAGGTAAGCGCGCAGTACGTTGGCGTGGTCGCGGTCCGCCGACAGGGCCGGGTCCGCGAACAGCTCGCGCAGCATGCCGTACTCGGGCACCACGACGAATCCGTCGGTCTGGTCGTAGATGATCCCGACCGTGGCGAACTCGAAGAAGCCAGGCGGCATCACGAACGTGGTCTCGCCGCTCTCGGAGACCTGCCGGTGGCGGCCGCGCGCCGCGAGCAGCGCGTCCCGCCGCATCTTGTAGTAGGCGTTGAGCCGGTCCTCCGCCTCGACAGTGGGGAACGCTATCTCGTCGCAGCCGAAGAACGCGAGGAACTCATCCCGGTCCTTTCGCATGTGCTCCCAGCCCTGCCTGGCCTTGTCCGGGTTACGGAAGACGAGTTCGGGCTCGCGGGTCGCCATCTCGATCGCCATCCGCGCGACCCGCCGCCCGTCGGCGGCCGGGTAGACGACCTCGGCGCCGGACGCGAGCCAGGCCGTGTCGTCCTCCGCCAGCGGCAGCAGCGTGCCGGACGCGAACATGCCCGGCCCCGCCTGCCACGGGGACCGGTAGACCCGGTACTCCAGGTCATCGACCAGGTTGAGGACGGTCACGGGACCTTCGGCGCCGGCGGCACTGGTGCCGGCGGCACTGGTCTCGGCGGCACTGGTCTCGGCGGCACTGGTCTCGGCAGCGGTTATCTCGAAGACGCCGCAGACCGCGTCGTCGCGCCACCACTCCAGGAGTTCCCTGTCGTCCTTCGTGAGGTCCCGGCGCGCCGCGAGGAAGCGGCCGATCGCCAGCACGCCGCCGGCCTCCTCGAGCCGCGCCCGCAGCGCCGCGCCGTGCTCGATCAGGTTCTTGAGGTTCAAGTCAGCGCCGTCCGTGCCCACCCCCGCCACCATAGCGGAGGGCGCGGGGACGGCGGGGTGCTACAGCCTCATGGCGTGACGGAGGTCACAAGCCCGTTAACATCCGATGCGCTCCAATATCAGCGGGCTCGCGGGCGGGGGTTCGTCGCCGATGTCGATCGCCGCGGCCAGTTCGGCCCGGGCGGCGTCCAGCCGGGCAGGATCCGCTCCGCGCAGTTCGACGATCGGCTGGCCCTTCGTCACGGGCTCGCCCGGCTTGGCGAGGCAGATCACGCCGGCCGCCGCCGATACCGGCTCGCCGGGGCGGGACCGCCCGGCGCCGAGCCGCCAGGAGGCCATCCCGGCCGCGTACGCGTCGAGGCGGCGGATGAAGCCGTCGCGAAGCGCGGGCACGACTCCCAGCACCGGGCTGGCCGGCAGCGGCCGGTCGGGGTCCCCGCCCTGCGCCCGGATCATCTCGCGGAACTTCTCCAGCGCCCGGCCGTCGGCCAGCGCCCTTGCGGGATCCCCGTCAGCCCCGGCGAGCCGGAGCATGGCCTCGGCCTGCGCCACCGCCAGGTCCCTGACGTCGGCGGGCCCGCCGCCGCCCAGCACGTCCAGCGCCTCGGCGACCTCCACCGCGTTGCCGACGGCGCGGCCCAGCGGCGTGTCCATCGCCGTGAGCATCGCGGCGGTGCGCACGCCATGAACCTCGCCGATCCCGGTCATCACCGAGCCGAGCAGCCGGGCCTGGCCGGCATCTGCCATGAACGCCCCCGTGCCCACCTTGACGTCCAGCAGCAGGCTCTGCGTGCCCTCGGCCACCTTCTTCGACATGATCGAGCTGGCGATCAGCGGGATCGACTCGACGGTGGCGGTGATGTCGCGCAGCGCGTACAGCCGGCGGTCCGCGGGAGCCAGTTCCGCCCCCGCCGCGGTGATGACGCCGCCGACCTCATCCAGCACCCGCACCAGCGCTTCCGGATCCAGGTCTGGCCGCCAGCCGGGGATCGACTCCAGCTTGTCCAGCGTCCCGCCAGTGTGGCCGAGCCCGCGCCCGGACATCTGCGGCACGGCGGCGCCGAAAACCGCGACCAGCGGCACGACGATCAGCGACAGCTTGTCCCCTACGCCTCCGGTGGAGTGCTTGTCGACCGTCGGGCGGCCCAGCCCGGACAGGTCGGCGCGCCGGCCTGAGGCGATCATCGCTCCCGTCCATTCGGCTGTCTCGGCGGCTGTCATGCCCCGCCAGAAGATGGCCATCAGCAGCGCGGACATCTGCTCCTCGGCGAACTCCCCGCTCATGTAGGCGCGCAGGAGATCACGGATCTGGCCCGGGGCCAGCTCACCGCCCTGCCGCTTGGCGCGGATGATCCCGGGCCCGTCCAGCCGCGCGCCGGCACTCACCGGGGCAGCCCCTCGAGGATGGCCTCGGTACGCGAGGCGCCGATCCGAGTGGCGCCGGCCGCGATCATCGCCAGCGCCTGGTCAGTCGTCCGGATCCCCCCGGCGGCCTTCACCCCCAGCCGCCCGCCGACCGCGGCGGCCATCGCCGCCACCGCCTCGGCCGTGGCGCCGCCGGCCGGATGGAACCCGGTGGAGGTCTTGACGAAGTCAGCGCCGCCGGCCTCGGCGGCATGGCAGGCCGCCGCGATCCGGCCGGGACCGATGACCGCGGTCTCGATGATGACCTTCAGCACCACGTCCGGGCCGATGGCCGCGCGCACCGCCGCGACCTCCGCGCGCACCGGCTGCCACCGGTTCTCCATCGCCGCGCCGAGGTCGATGACCATGTCGATCTCGGTGGCGCCCGAGGCCGCCGCCGCGGCGGCCTCGGCGGCCTTCACCGACGCCAGGTGCGCCCCCGACGGGAAGCCGGTCACCGCCGCCACCGCGATCCCGGGCGCCAGCGCCCCCGGGGCGAGCGGCAGCCGGGACGGCGATACGCAGATCGCGCCCGCCCCCAGCCGGCCGGCCTCCTGCGCCAGCCGGGTCACGTCGTCGCCGGTGGCCTCGGGCGCCAGCAGCGTGTGGTCGATCATCCGGGCCAGCTCAGCCCGCGTCATGGTGGTGTTCGACGTCATGACTGCCCTTCCCGGGTATGTGACTCCAGTACGGCGGCGGCGGCCGCCATCATCTGTTCGGCTTGCCCAGCCGCGCTCGCCCGCACGGCCGCGAGCGCGGCCCGCGATGCCGCGGGCCGGACGACCTCGGCGTAGATCTTGAGCTCGGGCTCAGTGCCGCTGGGCCGGATCATCACGCGGGCGCCGTCGCCGGCGTGCCAGATCAGGACGTCCGCCGGCGGGAGCGGCCGGCCGGGGGAACGCTCGGCGTGACCGCCGGCCAGGTCCACGACGCCGGTCACGTCCTCGCGAAGGTCGGTCACCGTGACGGGCTGCCCGCCCAGCGACCGCGGCGGATCCTTCCTGACGTGTTCGACCGCGGCGTTGAGCCTGGCAACTCCCGCGGCACCGCCGGCCCGCAGCGTCCGCAGGCCGGTAACGTGCAGGCCGTGCGCCAGGGCCAGGTCGTCGAGCCGGTCGAGCAGGGTGCGCCCGCGCTGGGCCTCTTCGGTCGCCAACTGGAGGACGAGCAGCGCGGCGGTGATCCCGTCCTTGTCGGCCACCAGGTCCGGCCGGACGGCGTAGCCGAGCGCCTGCTCGCAGCCGTACGCCAGGACGCCGTCGTCTCCGCTGGCCCGCGCGATCCACTTAAAGCCCGTGAGCGTGGTCACGCACCGCACGCCCGCCGCGTCCGCGAGGCGGCGCAGCAGCGATCCGGACACCACAGTGGTGGCGACGACCGCAGGCCGCTCGCCGCGAGCCAGGCGGGCGAGCACCGCATCGCCCAGCAGCGCGCCCAGTTCGTCGCCTGTCAGCGCCCGCCAGCCGCCATCGGCCGGCACCATGACGGCCAGCCGGTCGGCGTCCGGATCGTTGGCCAGGACCAGGTCCGCGCCGACCCGTTCGGCGGTTTCGCGGGCCAGATCGAGCACGCCCGGCTCTTCGGGATTGGGGTAGGGCACGGTCGGGAAGGCGGCATCGGGGTGCCGCTGCGCGGCCACCGGTACCGGGTCCGGCCAGCCGGCCCTGGCCAGCACCGCCCGCAGCGTGCCGTCCCCGACCCCGTGCAGCGCGGTATGCACGACCGTGAGCTGCCGGGTGCCGGGCACGGGGCCGCCGCGGGCGGCCACCGCGGTTACGTAGGCGCGCGCGGATTCGTCCGCCGGCGTGAACTCGAATGGCCCTTCGGCCCAGCCCGCGGGCAGGTGCAGCGGGTCAACCGCGTCGATGGCGGCGGCGACCTCCTCGTCGGCCGGCGGCAGCAACTGCCCGCCGTCACGCACGTAGATCTTGATCCCGTTGTCCTGGCGCGGGTTATGGCTGGCGGTCACCATCAGGCCGTAGGCGGCACGCTGATGACGCACGGTGAAGGCCAGCACCGGGGTCGGCAGCGGCGCGGGCAGCATGAAGACCCGGACGCCGGCCCGGGACAGGATCCGGGCGGCATCCGCGGCGAAGACCGGGGAACCGCTGCGGCCGTCATAGCCGACGGCGACGCCGGCGGCGGCCGCGGCCGGGTCCTCAGCCGCGATGTAACGCGCCAGGCCGGCGGCCACGCGCCCGGCCACCATCCTGTTCATCCGCATCGGGCCCGCGCCGGTCTCAGCGCGGATGCCCGCCGTTCCGAAGGCCAGCGCGCCCTCGAAGCGCTCCGCTATCCCGGCACCGTCCCCGCTGGCAAGGAGCCGGTCAAGCTCAGCCCTGGTACTCGGGTCCGGGTCAGCCTCACGCCAGGCGGCGGCCCGGGCCGCGAGGCTGCTTTCCGGTTCGGTCTCTGCATGCCTTCGCGACTCGCTATCCGCGTCCAAGTACCTCAATCAACGTCCTCGCCATGATCCGCCAGCGGTTGCTGGGGCAGCATAACGGAACCAGAAGCAAAGAAATAGGCGACATGAAGCGGGAGGATGGAACGAGCCCGCCCGGTGCCAGGCCGCGGGGACCGCCGCTGACGCGGCAGGAAGGAGCACCGCGATGCAGGTCAACGATGGCCAGGCCGGCAGCAGCCGGCAAGGGGAGGCGCAGTACTTCACCGGCGAGGTCTGGATGGATCAGCTGGCAGCACCCGGCGAGCACACCCGGCTCAGCATGCTCCGCGTGCATTTCTCCCCGGGCGCCAGGACCAACTGGCACGAGCACCCGCGCGGACAGATGCTGCATGTCACAGACGGAGTCGGCCGCATCCAGGCACGAGGTGAAGGGGTGCGGACGCTCAGGGCCGGTGACACCGCCGTCTCCCCCGCCGGCGAATGGCACTGGCACGGCGCGGCCGACGACGCGATGATGACGATGATCTCCGTTCAGGGGACCGACGACGACGGGGCCGTCGTGCACTGGGGTGAGCCAGCCGCGGATTGACCCCGGGTCCCGTTGGCGAGCCGGCGCGGGCTCATGGTGTGTTCCCTGGCGGCTCCAGCACGGCTATCCCGCTGAGGTCGACGCAGTTCAGGCCGTGGACACGGGTGATGACCATCTGCAGTCCGGCGCAGTTGCGGCAGCGGACCACCACACCGGGCAGCCGGAGGTAGACCACGCTGTCGGCGACGGAGGCGGCGGATCCGCATGACTCGCAGATGGCCGTCGCGGCCGTCATCTCCTCCCCGAAAATCTCGTAGAGCAGCCCGGCGATGGCGTTTCCGTCCAGCGTTTCCATTGAGTGCTCCCCTCCGTCAGTACTCTCAGATCCCGCCGAAGCGCTCGGTCTTGACCCGCCCGGGACTGTAGCCCAGTCCGACCAGCTCTCCGGCCACCGTTTCCACGAAACCGGTGGGACCGCAGACGAAGACAAGCGGCTCCTCGCCGGCCGGCCACGCGACTTCGGCCAGCATGCCGGCGTCAACCGGGCGCGCGTAACCGGTCCAGCCGGGCGGCCGCGCGCGGGTCAGCGCGTAGCTGACCGCGACGCCGTTACGGTAGGAATCCAGCTCGTCGCGGTAGATCACGTCCGGTAGCGTGCGCGCTGAGTAGAGCATGCGAATCGGGGCGTCACTGCCGCTGCGCCGGCGCTGGCGGATGATGGCCCGGAGCGGAACGACGCCGGAACCGCCGGCGACGAGCAGCAAAGGCCCGCCGTCGGCTTCCGCCCAGACGAAATAGCCGCCGACGGGGCCACGCAGTTCCAGCGTGTCACCGATCCGCAGTTCCCCGGTCAGGTAGGGCGAGACCTCTCCGTCCTCGAGCCGCTCGACGGTGATTGCCACGGGTTCCCCGGGCGCCGAGGCGATGGAGTACGACCGTTCCGCGGCGTACCCGTCCTCGGCGGTCAGCCGGACGTCCAGGTGCTGGCCGGCCCGGTGCCCTGGCCATCCCGGCACGGCCAGTTCCAGGGTGCGGACGGACGGCGTTTCCCAGGCCGCGGCCGTGACGGTCGCGGCCTGCCAGGTCAGTCGCCGCTGTAGCGCTGTTCCTTCCATGGGTCTCCATACATGTGATAGCCGTAGGTTTCCCAGAAGCCCGGCTCGTCATGCTCGAGCAGTTCCACTCCGCGCACCCACTTCGCGCTCTTCCAGAAGTAGAGGTGCGGCACGAGCAGCCGCGCCGGGCCGCCGTGCTCAGGGTCCAGCGGCTGTTCGTCGTATTCGCAGGCCAGCCAGGCACGGCCGCCTGTCACGTCCGCGATCGGCAGGTTGGTCGTGTACCCGCCGTCGCAGAACGCCAGCACGTACCCGGCGTCGCCTTCGACCTGGCCGAGCAGGGTGTCGAGCGAGACACCGCGCCATTGCGTGTCGAGCTTGGACCAGCGGGTCACGCAGTGGATGTCGACGGTAACGGTCTCGGCGGGCAGCGCCAGCATCTCCGCCCAGCTCCAGGACCTGAGATTGCTGCCGCCCCGTCTGACGGAGAACGTCCACTCGGTCAGCGGGGTGCGCGGCGTCGGGCCGGCCGAGAGCACGGGGAACCCGTCGGTCACGTACTGGCCGGGCGGTACCCGCCCCTCCGCCCCGGCCGGAGTCCTGCGGCGCCCGTGGAACCCGCGCGAAATGAGACTCATGCCTTCCATCGTGGAACACGGCCTCCAGTTGCACCAGAGGGACGATGTACGTATTGCCCCGCTCGGCATGCCGAGCCGGGGTCAGGGGGCGGCCGGCCTGAGGACTTCGGCTATCTGGGCGACGAGGCGGGGCATCGCGGACTCGATCATGGCCAGGACGCGGGCGAACTCCGCCGGGCTGCCGCCATAGGGGTCCGGGATGTCGGCACCGTCCAGGTCCGCGACCTCGCCGAAGAGGCGGATCCTGGAGGAGCCACCGGGGATCGTTCGGGAAAGGGATTTGAGGGTGTTGAAGTTGCTGTTATCCATGGCGAGGACGAGGTCGCGTTCCCCCAGCAAGGACGGCTCGACCTGGCGGGCGCGGTGGGCCTCTCCGTCGTAGCCGCCGCGGCCGAGTTCGACGCGGGCGGGCAGGTGCATCTGCGCGCCGACGTGCCAGTCGCCCGTGCCCGCGCTGTCGACGGCCACCGCCTCGTCCAGGCCCGCTTCGGCGAGCCGGGCGCGCGCCACGACCTCGGCCATCGGGGACCGGCAGATGTTGCCGAGGCAGACGAAGCAGACCCGGTACGGGCCGTCAGGGGTACGCGGCGCAGGCAGTGACATGGTTTAAGGATGCCGCACGACGATCACTATTTCAGGGCGCTGAGGACCTCATCGGCGGTTGGCGTCTCGCCGAACCAGCGCCGGATCGCGCCGAGAGAGTCGGCGTGGGACTTGTCGCTGTCGGCGGTGCAGGCATCGGAGACGACGATCGTCCGGTATTGCAGGTCACTGGCGGCGCGCGCGGTGGACTCGACCGCGACGTCGGTGGCGATGCCGGCGAGCACGAGGGCGTCGACGCCAGCCAGGCGGAGGAAGGAGTCCAGTGCGGTGCGGTCGAACCCGCTGGCGCCCTGCCCTCGCACGACCGGCTCGCCGGGCCGCGGGGCGAGATCGTCGATGATCTCGACGGCGGGGGTGCCCTCAAGCAGGGTGTTGTTCTCGACGAGCGTGCGGAACAGCGGGGAGTTCGGCTTTACCCCGGGAAGCCCGGGCTGGTAGGTGACCAGCAGGTAGACCACCTTCGCCCCGACGGCGCGGAACCCTTCCAGCAGCCGTGCCTGGACCCCGACGACTCCTGTCTCCTCGGCACGGTGCCGGAAAATCCGCTGGAAGGGGGTGTCGACCTCCCCGGCCACGCCCTTGGCCATATGTACCAGCACCAGAGCCGTCCCGGCGGGATCAAGCGTGTCCATTGGCATGCCCTCCTGTCTTCGCGCGCCAGGCAGACATGCCCGCGGCGCGCGGACCGCCTGTGCGCCTGTCGCTAGAGAAGAGCCTCACGCCTGTGTCCGGGTCCCGCATCGTCAAGGCTGACGAAAGCAGCCGGGAAAGCGAAGGGCGGCCGCGGCGAGTGCCACGGCCGCCCCGGATGTCCCCGGCTACGGGGTGAGGGAGTTCACGGACGTGCCCCAGTTGGCGAGGCCGTCCCTGGTTCCGCCGCACGTGGCCAGCGTCAAGGTGAACGCCGGGGGAGCGCAGGCCGGATACGCGATGTAGTTGGTGGCGAAGTAGACCTTGCCGGCGGACGCGTCGTAGACGCCGCCGCTGTAGTCGCCCCAGCGCGGCCGGGTGGTGCCCGGATAGCCCATGTACTCGGTGAAGCCGTCCTGCGGCGCCTGGCCGAAGTCCACGACGTTGATCCTGGATGCCAGCAGCCCGCCGGAGTAAGCGGTCAGCAGCCCGTAGGCGGTGCTCGGGTAGAAGCCGCCCTTGTCGGCGCTTGTCGGCCCGCCGTTCCCGGAAAGCGTGAAGAACATGACCGCCTTGCCATTGTCTGGCGCCGCGATCACGGGGAACTCCACTTCCTCGCGGGCCGGCGTCACGTAAGCCTGGCTGGTCAGCGTGAACACGCCCCGCCGGTCGAAACTGTTCGTGCCGATCACCCAGTACGCCGCGCCCTGGTGCGTTTCGGAGGAGGACCCGAACGTCTGGTTCACCTCCGTGCTGATCGCGCCCCACAGCTCGCCCTGGGCCTGGGACGCCTGGGTGAAGTTGTCGCCGTTGGTCGCGATTCCGCCTTCGGGGCAACTGGCCGGCGGGGGCGTGCCCGTCGACAGCCCGGCCGCGCCGCACTCGTCGCCGAGCGGGATCGGGCCGGCCTTCTGCGCGGCGGGGACGCCCTCGCCATAGTAGAACTGGGTGCCGGAGAACAGCTGCCCGCCGAACTTCAGGGCACGGCACGCGGAGCAGCCAGGGCTGCCCAGTGCGGCGAGCCCGGTCCAGTCGAAGACCGCGATCCGGTTGTCGCCCTGACCGTAGAAGTCGAGGGTATCGAGCATGAACCCGGACCCGCCGTGGCTGTTGTCGAACTGGCTGGGATCCGGCGGCATGGCCGGGATCACCGAGTACCAGCACGTGATGCCTGGCAGGTGGGTGGTGTCGTCGGAGGCGCATGTGCCGTTCGGGGTCGGGAGCGTGCCCATGTTCTCGATCGCCACGTTGAAGAACCGGTTGGGCTTCCCGTTGCCCAAGACGACCGGCTCGCCGCGCTCCATCGCGCCCTTGCTGAAGGCGAGTTCCTGGGCGCCGTTGAACGCGCCGCCGCCGATGCCGGGTGTGACCAGCGGGAACTCGTCGTAGAAGTACAGGAACGCGTCCCGCGTGACCGCGATCTTCCCGAAGTCGTTGAGCAGGGACGGGGCCCCCGGCTCGGACGGGTTGTAGTCAGCGTTGCTGTAGTACACGTTGTACGGGCCGAACGGGTTGTTCCCCTTCGTCACGGCGATCGCCTCGTGGCATGCGTTCGCCACGCCCGCGAAGCAGCCCGTGAAGGCGCCGCCGCTCGCCTCGGTATTCGCCGACGCGAACTCGGTGAAGAACCAGTGCCCGCCGTTGCCGTAGTCATACAGGCAGGAGATGTCGCCGCCGCTGCTCCAGCCCTTGGCGGTCAGGCCCATGAGCGTGTCCAGCGGAATCACCGACGACACCCGGTTGAGCCTGTTGTTGAAGATCAGGATCTCGCCCAGGTTATTGTCCTCGACCACGTACCCGTTGCCCGCGCACAGCCCCTGGTCGGCGGGCTCAATGTCGGTGCCGAGCACGTTCGGGGCCTGCGTCGCGCTGTCGACGGCGTCGATCCCGATCACGCCGCGGGCGCCGCCGGCGGACAGGCTGATGCGGTCACAGCCCGAGCCGAGCGGCGCGCAGCTCACCGACGGCGGCGTCGGGTCGGTCCCGTTCTTGGCCAGCGCCGGGTCGGGCAGGGCCTTCGGCCCGGATTCGCCGGTGCCCGCTGCCGAATCGACGGCCGGCGCCTTCGCGGACGTCTTCGAGGCAGCCGCCAGTCGCGCGGCGGCCGCCGCCGCGCTGGCCGCGGACTGCGAGCCGCCGACCGCGTAGGACGCCAGAGACCCCACGTACGCGGGGCCGGTGAGCAGCGCGCAGCCGGCCTGCGCGCACCCGGTGGCGGCCGGGCCCGTGAACGTTGGCGTGTACTTCCCCAGGCTTGAGGACGTGACAGTGGCCTTGTGGGTAACCGCGGCCGTCGTGGCGGCGGACCCGGTTCGCGCGGCCTGCGCCGCCGACGCGCCGCCCGGGACGGCGATCAGGCCGACCGGGAGCGCGAGCAGGGATAGCATGACAGCTTTCCTGCGCATGGAATGCCCTCTGAAGAATCGCACGATGCCTCTCTATTGCAGAGATATCTACCCCCAGCGGCGGGCGCGGGAGCCCGACTCCAGCGTCCGGGGGCTCGGGCTGGAGTTCTGCCGTAGCGGGAGCAATCGTTCGATTACACGGCCCTTGAGCTCATCGTGAGGCTCCTGGCAATTGCCGTCAACCATTATCAGGACCCGGCACTGCCCCTGCGGGGCACGAGTAATGCGAGGCACGGGCCCTGCGGGGCACGAGTAATGCGAGGCACGGGCCCTGCGGGGCCACGGGCCCTGTGCGGGAGAACCCGCGGTACCAGGCCCGGTGCGGGAGACTGAGGGCATGCCGGTTGCTGAGATCACGCGCGCGGAGACCGCGCGCAGGGCGAGCCTCGTGCGCGTCCGCTCCTACGACATCGAACTGGACTTCACGCGGGGCGAGGAGGTCTTCGGCTCCGTTTCGGTCATCCGGTTCGGGTGCGCCGAGCCGGGCAGCCCGACGTACGTGGACCTCGTAGCCGAGACGGTCCGCGAGATCACGCTCAACGGCGTGCCGCTGGACCCGGACGCCGCCTACCGTGACGGCCGCGTAACGCTTGCGAGCACGGAAGCGGACAACGTGCTCACCGTCAAGGCCGACTGCGCCTACACCCACTCCGGCACCGGCATGCACCGGTCGGCCGACTCCGCCGACGGCCGCGTCTACGTGTACGGGAAGTTCACGCCCGCCTACGCCCGCACGGCGTACGCCTGCTTCGAGCAGCCCGACCTGAAGGCCCCGTTCACGTTCACCGTCACCGCGCCGGCCCATTGGACGATCCTGTCCAATCAAGACCCTGATACCGAACGATCCCGGCGCAATGCCCGGATCGTCCGATTCCGGCCGACCGTGCCCTTGCCCACGTTCGCCACGACCGTCGTCGCCGGCGACTACCACGTCGTCACGTCGGCGCACGTCACCCCGGACGGCCGGGAGATCCCGCTGATGCTGGCCTGCCGGGCCAGCCTGGCGGAGTACCTGGACTCCGGCGCCGTCTTCACCCTCACCGGCCAGGGCCTGGACTACTACGAGAAGCTCCTGGGCCGCGAGTACCCCTACGGCAAGTACGGCCACGCCTTCGTTCCCGAGTTCAGCGCGGGCGCCACCGAGAAGCCCGGCTGCGTGCTGCTGTCGGAGCGAATGCTGTTCCGCGGCACGGTCACCGAATCGCTCCGCGAGATCCGCACGATGATCGTGCTGCACGAGATGGCGCACATGTGGTTCGGCAACTTGGTAACCGCACGCTGGTGGGACGACCTGTGGCTGAGCGAGTCGTTCGCCGAGTTCTGCGGGCACGACGCGTCCGTCCGGCTCGGGCTGCACGCGGACGCCTGGACCACGTTCTCCCTCACCCGCAAGTCGTGGGGGTTCGCGCAGGACCGGCTGCCCACCACTCACCCGGTGTCGGCGGACGCCGGCACGCTGGGCGAGGCGGTCGCGAACTTCGACGGGATCAGCTACGCCAAGGGAGCCGCCGTGCTGCGGCAGCTCACCGGCTACGTGGGCGAGGACGCGTTCTTCGGCGGGATCAGGGACTACCTCGCCGCCCACGCCTTCGGCAACGCGACGCTCCCCGACCTGCTCGACGCCGTCGCCGCCCGCGTCGGCGAGGACTGCGCCGGGGCGGACCTCGCCGCGTGGGGACGGTCCTGGCTGCAGACCGCCGGGCCGAACACCCTGCGTCCCGAATTCGCGACGGGACCCGACGGCCGGTTCACGTCGTTCGCGATCGTCCAGGAAGCGCCGGACGGGCACCCTGTCCTGCGGCCGCACCACGTCAGCATCGGGCTGTACCGGCGAGGGGAAGACGGGACAGTCACCAGGGAACGCTGCGTGGAAGCGGATGTCGCGGGGTCGCGGACCGAAGTCCGTGCGCTCGCCGGCGTGGCACGGCCCGACCTGGTCGTGCTCAACGATGACGACCGGGGCTACGTGCTCACGCGCTTCGACCCGGGGTCGCTGCGGGCGATTCTCGCCGTCGCCGGGGAGGTCCCCGAGCCCGCCGCGCGCGCCGCGTGCTGGAACGCGCTGGCCGACATGACATCGCAGGCCGAGCTTCCGCTGCCGGAGTTCGCGCGTGCGGTCGCGGCGGCACTTCGGCGGGAGCCGACAGGCGCACCACGGCGGGAGCCGACGGGCGCACCGCGGCGGGAGCCGCCCGCGGCGGAGGCTCAGGCGCTGGCCGGGCTCGCGCAGCCGCTCATCGAGCGGCTCGCCGGACCGGCGCAGGCCGCGGCGGCGAAGGAAGAGCTCGCGGCCGCGGCGGCGGACTTGCTGCTGGCGGCGGCGCCCGGCGGCGACCACCAGCTGGCCTGGGCGCAGCTGCTCAGCTGGACCGCCACGTCGGACCAGCAGCTCGACCTCGTCGCGGGGATCCTCTCCGAAGTCGTCGAGGTGCCCGGGCTCCCCCTCGAGACGGAGCTGCGCTGGGCCCTGCTGCGGCAACTCGCGGCGGCGGGCCGGGCGGGCGATACCGAGATCAGCGCCGAGCGGGACCGTGACCCCACCGAGGCGGGGCTGCGGAACGCGGCCGCGTGCCGGGCGGCGATCCCGGAAGCCGTGCACAAGAAGGCCGCGTGGGAACTGCTGACCAGCGGCACCCTCGGCCCGGAGAGCGTGCGGGCGGTGGCGCGCGGATTCATGCTGCCCGAGCACGCCGCCCTCCTCGAGCCGTATTCGGCCGCGTACCTCCCGGCGCTGGCGGAACTGTGGGACGGGCGCGGCGGTCACCTGCGGGCGCTGCTCGGGCAGGTGCTGTTCCCGTTCCCCGTCGTGTCCGCGTCCCTGCTTGAGTCGCTCGACGGCTTCGCGACGGCGCGGGCCGACGACCCCGGCCTGGCCCGGATGCTGGCCGAGCTCGCCGACCACGGATCACGCGCGCTGCGATCACGGGCAAGCGATTCACGGGCAAGCGATTCGAAAGTTTGTACTTAATGGGGCTATGACCACATTAAGTACTAACTTTTTTACCCGGACGACATCCGAAGCGCCCGGGTTCCCCGCCGTGACCGTGAACGGGCCGGTCCCCGCCACCCGCCGGCCGATCTCGGCGGCCAGGTCCGCGCGGCCGGCATCGCTGACCTGGTGGGCCGGCACGGCGATCTGGCAGAGCGTGACGTGCAGCCACTCGTCCGGCACGTGCGCGAGCGGCTCACCGCGCGTAGCCTCGCGGCACGCCCCGACCAGCGCCGCGAGCCCGGGGTTGCGCGCCAGGTCCGGCAGCACGTAGGCGTGCAGGAGCGTCAGTTCCTCTGGCCACGGGTCCTGGCCGAATCTGTAAGTAAACGGCTTTACGGCAATGAGATGCCCAGTGCTGGCCCGCGCTACCCGGCGCCTGATGGCGGGAGTCGCCAGGCGCCGTGGCGCGGCGTCACGGTATATTTCCGACTTCGGGGTGGCGATGTACTGCGGATTCGGGCGGCAGCCCGGCGCCGGCGGCACGGAGACGATACGGGACCGCGCCCCGTCGTCCGCGAAGTACGCGGCTTACTCGAGCGGACCCATCAGGACCCTGGCGTAACAGGAGCCTGGCGCCACTCCCCGGAACACCGGAAAGGCAGCACCATGAGCACCAGCGTGACCCGGCATGCGGACTCGCCATCGGGGACGGTAGTCGAGCAGCACCACATCGAGATCATCCCCGCCGAGGACCGGCAGGGCAGGCCCCGGGACCAGTTCACGCTGTGGTTCGCGACGAACGCCAACGTGGTGAACTTCGTGCTGGGCGGGCTGGCGATCTCGGCCGGCCTCAACCTGCTGTGGGCCCTGGTCGCCATCGTCGCCGGGAACGTCCTCGGCATGCTGCTGACCGCGCTGCACGCGTGGCAGGGGCCGCGGCTGGGGGTGCCGCAGATGATCCAGAGCAGGGGGCAGTTCGGCTTCTACGGGGCGAGCTTCATCATGCTCGCGTCGATCGTGCTGGACATCGGCTACCTGGCGGCCTCGCAGGTGCTGCAGGGCGACTCGCTGAACCTGCTGGTCTCGTCGGTGAGCGTCCCGTGGTGGATCCTGATCGTCACGCTGCCGTCGGTGGCGCTGGCGATCTTCGGCTACCGCTGGATCCACGTGACTCAGCGGGTACTCACGGCGGTGCTCGGCGTGGTGATCGTGGTCGCGCTGATCCAGGCGGCCGCGTACGGGTCCGTGCAGCACGCCGACACCGGCCTCCGGCTGTCCAGCGCGCCAATCCTGATCGCGGTGACCGGCCTGTTCTTCATGAACATGCTGAGCTGGGCGCCGTACGTGTCGGACTACTCGCGGTACCTGCCTGCCGACGTCAGCTTCGGGCGGACGTTCGCCGGGATCTTCGGCGGTGCCGTCTTGTCGACCACGCTCTTCGCGGCGCTCGGCGCCTGGATCACCGCGATGGTGCCGATCGCGTCCGACAATCCCCTGGGCGCGGTGGCCAGGGTCTCCGGCTTGTGGATCCTGTTCTTCATGGCGCTCAGCCAGGTGCCCGGGGACGCGATCAACGCCTACACGGGAATGATGGCGGTTGCCGGGCTGGGCAGCAACGTTCGCAAGATGATGGAGCGGCGCTCCCGCCAGGCCGTCCGGCTCGCCGGCATCCTGGTGATCTTCGTGATCGGTACGGTGCTCGCCATGGTCGGGTACTCGTCGTTCCTCACGTCGTTCGAGAACTTCATCGACGTGCTGCTGTTCTTCTTCGTGCCGTGGAGCGCGATCAACCTCGTCGACTACTACCTGATCAAGCGCGGCCGCTACGACGTACGGTCCTTCTTCACGCCGTCCGGCGCCTACGGGCGGATCCAGTGGTGGCCGTGCGTCTGCTACGTGGTCACGCTCGCCGCGCAGGTACCTTTCATGGACCAGGCGTTCTATACCGGGCCGTTCGTCAAGGACCTAGACGGCGCGGACATCTCGTGGATCGTCGGGTTCGCGGTCGCGGCCGGGCTGTACGCGGCGGGCGCGTGGCGCGGCCGGGTCCGGCGGTCTCTCCCGGCGCTGGCGGGCGAGATACCGGACCCGGCCGATGGCTGACCCGGCCGATGGCTGACTAGGCCGATGGCTGACTAGGCCGACGATCCGTACTGGATGGGCACGCTGATCGTCTGCACGTCTGCCCATTTGCCGGTCGACGCGTCCGCTTGCCACACGATGAGCTGGGCGCCCCGGACGGCCAGCGCCTGGACCTGAGCGGGCTGCTCGTTCCTGGCCGCGTCGTTCTTGGCTGCCGGAGCGGCGGAGGCTGACGACGGGACGAAAGCGAGGACCGCTGTGCCCGGCGGGGTCGCGGGCAGCGACTGCCAGGACGCGCCGGGTCCGCCGACCGTGGCCGCGTGACCGCCGGACAGCAGGACGCCGACCGCGCCGTCGGCGTCGAAGGCCGCGGAGGAGACGAGCCCGGTACCGAGGGACAGCGGCGGGGAGACGGTCCAGTGAGCGCCGCCATCGCTGGTCCACGCGGCGAACAGGCTGGATCCGGCGAGCAGCAGGGCCGTGTTTCCCGCCGCCGTGGCGGTGAGCCTGAGTACCTGGACCCTGTCCTTCGCGGCGCTGCCGGGCAGGACCGGGCCCGCGGCGTGCCAGGTGCCGCCGGAATATCCGAAGATCCCGGTCACTCCGGGGCTACCGCAGGCACCGCCGATGAGAGGTTCACCGGACGGGGTAACGGTGATCGAGTCGAGCGAGGAGAGCCCGCAGGTCTTGCCGGCCGCCGAGGCGGCGGCCGCGCCCGGGCCCGTCAGTTTCGACCATGCCTGCGTGCTGGCCGATGCCTGGTCGATCGATCCATTACCGAGCAGGGCGTATTCCTTGCCGGCGGCGGAGGCGGCAGCCAGCGAGTCCGGGTCGTCGGCCAGCTCCGCCTCCATCACGCTGGGGGACCATGCCTTGCCGTCGTCGGTGGTCGCCGCGAGCGGGGAGAAGCTCAGGTCCTGGCTCGGCCGGATTCCGACGACGAGCGAGCCGGCCGCGGGCGAGCCAGCCGTCGGGGCCATCACCAGGCCGCCGTTGGTGGCGACACCGGGCGGGGTGACCAGCGCCCACTTGCCATCCGCGCCAGCGGGCCGGGTGAACAGCTGCCAGAAGTTGTCCTCATCGGCGGCGGAACCGCCCATCACCACGATCCCCCAAGCCGTCGTGGCCGTGGACGCGGAGGTGGTGAGCGGTGGGGTCACCACGTGCCCGGTCGTGCTGCTGCCCGAACCCCCGTTATTGGCGCCACCGGAACCGGATGCGCACCCGGCGGTGATCAGCGCGGCTGCCGCGACGGCGAGATACGCCGCTCTTTTCATGATGCTCCCAAAAGCTGACTCGTGTCACTCGCGAGGAGACTCCCGAACGAGGACATGGAGGCCGATGTCCCCGAGCCGGGATCGAAGCTGAGTTCCTCGCGGATCTGACCCGACTGGTCGATGACGAAAGCGATGTCGTTGTGGGCGATCATCGCGCCGGCCGGCATCACCTCGCCGGCGATTCCGTAGTCCTTCCACACCGCCGCCAGCTGCGTGGGCGTGCCGGTCAGGAACTCCCAGTTCGGCAGCGCGGACAGGCCCTCCTGCTGGTCAAACGCGCGCACGACCGCCTGTGAGTCGTAGACGGGGTTGACCACGACGCCCACCAGTTCGACCCGCGACCGGTCCGCGGCGAGCAGCTTGCCCGCCTGCAGGAATTCCTGCCCCATGAACGTGCAGTCCGTCGTGCAGACCGGGTCGAGGAAGGTGAGCAGCACGACCTTGCCGCGGAGGCTGGACAGGCTCGCGGGCTTGCCGTTCTGGTTGACGAGCTGGATGCCCGGTGCCGGTTCCTGCAGCGGCGGGCTGTACCCGGATATCGCCTCGGCGATGATCGGGTCGGCGGTCCGGTTGGTGGACGCGGCGGCCATCGGGGCCGCGCCGAGCACGACGATCGCGAGCGCGCCGAACGCCGTCACGGAGCTGAAGCTGACCGCGCCCATCGCCCGTTGCCAGGCTGGCTGCGGCTCGGCCCCGGCCGCAGGCGCGGACTCCGCCGCGGGCACGGGCTCCGCGGCAGCGGAGGACTCGGCCGCGGGCACGGACTCGGCGGCAGACGAGGACTCGGCCGCGGACGCCGGCGCGGACGCCGGGCGGAGCGCCGCGAACCCGGCGGCGAACAGCAAGATCGTGGGGATCATGCTGTTGGGGTCCGTGCCGACGCCGCCGAAGAACCCGCAGTCCTGGACGAGCACCCACACGGCGAGGCAGAACACCGCCCCCGCGATCACCGCGACACGTGTCACGCCGTACGCGCGAGCGCTGACAGCACCGGCCACGCCGGCCACGAGTCCCGCCGCGCGGGAAGGCCCGGCCGCGGCCCGAGGCGCCGTCGGCAGCGCCGCCGTCAGGAACACGGCGCCGAGCACCGCCAGCACGACCACGACAACCATGTTCACCGCGAACCCGTTCGCGGCCGCGAACGAGGCGAAGCTCCGCAGCAGGTCCGCGAGGAAGTGCGGCTGCGGCGTCGAGACCATTGACTGGACCATGCTCGCGAGCCGGCCCGTGCTGCCGTCTTGCCAGAAGCCGTTCCCCGGCCAGGCCTGCATCGCCGCCATGCCAAGGAAGAACAGCCCGGCTCCGCCGAGCAGCAGACGGCCGGGCAGCAGGGTGCGCCACGCACGCGGCGGCATGGCGATGAGGACTCCGGCGACCGCGTACACCAGCGCGGCGCCCGGAACGCCGGTCAGCCAGCTCGCCCCCGGCCCGAACATCGAACCGAACGCTTCGGCGAACACCCAGACCGACAGTCCCCACACCGCGCTCGCGACGCCGGCGATCCGGGACCACCGGCCGCGGACCGCGACCAGCAGCCACAGGCCGATGCCGACCTGGATCCAGACCACGGCGGCCGCCGCCTGGATCGGATGGTAGGACCACGCGTTCCCGCCCCAGTTCGCCAGGTCCTGGACCCACGCCGGCGAACCTTGCGCGGCCGGCGTGATCACCTCCGTCGGCAGGCCTGCGGGCATCTGCGGCTGGGCTTGGAGGATCCCGTCGAAAAGCCACAGCACGCCGAACCCTATCCGCAGTACCTGCCGACCGCGCGGTTCGGGCAGGGTCGCGCGGCTGGCACTACTGACGGGCACCCAGTTACGGGACGTGCCCCAGACGAGCCAGATCAGGCCGAGGATGCCGGCCGCGATCAGGCCCTGGTGCAGCAGCGCGACGCGGAAAGCGGCCTCGATCGTCGGGTCGTTCGGGCTGAGGCCTGAGTTCAGGTTCACGCAACATCTGCCTTCCTGGCGACGGGCTTGCCAAGGTTGCCAGGCCGTGCGCCGCCGTCGCTCCAGCCGGCCGAGTCCGCGGCCCCGGACGAGGCGTCCGCGGCCCCGGCCCGGGCAACGCCAGTGGCCGGGTCGGCCGGGCGGGTCCGGGAAGACATGTCGCGTGACTGCCAGAACAGCAGCAGCGCGCCGGCGACCGCCACCAGATGCTGGGCCTCGTCGGCGCCGAAAGTCTGCTTTGAGATCATATCGCTGATCGCCGTGCCGGCCAGTCCGACGGCGGCGACGCAGCAAGGCCAGGCGAGTCCGGCCGAGAGCTTCGGCCGGATCACGCCGACCACGAACGCGATCGCGAGGGCCAGGTCGAAGGAACCGAGCTCATGCGCGGCGTGGACGCCGGCCTCACGGTCGTGGCCGAAGACCAGCAGCGGCACCGTGACGGCTAGCTGCCCGGCCGCGACAAGGGCTAGTGCCGCGCGGCGCGCCGCCGGTATCGCGGCCCGCCCGCTCGCCGCGTCGGGGCGCACCGATTCCGGGATCACCGCCTCCGGGCTGACCGGCTCGGGGCTCGCCGTCTCCGGGCTCGCCGCTTGCGGGCTCGCCGCCTCCGGGCTCATCCGCCCGGGGTTCGCCAGCGGCGGGTTCCCCGGCGCGGGGTTCGCTTGCCCCGAGATCGCCTGTGCCGGGATCGCCTGCGCGGCCAGCGCGGCGAGTACCCGCCCCGCGAGATCGTGGTCAAGGGCGGGGCCGACCAGGCGCGCGCGGCGAGTCAGGGCGTGCTGGCGTTCCCGCCACGCCCGGCACGCGGGACATTCGTCCAGGTGCGCCTGTGTCACGCCGGCGGGGATGCCGGCGTCCTCTCCGTCTAGGCTCGCCGATATGGCGACGCGGATGCTTTCGCAGTCCATGCACTAGTAGTGCCGTGGCGGCATCCGGTTAGTTCCCGGCGTCCTGACGGAATTTTTGACTACGAGGCGTCGTAATGTATTTGTCGTGGACGAGCTCACTCTTCTCGCCCGGGCCGCCGCGCGCGACGACCCCGCCGCGCTCACTGAACTGATAAGGGCTACGCAGAACGACGTGTGGCGCTTCTGCGCGCACCTCGTCGACCCGGCGGCGGCCGATGACCTCGCGCAGGAGACGTACCTGCGCATGGTCCCCGCGCTGCGCGGGTACCGGGGTGACGCGCCGGTGCACGCGTGGCTGCTGACGATAGCCCGGCGGGTGTGCGCCGCCGAGATCAGGTCACGGCAGCGCACCAGGGAAGCCGCCGCGGGCTTGGCGGCAAGCCTCGCGGCCGGGGCGGCGCAGGATTCCGGGCTGCGGGCCGAACTGATGCTGCTGCTGTCCTCCCTCGGCCCGGACCGGCGGGCCGCGTTCGTCCTCACGCAGGTGCTCGGGCTCAGCTACGCGGACACCGCCGCGGTCTGCGGGGTGCCGGTCGGGACCATCAGGTCCCGGGTCGCCCGTGCCCGCGCGGACCTTGACGAAATCCTGATGCGCGACGGTGCCCGGCACCGCATCATGGACGCGTGACGTCACCGGCCGACATGGCTCTCGCCTTCGTGCAGGCGCGATCGGAAGGCGGCCCGCTGGACCTCAGCTGGCGGATCAGTCTGCACTTTCATCCGGACAGGGACTTCGGCGGGATGAGCGTGCTGGCGAGCATGCTGCGGGACGGCGCGTACCGCTCCCAGTTCGAGACCGGCACCAGCAACGGCGGCCTGACGGCGCGTCCCGGCGGGGACCGGTGGCACTGGGAGAGCCGCCTGTTCGGCGGAGCGTACGACGACGCGCCCGTTACGGCGCGCCCGGTGTACGGGTCGCTGAACTTCCGTGGCCGGCCGCACGGCGGATCGCCGCGATTCGGGTCGGCGTTCTTCCGGCTGCGGAAGTCAGCGCTCGACCGCGCCACTTTCTGCTACCCGGACAGCTTCACGAACCCAGTCAACTTCGGTACCGCCGAACGATCCCAGGTAACTGAACTCGCCTCCGCTGACCACCTGGACTTCCTCGACGACTACGTGGAAGCTCATGTGCACGGCGGTGTCCTGCTGGCACGGGACGCCGAGGCCCTGGTCCTCGACCCGTGCTTCCGCGGAACCGCCGTCGGGGAAACCGCGCGGCGACTGCCCTGCGCGGTCGAATGGCACCCCGGCTTCGTGCTGTCCATCGACGAGGTGCGCCGGCGGCCGGACTTCAAGACCCCCCAGGCGGTCGCCCTCGCGGAACGCATCGCCGGTCCCGACGGCCTGCTCGACGCGCGGATCCTCGGCGAGGCCGCGCTGGCCGGCCAGGACGACCCGCAGACGGTGAAATACGTCTGGCACTACATCGCCCGTTTCGGGGTGCCCGCCGAGAGTGCCGCGAATCCTCGATGACCCAGCTGGCCTGCGTTTTCAGTTCTCATCGGTTCTCGCTGGATCTGGCCCGTCCCCGGCTTCATGTGTGTCGAATGCGTGCTGACGGCCTCACCGCCTGTTCGCCGGCGGGCGGATGACCCCGGAGGCTGCCTGCGACGCCACCGGCGCGGTGAGTAACGAACTGAGTGACAACGGCCGCTGACACTTGCGGGCGCCGGTGAACGTCGACGGACGGCGCCAAGCGTGTCAGGCGGTGTAAGAGCGGCGGTACATCGCCTCGCGTGCTGGCTTCGGCTGGATTCGGCGGATTCAGCGGGTGACGTGAATATTGACGAACTGGCTCTTCACAACGGAGACGATCTCGAAGAACAGCACGGCGTAGCTCTCCGGTCCGCGGGCGGTCCGGATACCGCCGAGGTCCATGATCCCCTCGTCCTTCCAGCCCAGGTCGTGGAGCAGCCCCTTAACCTCGGCCTTGGCCGCCTCGTCGTCGCCGGAGACGAACACCGTCGCCGGTCCCACCAAAGACGGATCGGCCAGCACCTCGATCGCCGCTGTGTTCAGGGACTTCACCACGTGCACAGCGGGCAGGGCCGCCTGGAGGTGCTCGGCGAGGCTGGAGTTCGGGTATACGAGGTCCCCGGTCCCGGTGCGGGCGTTGGCGGCGTCGAGCAGTGTCTTCCCGGCCATCGCGGAAGTATCCAGAGCGGTGATGGCCTGCAGCGCCACGGCGCCGGTGATGGCATTGACGATGACGTCGCCGGCGGCCAGGGCGTCTTGCAGGCCGGTGATCTCGAAGTCTGGGTCGGCGGCGGACGCGTCGCGGGCGCCGAAGATGACGTCGTGGCCGGACTTCTTCCAGCCGGCACCGAGGGCGTGCGCGACGCCTCCGGCGCCGAGGATGGCGATCTTCATGGGTGTTTCCTTCCGTGAGGAGGATCCGGTGTGGATGGTCAGGAAGCGGCCCACCTGGCGCACCGTCAGGTCGAGGGTCGTGCGGCCGAGCGCGACGAGGGCGGCGCAACGTTCCGCGTGCCCGTATGCCATGACCGTATCTCCATCTCCGCGTCAGCGGCAGCTTCATAGGAGGTGCACCGAACCGGACATATTGTTCGAAAGTGTGCTGCGCGCCCGACCTGTCGCCGACCGCGCCGAATCGGCGATCTGCGTCACTGGAACCCGCGGGTTCAGTTACATTCCGTGCTTACTATTTACCCGGGTGCCAATACAGTGGGGACGAACCACTGCGTCTTCTACGCGATGCGCGACGGGGAAGTCAGGTCACTGGCCCCCCGCGGCAGCGCGGCTGAGGCCGGGTGAGCAGGCCAGGACACGGGCAGCGCGTGATCGCCCGCAGGTCTGGCCCCCGCCCCCGGGCGATCCTTCAGGGAGTGTTCGATCGCCTGTTTCTGGTGGCTGCAGGGGCGGCTCTTGCCAATGAAGATTGCTCTGGGCGAGCTTTCCGGGCCGGTGCGCCCCGGCTTGGGTCTGGTTCTGGGCGGTGGCGCCTGGGCCGTCATGTGATCTGGCCCGTCCCCGGCGTATGCCTGCCTCCACTACACTCCCCTGGTTATGAGCGGTTCTGAGGGAGTCCTGGTCACCGGCGGGGCCGGGTTCGTAGGTGCGACGCTGGTCCGTCGCCTGGTGGAGAGCGGTTACCGGGTCCGGGTGCTGGACAATTTGACCACCGGCGACCCCGCCCACCTGGCGGGCGTGGACGCCGAACTGGTCAAGGGCGACATCCGCGATCCCGGGGCCCTGGACGACGCGCTGCGCGGGATGGACTCGGTTATCCACCTCGCCGCGGCTGGTTCGGTGATCGGGTCCGTGCAGGATCCGGCGATGAACTTCGACGTGAACGTGAACGGCACGTTCCAGGTGCTCGACGCGGCCCGCCGGGCCGGCATAAGCCGTACGGTGCAGGCATCGACCGGCGGCGCCCTGATCGGCGACGCCACGCCGCCGGTGAACGAGCGGTCGCTGCCGAAGCCGCTGTCCCCCTACGGTGCGAGCAAGCTCGCCGGCGAAGGTTACGCGCACGCGTTCGCGAAGACGTACGGGATCCGGACGACGGCGATCAGGTTCGGCAACGTCTACGGCCCCTGGTGCGCCCGCAAGCGCGGTGTGCTGAACGTCTTCTTCGAGTCGATCCACGACGGGAAGCCGCTGGTCATCTACGGCGACGGCACCTCCTCACGCGACTACGTGCACGTCTCGGATATCTCGCACGCCCTCCAGTTGGCCCTGGAGAAGGACGACCTCCCCGGCGGCACCGTCCTGCACGCGGCCTCCGGCGTGGAGACGTCCATCACCGATCTCGCCGACCTGTGCCGCAGCGCCGCGGGCTTCCCGGATCACCCCGTCGAGCACCGCCCCGCGCGGCCCGGCGAGGTGGGCCGCAACTTCGCCGCCTACGACCTGGCCGCCGAACTGCTCGGCTACGCCCCGACGGTCAAGCGCGAAGACGGCATCCCGCAGGTCTGGCAATGGTTCACCGAACACGTCTTCCGGGACTGACCGGGCGTTACCGAGCGTGCTCAAATGCGCAATCGAACTTGCTACCACGAGCTCAGATGCGCATTCGATCCGGTGGGCGCTGGGCCGGGATCGCGGGCACTCCCAGGGAGAGGGTGTCCAGTCGGGGCGGGTCGGTGATCACGTCGATGCCCGTGATGCCCTCGTCCCCGTAGGTGAACGCCAGCACGACCGCGAGCCGGCCGCGCGGCGCGTACACGATGCCGGGCGCGCCGTCGACCAGCGCGACGGCGGAGTGGCGGGACCGGGCGGCGGCCGCACGCGCGGCACGCCCGACGCGTTCCGCGCCCCTGATCGTGATCGGGATGCCCGACGGCAGGCCAGCGGAGTCGCCGTGCAGTACCACGTCCGGGTCGAGCACCGCTAGCAGCGCCCGCAGGTCCCCGTTGCGGGAGGCCGCCAGGAAGGCCTCCGCCAGGGCGCGCTGCCGCGTGAGGGGAAACGGCGACGCGGCGGCGCCGTCCGGCTTCGCGGATTCCGTGCCGCCGCGGAGCCGGCGACGGGCACGGCTGGCGAGCTGACGCGCCGCAGCGGGTGACCGTCCCGTGATGACCGCGATCTCGGCGAACGGGATGCCGAACATCTCGTGCAGCACGAACGACACCCGCTCCGCCGGGCCGAGCGTGTCCAGCACGACGAGCAGCGCGACGCCGACCGTGTCCGCGAGCACCGCCTCCTGCTCGGGCACGGTGACCTCCGCATACGGGGCGGCGGGGCGCGGCGAACGCGAATCGAAGTCAGCGGCGCCGACGCCGACGAGTGCCTCCCGGCGCGACTTGCGCGCGCGCAGCATGTCCAGGCACACCCGTGCCACGATGGTGGTGAACCATCCCTCGAGGTTGGCGACGCCGTCCGCGTCACCCCCGGCGACGTGAATCCACGCCTCCTGGAGCGCGTCGTCCGCGTCGTTCATCGAGCCCAGCATGCGGTACGCCATGCCCCGCAGGCGTACGCGGCTGGCCTCGTACCGCCAGACCAGCCAGTCGTCGTCCATCGCTGCTGCGCCCCTGTCGCGTCCCATCCCCCTCAAGACGAATCTCACCGGTTCATGTGTGACATCGGCAAGACCTTGGGCCGGATTTCGTCAGAAACCTTTCTTCCCCTTATCCCGGGGCCGGGATAAGGGCAATTATGCCGGGCTGCCCGTTATGCGGGGTGGAGCACGCGGGCCGGTGCAGTGTGGGGCGTTCAGGGCCTGCTTTCCGGCATAATTTCTGGATGTTCCGGATAGTGACTGCCTGGTTCTGGTTTGTGATTCTCGTGG
>DASZJE010000175.1:0-7566 GCA_035948445.1 Trebonia sp. | reverse complement strand
CCCGGCAAGCCTATCCGGGACATTGACTCGGTCCCCTCTGACACCTGCGACCCGGCACTGATGCCGATGGAGCATCTGGAGGCTCGGATCTGCGAGCTGGCGGGACACATCACCGCGGCTTCCTGCCGGTTCCTTCTGCTGGTCGGTGACTTCGACGTGCGCGGGGGCTGGGCGTCGTGGGAGATGCCGTCATGCGCGGCGTGGCTGGCGTGGAAGTGCCAGATCGCGCCGGGCACCGCGCGTGAGCAAGTGCGGGTCGCGCGGGCATTGCGGGAGCTGCCGGTGATCCGGGAGGAGTTCGCGGCCGGGCACCTCTCGTACGCGAAGGTGCGAGCACTGACCCGGATCGCCACGCCGGAGACGGACATGGATCTGGCCGAGACCGCGATGCCAATGACGGCCGGGCAGCTGGAGCGGTTCGCGCGGGCGCACCGGGCGGTCTCGCGCGGGGAGCAGGACGGCCGCCCGGCCGTCCGCGAGCGGAAGGTCTCCTGGCGGCATGATCAGACCGGGATCAGCATCAGCCTGGCGCTGCCGCCGGAGGAGGGCGCGCTGGTGCTGCAGGCGATGCGCGCCTGGGTGAACGACGTAGAGCACCCGCACGACCCGGAAGGCAGTCACCATGACGGCCCGCCGCCGACGCGGGAGGACAGGCTGCGCCAGACCGACGAGCGGGACGGCACCGACTTTGAGTCGGAGCTTAGGCCCTTCCCCGGGCAGAAGACCCCGGCCGGGGACCTGGCCGACGCCCTGCTGGCGATCTGCGGCGAATACCTGTCCGGCCGGGCCGCGGCCGCGGAGAACCCGGATAACTACCAGGTGATCATTCACGCCGGCACCGGGGCGATCACCGGCACCCCGGAGCCCACCCCGGAACCCGGCACGGAACCCGGGACGGAACCCGGGACGGAGCCCAGGGGCGTTTCCGCGGAAACGCCGTCGGCGCAGGCCCTGGCCTGGCTGAAGGAGACCGTCCCGCTGCTGGCCTTCCCGGAGAGCCACCCGGCCTGGCCATGGCGATGCCATGTCGAGGACGGGCAGGCCGTCGATCCCGCCACGCTGCAGATGATCGCGTGCAACGCGACGATCTCCACGATGCTGCACGACGAGAACGGCAATGTCCTGAACGTCGGGCGCCGGAGGCGCAAGGCGTCGGCCGCGCTGCGCCGAGCGGTCCGCGAACGCGACCGGCACCGCTGCCGGTTCCCGGGCTGCGAGTCACGGCGCGTGGACCTGCACCACATCCGCTTCTGGGCCAACGGCGGCGAGACGAAGTTCGAGAACCTGATCTGCCTGTGCAGGCGCCACCACGTGATCGTCCATGACAAGGGCCTCATCATCGCCGGCACCGGCAGCGGGTTCGGCTTCTACATGGGCGACGGCACGCTGATACCGGACAGCCCGCCGCTGCCCGGCGGCTCCGCCGACGGCCTGGCCGCCGCCCACGGCGCGCAGATCGCCTACCACACGATCGTCCCGCCGCACTCCGGCGACCGCCTCGACCTGGGCGAAGCCATCTGGATCTGCTTCCACAACGCCAAGATCCGCGCCGCGCAACGCGAACTGGCCGCCGCCGCCTAGTCTGGCGTCACCCGGCGAATCCGGGGTGAAGCGGCCAGGTCGTCGCCGGTGCGCTATCTTCTCAGCACCTGATGATTGCGATCCGGAGAGAACCGCTGGAATGGACGATCCGAACGGGCCGGAAGACGAGATATCGATCGATCCTTTCCCGATGCCGCGCGTTCTGGCGCGGCTCGCGGGGAGCGGGACGCGGGGAGCGGGACGCGGCTGACACGGCGAGGCCGTCTCCTGGCCGCTGTCGGGGCGGCCGTCGTCATCGCGGTCACCTCCGGGGCGCTGAAGCTCACCGGGGCGATCTGGGCGAGCGCGCCGCCCGCGTGGGTAAGCGCGCTCGGCGCGGGCGTGACCGTGACCGGGCCTGGACAGGCGGCTCCCGGCCACGGCTCTCCCGGGGCGGCGTTCGCCGGCGTGCTGGCATCGCTGTCGGCGAGGGACCCCGCCTTGGCGTGCGATTATGTCTTCCCGGGGACCGCCCGGTGCGGGCCGGCCCAAGTCCCGCGCAGTCAGATCCCGTACGGGGTGTCCGTCAGCACCGGTTACGTGGCCATCGACGGAACGCGCGCGCTGCTCGGCTTCACCGGAAAGATCTGCTCGCCGGGCAGCACGCCCGGGTGCCTCGCGAATACCAACCCGGCCGCCATCTTCTCCGAGGGGAAGACCTTCGGGGCGCTGTGGATGCAGACGGTCGCCCCGGAGTCCGGCGGCACCTCCTCGTACGCACTGCTGCCGTGCGCGGAAGTGGACGGGAAGTGGTATTTCGGTGCCGGGGCCGCCGCGGGTGGTTCCTAGGCGGCGGGCCCGGCACCGCTCGCCTATGAGGTGAAGTGCCAGTACTCGGGCAGGAACGTGTACAGCGGGTTGTAGGTGACGCCTTGCAGGTTGCTCTTGTCGGCCTGGATGAAGTAAATCTGCGGCACCCAGATGAAGGGCATCTGATCGGCGACCTCCGTGGCGTACTGGTGGAACAGGGACATGCTGCTGTTGTTCTGGATCTCCTTGATCAGGTTGTCCACCGTAGGGTTGGAATAGCCGCCCACGTTGGACGAGGCACCGGTCAGGAACAAGGGCTCGCCGGTCGGCAGGAAGCCGGGACCGTCGTAGGCCCAGCCGCTGAGGTCGTCCATGACCCAGCTCTTGTTCGTCGGAACGGCCGCCGCGATGATCGTGTTGTACGATTCCCCGTTCACCGCGATCTGGATGCCCGCCTGCGCGGCGTCCGACTTGTAGATGTCTTCCTGCTGGGCGAGCACGGTACTGCCAGTCGTGTAGTCCAGGGTGAACGAGGCGCGGGTGCCCGCCTTGATCCCGCTTCCGCATTCGGCGGGAGTCTCGCAGGTCATGACGCCGCCCACCATTGTCCAGCCGTGGCTTTCCAGCAGGCTCTTCGCCTTGGCGACGTTGAAGGGGTACGGTCCCGCGCCGTTATTCGCCGATTCGACCGCGGGCTCGAAGGCGTTGGCGGGTTCGGGGGGAACCGGCCCGGTCGTGGGGTAGGCGTAGCCGCGGTAGATGGATTCGGACATGCCGACCTGGTCCTCGACGTACGCCAGGGCCTGGCGGAAGTACAGCTGTCTGAAGACAGGGCCGTACACGGGATTGTTGAAGTTCACTTCGGCGTAGGAGATCGCGTACGTGTAGAACGGCTCCAGCGTGTAGCCGGATCCGAGCGGATTCGTCGCGGGCAGCGCCTGGCCCACGGGCTTCTGCGGCAGGTCGGCCGGGGGGATCTGGCCGATGTCCAGAGCACCGGTCCGCAGCGCCGTGTACTCGGCGGTATCGCTTGTGTAGGTCACGTACTTCAAAGCCGACAGCGTCGGCTTCGGCTCGCCTGAATACGAGGCGTTCGGCACGAACGTGTCGTCGCCGGTGATGCTGAAGCTCGACAGCTTCCACGGGCCGTCCACCACCGACCAGATGGGGCTGGACGCGTAAGCGGAGGAGTCCTTGGCCTGGGCATTGAGGAAGTTGAACACAGCCGCGCAGTCCGAGATGTTCGTGTGGCACCCGCCGCTGCCAGCCTTGGCGCCGGCCTGTGTCACGTCCCACGCCAGCGGCATCGGCGTGATCTCCGCCAGCTGGTTGTAGGTGAACCATGTCGACGCGTACGCCTTCGTCAGGTGCAGAACGATCGAGTCCGCTGAGGGGATCGAGAAGGAGGCCAGGTTGTCCGGCAGGGTTCCCGGCGAGTATCCGGAGTAGTTGACCTTCTCCGCCTTCATCATGTTGAGCCAGAACGCCACGTCCTGCGCGTCCACGACCTCCCCGTCGGACCACTTCCAGCCCTTGAGGTTGATCGTCACCGTCTTGCCGCCGTCGCTATAGACCGGCGCCTCGGCGGTGGAGAGCGGATAGTTGATCTGGACCGAGTCCCCGTTGTTGCCGAACATGTAGAGCGGCCGGTACATCATCTGCTGGAAATCTTCGACGTTGAGCACGCTGTCATACGCGGTGGACTGGAACGGCCAGATCCAGTTGGGCGTCTGGCCGGCGATCATCCCGTAAGTCACGGTGCCGCCCTTGACCGTCGTGCCCGGTGAGGATGATCCCGGCGGGGGTGCGGCCGATGAGCAGGCGGCGAGCACTAGCGCCGCCCCCCCGGCCAGTCCTATGAGCCATAGCAGCCTGAGTCTCACCCTGGCCGCGGCTGCCCGACATCTGCGCAATGACTGAACCGGCCTCATCGTCAGCTCTCTTCTCAACAAGAACGCCCGTGGGATTTTGTTGAGCGTATACCCTATTCGCTCCTAATGATCCCGAGATGCGCGATAAGGGCTGCTATCACGATTAAGCGGCGGGCGGCTGATCGATTCGCACCAGGTTGCCGGACGGGTCGCGCACGGCGCAGTCCCGCGTGCCCCACGGCTGATCGGCTGGCTCCTGCACAATGTCCGCGCCGGAGGCGCGGATCTTCTCGAAAACGGCGTCGAGGTCCGCGGTGCGGAAGTGGACGCCGTTCATGGCGCCCTTGGCGAGCAGCGCGGCGACCGTGCCGACGTCGTCGGGGCTGCCGTTCACGTAGTTCGTGAGGACGATCGAGATGCCCGGCTGGGCGGCGGCGCCGAGCGTGATCCAGCGGGAGTCGCCGTGGGCCACGTCATTGCGGAGTTCGAGGCCGAGGGTGTCGCGGTAGAAGGCCAGCGCGAGGTCCGGGTCGTGAACCTGGACGAAGCATGCGGACAACGTGAGATCCATGCACGCAACGTTACCGCGCGCAACGTTACCGCGCTGGGCGGGTGAGCTCCCTGGCGATGCAGCCCGGCACCTTCGCCAGCGCGCCGTGGTCGCGGGCCCGGTAGGCTGTCGGCGTCTCGCCCGCCAGCCGGGTGAACCGCGCGCTGAACGAGCCAAGCGACGTGCACCCGACCGCCATGCAGACGTCGGTAACCGACAGGTCGCCAAGGCGCAGCAGTGCCTTCGCCCGCTCGATCCGCCGCGTCATCAGGTACGAGTGCGGCGTCTCCCCGTACACCGCGCGGAACTGCCGCGAGAAGTGCGCGGTCGACATCAGCGCGAAACGGGCGAGCGCGGCGACGTCGAGCGGGCTCGCGTACTCGCGGTCCATCAGGTCCCGCGCGCGGCGCAGTCGCGCGAGGTTGGCCAGTTCCTCCGGCGACATACCCGCCAGCTTAGCGGCTTCCGGATGCTGCTTCCGGGACCTGGACCGCCAAGTCCCCGGTCCCCGAGGCTGAACCACGCCCTCATCCACCGAACGGTCCCTTGATCTTCCGTTCGGTCTGACCCTCTCGCCCCCGAGGGGGAGGGGCGCGGACGGTCCGCTCGCCCGGCGGCCGGTCGATGTCGACGACCTAGACGCGCTGCCGGTCTCGGGACCGGAACTGCCCGAGTCGCCAGAGCGAGGTGCCCCTGGCGGAAAAGCTGCACTGCTCTCTGCGGCGCACGCGGCAAGCGGCGCGCCGTCGGTCACGGTCACCTCCGCGCTCGCCCCCGCGGCTCCGGTCGCGCGCGCGATCCTTCCGCTCCTGGGGGCACGCCGTCATCCACTGGGCGGACGGCACGAGCCGCGAAGGATGGCTGCGCGCCGGCGACGGCATGGACTTCACCCCCGCAGCCGCCTTCGGCCCGGACCTCGCCAAGGCCGCTGGCGCAACCTTCATCCTCGACTGACGGGAACCGGCCGGGCGCGCCCAGCGGGCAGGCGGCGCGCCGTCAGCAGGGCGGCGTCAACGGCCTTTTGCGCGCGATCACGATCAGTTCAGGCGAGGCGATGACCGGAGGGGTCCGATCCCAGTCGCCGCAGACGTTGTCGACCTTGAAGCCGACGTGCTCAAGGCTTGCGCGAAGAGCCTGCTCGTCCCGGAAGGCAAGGACGTCACGGCTGGTGGTCGCCTCGCCGGTTTTCAGGTTGCGGGTGAGCGTGTTGTAGCTGACTCGCGGAAAATCGACAGCGGCTGTCTCATGCCAGAACTCGACGGCTCCTTCTGGCGTTTCAACGGTGCGGAGGGTCAGCTCCCGGGTCCAGGCTTCCCATTTCCTGGCACCTGGATTGCGTGACTCGAAAGCCAGCAGCCCGCCTGGGACGAGAGCCCGGTGCAGATCCTGAAGGGCGGCCAGCCAGGCGTCGTCTTCGACGAAGACCTGCGCCACGTGCCCTGACATCACCGCGAAATCGGCCGATTCAGGATCGATGACGCCGCTATAGCCGAGTCGCCAGTCGACGCGGCCCTCCAGGTCCCTGGAGCGGGCGACCCGGAGCATCTCGGGATCCGGGTCGACGCCGGTCACGCTCGCGCCGCCGGAGGCGAGCATCCGCGCCAGCGTGCCGGTGCCGCATCCAAGGTCAACAGTCCGGGACGAACCGGCGGAGGCCGCGAGCGCAGCGTAGAAGCGGTAGTCATGGTCCGCAGGGTTGAGCTCGTCGTATGCCGCCTGGAAGTCGAATCCCACCCGCGCACTCAACCAGTCGTTTCCCGGTTCCGCCACCAAATATCAGGGCGGATAAGGCAGGCAGCCGCCAGATGCGCAGAATATTGTCAGGGAGCCGGACAGAGAACCGTCCTGCGGGGGAGGCGTGCGCCAAAATCGCCCGCATGTCGCATTCGAAGTCCTCCCGGCAGTCGCCGAAGAGGTGCGGCGCGGCCGAGGAAGTCGAGAACACGTTGGCCATGACATCGTCGGCATTTCGCTCGATGACCCGCTGGTCGGGCACGATGACTGTTTCGGCAGGCAGGAAGCCGGCCCCTTGAAATACCTGGTCCTCGCCGCTGGGGGAGGTGTTGCGGATGCCCTGCCCAGCTCGCCTGTCACTGCCCAGGTACTGGCGCCGCAACTGGTCGAGGGCGCCGTCGGGCGGCGGCGGAAACGGCAGCATGGCCTCCGCCGCAGGGTCCGCACTCCGGTGGCCGGGCGCGTCTACCTGCACCACCGCTCCGCCCGGGTCGAGCATCATCGCGACGGCCGCGGCCACCAGGGGCCGGTCCATCCAATGAAACGACTGGGCGAAGGTCACGACCCGGAAGCTGCCAAGATCAGCGGGGAGAGCTTCCGCCCGCTGACGCATCCAGGTGGCGTTCCCGATGCCTCGTTCCCGGCCCGCAGCCGGCATCGAGCAGCCTGCCCCGTCCGTCAAGGGCAAAGGCTGCTCGCGAAGGCATCAGCCAGCCCGGGTGCGTAAGGAACCCTGCCTCGCTCGTAGTACCCGGCCGCCCCGGCGAAAAGGGACTCGTCCCAGTTCCAGGTCTCCCAGCCGCCCGATACCGAGTTCACTCCGCGAATATAGCGCGCCCGGAGAATCTCCAGGCGCGCCAGGTTGACTGAGACGGGACACTCCTGTCCCGTCCGTGTGAATATGGCACAAGCTCCCTCCTGTCCCTGACATCGAACATTCCTCTTTGTCAATTAACGTTGCCCGACCCGGGAACCCGGAAGGGCAGAAGCAGGGCGCACATGGCGAGGAACAGTCGCCGCAGGAAACAGGGCCGAGCCAGGATCGAGAGCCTGCATGCCGACGAGTCCCGGGTCCAGGCT
>DASZJE010000174.1:0-2965 GCA_035948445.1 Trebonia sp. | reverse complement strand
ACGCACAGACGCCAGGAGTAGACCGGGTCTGTTGGACTTTCTGGCGTAAGGCTCGTTGACAGGCAGAACGCGGTCGCGCCGGCCGGCGTCACCATGGCGTGCATTGTGCCGGCCGAATCGGTCGTGGACGCAACCGTCGCGGCGCCGCCCGGCATCACCTGTACCGGGGCCCAAGTCCCTGATCCACCGGTCGCGAGGGTTAGCCGTAGCCGTGAGCCCACCTTGACGCAGGCGGTCGAGTCGCCCCAGGCGGGGTAATGCGTGATGGCTACCGTGCCGGACGGGCAGCCGTTCACGGCCGGCACCGGCCCAGTCGGCTCTGTCGGCTCCCGGCTGGGTACGCGCATTCCGGGGGCGGGCCCGGTCGGACTCGCATTTCCCAGCGTCCGCGGCCCGGGGACGGGGGTCGGTCCGGTAGCCCCGGGAGCCGACGCTACCGAGGCGCAGGACACCACGACCGGCAGCAGTAGGCAGGCGGCTGCGAGTCGCGCACCTGCCCCGCTAAGAAGCAGAGGCACAGGCGATCACAGTTCCCCACTGGGTGGGGTTCGCATGCTCATGCCGTTGTTGTAACAGCGATCGACCGGCCGCGCTACACGACCGTAGCGTCCCGATTGAGGGCATCCGAGCCGCGCCTACGCGGCGGCGGTTGCGGAACGAGTCGGGAGCCGGGGTGAGTAACCACAAGTCGTTCGGTGGAATGCCTTTGTTTCTTTCAGGCCAGCTGCCCGCGCACCGCACGGCCGTCCTTGTAGACCGCGCGGATGTTCTGCCTGAGTGCGGCCAGGTCGAACGGGTCTCCGGCGACCACGACCACGTCGGCGCGCTTGCCGGGGGTTAGCGAGCCGGTCTGGGCGGCGAGGCCGAGCAGTTGCGCGGCGGAGCTCGTCGTCGCGACGAGCACGTCCGACGGCGTCATGCCGCCCGCGGCCATCAGGGAAAGCTCGTCGAGGTTGCTGCCGTGCGGTCCCACCCCGCTGTCAGTGCCCATCGCCACCTTCACGCCCGCGGCGACCGCCCTGGCGAAGGACGCCTGGTGGGCCTCGATGACCTCCCGGGCCTTGGCGACGACGGCGGGGGGAAGCTGCGCGCCGTTCTTGACCGCGTCGAGCACCGCGTGCGGGGCGGCCAGCGTCGGCACCAGCCAGGTGCCGGCCGCGAGCATCATGTCGATGGCTTCGTCGTCGAGGTAGATGCCGTGCTCGATTGAGCGGATGCCCGCCCGGACGGCGTTCTTGATGCCGTCGGTGGCCTGGGCGTGCGCCATGACGGGCAGCCCGGCCGCGGCGGCCTCGGCCATCAGCGCGGCCAGCTCGTCCCGGCGGAAGTGCGCGTGCTGCGGGCTGTCGCCCGGTGAGAGCACCCCGCCGGACGTGCAGACCTTGATGACGTTCGCGCCGGCCCGGACGATCTCGCGCACCTTCTTCCTCATCTCCTCTGGACCGTCCACGACGCCCTCAGGACGGCCCGGGTGGGCGACGGAGAATCCGGCAGAAACGCCGGAGGGCAGCCAGCCGTCGCCGTGTCCCGCGGTCTGGCTCAGCACCGTGACGGCGATGCGCATGCGCGGCCCATCGATGAGCCCGTCGTCGACCGCCCGCTGGATCCCCAGGTCCGCGCCGCCCGCGTCGCGGACCGTGGTGATGCCGCAGTCCAGGGTGGCCGCCAGGTTGCGGGCAGCCTCGTAGAACTGGTACGAGAACGGCTGCTGCAGCCGGCGCAGCAGGTCGACGCCGGAGCTGGTCACGTGCACGTGGCAGTCGAACAGGCCGGGCAGCAAGGTCATGCCGGTGACGTCGATCCGCTCGTCACCGTCAAGGCCGAGGCCGATCTCGCGGATCCGCCCGTCCTCGATCAGCAGGTCACCGTCGGCCACCGGGCTGCCGGTGCCGTCGAAAATTCGCCCGCCGTGCAGGACCGTCCGGCTCATATGCTGTTCCTCCTTGGTTCCGAGTCAGCGCCAGCAGCCGTCTCCAGGCTGGACCGGGGGCGGCTGCTGTCGCGTCTGGCGCCTTACCCGCCTAGGGAGAACGTATCGAGTGACAGGTAGGTGCGCGCCGCCCAGGCCGCCGAACTGCTCGCGAAGTCCCGCTGGATGGCCCGGTTGTTCAGCGCGTTGTCCAGCGCTCCCATGATCATTGACTGGTCGAGCACCAGGTACCGGTGTCCGACGGCGCCGGTCGCGGGGTCAACCGCGTCGAAGTAGCCGTCCGTCCCGTAGACGCCGGGATACAGCGTGCGCAGCGCCTGGATGTTGGCGTAGGACTGCTGCGGCGCGACGTCAAGCGCGATGAACGACGCGTACGGCGTGACCACGTTCTCGGTGGCGCAGGTGTTGCACTGTGCCAGCTGCTCGTTCGGGTCGGCGGCGGTCGCGCCCGTGCCGTAGTACGGGAAGTCCAGCCCCTCGACGCCGTAGCCGGCGTAGTTGCCTGAGTCATCGGGCGTGCTGGACGGCGACATCCCCCAGACCGGGTCGTGCAGCTGCTGGGTGGCGTACTTGATCTGCACCTGCGCGGTCCGCTGGTCCGCCAGCCCGAAGCTGCGGGTGCCCCAGCTGGTCTCAGGTACCACGATGTCCGGCATCAGTGCCTCGAACATCCCGCCTGCATAGGTCGGGATGAACGTCAGGTTGGTGCCCGGGTAGGTGTAATGGCCTTCCCAGACGGTGAACTGCTGGTGCGACTGCGGGTCGGTGTAGGTCTGCCAGGAACCGCCCATCGGGTACTGGCCCTGCCAGGAGAAGTCGGGGTCGGTGGCCTGGCAGTCGGCGAACGGTGCCTTCGGCGGGAGCTCAAGCCAGCTTCGCCACCAGACGTTGCCGGGCATCTGGTGCAGGCCCATGCCGATGTAGGCGGAGATCCGCGGGTCGCTGTAGAACGCGCCGTTGTGGTAGTAGTGCGACAGGTCGCTGCCCGCATACGGCGGCAGGCCGGCGTAGTAGCCGCCGAACATCTGGCCGGTC
>DASZJE010000173.1:0-2314 GCA_035948445.1 Trebonia sp. | reverse complement strand
CCCAGCATCCGCGGCACCGAATGGCCGTAGATATCGGCGTCCACCACGCCGACCTTGTGGCCCGAGGCGGCCAGCGCCGCGGCCAGGTTGACCGTGACCGACGACTTGCCCACGCCGCCCTTGCCGCTGGCCACCGCGTAGACCCGGGTCAGCGAGGCCGGCTGGGCGAACGGGATCTGCGGCTCGGGCCGCCCGCCGCGCAGCTGCGTCTGCAGGGCCTGCCGCTGCTCATCGCTCATCACGTCCAGGTCCACCCGGACCGAGGACACCCCGGGCAGCTTGCCGACCGCCGCGGTGACGTCGCGGATGATGGTCTCCCGCAGCGGGCACCCCGCGACGGTCAGCCACACCTGCACCCGCACCACGCCGTCCGCGGCGACGTCGATGCCCTTGACCATGCCGAGCTCGGTGATGGGCCGCCGGATCTCGGGGTCCTGCACGCCGTCGAGGGCCTTGGACACCTGCTCGGGGCTGGGGGCTGAACTCATAGGCTCATGCTACGAACCTGCGTGCTCATAAAGCTAATTTGCCCGAACGGAGCGTGGTGCCCGCTGCTGTTACTCCCTCCAGCTCACCCGGCTAGGCTCCCTGGCATGGAGCGAGCGTACCGAGCGCGGCGATCGTGCCTGGCGGTGCCGGCCAGCAGCGAGCGCTTCATCTCCAAGGCGCGCGGGCTGCCCGCCGACGAGGTGTTCCTGGATCTCGAGGACGCCGTCGCGCCGGGCGCCAAGACGCAGGCGCGGGCGAACGCGGCCATCGCGGTCAGCGGTGACTGGGGCGGCCGTCTGGTCGCGGTCCGGGTCAACGACGCGGCCACCCAGTGGGCGCACCGTGACGTGCTGGACGTCGTCTCCGGCGGGCGGGTCGACGCCGTCATCTTGCCCAAGGTGACGTCGCCGGACCACGTCGTATGGCTGGACCTGCTGCTCGGCCAGGTCGAACGGGAGGCGGGCCTGCCGGTCGGGCGGACGGGGATCGAGGCGCAGATCGAGGACGCCCGGGGACTGGCTGCGGTGGACGCGATCGCGGCGGCCTCGCCGCGCCTGCAGGCGCTGGTGTTCGGGCCTGCCGACTTCATGGCCAGCGTCGGGATCAGGTCGCTGGACGTCGGCGGCCAGCCGGAGGGCTACGTCGGGGGCGACGCGTATCACTACGCGCTGATGCGGATCTTGATCGCGGCTCGCTCGCGGGGCCTGCAGGCCATCGACGGCCCGTACCTGAAGGTCCGCGACGTCGAAGGCCTGCGGCGGTCGGCCGCCAGCTCGGCAGCGCTCGGCTTCGACGGCAAGTGGGCGCTGCACCCGGACCAGATCGAGGCCGTCAACCAGGCGTTCGCGCCGTCCGAAGCCGACTATTCACGTGCCGTGCGGATCATCGAGGCCTACGAGCACGCCACCGCGGTGCAGGCGCGCGGTGCGGTCATGCTAGGCGACGAGATGATCGACGAGGCCTCCCGCAAAATGGCCCAGGTCATCGTGGCCCGGGGTACCGCAGCCGGCTATGCCGAAATCCCTAAAGCGACGGAATGAGTTCCAATACGTGCCGTTGAACACCAGAGGTGACGACCGGTCCGCAGGACTACCGAAAGGGAAGAAATAGGACGATCAATGCCTTCCGGGACGCAGAACACCCCAACTAGTGAGAGCTTCGACCAAACCTTCCGTGATTGGCAGTGACGGAAGTTCGCTGACCGCGACCCAGCGCGCCTCGGCCGCGTCGTCGCCGGGGCAGAGCGTTCCGCCGGTGACCGTGGCCGCGTAATCCCTGATGTCGAGGACGATGTTGTCCTGGCCGCCTGCGGCGGCGGGGCCGTCCTGGCCTGGTCGCCGCACCCTGCCGAGCAGCGGTCCCGCCTGCACCGTCAGGCCGGTTTCCTCCCGCATTTCCCGCACCAGCGCTTCGGCGTCCGTCTCGCCGGGCTCCACCCGCCCGCCGGGCACCGACCACAGCCCGGCGCCCGGCTCATGCCCGCGCTTGATGAGCAGCAGCCGCCCCTGATCATCTTTGATTACAGCACCCACACAAGGGATCACAGAATCAGGCACGCGCTTAAGTATCGGCGCTCCGTATCGAGCCGGCAAGAGTGGTACCGTTCTGCTCGCCATATCCGGATCACTGCTGGTCGGGTTCCGGTGCGGCGTAAAAGTTGCGATTTGATTACATCGGTGAATTATCGCTATACATGCCGACGATTTGCCCGCATCCGGCGTCACGGTATGGGATAAATAACCAGAGCTAGCGGGGCCACACCCAGGGACGGCGCCGGATCCGCGCCACGACGATGGTTGACCCGGCTAGCGGGAGACCGACACAG
>DASZJE010000172.1:0-7429 GCA_035948445.1 Trebonia sp. | reverse complement strand
GGCCTCGCCGCCGAAGCCGTCGAGGCGCTCCTTGACGTACGTCGCGTAGCCGATCTTGCCCGCCTCGCCGTCGTTGACCACGCTCACGCCGGCGTCGGCCTGGCGCCGCACCACGTCGGCCACCGCGGCGCGGACCTGCTCCTCAAGCAGCTTGCCGTCGCCCTCGCCCCGGTCGCGGCGCTGCAGCGCGTCCAACAGCTCAGGTGGGCGCGGCAGGCTGCCGGTGTGCGTGGTCAGGATGTGCTCGGTCGAGCGCTTCACGGCTCCCCCCTCCTGCGAGGGCTGCTGACGCAATTCAACGCTCCCGTGGTGCTCGCGCGCAACCCTCGTGGTCGGCTGTCACGCGGACAGGGGGATGTCAGCGGCGACGAGCGTGCCGCCGTCGATCGGGCTCTCGACCCGGAGCTGTCCGTCGAGGACGGCGAGCCGGTCTGCCAGCCCGAGGAGCCCGCTCCCTTCGGGCAGGGCGCCTCCGACGCCGTCGTCGCGCACCCGGACCTGGAGGGTGCCGTCCTCGACGCAGGCCGTGACGGTGACTTGCCGGGCGTGAGCGTATTTGGCGACGTTGGTCAGTGCTTCGGCAATGACGAAGTAGGCGGTCGCTTCGACCGCGGCCGGGAGCCGTCCCGCGGACACGGCGGCATCGACCGGCACTGGCGTCCGCAAGGCGAGCGACTTGACGGCCGCGCGCAGCCCCTTTTGGGTGAGAATCTCCGGAAGGAGGCCGTGCGCGAGAGCGCGGAGCTCTTCTGTCGCAGCCTCGGCCTGGGCGAGCGCTTTGGCCATGAACTCGGACGCGGGCTCCTGGTGGGGCTGGAGCGCCTGCCGTGCCTGCGCCACCAGCAGGATCGTATGGACCAGCCGCTGCTGAGCTCCGTCGTGCAGATCGCGAACGACACGCCGGCGCTCTTCGTCGGCCGCCGCCGCGATCCGCGCGCGTGACGCCGCCACCTCCGCCCGCGCTTCGGTGTTGGCAATCGCGGTCGCCACGAGTTCCGTGAACTCGGCTATCTGGGACTCGGTGTCGGGCGGGAACGGCGTCGCATTCGTAGACGAAGCGGAGATGACGCCCCAGAGGCGGCCCTCGACAACGATCGGACAGCCGACGGACGAGTGGATCCCCAAGCCCTGCGCCTCCTGCGCGATCGGGCCGTGAGCGTCGTCGAAGCTGGCCACGCGCACGGGACGGCTCGCCTCGCGGACCATTGCGGCGATGCTCGCGCCTTCGAGCGACAGCCGCGTGCCGACAGCCAGTCCCGGGGCCTCGCCCCTGCTCCAGCCGGCGACGCCGACCACGCTGTTGCCCGAGTCGTAGCGCTCCATGCGCGCCAGATCCGCACCGCAGAGGGTGCCGACCTCGCGGGTCACCGTCTCAAAAACCACCGACGGCGCGGCCCCTTCCGCGACCAGTGTCGCTACGCGACGCAGCGCGGCCTGCTCATCAACGAGCCGCCCCACCTCCGTTCGCGCTTCGGTGTTCGCGATCGCCGTCGCCACCAGCTCCGTGAACGAGGCGAGGCGCGCCTCGGTATCCGGCGGCAGGGGCTCGTCCTGGCTGGAGGCGGTCACCATCTGGCCCCACACGCGGCCCTCGACGATGATCGGCACCGAGACCGCCGAGCGGATGCCCACCTCGCGGAGGTCATCAGCGAGCGGGCCGGTGGCCTGGGCATAGTTGTCGACCCGGGCCGGACGGCCCGTCTCCAACACCATCGGCGCGAGGGTCGTCCCCCAAAGGGGCCACCGGCTGCCGACGGGAATGCGGTCCCCTGCGCTGGCCATGAGCGTGACCGTATCGTCGGACTCGTAGCGGATCACGTTCGCCACGTCGACCGAAAGCACCCGTCCGACCTCGTTCGCGACCGCCGCGAACACCTCCTGCGGCCGCGTCCCACGCGCCACCAGCGTCGCGACCCGCCGCAACGCCGCCTGCTCCTCGGCGAGCCGGACGAGCCCGGCACGGCTCTCGGCATTCGCGATCGCCGTCGTCAACAGCGTCGTGAATGAGGCGAGGCGCGCTTCCGTGTCCGCCGGTAGCGGCTGCTCCAGCGTCGAAGCGACCATCACCATGCCCCACAGGCGGCCCTCGACAACAATCGGGCTCCCGACCGACGAGCGATAGCCGCTCTCGCGGCCGGTGACGCCGGCCGGCCCGGACGCATCCCCGTAGTCGTCGATGCGAGCCGGACGGCCGGTCTCGAGCACGAGCGTGCTGAGGTTCCTTCCCTCAAGCGCCAACCGTCCGCCGACGGGGAACGCGGGGCTGATCTTGCCCCACGCGGCGACCGCGGTGACCGCATGGTCGGGCTCGTAGCGAGCCATGTACGCAACATCCACGCCAGGTAGTTGCCCGACCTCCTCGGTGACCGCCGCGAACACGTCCTCCGGCGCCGCCCCCTGCGCGACTAGCGTCGCCATCCGCCGCAACGCCGCCTGCTCCTCGGCCAGCCGGGCGAGACCAGCCCTGCTCTCGGTGTTGGAGATGGCCGTGGCGACTAGCTCGGTGAACGCGGTGAGCAGATCCTCCATGTGGTCGGGTAGCGGGGCATGGACGGCGGTGCCCGACATCGCGCCCCAGAGGTCGCCGTCCACGACGATCGGGGCGCCGGCGGCCGCACGGAGCCCGGCTTTGCGCGCGGCGTCGGCGATCGCACCAGGGAGCTCGCTGAGGTCGTCGATCCGTGCGGGGCGACCGGTCTCCAGAACCTGGGTCAGGACCGACGGGCCGTCGAGCAACCAGCGGGTACCTGTCTGGAACGGATGCGGGCCCTGGCTCCACGCTCCAATCACGGTCGCCGCTGTCCCGTCGGGCGCATAGCGCCACACCACGACCAGCGGCAGGCCGACGACGACGCCGACCTCCCTCGCGATCGCGGCGAATACGTCGGCCGACGCCGCCCCGCCGGCCACCAGCGCCGCGATGCGCCGCAGCGAGTCCTCGCGCGCTCCCAGCACCGCATCGCGCTCGCGCACCGCCTGCTCGGCCCGCAAGCGGTCCCCGACGTCGGCGAAGATTCCGACCGCGCCGCGGCGTTCCGTCCCGATCGGCACCGAGACATAGGAGACGGGAAGCTTCGAACCGTCGCGTCGGAAGAACCAGTCCAATTCACGCGCGACCGTCTGGCCCGTGGTTCGCGGAAGCCGCATCGGGCACTCCGTCGCCGGATAGGGCGTCCCGTCCGGATGCTTGTAGTGGATCGTCTCGTGGCGATGGCGCCCGAGCAACTCGTCCGCGTTGTCATAGCCGAGCGCCGTGATCGCGGCGGGGCTGGCGAACCGGATCACGTCGTCGGGATCCACGACCCAGAGCGGCTGCGCAGCCGTCTCGCTCACGGCGGCGAGGAAATCCTCGGCACTGACCCCCAGGTCAGCAAGCTCGGTCGGGGAATGGGGTGGCACTCGAAGCCTCCAGGCAAAACCGAGTTTACGTTAGCGCCGACCGGCGAAGTCAAGAAGCGCCGAGCCTTCGCCAGGCTTCGAGCAAGAGGATCCGGGGAGGACTCGATCCGGTGTCCCCTAGTGGGCCGCTTAGCGCGGATCCACCGACCGCTGCCTGGTGCTGTTAGACAGGTTCGGCGAGTTTCGCGCGCATCCACAGGTGCGGGTCGGGGCGTGGCTGCCAGGAGCCGTGGCCGGTGTGGGCGAGGACGCTGTAGTAGTCCTCTGCGTTGACGCCGAGCCACTCTTCGATGCTGCAGAATTCTGGTTCGCCGATGTCGGAGCGAGTAAGCACGAGGGTCGCGAGTGCGCGGGCCATTCGCCCGTTGCCATCCCGGAAGGGGTGGATCATTACCAGATTCAAGTGCGCCATGGCCGAACGGACGATGGGATCGCTGTTGAGGCCGGTGTGCAGGCTTGCCGCGAGCGCTTCCATGAGGGCTGGCACGTCCGCTGCGTCTGGTCCTTCGCAGACGACCCGGTCGGTTCGCTCATCGTGGACGTAGATCGGCCCTTTGCGGTAGCGTCCTGGCGACTTGCCCAGATCGTGACTGAGCATCATGTAGTGCATGGCGCGCAGTTCCGTCGTGTCGAACGTGGCATAGTCGGCATCGCTCATCGCCAGGACATAGCCGAGGGCCTGGCGGTATCCCTGTATCTCCAGGAACGTCTTCTCATCAGCGCTGAACGGCTCCTCGCCGTCGATCGCCGCGGCTGCGTCGTCTTCCGCGACCTCGTATCCCTCGATGCTGCTGGAACCCCGGATGTTGCGCGCCAGCGCGGAACGCCGCAGGCCGCCTTCCCAGCGCCGCGGAGTGCGCAGGACATTGCGGAGATCCTTGCGCATCAGCTGGATCTCACCGAGCACCCCCTCGTCCTCGCTCGTTAGTGCCGGTGCGGCGTAGACGGCCGGAGGACCAGACGTTGCATTCATTTGCCGTGTCCTTGAGTACGTGGTGCTCCCGCACGTGACCGACAATGGCGCGGTCGCCAAGATCACCGCGCTGCACGTCTTGGCCATCGGAATCGGGAGCTGAGCGATGGCGCCTGGCACGAAGGGAACCCGTTCACTGTCCCGGCCAAGAATAGTTCATGGGCCTTGACAGCTTCTTTGTTCACACAAAGAATCAATTGAAATCCGTGGATATGGAGTGCGACGAATATTGGAGGCGAGATGGCGGGCAGGAATGTCTTGCCGGGGCGCGGGAGGCATCATAAGCGTTCCGTGGTGATAACCATCGCCGCCTTGGCGCTAGCCGGGCTGATGGCCCTTCCGGCCGCAGGAGCACAGACCGCCGCAGGAGCACAGACCGCCGCAGGAGCACAGGCCGCGGAAACCAGCGCGGTTGCCCAGCCCGCGGCGAGTACCTCGTGCCCCTGGGTAACGTCGACCGCCCCGATTTCCCAGCGGGTCGCGCAGCTTATGGGCCAGATGTCCCTGTCCCAGAAGATCAGCATGGTGGAAGGCCATGGCTCCTCCAATCCGTACGTGTTCTACACGTCGGCGATCTCCTCGCTGTGCATCCCCGCGATGGGGCTTGAGGATGGCCCGGCCGGGGTGGCCGACGGGCTGACCGGAGTGACCCAGCTTCCCGCGGGCGTGACGCTGGCCGCGACCTGGGACACATCGCTGGCACAGCAGTATGGCCAGGTGATCGGCACCGAGGAGTCTGGCAAGGGCGCCAGCGTTGACCTCGGGCCAACCGTGAATATCGACAGGGACCCACGCTGGGGCCGGTCGTTCGAGGCCCTCAGCGAGGATCCATTCCTCAACTCCGCCCTCGATGTTCCCGAGATCGATGGCGTGCAGTCCCAGGACGTGATGTCGCAGGTCAAGCATTTCGACGCGTATAACCAGGAGACATACAGGAACACGGCGGCCGACAACGTCATCGTCGACAACCGGGCGCTGCAGGAAATCTATATGCCGTCTTTCAACGCGGCGGTGACGCAGGCAAACGCCGCGTCGGTGATGTGCGCGTACTCGATGGTGAACGGGAATTTCAGCTGTAACAACTCGTACCTGAACAACACTGTGCTGCGCGACCAGTGGGACTTTCCCGGCTTTGTGACTTCGGATTACGGTGCGCTGCATTCCACCCAGGGGGCGCTGCAGGGCACCGATATGGAGCAGCCGGAGAACACCTACTATGGCACGGCGCTCCAGTCCGGCATCCGGAAGGGAACCATCCCGCTCAGCGCGCTGAACACCATGGTCCAGCGCATCCTGACCGAGATGTTCCAGTACAACCTGTTCAGCCAGCCGCGGACCGGCTCCACCTCGGCCACGGTAACCACGCCCGCGGACGTGGCGGTGGCGACGTCGGTCGCCGAGGAGGGCACCACGCTGCTGAAGAACGCCGGCTCGGTCCTGCCGCTGTCGCCAACGAACGGCGGCACCATCGCGGTCATCGGACCGTCCGCGTCAGTCTCGCCGACCTATGCGGGCGGCGGCAGCGCCTACGTGATCCCGTCGTCAACGGTGACTCCGCTAGCCGGCATCCAGGCCGCTGCCGGGTCAGGCACGAACGTCGTCTACTCCCAGGGCCTTCCCGCGGACACATCGCTGCCGGCCATCCCGACGAGCGACCTGTCTCCCGCCTACTCCTCCACCTCATCGGGCGGCAGCTATACCGGCACGCTCACCGCGCCTGGGACGGGCACCTATGTGCTGGCCGTCACCAACTCCTGCGGCTGCTACACCCCGACGTACCTGTCCCTGAACGGGCAGCAGATAATCGACGACCCGGGCACGCCGCCGGTGGAGACCTACTCGGTCGCGGTCAGCCTGACCGCCGGGCAGCAGTACACGCTGTCGATCAGCGGCCAGTCATCACAGCTGCTGTGGGGCACGCCGGCGGCACTCGCGCCTGACATCAACGCCGCGGTCAGCGCGGCCCAGTCGGCCGCCACCGCCATAGTCGTTGTCTCCGACGACACCGAATCCGAGGCCGCCGACCGGCCTTCGCTGAACCTGCCGTCCGCGCAAGACGAGCTGATCTCAGCGGTGGCGGCGGCCAACCCGCACACGATCGTGGTGGTCAACGCGGGCGCGCCGGTCGCCATGCCATGGCTGTCCGGCGTCGCGGGCGTAATCGACGCCTGGTACCCGGGCCAGACCAGCGGGACTTCGCTGGCCAGCGTGCTGTTCGGCCAAACGGATCCCAGTGGGCACCTTCCGGTGACGTTCCCGGCCAGCCTGAGCCAGATGCCGACGAGCAGCACCGCGCAGTTCCCCGGGAACGGCATCCAGGTGCAGTACTCCGAGGGCATCGACGTCGGCTACCGCTGGTATGACGCGAACAATGTCGCGCCGTTGTTCCCGTTCGGGTTCGGGCTGTCGTACACGACGTTTGCGTTCAGCAACCTGCAGATCAGCCCGAGCAGCGTACCCGGCACGCAGGATGTGCAGGTGTCCGCGACAATCACGAACACCGGCCAGCGCGCGGGAAGCGACGTCGCGCAACTGTATCTGGGCGACCCGTCCGGCGCTGGTGAGCCGCCGCGCCAGCTCGCCGGATTCCAGCGGGTCTCGCTGGGCGCTGGTCAATCGGCGCAGGTGTCGTTTACCATCACGCCGCAACAGGAGTCCTGGTGGGACGACTCCGCGAACGGCTGGACGCAGACCGAGGGTACCTACGATGTCTACGTGGGCGACTCCTCGGACCTGTCTGGCCTGCCGCTACAGGGCTCGTACACGATGGCGGCCACCCCGGCCGCCCGCCAGGTCGTGGTCACCGCCCCGTCGGCTATGACGCCGGGCCAAGCATCAACGGTGCAGGTCCAGCTGACCGCCGGCGGAGACGAGACTTTGCCGGACGCCCAGCTCGCGCTCCAGCTTCCGCAGGGCTGGACCGCGACACCTGTCGGGGCGACGGACTTCACGTCGGTCGCGCCCGGCGCGGCCCCGAGCGCCACCTTCCAGGTGACGCCGCCCAGCTACGCGCCCAACGCCAGCGCCGTCGTCCACGCCACTGCCACGATGGGGGCC
>DASZJE010000171.1:0-90509 GCA_035948445.1 Trebonia sp. | reverse complement strand
GACACGGGGTCGGTGCCGACGACGATCAGGAAGATCGGGTTATGCGCCAGGGCAGGCGCAAGCGGGAACGCCCACCACGAGGAAGGCTCGTCCATCTCAAGGCGGCCCGGCGCAGTGATCCTGGCCAGCGCGTTGCTGACGCCGTCAGGGGCGCGCTCGTAGTAGTCTCCCGACCTGCTCGGATGCCAGACCAGGACCTTATGGCCGGACGCGATCGACGGGACCGCGGTGGTGAGCAGGCGGATGGCCTGGCGGGGTGAAGTCGCCTGGGTGAGGATCAGTGACAAGGTGAAGACCGCGTTGACCGACGACAGTGTCGCGTTGACGACCTGTTCCGAGTTCGCCGCGCTGGATACACGGCGGTCGGCTGACGTCATGGGGTGATGTCCGCTGCTTGCAGGTTCACCGCGCACCTCCAGCCGGAGATTGGCGCCAGCTTACGCCTGCGGCGGTCCCAGACGGACAAACTGGCGTCCCGAATTGGTCCGAAGTGGCCAACGACTGGGCGAAGCGACGGGACGACAGTAGGGATATGGCCGCTGGCAGGGACAACCAACCGGGCACCGGCACTTGAAGAAGTCTTGCCGGGACGGTCAGCTCGCGGATCAATCCAGAGGGACGCAAATGGAGGGACTATGACCACGCAAACCAAGCCGAGCCTCGTGTTCTGCCATGGCATTCTCGCGGATGGCTCGTGCTTCAACAAGGTGATGCCCGTCTTCCAGGCGGAGGGCTACGAGGTGATCTCCGCGCAGTACGGCCTTGACACGAACGAGGCCGACGTCGCCGTGACCCGCGGTTACCTGGGTCAGGTCAGCAGCCCGGCCATCCTCATCGGCCACTCCTACGGCGGCTCCGTCATCACGGCCGCGGGCACTGATGACCGCGTCGCCGGGCTGGTGTACATCGCGGCGCTCGGCCCGGACGCCGACGAGACCTCGCAGAGCCTGCAGGACAAGTTCCCCAAGACGGCCCTGTTCAACAACATCGAGGTCGCCGACGGGCGCATCTGGATGACCCCGAAGGGCACCGCCGACTTCTGCGGGGACCTGCCCGAGGAGGAGCAGAGGCTAGTCTGGGCCACCGCCGCCCCCCCGTCCACCGGATTGTTCAGCCGCAACGCAGTGGGCGTCGGGTGGAAGACCAAGCCGAGCTGGTACATCGTCGCCAACAACGACATGGCAGTCAATCCCGACCTGGAGCGTTTCTGCGCCAAGCGCATGCACGCCACCACCTACGACATCAACAGCAGCCACGTCCCGATGCTCTCCCACCCCGACTTCGTGATCGACGTGATCCGTACCGCCGCCAACGTCGTTCAAGGAACCACGGCCGGGTAAGCACGCGTCGGGGTCGGGAGCTCTTCACCAGGCCCGACCCAGGCGCAGCGCTCCGCCTCACGGTTCGGCGGGACGTGGCAGCGTCGTCAACGTCAAGTCTGTCTCCCGCATCACGTCGTCGGTGATCCGTGCAGCCACCGCGTCGGCATCGAGCGGCACAGGCGCCTCGGCGAGGACCTCTGCGAAGGCTTCCAGTGCCCGGCAGGCGAGCGGGCCCCACTTCTCGATCCAGCCGGAAACCACCTCGGCGTTCACGGGGGTGTCCTCGATGAGGTGCCTCATCAGTGCCGCAGTCCACGCGCGATGCCAGCGCGCGTCCTCGTCGAGCGAGAAGTGGATGCTCGTCAGGATCGGGTCGCCGTTCGCCGTGGCAAGCGTGCCCGCGATCTCCTGGTTGACAAGCCGGTCGATCCGCGGCTTGATGACCAGGTTGGTCACCGTGAACGACTCTCCCCAGTCGTACGCGGTCAGCGCCCGTTCGAGAAGTTCGCGCAAGGGCTGGAACGCGGCGGCGTCCTCCCAGGCCAACTGCTGCCGCCGCGCCGTCCCGGCCTCGGACGGCCGGCCGCCGAGTTGCACGGTGCGGTAGGCGATCCACTGGACCCGGCGCAGCTCGTCTGCCGCCTGGAACGCGGCGCAGTTGGTGATCCGGGAAGCGGGTGCCATCTGCGCGACGTAGGCCGCCAGCATCTGCAGTCCGTGTACCGGGAAGCGCAACGGGAAGTACCAGCGATCGAGGAACCTGACCCACTCGCCGTCGAGGTTCCGGTCGTATCCGGTGTCATCGATCTCCCTGAGGAGGCCGTCGACGACGTCTTCACGGCCGTCCTGCAGCTGCGTGTAACCGCGGTAGGTGGTGCGGCGCGGGTCGGAGAACTGCTCCCAGTCGCGGGCTCGCAGCGCTGAGCCATCCCGGTAGCGGTAGTACCAGGCGACTACCGGATTGGCGGGCGGCAGCTCGAATCGCGCCGGGTAGTTGTAGTGCAGATCGGTGCTGACCAGCTCGTACTCAAGCGGGATGCGCCGGCCGGCCGCGAGCCGTGTGTACGTCTTGCGGCCCGGCGGGCGCCCTGCCGGTGTGGTCATCGGCCATCCGCCATGGCCACGGCCGGTTGAGCTGATGGCTCGCGCGCGAGCCGCCAGACGGCGCTGTCCTCGGTCAGCTGCATGACACCACTGAACGACGACATCACAACCTCGAGGTCACCGGGAAACCGGATGGCGAAGCCCGTGGCGGCCTCGAGCCCGGCCCGCGACAGCCGGCACACCCAGGGGACCAGCACGCGCAGGTAGGCTCCCTCGTCCTGGATGAGCACGTGCGTGTTCTCCTCTTCGATGACCGAGACGACCGACCGCGCGAACGGCGTGGCGTGCAGTACGGGGCCCACCCCGAGGTGCGTGTCACCGGACGTGCTCATTCGTCCTCTCCTACGCCCACGAAGATCCTCATCCCGTCGAGTCGCACCGGGTAGCGGTGCAGGCATGCGCTTGCCGGGTTCACTCCGCGGCCGGTCCGCGCATCGAATTCCCACTCGTGCGCGGCACAGGTCAGGAGGCCGTCGCTAAGGACGCCTTCGGAGAGGGGATTGGCCAGGTGCGGGCACCGGTCCTGGTAGGCGACCAGCAGCCCGTCGAGGTTGCACAACAGGACGTCGACGGCCCCGAGGTTCACGGCGCGCATCTCGCCCGCCCAGATGTCGTCCAGCGACCCGGCGTATCGCCACATTGCCACGGTGCTGTCACCCTCGCTCGACCTTGAAGATGTCACCGTTTCCGAGCCCGGCCTCGGCGATGGTCGCGGCGGGATCGAGGATGTCGCCCGTCTCGTTGCGCACCGTCAGGGACCCGCCTCGCCCGGGCGCCAGGCCCCAGGCCAACAGCTGATCGGCGAGCTGCGCCACGGTGCGCTTGTCCGGGGTGACGACAACACGGCCCAGGAAATCGTCGCTCGCGAAGCCGAACAGGTAGAGCCGCATCGTTGCATCCTCAACGCTTCGGAACGGGGTCAAGGCGCCACGGGTCCAGGCCGCGGCGCAGGTCCTTGCCGGTCTCAACAGGCGCCTGGAGTCCCATCCACCGGTGCAGGTCGGTGAGCTTGCCGGGCGCCTCTCCGGTGACGATCCGATCGACCACGCTGTTGTGATCCGCGAACCGTGACTTCTCCTGCTCGAAGATCCAGCGGCACGGCTCGGAACAGAACAGGTAGCGGCGACCGCCCATCTCGATCGTGCAAGCCGTGTTCCGCCCTGGCCTGATGAACAAGGCGGGGAGCTGGCACAAGTTGCAGAGCGCGGGGAGCCCGTAGGACAAAGTGCCGGCCTCGCCGCCGGTCTCCCAGCGGCGCTCGAGCTCGTCCCAGAGCGGTCCGTAGGTCTCTTCCCACTGGGGGTACTTCTCGTTCAGCCACTCGCGCTCGGCGTGGTCGGGCATCGCGACGTCGAACCACAACGTGGTCCGGTAGGTGTACAGGCCGAGCTGGAAGCTGTGGTGCGCGTAGTCAAGCTCCTCTATGAACAGATCCCAGAACCAGGGCTTTTCGAGGTCGAACTCGGCGAGGTTCTTCATGAACTGCTCGGTCACCCACTCGCTCATGAACTCCTTGAACGAGCGCGTCCGCGCGCTGACCGGGGCGAGGTACTCCATGGCCGTTCCGCTCAGCGCCAGGAACAGCCGCCAGCAGCGCCACCACATCTTGTCGATGAGGTACTGAGCCCGCTCCCGCGAGCCGTTCTCCAGCAGCGTCTGGAGCACGGGATGGCCGATCTGGGCGTGGCGTGCCTCGTCGGTCTGGATGCTCGCCACCGTCTTCTCGAACAGGTGATGGTGGGCGCGGTCCGCCATGGCCGCCATTGCCATGAACTGCAGGTTGGTGAATCCCGTCTCGAACACGAAGTTGAGCTGGATCGCCAGGTCGATGGCGTCGGCGGCGAGGAACATGTCATCGAACAGATGACGTGCGGCGATGATCATCCACTCGTTGGTGTGGAACGCCTTGTGGGTCCAGTCGAAGTTACCGTCGTAGGCCAGCAAGTCATGGCCGATCAGCAACGGGATCTGGGTATGGCGGATCTCGTCGAGTGCGCCCAGGGTGGCCATCGTCCGCCAGGCGCTGTCGCGCCCGAAGCGGGCCATCCGAAGCTCGGCAACCGCGCCCGCGTACTCAGCCAGGGCCACCGCGCCGTTGTGGAACTTGACCAGCTGAACCCATCCGGGGTCGAGGTCATCGAAGAGGCGGGGCTTGCTGAGCGCCGCGCGCACGCCGAGCACGGCGGCGTCCTTCTCCCGCTGATTCGCGACGTACTCACGATAGGTCGTGCGGTAGGCCTCGTTCCAGTCGCGCCATGCCTCGTGCGCCAGCCAGGGACGGCCGCTGATCTCCTCCGGGAACAGCTCCCGCTCATCGACGTAGCGGGGCGTCCAGTCGACCTTGCGAGCGAGGTCTAGCCAGTCATCACGTCGGAGAACCATTCCTCCGCTTCCTTAGGTATCGCAGTCGCAGTGGCGGCATCGCGCCGCACCGTCTTGGCCAGGACCTCATCGGGTGTCAAGAGGTACGGGTTCTCGATGACCACCCCGCCCACCAGCATCCGGGGATGTGTCATGACCAGGTTCATGAGGGCACCGCCCCCGAAGCGGTCGATGTCGTACAGGCACACGATGACCTGCGGGTAGAGGGGCAGGTACCGATTCATCTCGGACTCGAGGATCAAAAGCTCGTTCATGTCGGGCAGGACGTCGCGCTGCGACCACGCCTCCACCGCGCGAACGACGTCGAACTGCCCGACGTACATCGCGTCCGATATCGCGGCCTTCCAGCTCCCGATCACCTCGTCGGCCGAGAAGCGGCCGGACCGCAAGTACAGGTCAGACGCCCCGATGACCTCCAGCTGTTTGCTGGCGGTCAACGCCGCGGCTTCGCCGGCCGGCCCGAGGGCCGCGACGATCTCTCCTGGAGTTGTGCCATCGACGACACAGATGCACTTGTCGCCGGACGACAGGCCGACTCGCAGGAACGGGATCAGCACCTGATCCCGTTCCATCTCGCCGGAGAACACCCCGCAGATGTGATCGCCCGGTTCGGCTTCGAGTCCGCCGATTCCCAGGGCAACGCGATTCTGCACCACATCACGCCCAATCGGCAGATGACCGTTCGAGCCTAGGTCGGCGGTCTCCCGCAGTCAACGCCCCTATGAGCTGCGGCTATGCGCCAACGACGAAGCTGGGTCGGCCGGCTTCGCCGCAGCCGCAGGCGGAACGGCGCAACGCACGTGGTGGCGGTCAGGCCGTGGCGAATCGGGTGATCACCGCTTCCGGCCGGACGGATGGGAAGGCGCGCCGGAAGGCCCGGTAGTAGGCGAGCTCCTCGTTGCTGCGCAGCTCTACGCCCGATTCGCGCCGCGCTGTTGCGAGTTCGCCGTCCACGATGAGCTCGCCAAAATGCGGTGCGAGCACATCCTGAGCCCCGCTGCCGGTGCCGAACTGGACCTTGCGGCGCCACAGCAGGGATTCCGGCAGCCAACCGGCGAATGCCCGCCGGAGATGGCCCTTCTCCGTTCCGTCCGGTTCGAGCACCTTCAATTCCGGCGGCAGCGACATGGCGTGGGCGATGACATCCGAGTCAAGGAAGGGAACACGGGCCTCTAGGCCGTGCGCCATCGTCACGCGGTCACAGCGCTGGAGGTTGAGGCCGTGCAGTTGGCCGAGGGTGCGCTCCAGCTCACGGTCGAGAGCATCCGGATCGGCGTGCTTGCGATGGTAGTAGCCGTAGCCGGCAAACAGTTCGTCGGCGCCCTCACCAGTGAGCACGGCCTTCACGTGACGGGCAGCCAGTGCGGACAGGAACCAGTTGGGCACAGCGCTGCGGATCAGGCTGGCGTCGAAGGATTCGACGGAGGCCACCACCTCGTCCAGCGCTGCGATCGCCTGCCCGGCGTCGAGAACGGCCTCGTGGTGCTCGGTGCCGAGGAAATCGGCGGCCTCCCGGGCCGCCAGCAGGTCCGGGGAGTTCGCGGTTCCGACCGCGAAGGTCTTCAGCCTCCTTCCGGCCCCGGCGTATTCGGCGGCAGCCACGGCGGCGACCACGCTGGAGTCCAGACCGCCGGACAGGAAGACCCCGACCTCGACATCGGCCATCAGATGGCGTCGGACCGAGTCCGTCAGCACGTCGCGGGTCGTCTTCTCGGCGATTTCAGCCGGCACTCCGCCCCAGACGCCGGTTCCGCGGCGCGGGACCGGGCCGGCGAACCGGACCAGCCCTTCCTCCGGCGTCCAGTAGCAGCCAGGCGGAAACAACTCCACGTCGCCTTGCATGGACTCCGGGAAAGCCCGCAGCTCCGACGCGAAGTGGACGGCGTCCCCGCCACGCGCCCAGTACAGCGGCTTGATGCCGAGCCGGTCGCGGGCCGCAACGAACCGCCCGTCGGGGGCGGCGGCGCACAGGGCCCACATGCCCTGCAGCCGGCCCAGGGCCCCGGGCCCGTGAAGCCGCAGCAGGACGAGGGCGGACTCGCTGTCGGAGGAGGTGGCGAAACGCGACTCGCCGAGCTCGGTCCGCAGGCGCTGATGGTTGTAGATCTCGCCGTTGCAGACCAGGGACCAGCCGTCCAGGGGACCGAGGGGCTGGTGTCCGCCGTCGAGGTCCACGATGGACAGCCGCCTGTGGCCGAGCCAGGCGTGCCGTCCGACAATCCTGTGGCCACTGTCGTCCGGACCGCGGTGAGCAATGCGCCCCAGCATCGGCTCACCCACGGTAGTGACGTGGAGGAGGTCTATCGCGGTCTGTTTGCCGTATACGGCTGCAATGCCACACATGACGCACGAGCGTAGTTCGCTCTCCTCGGTGACCTGATCGAGCGACGCTGACGGAGCCAGCGAGCGACGCTGCGTGCTGGACTAGTCCGGGATGAGCCGGGCCGCGATGGCAATCACGCTGAGCGCGACGATGAGAATGCTCCAGGTCAGCGCGTACGGCAGGAACACGAAGCCGGCAATGCCGGTCAAGCCAGCCAGGCCGGTGCGTACAAGCCTGCTAATCCGAAGCCCGAGCAGGGCCAGGACTCCCGCCGCGAACAGCAGCGCGCCGAGGGCCAACAGGATCCAACCCCAGGTATGCACGGTCAGCCGGAAGGGGTAGCCAGGGGCCGCGGGATAGTAATGCGGTCCGATGACAGCGGCGAGCCCGGCAAACAACGTCGCGAGCCCGGCCAGCATGCCGAGTACCTCGCCGACGGCGCCGACGGTGCTCAGCCGCGGGCGGCGCACTGTGTTAGCTGCCGCGGTCGCGGCTCTGACTCCCGCCGTGGCGGCTTCCGCTTCCGCCGTCGGCACAGTGGTGCTCTCCGTGCTGAGGAAGCGGCTGAGTGCGACGACGGTCACCACGATTCCGGCCGCCGATTCGCTCATCACGAGTACCCGCGACCGGAACGTCTCCGCCATGAAGCCGCTGCCGAGGGGAGGCAGCGTGCTCCAGCTGAGGTAGAAGTGCCCGAACCGGCTCGGCGGCGCCGCCGGGCTGAACGCGGTGCGCGGAGTGAACACCAGAAAGGCGATTGCGAAGATCGTCACGATCTGGACGATGTTGACGATCGCGAGCACGACCTTGCTGGTCCCAGAGCCCTTGAACTCGTGGAACTGGAAGGCGTCGCCAAGGGTCCCGAACAGCAGGTCCTGCAGCCGGTACAAGGCTGACCATGCGAAGAACACGGCCAGGAACCCGGACCTGGGCGTCAGGCGCAAGATCGCCAGCAGCCCGGCGAGCCAGATCAGCACGTACCAGCCATAGAAGCTGCTGTCCCCGGCGCTCCTGAATACCCTGCGCGCCAGGTAGCTCAGCGACACCTTCTGGCTAGTCCACCAAATGCCATAGATGAGGGCCTTGACCGGGCTCTCTGATGGTGGCCCAGAAGACGCCATCGTGCTTCCTTTCACTGCACATGCGCGGACGCGAGGAGAATCCCGCTAAGGCGAGGATGGCATAATCCGGAAAAACAGCGGCAGCAAATCCGCGGCGGATGTGATCAGGATGCCGCCGCGGTACGGAAAGAGCACCCGGGCCTCTGGGTTGGAGTCGACGATCGTCTGACGACATGCTCCGCACGGGGGGACGTCTCCCGTGCCCCAGATCGCGATGTCCAGCACACGGGCGGCTGCGTTCTCGCGATGAACCGCTGCGTAGATGGCCGCCTGCTCGGCATGCAGCACCCGTACCAGGCTGGGATCCTCGACGTTCCAGCCGAGGTAGGGCTCGGTGCCGCTCTCGGTGCGGACGGCGGCCCCTACGGCGAAGCCGGAGAACAGCGGCCGCGCCTGCGCCGCTGCTAGTTCGGCCTCGGTCACGAGCGCCGCGTCCGCGAGCCCGAGCTCAGGCCTCGCGACGATCGTGCCGGGATAGTCACCACCGCTGATGTCGCCGTGCGTCATCCGCGCCACCTCCCTGGCGTGACCGCGCAGCCGGTGCGCGGCCGGGCTGATCCCGCCCCGGGCAGAATGGGATCGTCAGTGGATGTTATTGGAAACTCTGCGGCACAACGCCGTATCCTCGCTGTCAGGTCAGCGACGTAATGCCTAAGATCCACGTTCTTTGCGAGCAGTCGACGACACCGGGAAACGCATCCCGCCGAGTTCCGCGACCAGCCCTCGGCTTCCTCGAAGGCCTGCGAACGCAACCGTTCGCGCGGGCGGTGCGCGGCGCGAGAGGGACGGTGACGACTTTCCCGCGCTTGCGGGTGACGACCAGGGTCCGGTGGCCGCGCTCCAGGCCCAGGTGATCGATGCCCGCGCCGGTTGCCTGCGACACCCGCAGCCCGTTGCGGGCGAGCATGGAGATCAGGGCGTGCTCGGCGGTCGGTCCGAGACCGGCGGCGACCAGCAGGGCGCCGAGCTCGTTACGGTCCAGGGCCGTGGCGTGCGACTCGTAATCGACTCGGGGCCGGCGGGCGGGCGCGGCGGGCAGTGGCTGAGAAGTACCGTCTTCGACGGTGTACTTGTAGAACCCGGCGATCGTGGACAGTCTGCGAGTGATGGTGGCCTTGCGGGTCAGCCCGCGGTACCCGGCCAGGTAACCGGCGAGCGCTAGCCGCTCCGCATCGGTGAATACCGGCAGTACGGGAACGAGAGAAGCAGGGACTTTTGCGGCTGCCATGGGGCACCTCCAGGGACAGCCGGATCCTGGAAGGCCAGGCCTTCGCAGGTGCCAGCGGTGAACGATGCCCGCAACGTACGCCAACAGCTAGACCCTGACTACATCACAGCCCGTTAGCCTGGCGTGGTTTCGACCATGAGCAAAGCTCGCCCCATACCGCCGAATCGGCATCGCCCGGATCCTCGCTGGCTAGGTCGTGTGACCGGCGCAGGAGGAACATTCCGCGTGCTGTGGATGCGCCGCCCCTCATGGCCTCAGCCGCTGATGCCTTCACAAAAGACTGCAGGGCGAGCGATGGCCTCAACGGCCCATGGTTAAGTGAAGGTGTAGTCCTACGGACCAGCGTCGGCGTAGAGAAAACGGGAGACAGCGGATCGACTAAATCGAACGACTGGCTCCCGTGTATGTGCATAGAGTACCACCCATGCCGCTTGCAACCAACCCCTATGATCGGCAGGTGGTGGGCCGGATCCTTGAGATGGCCGCCCCTGCCACTCCTTGGTATCGGCGCCTGTGGCACAGCGGACCACTCCTCACCGCCCGCGAATTGCTTGAGTCAGGAGAACTTGGTGGTGCAGCCACGTCTGCCAAGAGAGACCTTCAAGCTGACCTAATTGCCACTCTTCGGGACGATGCCGGGCTTGGACCGCACGCACATGCGATCCGAACCGCTTTGCCCAAGGATGCTCGTGACCTGGTTGTTGGAAGCTATGCATGGCACGCTCTACAGCTAGCCACAGACACTGCCACGCCGGACTACCTCAGTCGCTGGGCCGCAACCTTTCGGACATCTCGACGGCCTTCGGCAGAGTTTGTAGCGCGTAGGTTGGCTGCGCATATGCTCGACGCTGGATGGAGCTCAAAATATCTGCATCGCTGGCTCACGTATCGAGTAGTACACAGGACATCGATCGTCGACCTAGCTGACATCTTGGACGAGGCTGCCGCCGACATCGCGCTCCCTCATAGGTTGTTTCAGTTCTGCGTTCCGCTCGCCCAAAACCCCCCATTGCCGAGGCCCACTCCATCAGGCTGGCTAACAGCGCGTGATGCAGCCACGTGGCAGCATGCTAATATTCCTTCCTTTAGGCCAGCCAGACAATCTGGTGCGATCCTTTTGGAAATTCAAGCCGCTGACATCTACTCAGCCGCAGACATTGCAAGATCACGGCTCTCGTCGCTTGCAGCGCGGTTTAGCGTTGGCGGAAGGCGTGAGCTAAGATTCGGGACCGAGATGTGGGTTTCGGGCGTTCCCGCGTCGCTTCCAATAGAGGACAGTCCGCGCCGCGTAGAAGTTCATTCCTTTGAACGGTTGGAGCGTCTATTCGAACAAGTGATTCCGGAGGCACTCGCATCTGCTCTTGTATTGATGGAACCACTCGACCGCGGCACCCCTGCGGCTGCCACGATGGGTTCGTGGGCTGCAATCGAGTCACTGCTGGTAGGCCCTGCCGATAGCCCGAATACGGTCGCCGCAGATCGCATGGCCTACATTGTTGCATCAAGTTTCATGAGGGCTGAGCTCACCGTATTGGCTTGGGCTCATGCTCGAGCGGCGAATGACGGCCTTGCAGCGGCAATCAAGGCTATGACAGAAAATCGGGATAAAGCTGAAATTCTTGAGCGATCCTTTGCGTCGCTAACTCTAACCAGGAGTTCCGACGAATGGGCTGCAGCTCGCTTGGCCCCCTTGTTGCGAGATCCTGCTACGGGAGTCCGTTCCTTGCAGGTGGTACTGCAGCGTGTTTTTCGAAGGCTTTACAGGCAGCGCAATGTAATTGCGCATGGCGGCAGGACACACTCCGTTGGCCTTGATTCGACGATTCGACTTGCCGCACCTCTAATCGGAGAGGGCATGGATCGAATCTCGCATGCGCTACTCAAACACGGCGTTGAGCCTCTGAGGCTCTCGGCTGGGGGCAAAGATCAAGGCTTCGACGCTTAAGCCAGCAACTGTGGCAAGAGGAAGCGGGGTAGTGGATCTGCTGGAATAGCGTTGTCATCATTCCGCTATCGAGGATACGAAACAAGCGCGTTGAGAAAATTTCTGCCCAGTCCCCCCACTGACCGGCGTAAGCTGCGCGCCCGCCGCGCCAGCGTAGTCCCGGCTCGCCCGGCCGGGCCCGTCGCCGTCCAGCGGCGCGTCTCCTGCCGGGGCAGCATCATGGTCGCCACCCAGAAAATCCATTTTGGCATGATCCACGCCCGCTCGCCGATCGCCAGGTCGATCGCCAGGTCGATCGCCCCTGCGGTGCGAGGGGCGAGCGGGATGGTCGACCTTGCCACCTTTGCGGGTGATGACCAGGGGCCGGCGGCCGCGCTCCAGGCCGAGGTGCTCGATGTCCGCGCCGGTTGCCTCCGATACGCGCAGCCCGTTGAGCGCGAGCAGAGAGATCGGCGCTTGCTCCGCGGGCGGCCCGAGTCCGCCGGCGAGGAGGACGGCCCCGAGCTCGTTGCGCTCCAGTGCGGTGGCCTGCGACTCGTAATCCAGCCGAGGCCGGCGGACGTGAGCGGTCGGCGAGTGGGTGAGCAGTTCTTCCTCGAGTTTGGTCTGCGTCGCGACCATGCGTGGCTGTCCCGGGCGGTAAACTCAGGTGATATGTCACGTAACGGCGCGGATGGCCCGGCGCTCGAGGGCGGATGGCTCGACGGTGACCAGCAGCGGGCGTGGCTGGCCTATATCCGGGTGCAGCTGCGCCTCGCATACGAGATGAACCGCCAGCTCCTCGCGGACAGCGGCATGTCGCTGCCCGATTACGACGTGCTGACGGCGTTGAGCGTGGCCGACGGGGGGCGGATGCAGATCACGGTGCTAGCCGCCCAGATCGGCTGGGAGCGCAGCCGGGTGTCCCACCACGTGCGGCGGATGAGCGCCAGGGGCCTGGTGAGGTGCGGCCTCTCCGCCGCCGACAGGCGGGTCACCGAGGTGACCCTGATCGACCGCGGGCGGCAGGCCCTGGAGGAGGCGGCGCCCGGGCACGTGGATCTTGTCCGGCGCCTGTTCTTCGGGGGACTGCCGCCCGGCCTCCTGGGACCGCTCAGCGAGGCACTGGAAAGCGTGTACGCGAACATCATCAACCAGGGCTCGCTCCCGCCGCCTGTCGACTGGCATCCGGCGGAGGACTGACGAGGCCCGGCCTGAATCCGAGGGACGGCCTACGCGCCCGGCGGCGAACGGGCATAGCGGAGTTACGTACTTCTCCCAGCGGCCAGACGGCGGCTCCGGCGCCAGCCCGGAGGCACTCGCCCCGGCATCCCCTCGTCGCCTGCAAGCGAAAATCCGGTTGCGTAGTCCCGTCGGCGAGATCACCCAGGCGGCCGCCGAGCTCTCGGGGAAGCACGGTTCCCGCTAAGCCCAGCGAAACATCAGTGCGTGCCCGCGGGTGCCTGCGGCAGCGGGCAAACGAGCCCGGCGCGCGGCGGGACCTGCCCGCACAGGTCCCTGGTCCCGGGACGCCCGGGGAGCCTGCTCAGGCGACCTGGCATGCCGGCATCCTTCCCGTTGACACTTACTTCCCGTTGACACTTACGTGATGTATCACGTAAGTTAGGCTCAGAATTTACGTGATGTATCACGTAAATTCTGCCAGGAGAGCGGAGACCGGCCCGCCGGGGGCCGGGACAAGTGACCACAGAAAGCGGGAGCCGAGTCATGACCCCTGCGCGGCCATACCGAGGCCGCCACTAGAAAGGAACTGCCATGCCGAACGCGATAGTGATGACCGGATACGGACCCCCTGAGGTGCTGAAGTGGGCCGGGGTCCCGCTGACAGAACCGGGCGAGGGACAGATCAGGATCAAGGTCAGGGCCGCCGGCATCAGCCCGACCGATCTCGTCCTGCGTGCCGGCTATCTCAAGGCCGCTATCCCGCTACCCTCCAACGCCGTACTCGGCTTCGAGGCAGCCGGCATCGTCGACGCGGTCGGACCTGGCGTGACCGGCACGTCCGTCGGCGACGGCGTCACGGCCCTGCTGTTCAGCCTGGGCGGGTACGCCGAGTACGCCGTGGCATCGATCTGGACCCGCAAGCCCGATACCGTTTCGTGGATCGACGCCGCCGCGCTGCCCAGCTCCGCCGAGGCGGCCATCGGTGTCCTCCGCCAGCTGAACGTCAAAAGCGGCGAGACCCTGCTGCTGTTCGGCGGCGGCGGATCCGTCGGCATCATCGCGACCCAGCTCGCGGTCGCTCAGGGGGTCAAGGTGATCAGCGCAGTCGGCGAGCACGACGACACGCTCGCCCGCGAGCTGGGAGCGACGCCGGTGCGCTACGGCCCGGGCCTAGCCGACCGGGTCCGCGCGCTGGGCACGGTGGACGCAGTGTTCGACGCGGCCGGCAACGGTGTCCTGGCCGACGCGATCGCCCTGGCCGCCGGACCCAAGCGGGTCATCACCTTGTCCGACCCGGCCGCCCCCGACTTCGGCGTCACGCTCTCCCAGCCCACCCCCGACCGTGCTCCCGGTGCCCTGGATCAGGCGATCGCCCTGCTGGCCGACGGCCGGCTCCGCCTGCGGGCGCATAAATCCTTGCCCATGCAGCAGGCCGCCGAGGCCCACCGCCAGCTCGAAAGCGGCAACGTCCACGAGCGCGTCATCCTCACCCTGTAGCAGCGCGGGCGGCACGGCGGCAGCCTGGGCAGCCGCTCGTGACATGCTGCCGCCCGGACTGATGGGCACGGTGATGCAAGGCCTTATGTGCTACTTATCTTCCGTGTCGGTCGGCGGGCGGAGAACAACGACATCTCCGCGCAGCAACTGGCCGATGCTTTCCCGCAGATCTTCGCGATCGAGCAGGGACTGGTCCTCCAATCGGCGCCATACGTGTTCGAACAGATCCCGTTCCAGACCTTCCTCGCGCAGTTCGCGCAGGACATGGCCCGCATCTTCCCACGCGCGGACTGTCTTCTCGCTAAGCCCGAGGATCTTGGCCGCGATCACGGGACGAACCGTGGCCTCCTCCGCGAGAGCATCACGGGAGAGCGCGAGGAGCCTTGCCCGCCGGTCGTCTCCCTCCGACAGGGTTACCGCCACCTCTTGTTCCCGCGTTGGGAATTGGGTTTCATGTCCGCGCGGCCTAGCGCAACAGGTTTCCCGCGCTCGGCTCAGGACGCGCCGCTCGAATCGCCCGGTCCGCCGCCGCTGCGCAGGTCGTGCAGTGTGCGCCGGGCCGCCTCCTCCGCCTTGCGGACCGGGTCTCGCTGCCGCAGGTCCGCCAGGGCGCTGGCCGCGCGCTTGCCGGTATCGCTCTCCCGCAGGTCGCTGATCTTGCTGGCCGCGCGTTTTCCGGTATCGCTGTCGCGCAGGTCGCTGATCTTGCCGGCCGCGCGCTTTCCGGTCTCGCTGTCGCGCAGTTCCTGCAGGGCGTCGAACGCCCTCTTCCCGGCGTCGCCGCCGCGGGCCGCGAGCGTGGAGCGCGTCTTGGACCACCGGGCGCTGAACGGCGCCAACAGTCGCTGGATGAACGAGTTCATGACAACCTCCTCCTATTAAGATATATCGCGTCGTCGGAGCTGTCCATCGCCGCTCCCGCGCCATGCGGTTACGTTCTCCTACCTTTGCACCAGGGGATCATTCCCGGTAGTAGCGTTCGGGTGTGGTTCCCGAGGTACGGCTGACGGTGCTGGGCAGCCTGAACATGGACATATCCGTCACCGTGCCGGAGCTTCCGGGCCCCGGCGCGACTGTTCTCGGCGGTGGTGCGGCGTACGCGCCCGGCGGGAAGGGCGCCAACCAGGCGGTCGCCGCCGCCCGGCTCGGGGCTCGCGTGCGAATGGTCGGCTGCGTGGGAGACGACGACTTCGGCGGGCGACTGCGGGCCGCACTTCAGGACGAGGGCATCGACGACGGCGGCGTGCGCACGGTTCCGGGGTCCCCGACAGGGCTCGCGATGATCACGGTCGACGAGTCCGGAGAGAACATGATCACCGTCGCGCCCGGTGCCAATCGCGAAGTGGGCGCGACGGAGATCGCCGCGGTGGCCGCCGGCGCGTCGCCTGCCGCCGGGCAGGTCCCCGCGGACACCAGCGGAACGCCGGCGCCGCGGGAAGTGCTGGTGATCAGCGCCGAGATCCCGGCGGACGCCATCAAGACCGCTCTCGCCGTTGACGGCCGCATCTTGCGGATCCTCAACCTGGCCCCCGCGCCGCCCTCGGCCAGGGAACTGGTGGCGGGCGCGGACTGGCTGGTGGTGAACGAATCGGAGGCCGCTTCGGTACTCGGCAGGCCGGTGGACGGCCTTACCGCAGCCGTGGCATCGGCCGCCGAACTCACCGAACTCGGCGCCTGCCATGTCGTGGTAACGGCGGGCGCGGAAGGTGCGGCGTACTGCGCCCGGCCAGACGGCGGCGGAAGCACGGGCGATGGCGGGAGTTCAGCCGGCAAGGCGGTCGCCGTGCCAGGGTTCCGCATCCGCGCGGTGGACACCGTAGGCGCGGGCGACACGTTCGTCGGCGCGCTGGCGGTCGCCCTCGGCGCGGGGACCGCTCCGGAAGAAGCGGTCCGCGCGGCATGCGCCGCCGGGGCCGCCGCCGCGAGCCGCCCTGGCACTCAGTCCGGCATGCCTGGTCCTGCCGAGATTCTGACCGCGACCGGTTTCACCTGGCCCTTGACGTCCGCTCCGCGCTCGTCCTCGCCGCGCTGAAGGGGCGGCGCCTCAGCCCGCGCGGTGTGGCGTGGCGTCGCGCCGTGTCGCGTCCGAAACGGTCCGAAACAGTCCGAAAGCGTATCTTGAGGGTTTGCCTGACTGCCCCGGAAGTGCTTCCGTGGGTAACAGATAGCAGGTAAGATTAACAGAAGGTTAACAAGCGTTGAACATAATATCAACTTAACAGTGAATATATGGTTAAATAGAGGCAGTTACTCTAATTGCCGGGAAGGGGGTGCCGCCATGACGCCTGACCTGGCAGGCTTCGTAGCCCCCGCTGAAGCCTCAGGTAGCGACACCGCCGGTACTCGGGACGACACGGCGGATACTCAGGGCGATTCTACCAATACGCAACGTGATTTCGTGGCGGCGGCGCTGGCGGCACTGGAGAAGGACTTTACCCTCGTTCCCGAACGAGAGCCGTCGGCGACGCAGTCGAAGCGGGCGCCGCGGCGGCGCACCTGGCTGGACACCTTCGACTGGCGGCTTTATCGTGCCGGACTGCGCCTGGAGTACGTGCCCGCTCATCGCGGCGGGGAACTCCGGCTGACCGTGGGGCCGGACGAGAAGACGAGCGATAACCCGGACCCGGTCGGACTCCTCGCCATCCAGCCCGTGGCGGGCTGGCAGCCCGCCCGGCCGCACCTCGCCGGTGATCTCCCGGCCGGTCTCGTGGCCGATCACGTTGCGGGCGTCATAGGGCCCCGCGCGCTCTTGCCGCGCGTGACCGTGATCACGGGCGTCACCGTCACAAGGCTGCTCAATGACGAAGCCAAGACCGTCGCCCGGCTGCTCATCGAGCATCCGGCCCTCGCCAGCGCGGACGACAGCACGCCCAGCCCAAACGCCCGTCTCCTAGCGCCTCGCCTGACCATCACCGAAGTCCGCGGCTACTCGGGCCCGGCCCGCCGCGCCGCCCGCATCATCGCCGAAACCAGCGGCTTCGCCCCCGCCGAGCGCGACCTGCTGACCGAGGCCCTCGCCGCCGGCGGCCACCGACCCGGCGACTACACGAACAAGGTCGACGCGGACATCGCCGCCGACATGCCTTCCAGTCAGGCCGTCGCGGTCATCTTGCTCCGCCTCCTCGACATGGCCGAGGTCAACGTCCCGGGCGTCCTAGCGGACGTCGACACCGAGTTCTTGCACGACTTCCGGGTGGCGGTGCGGCGCACGCGCGCGGCGCTGAAGCTTTTCGGAGGCTCGCTCGGCCGTTCGGCCGACGTTAGGCGTTTCGCGGCGGAGTTCAAGTGGCTCGGCGACATCACCACGCCGACCAGGGACCTGGACGTGCACCTGCTCGGCTTCGAGGACATGGCCAGGAGACTCAAGGCCGCCAAGCCGGATGACCTCGAGCCGTTCCGCGGTTACCTGTGCGGCCGCAGGGCGAAGGAGTACCGTGCGCTCGCCCGCGCCTTGCGGTCGGCACGGTTCCGCGAACTGACGCGAGAATGGCGTGACACGCTCGCCCCCGTCAGCGAGGGCAGCGGGGGAAAGCCGCCGAAGGGCCCGAGGATCTCCACCGCGATGCTCGCCGCCGAGAGCACGCGGAGGGCGTTCGTGAAGGTGGCGCAGATGGGCGGCGCGATCACTCCGGACTCGCCCGCCGAGTCGCTGCACGACCTGCGTAAACGCTGCAAGGAACTGCGTTACGCCCTGGAGTTCTTCGCTCCTTTGTACGCGCCCGCGTCCTACGGCAGGGTGGTCGGTGACCTCAAGCGGCTGCAAGACTGCCTCGGTACATTCCAGGACAACGAGGTGCAGATCGCCGAGATCCGGGCACTAGGCATCGCCATGCTCGCGGCGAATGAGGCATCGGCGGTGACACTGCTCGCCATGGGCGAGGCCGCCGCCGGGCTCGCGGATGACCAGGCGGCGGCACGGGGGGACTTCGAGCGGCGGTTCAGCGGATTCGCCGGGATCGAGGGCCAGCGCCGGATGTCCGCGCTGCTGCGAGGGGCGGAATGAGGATTTACGCGCTTTACAACATCAAAGGCGGTGTGGGCAAGACGACCACGGCGGTCAACCTTGCCCACCTCGCGGCTGCCGACGGGCTGCGGACCCTCTTGTGGGACCTGGACCCGCAGGGCGCGGCGACCTTCATGCTGCGTGTGAAGCCGCGCGTAAAGGGCGGCGGGAAGGCGCTGATCCGCGGCAAGCGGACGCTTGACGACGCGATTAAGGGAACGGACTTCGACAACTTCGACCTGATCCCGGCCGATTTCACCTACAGGAACATGGACCTGCTGCTCGAGGGGGACGCAAAGGCCAGTTCGGTCGGCACAGGGGCGGGCGGCAAAACCTCCCGCAAACTGGGAAAGCTGCTCGCGCCGCTGGCCGGGGAGTACGACGCGGTCTTCCTCGATTGCCCGCCGAGTATCTCGCTTGTCTCGGAGAACGTGCTGCACGCCGCCGACATTGTCGTGGTCCCGCTCATCCCGACGACCCTGTCGTTGCGCACGCTCGAGCAGCTCACCGATTTCGTCGCGGACTTCCGCGGCCACCGCCCGCGGGTACTCGCGTTCTTCTCCATGGTCGACCGCCGTAAGAAGCTCCACAGGGAGATAACCCAGACCCCTTTGCCCGAACGGACCGTGGTAGCTGCCGCGGCGATCCCTTACTTGTCCATGATCGAGAATATGTCCGCGGAACGGTCCCCGGTCACGGTCTACGCGCCGCGCAGCCTGGCCGCGCGGGCGTACCGGTCGCTGTGGTCTGAGGTCCGCGCGGCGGGGGATAAGTCAGCCGGCGACAATTAGCCGCATGAGCCTGCCCCCCGAGGAGGTTGTCGCCGCGTGCACTGGATGGTGCGCCTGGACAGCCCATGGGGAGTGCGGGAACTGCTCGTCGCGCGGGGAGCGGCCGTGGAAGAGACCCTGGACGTGCTGGCGCTGAGCCTGACTGGCGGGGCTTCGGCACTGGCCGCTCAGGCACTGGCCGCTCAGGCACTGGCCGCTCCAGGCGGCACGGTCGTGGCCTACTCCGACGGCGTGCCGGTCGGCTCGGGCGGCGTGACCATGGCCGACGGTGTCGCGCGCCTGTGGGGCGGCGGCGTCGTGCCCTCGGCGCGCGGCCGGGGCGTCTACCGGGCGGTCCTCGCCGCCCGCCTGGAGTACGCGACCGCTCACGGGGCCACGATGGCGCTGGTCAAGGGGCGGGTTGAGACGTCCGGACCGATCCTGCGGCGAGCGGGGTTCGCGGCGTACGGCCAGGAGCTGATCTACAAGGTTCCCCTGGATTGACGCCGCTTACCGGGGGAGCATTTCATTTTCGCCGGCGATTGGCTCGATGAGCCAATCTGTTGTGATTCGTGACGATTTTTTGGGAAGTGAACATGAGGAGGCATCGGGTGCGATAAGTGCGATAAGGAGGACATGATGCGCGAACCCGCGCGGTCGCAGGAGAGAACGGCCGAAGAAACGCACGCAGGAGCGGGGGAAGATCACCACCTGCGCCGGTCACTGGGGTACTGGCAGCTGACCGCGGTCGGGTTCAGCGGCGTCATCGGCTCCGGCTGGCTTCTCGGCGCGATGTACGCCGCGCAGGCTGCCGGGCCGGAGGCGATCGTGTCGTGGGCGGTCGGCGGGGGTGTCCTCGCGCTTATCGCGCTGGTCATGGCCGAACTCGGCGGCGCGCGCCCGGAAGCCGGGGGACTTGTCCGCTGGCCCTTCTACAGCAATGGCCGGCTCGTCGCGACGATAGCGGGCTGGGGCATCTGGATCGCATGGGCGACAAACCCGCCGAGCGAGTCCGCCGCGATGATCCAGTACATGAGCAAGTACGTGCCGGGAATCTTCAACGGCACGTCGCTCACCAGTCTCGGCGTGCTCCTCGGCATCGGCATCATGGCGGTGTTCGTGCTGGTGAACTGGTTCGGCATCCAGCTCTTCGCACGGGTGAACGGAGCGCTTACCGTCGCGAAGTTCGTGGTGCCGTCGATCACGGTGATCGCGCTGTTCGCGTCGGGGTTCCATGGCGGCAACTTCTCCTCCCACGGCGGCTTCGCCCCTTACGGGTGGGCGCCGGGACTGTCGGCGATCGCCACCGCGGGCATCATCTACGCGTTCACCGGTTTCCAGGGGCCGATCGACCTGTCTGGCGAGGCCAGGAACCCCCGCCGGGACGTACCGCGTGCCGTGCTCAGCTCGCTCGCGTTCTCCGCGGTGCTGTACATCCTGCTCCAGGTGGTGTTCCTGGGAGCGGTTCCTGGCGCTGACCTGGTCCACGGGTGGCACGGCGTGTCGTTCAGTTCGCCGTATGCCGAGCTTGCCGTATCGCTGAACCTGTCCTGGCTGTCCTGGGTGCTGTACGCGGACGCGATCGGCTCGCCGGGCGGGTCGGCGCTGGCGTTCACCGCCGCGACCGGGCGGGAGTCGTTCGCCATGGCGAAGAACGGGTTCCTGCCCGCGGCCTTCGTGAAGGTGCACAGCCGGTCCGGCATCCCGCGCAGGGCGCTGCTCGTCAACTTCGCGATCGGGATCGCGTTCCTGCTTCCGCTGCACAGCTGGCAGCAGATCGTCGCGGCCACCGGCGTGCTCGGCCTCATCGCGTATGCCCTGCCCGCCGTGTCGGCGATCGCGTTCGCCCGGGCCGGCGCGTTCAGCGGCGCGCCGCGGTGGCTGAAGTACGTCGCGCCCTTCGCGTTCGTGCTCGCCACGATGATCGTGTACTGGGCGGGCTGGCACGAACTGCGAATCGCGCTGCCCGTGCTCCTGGTCGGCGCGGTCGTGTACGCGTACCAGCAGTGGCGTTCCGGAGAGGGCTGGCGGGACGCCGGGCTCGGAGCATGGCTAGTGATCTACCTCGCCCTGGTGCTGGCGGTGTCTGCGATCGGGTCCGTGGACTTCGGCGGGACGGGCGTGATTCCTGCCCCATGGGACACGGTAGCCGTTGCCGTGATCGGGCTGGGCGCCTGGACGGCCGGCGTCCGTCACGGGCTGTCGCACCTGGCGGCGCATCCGGCGCCAGAGCCAGCGGGAGCAGCGCCAGGGGGAGCAGAGCCGGGGTGAGCAGCGCCGGGGGAACCGCAGTCACCAGGGATCGTTCAGGGTAGCGAGTGCCTTCCCGGCAGTCGGGGGCCGAGCGGCCCGCCGCAGGCCGGGAAGGCACCGCGTAGCGCTTTGCTGCTGGTCTTCGCTACAGGTCTTCGCTACTGGCCGACATGCGTGCCGGGCGTGAACGAGACCCCGCGCACGACCTGGCCGTAGGAAGCCGGAACAGCTGTGCGGAAGGACTCGCCCGACGGCAAGGACGTGGCGCGAAGGTCGTCGGTGACCTCGACCAGCTTGTTCGGGTCGGCACCCTCGTCGCCGCCGCCGCTGACGGTCGAGGTGACCGCCCAGATGCTGACGGTGCCGTTCGGGTTGACCTGCCCGGTGATGTTGCGGAGGCCGTCGGTCGCCGGTGCCCACGGCAGACCCGTCTCGGAGTTGTCACCGGTCGGGTAGCCCTTCACGGTGTACGGCGTGCCGAGGTCGAGGCCGTTGCGCAGCGTGTAGGCCAGATTCCACTGGCCAGTGGCCTTGTCGAACACCCACTTCTGCAGGCCGGCCGTGGTGGACGCGGCATCCGCGGTGTAGGTGTTGGTGGCGGCGTCGTAGGTGTTGTCACCGGCGCCCTCGTCGGCCACGTACAGCGTGTCCGCGTTCGCGAACCACAGGCCGAACGGGTAGTCGCTGGAGTCCGTCGCGCTCTTGGCGAGCGCGGTCGGGAACCCCTTCAGGATGCACATGTTGCTGGGCAGCCCGCCGGACTGCAGCGTGGACTCGGTGTAGGAAAGCGCCGAGGTCGGCAGCTTCGCGCCCGGCTCCGGCAGGCCGACGCCGTCCGGGCAGGCCTTGCCCGTGGTGTCGAGGAAGTACACCGTGTTGACGCCGTTGCTGCCGCTGCCCTTGGTGTAGTACAGGACGTTGTCGTCAATCGTCAGGCCACGGAAGTTGTCGTCCTTGCCGACCTTGTCCGCCGTGTCGCCAAGCTTGGCGACGCTGAAGCTGCCGACCGGCGTGGGCAGGCCGGGGTCCTGCTTGGATTCCGCCAGAGTGGACGGCGTGATGATCTGCGCGCCCGCGCCGAGGATGACGCCGTCGGGCTGCGGGTTGCTGCCGTTGCCCGCGTTGCCAGCCGTGTAGTAGTAGTTCTTGCCGTCGACGGTGGCCTCGATCGCCGCGCGTCCGTTGTTGCCGCTGTAGGCGTTGGTCTCGGTGAACGTGAACTTGCCGTCCGCCGAGAGTTGCGCCACCGCGCGGTAGTCGGCGCCCGGCACCGGGTTGGTCGGGTCGATCACCCCGGGCGTGTTGGCGTTCGAGGCGTCGACTGTGTCGGCCGGGGCCACGTAGTCGATGAAGGTGACGTACTTCCCGTTGGCGGAAAGGTTGAGCGCCCCCTCGGACTTCGAGGAGAAACTGGTGTTCAGCTCGCCGGTCGGCACAGGGACGGTGCCGACGGTCTTCCCGCCTGGCGTGATCTCCCGCAGGTAGAGCGGGGAGGTGACACCGAAGCTGGCGTCAACGGAGTCGTTGTTGAAGACGTACGGGTAGTTGCCGCTGGCGACCGCGGTGGCGCAGTTGCTGCCGGTGCAGCCCGGCGGCAGCTGGGTAACCCCCGCCACGATGTTCGGGTCGTTGATGTAGCGGCTCTCGCTGACGAGCAGGTCACCAGGAACGATGACGTCGCCCGCGTGATGGCTGACGGACGCCGGACGCGTGCTCGCCCCGGCGGCGGTGCTCGCGGCGGCAAGCACGCCTGCCGCTCCGAGCACCGAAAGGAACGCGGCAACGCCGGTTCGTGGACGCATTGGTCCCTCCCTGTGGATGGTGTTTCCGGCAATAGAACCGGCATCACGGGTCTCACGAACATCGGCAAGATGTCCGGATAATGTCAGATATGTGGCTAGTTGGCTTCGCGGTCAGGAGGGGCGGCCAGCAGGGCGGCCAGCAGGGGCGGCCAGCAGGGGCGGGCAGGAGGGCGCCCGGGAGGGCGATGGCGCCGCGCGGGCACTCTGGCAACAGGCGTCACAGGAATAAGGGGCGCTATTCTGGGTACCTGTAGCTGACAGGCCACCTGATGGCTTCAATCCACGGTCATCATATGATTCTGCAGCTATTTAACGCTAAAGAAATAATAGTTAACTCACAATTAAAATCAGGTGGCTAGTCTCCCCAAACCCCCGCAGCGTTCAGCTGGAACTAAACGGAGACGGAACTCGCTAAATGAAGATAACAGTCTGGGAATGGTTCGAGCAGTGCACCTTTCACTATCGGGACTTTCGTGGTCTCGCTATCGGTGACAATGGGGCGGATCGTCCGACAACGACGCTGATTTTCCCGGCCCGCAACGTCGCGGGCACCATCGGGGCGATCCTCGATGCCGTCAACGACCTGCGCGCCCGGACGGGGCTACCGGACCAGGTCATAGTCGTTGACGCGGACTCGCCGGACGGCACCGCGGACGTCGCGCGCAGTCGCGGGGCCGAGGTGTACTCCGAAAACGAGCTCATGTCCGGCTACGGTCCCGCTCAGGGCAAGGGCGATGCCATGTGGCGCAGCCTGTCCGTCGCCCGAGGTGACATCGTCATGTTCGCCGACTCGGACACGACCGACTTCCGCGAGCACTTCGTGTACGGAACGCTCGGCCCCCTGCTGGCAGACCCGCGAATCCAGTTCTGCAAGGCGGCGTACCGGCGGCCGTTCACCAAGGGGGAGCAGTCGGTTGCCGACGGCGGCGGCCGGGTCACCGAACTGATGGCCAAGCCTCTGCTCAACCTCTTCTATCCCGATCTCGCCGGCTTCGTGCAGCCACTGGCGGGCGAGTTCGCGGCGCGCCGCGAACTGCTGGCCAGGGTGCCGTTCTTCACCGGCTACGGCGTGGAGATCGGCATGATGATCGACATCTACGCGGAAGTCGGCTTGGCGAAGATGGCCCAGGTAGATCTCGGCACCCGGCAGAACAGGCACCAGTCGCTGGCCAGCCTCACCCGGATGAGCTCGGTCGTGCTCCGCACGCTGGCCATGCGCGAGGGGGTCCTCCCCCGGCAGCCGGAGGGGGACGAGCCCGGGCTATGGGGAATCCGCCAGCCGGAGACGTACCTGCATGCCGTCGCCACGGAGAACGGTCTCCGCCTCGACGAGCACCTCAACGAGCTCATTGAACGCCCGCCGCTCACCCGCCTCACCGGCGACACGGCCCTGACCCTCAACGCCTGACCCGGTACAGCGAGCATCTGCCGTCGCCTTCGTGACCTGATCGTTATGTTTTCAGGTATCTGGCTTCCCGGGCGACCCTCTTTCCAACCTGACGGCCGACAAGAGTTCTAAGCTGCTGAGCCAGAGATCGCAGAGCGGTTAGTCAGGAACAGCGGCGGGAAACCGGGGAGCTGCGCGATGAAGTATCTCTATACCCCGCGTGACACAGAGGGGCCGGCGACGCCCGATGAGGCGGATGCCGAGCCTGGTCCTCTTCACGTGATCGACGAAGTTCTCGATAGGCACAATGCGAGGGTGCTCCGTTCAGAAGGCGCGGTGCCGGACGGATGGCCAGTGCCGCAGGCGGCGGTGTACAGGTCACATACGCTCCTGCTGCCCGCGCATCTGCACCGGGAGAATGCTCTCGGCGAGCTGAACGACGGACTCGGCCGGGGAAACACCGGAATGCGTCTCGTCTCCACGCCTCCTGTTACGGGCGACGCGGAAAACGACGTCGCTCTTGGCTTGTCGCGAAGAGCGGTACTGGTAATGGCGAGTCACGATGGACGGGTGGTAGACGCCTGGGAGGCGCTGACCGCGATTCGTCACGCATTCCGCGCCGACGGCGATCGCCAGGGAAAATCAGTCCTGCGCGAGGACGATGTACAGCGCATATCACTTGAGCACTTGCTCACGGGCTCAGCCCTCACGGGATCATCGGTCACGGGGGATCCGGTCGTGATCGCCGGCCCGGTCGTGATCGCGGGAGGCGAGCCGAGCGCTGTCAGTTCGTATCTGTACGGCGGCGGGAGCACGCGGACTCCGGTGGACGTGACCATCGATGCGCCCAGCCGCAAATCGAGGGAAATGTGCGCGGCCGACTACGGCAGGCGGCCCGTCGTTGCCGTGCTCGACAGCGGAGTCCGTGCGCACCCATGGCTTGACGTCCGGGCCGAAGGCAACGGCCAGTACGAGACAAGCAGCGACGGATTCGTGCAGGTCGATCCGGGAATTCAGAACGTCATCCGTGAGCATGCCAAGCGGGCCGGCGAGCACCACGCGATTCACCCCATAACAGGGCCGTGGGACCTGCCTTACCCTTCCGACCTGCTGGTACGCCCGGTCGATGCTTATCTTGGCCACGGCACGTTCATCGCCGGACTCGTCCGCCAGGCAGTGCCAGACGCCACATTGCTGAGCATCCGCATCATGCACAGCGACGGCATTATCTACGAAGGCGACCTGCTATGCGCGCTCGGGCTGCTAGTCGCCCGGGTGGCCGAGGCCCAGCGCGACAACAAGCCGGAACTCATGGTCGACGCGCTATCGCTGTCGTTGGGGTACTTCGCCGAGTCCTCCGCTGACGTCATGTACACGGCCGGACTCTACGAACTGATCCGCGGCCTGCTTGACCGCGGTGTCCTCATAACAGCGGCGGCGGGAAACTACACAACCAGGCGCCGCTATTACCCGGCGGCGTTCGCGGGGGTGCCATCGGACAACCCGAACCATCTGGTCAGCGTGGGGGCGCTGAATCCTAACGGATCACGGGCCGCTTTCAGCGACGGCGGACAGTGGGTCACGGCCTGGGCGGGAGGAGCCAGCCTGATCAGCACGTTTCCCACGGATATCAACGGTCCGGACGAGCCGGATCTTAAAGTCCGGGACATCGAGACCCTTGACCGTGACGACTATCGTGGCGGATTCGCGGCCTGGAGCGGTACCTCATTCGCGGCGCCGGCATTCGCGGCACATGCGATCGCCGTCATGCTCGGCGGCCTTCTAGAAGAGGACAGCCAGTTGCCGCGGCTCAGCGAGGTCGACGCTAAAGCGGCGATCCAGAGAGTGGCATGGTCGCTGCGTCAGTTTCCCGGGAAGTCGTGAGTGATGCGCGACGAAGTCGTCACGGTGGACCACGTGAGCGGGGATGACAGCCGTGCGCGGATGGAGGGGCTGGTGAATAGCGCGAGATCGGGCAGCCTGGAGGCGGTAAGCGAGCTGATCACCGAACTGACCCCCATGCTCTGGCACGTTGCCAGGGCCGCGGGGCTCAGTCAGCCCGAGGCAGAGGACGTGGTGCAGACAACGTGGTTGAGCCTGGTCTCACACCTGGACCGGGTTCGTGCTCCGGCCGCGCTGGCATCCTGGCTGATCACCACGACGAAACGGGAGGCCTGGCGCGTACGAGCGGAAGACCGCAGGCAGCGGCCCGCTGCTGACGAATGGTTTACCTCGATCCCGGACCAGGGCGTCGACGCCGAACAGAGCGTCATCATCAAGGACGAACAGCGTGAGTTGTGGACTGCCCTGAGCAGGCTTCCTCCGCGTTGCCGCGAACTTCTCAGGATAGTCGCGTTCGTGCCACGCCCCGACTATGACGATGTGGCGGCCAGGCTGGGCATGCCGCGAGGAAGCGTCGGACCCACGCGCGGTCGTTGCCTGGACAAGATGCGGGCGGCGCTAGCCGCAGGAGGGGATCGGTGATGGCCATGGGCAACGAGCGTGACAACCGCTGCAGCGACAATCTCGGCAACGACAATCTCGGCCGTCCAAGCGACACGGATCTGCTTGACGGGATTCGTGATCTGTTCGAGACGGCCGATCCGATGCCCGCGGACCTGCCGGAGCGCATCAAGTTCGCGCTCGCATTGCAGAACTTGGATGCCGAGGTTGCCAGGTATGTGGACGCCGAGCCTGAAGGAGCCCTGTCCGCTCGCGGGGCAGAAGAAAGCCGGACGGTCACATTTGATAGCGAAAGCCTCACCATCATGATCAGGGTCGACTCTAACCCGGATGGCACCGCAAGGGTGGACGGCTGGTTGGCGCCTCCGCAAGCTCATGAGGTGGAGATGAAAATTGGAAGTGATTCCATTAAGATTATAGCCGATGACTTGGGGCGTTTTGTTTTCTATAGCGTGCCGCGCGGATCCGCTCAGCTGATCGTTAATCCGCGATGGGAAAGTGTCCCTACCGGACAGCGTGATTCTTTCTCCGGCGCAGCCAAGTCTGTTATCACGCCGGCGCTGACCTTGTTACCGGGCAAGTGAGCACACCGGAGCGGAGAGCTTGGGGCGCGCACGCCGAAGGTCTGCGTGCGGCGAATGACGGTAACCCTGCCGCCGGCGCACGGTGGATGCGCAAGGGTCTGGCTGAACTGGGCTGGCTTGAGGCAGCCGACGGCGATAGCGGGGATATACCGCAAGAGCATCGCGCGCTCGCGGCCCGTCTGCTGATGAGCCTGGCGCATTTGGAGTCCGAGCAGGGGCGGCCGGAGTACGGGCTTATGCTTCTCACCCGGGCCGAGGAGTACCTGACGGAAGAAGGGCGAGGGCATCTGCTTGCCCAGCGTGGACTTATCCTCCTGCGCACCGGACGATGGCGTGACTCACTCGCGAGTTTCAACACGGCCGAGCGTATGCTCGATACGGATCCGGAAATGCTGGCCAGGGTCCTTGTGAACCGGGGAGTGCTGCACCTCAATAGAGGAGAGGTGGGGCTCGCCGAAAATTATCTGCGTCGCGGTGCGGAAATGGCCAGGCACGTGGGCAATGAGCTATATGCCACCATGGCGACACATAACTTGGGATATTGTGCGCTCCTCGGCGGTGACATCGCCGCGGCCCTCAATCTGCTGGACGCCGCGGCGGCCGTATATCGGCGCATCGCGCCGGGCAACATGCCCGAACTGGAAACGGATCGGGCCCGAGTGCTCCTGGCGGTCGGCCTCGCTAGCGACGCTGCCGCTGAACTCGACAACGCGGTTGTCGCCTTCCGGCGTCAGCGACTGGATCAGCACTGCGCCGAGGCCGAGTTCTCCCGAGCACAGGCTGCTCTCGCCGCCGGCGACCTGGCCGCCGCGCGGCGGTGGTCCGCCGCCGCGATGCGCCGGTTCCGTGCTCGCGGCAATCACGCATGGGCCGCCCTCGCCGAACTCACCCGGTTGCGCGCCAGCTATGCCGCTAGCAACCCTCAGCCGGGCGGGGACGTCGGTGTGTCCCGGCGGATGAAACCGTGGCCGAAGGTCGCCGTCGACGGACAGCAACTCGCGGAGCGCCTGCGAAGCTACGGGCTCCAGGCGGACGCGTCGCTGGCGGAACTGATCGCCGCCCGCGCACTTCTCAGGGCCAGGCGACGGGACGACACGGTCAGGCGGCTAGCCGCGGCGGGCGGCGGAAGGAACTTTCCCCTAGAGACTCTGCTGCTCCGCCAGCTGACCAGGGCCGAGCTGGCAATCTTCGACGGGCTCAACGGCGCCGCGCTCGCGCGGATCCTGGCCGGGCTGGCAATGTTGCACACCAGGCGCGGCCGGCTGGGCAGCTTTGACCTGCAGACAGGCGCCGCCGCGCTCGGCGCGGAACTGGCCGGCACTGGCCTGCGCCTGGTTCTCGAGCGCGGCAGCGCACGGCAGGTCTTCTCCTGGCTGGAGCGCTCCCGCGCCCAGGCGTTCCGGGTCAGGCCCGTCCGGCCGCCCGCCGATCCCGAAGAAGCGGCGGTGCTCGCCGAACTGCGCCAGCTCGGCATGATGATCAGGACATCCGAACTCAACGGCTCTCCCGATTCGGCAAATGTCACACGGCGCAACGAACTCCAGCGCCTGGTCCGGCAGCGGAGCTGGCAGGCGAGCGGCCTTGGCGAGACGATAGCCGAGGCGAGCGCCCGTGACGTTGGCGCGGCGCTGCGCCAGTGCGGGCAGTGCTACGTTGGCATTCTCGTCCGTGACGGCCGGCTGCTCGCCGTCACGATAAGCCGTGAGCGCGTCCGGCTCGCAGAGCTCGGCGACTTCACGACGGCTGCCGAAGCCGCACGAAAACTCACCGCCGACCTCGACGCCCTGACGGGCAGGAAGCTGCCCGCGCGCCTGGAAGCGGTGATCAGGGAATCAGTCCGCTGTCAGACCGAAGTCCTCGCCGAACAGGTCGTCTCGCCGCTGCTGCCGACGCTGAAGGACGACGGGGCCGTGATCGTCCCGATGGGAGCGCTGGCCAGCGTCCCGTGGCTGATGCTTCCCGGCCTGCGCGGTCGCCCCGTCACCATCGCGCCGTCCGCGTCGTCGTGGCTGGTGTCCTGGCGGAGCGCGTCATGCGCCTGGAGGCACGACGAACGGCGCGATGCCGCGCGGCAGCCCCTGCTCGTCGCCGGGCCTGATCTGCGGCACGCCATCCCCGAGGTCGCTGAGCTTGCCGAGATCTATCCGGGCGCCGCCCCCTTGACCGGCGCGGCGGCGACCGTCGAGAACACGCTTCGCGCACTGGACGGCGCCGAACTGGCGCACATGGCCGCCCACGGCCATCACGACCGTGACAACGTGCTGTTCTCGCGCCTCGATCTCGCCGACGGGCCGCTGGTGGCCTACGACATTCAGCGGCTGTCCACCGCCCCCAGGCAGGTCGTTCTCTCCGCGTGCGACGTCGGCCGCACGACAGTCCGCCCAGGGGACGAGATTCTTGGCTTCACCGCCGCGCTGCTGCATATGGGGACGCCGACGGTCATCTCCTCCGTCACCCGTGTCTCCGACGAGGCGGCGGTCGGTCTTATGACCGCCTATCACCGTGAGCTGCGCAAGGGCATCCGCCCGGCGGAAGCGCTCGCCACCGCGTCCGAGACCGCGCAGTTCTGTCCCTTCGTCTGCTTCGGTGCCGGATAACCCCAGCTTCTCGGCTGGCCAGATAAACACCGTTATTTCTGGATCGGATGTATCCAGGAGGCTGCCGGGCCCTCTCAACCTTCAGGCGGGGGCCGGCTGGCCTTGAACACCGGCCCGAACCGGGGATCGGGGCGTTCGGGGGACAGGGCCAGCCGCGCGGGGACAGCGGCGGCGCGAGCGGAGTCGGGCTACTCGCGCCGCCGTCTTCGTGCGGATCACGGGAAACTGCTTCAGGCTCTCGCAATGGCGGCTGATCGCGAGTAACAATGGCGACCATGACCACGACGGAGAGGTCGCAGACGCCACCGGTGATCGCCGCCGAACGGGCCGCGATCGAAGCCGAAGCAGCCGGCACCACGCTACTGTCCGCCTACGCGCAAACGGCGACGGCCAATCCCGATGCGCAGGCGCATCGCTGGCAGGATGCCGAAGGCACCTGGCGCTCCCTCACCTACCGTCAGGTCCGCGACCAGGTGCGAGATCTCGCCCTTGGCCTGTCCGCCAGCGGCTTCCAGCCGGGCGAGTTCGCGGTGGTCTGGTCCGGCAACCGGTCGGAGGCGACCGTCGCCGACTACGCGGTCATGCACGCCCGCGGCGTCCCCGTGTTCATCTACAACACGGTCTCCGCCGAGCAGGCCGCCTACATCGCCGGCCACTGCGAGGCGACGGTCGCGATCGTCGAGAAGCAGTACCTGCCCAAGCTCCTGGAGGCCGCGAAATCCCTGCCGAAGCTCCGCGAGATCGTCCTCATCGACGGCGAGACCGACGGCGAGACGGACGGCGGAACCGACGGCACAGAGGACGGCACGGTCGGGTGGGACGACGTCCTCGCCCTGGGACGCGCCGAGGCGCTGCTCGACCCGGAGAAGTTCGACGAGATGTGGCGGAAGGTCACCCCCGACGACCTCGCTACTCTCATCTACACCTCGGGCACCACCGGTCAGCCGAAGGCCGTCATGCTGCCCCATCACAACGTCCGGTACTACCAGGCGGCCCTGGCGCTGATCCTCCCGCCGGAGGAACTGGAGGACGACGGGGCCAACGTCGTGATCTCCTACCTTCCGATGGCGCACGTGACGGGACGGAGCATCGACCACTGGGGCCCGATGGCCCGCCCGCTCACGCTCGTCTACTGCCCGAACCCCCTCAGGCTCTTCGAGATCGCCGGACAGGTTCATCCCACGGCGATCATGGGCATCCCTCGTGTCTGGGAGAAGCTGTACGCCGCCTTGCGCAACGCGCTCCCGACGGTCGATCCGGACGACATCCGCGCGATGCCGCAAGAAGAGCGCACCGGCATCCTCTCCTTTGTCGGCCTGGACCGCTGCAAGGTCGCCACCAGCGGCTCGGCACCACTCGACCCGGCGATCATCGAGTTCTTCCGCGCGCTCGGCCTCCCGCTCACCGAGGGCTGGGGCATGTCCGAACTCTCCAACGCCGCGACGATCTCCCCGCCCGAGCAGGCCCGCATCGGCGCCGTCGGCAGGCGCTTCCCGGGCATGGAGATCACGATCGCCGCCGATGGCGAGGTCCTCGTCAGGGGCCCGCTTGTCATGGGCGGCTACTACAAGGATCCCGAACGGACCGTGGAGTCTGTGGATCCGGATGGATGGCTGCACACCGGGGACGTAGGGGAACTGGACTCCGACGGATACCTCAAGATCACGGACCGGAAGAAGGAGCTGATCATTACCTCCGGGGGGAAGAACATCTCGCCGGCCCTGGTCGAGTACGAACTCCAGCGGCATCCGCTGATCGGGCAGGCCTGCGCGATCGGCGACCGGCGCAACTACGTGACCGCGCTCATCGTGCTGGACTCGGAGACGGCCCCCGCCTGGGCGAAGGCCCAGGGCCTGCCCGAAATGACGCTCGCCGAACTGGCGTCGCACCCCGCGGTGCTCGCCGAGGTGCAACGCGGCGTCGACGAGGCGAACTCGCACCTGGCCCGGGTGGAGCAGGTCCGCCGGTTCCGGGTGCTCGGGAACGAGTGGACGGTGGACAGCGGCGAGCTCACGCCGACGCAGAAGCGGCGCCGCCGGGTCATCACCGCTCGTTACGCTGAGGAGATTGACGACCTGTACGCGTGACGCCGTAGGCGGGCGCCGGCCTTTATCATGGCTTGCGTGATAGGACAGCAGCTCAGGCTCTACAACTCACTCGGCCGGCGCCTCGAGGACTTCACGCCGTCTTCCGCCAGTGGTGAGCCGGGCTGTGCGGGCCTGTACAGCTGCGGTCCGACGGTCTACTCCTATCAGCACCTGGGCAACATGCGGCCGTACGTGTTCGCCGACACGCTGCGCCGCGCGCTGCGCTGGAAAGGGATCCCTTCCCGTCAGGTCGTCAACATCACCGACGTCGGTCATGCCGTCGCGGACTCCGACACCGGCGAGGACAAGCTCGAAGTCGCGGCGGCGAAGGAGCGGCGGTCGGTCGAGGAGATCGCGGACTTCTACACGAAGGACTGGCTCGCCGCGCTGGCGGCGCTCAACGTGCAGCCCGCCGACGCGTACCCGCGCGCCAGCGAGTACGTGCCGCAGATGATCGAGTTCGCGAAGCGGCTGGAGGAAAACGGCTTCACGTACCGGCTGCCATCCGGGCTGTACTTCGACACCACCAAGTCGCCGGGCTACGGCACCCTCGCCCTTCTCGACCTGGAAGGCCAGATCGAGGGCGCCCGCGTCGAGCAGGTCGAGGGCCGCCGTCACAAGTCGGACTTCGCGCTGTGGCGCGCGGAAGCGCCCGATGTCCGCCGCGTCATGCGCTGGGATTCGCCGTGGGGCTGGGGCGCGCCCGGCTGGCACCTTGAGTGCTCCGTGATGTCGATGTCGCTGCTCGGACCGCACTTCGATATTCACACCGGCGGGATCGACCACCGGCAGTTGCACCACGTGAACGAGATCGCGCAGAGCGAGGCATACCTCGGGGACGGGCAGCCGTGGGTGAAGTACTGGCTGCACAACGAGTTCATCCTGCTCGACGCGGGGAAGATCTCGAAATCCGCCGGGCACACGCTGCGGCTCGCCAGCCTAGTGGAGTCCGGCTACCACCCGTTGGCGTACCGGCTCTTCCTGCTGGGCGGCCACTACCGCAGCCAGCTCGACTTCACGATGAACGCGATGGACGCGGCGCAGGCGACCCTGCGCCGCCTGGTGACCCGCGTAGCGGCGCTACGCCCGCTGCCCTCGGTGCAGACGCTGGCCTCCGCTCGCGAACTGGTGCCCGCCGGCGACGCGGCCGCCGCGTCTTACGTGGAGCAACTCGACGCGGCGATCTCCGCGGACCTCGCGGCGCCCCGGGTCCTCGCGATTCTGCAGGAGTCGCTCCGCGACACGGCACTGACAGAGGCGGGGCTGCGCGTCGTTGTCGCCGCCGCCGATGCCCTGCTCGGCCTGCGCCTGGACGTCCTGGACGCGCGTGAGGTAGAGGGCCGCCGGTCGGTGTCCGACCTGGAGGCCGGCGAGGCGGAAACGATCGAGCGCCTCGTCGCCGAGCGCACGCAGGCCCGCAAAGAGAAGAACTGGGCCCGCGCCGACGAGATCCGCGCCGAACTGGATCACCTTGGCGTCCAGGTCACCGACACCGCCAGCGGCCCCGTGTGGGAACTCCGTTAGCATCTTGCGGCGCGCCAGTTTACGCCGACAACTCGCGCTCCAATGGGGTGCGGAAGCGGGGCGTGACTCTTGCTGAGCCGAGCCAGGTACCCAGGCGCTCCGCCCCGGCTTCCACGGCCGCGGCCGCCGCGGAGCCGGCGTCTTCCAGCACGCGGCAGACGATCTCGCCGGACGCGCGCTGTGCCCAGCCGCCGATGATCCGGCCCTCCCACCACACGGTCGGGCCGATGTTCCCCGTCCGGTCGAACAGCGCGGATCCGTGCGGGCCAAGGAACCAGTCACGTTGCTGCCAGCCCATCGGCGTCGGGTCGAGGCCTGGCAGCAGCGCCGCCACCGGCGCGGGCTCATCGTCGAGAACGTCGTCGTCCGCCAGCATGACACCCGGGTGCCCGTCCAGATCCACGTCGGTCACCGGAAGGGCCGCGAGCGCGGCCTTCGCCTGCGCGCCGGTCCACCCCGCCCACCACCGCAGATCGGACGCCGGCGCCGGCCCGAAGGCCAGCAGCCACCGCCGTGCCAGTTCGGCTCGCGCCGCCGCGGCTGCCGTCCCGCCGTCGCCAGCACCCCCGCGCGCCGGACCCGCGGTTCCGCCGCGGCCAGACTCGCCTCCCAGCCAGACGCTCGCCGGATACCACGTGAACTGTCCGGAGGACCAGCCGCCGCGGCGGTGCCCGCGCACGATCAGCCCCTCGGCGGACAACAGCATCAGCACCCGCGACGTGATGTTCACCAGGCCGCCGTAGCTCTTGTCCGGCGCGTAGAGCAACTGGGTCCGCAGCCGCGGCTCGTCCTCCGCCAGTTCGGCGCCGCTCGCGCTGCCCCGCGACGTAAGCACGGCCACCACGCCGTCCCCGACGTCCCGCAGCCACTTGCCGGCGTCCGTGATCCCGCCCAGCCGCTCGAGGTCCCGCTCAAGCTTCCGCCGCAGCCGCCGCGCGACGTCGTCAGTGCACGCCGCCTGCACCACCGGCACGAGCGGCGCCGGCAGCACGAACATGGTCCGCCGCATTCCCAGCATCCGAACGATCCCTCGCGCCTCATACAGCGCCCCTTCCACGTCTCCTCTCGCGCACCCGGTGCGTGCCCACGCTGACAGGTACACGGTCACCGGATCGGTGGCGTGCAGGGCGACCATGGCCTCAGCCGCGGCGGTGACCGACTCGGCCGCCGCGGCGAGATGGTGCCTGGCGGCAAGCCGCGCCCGCCGTTGCGCGACAGTCACTTTCCGAGTCATCACGGCATTGTCCCGGTAACGACGACGGATCCGGAGTCCTCGCATTCGTGCACGCGCGGCGCCAGTCCGGCGGACGCCATGACGCCCGCCATCAGCGCCGACTGGCGCTCGCTGGTCTCCACGAGCATGTGCCCGCCGGGCGCGAGCCACTCCGGTGCCTCCGCCGCCGCCCGGCGGAGCACGGCGAGTCCGTCGTCACCGCCGTCGAGCGCGACGCGATGCTCGTAGTCGCGTGCCTCGGAATGAAGAAACGGGATGTCGGTCGTCGGCACGTACGGCGCGTTGCAGATCAGGGTGATGACGCGCCCGCGCAGGCCCGCCGGCAGCGGGGTGAAAAGGTCGCCCTCGTAGACGTGGCCCCCCGTCGGCTCGACGTTGCGCCGGGCGCACGCGACAGCGTCCGGATCGAGATCGGCGGCGTGCAGGCCGCCCCCGCTCTGGCCGCCCCCGCCCTGGTCGGCCCCGCCCTGGCCCGCCCCTCCCAGGCCGGTACTGACCAGCTTCGCGGCCACGGCGAGCCCCAGCGCGCCTGTACCGCAGCACAGGTCAACGATCAGCGATGCCGGTTCGGCGGGGGCGAGGGCGACGGCGGTCTCGACGAGGAACTCGCTGCGCCGCCGTGGCACGAAGACGCCAGGTTCGACGTAGATCCGCAGCCCGCAGAACTCCGCCCACCCGACGACCTGCTCCAGCGGCAGTCCGTTCACGCGACGCCCGACCATGTCCTCCAGATCATCTGGCGTCCGCGCCGCATCCCGGATGACCGCGGCCTCGTCCTCAGCGAACACGCATCCCGCGGCGCGCAGTCGCGCGATGATCGGGTCGTCGTCCATCGGGCCAGCGTACTATTCGGCCAATATCGAGGCGCCGGCGTCGTTCGGGAGAATCTGCCTTCAGAGCTGGCCGACGGCGGTGACGTGCAGCACGGCCGTCCCCTCGTCGTCGGAGGCCGCCAGGTCGACGGTCGCGGAGATGCCCCAGTCGTGGTCGCCCGCGGGGTCGTCGAAGATCTGGCGGACCGTCCACCCGCGCTCTCCCGTGGCGATGATCAGCATGGCGGGGCCGCGGGCGTCCGGGCCGGTGCCGATCTCGTCGTGCTCGGTGTAGTACAGGTCGAGGGCCTCTTCCCACGCTGCGGCGTTCCAGCCGTCGCGTGAGTCGAGTTCGCCCAGTTCGTCGTACTTCTCCAGGGCGGCGAGGGTGACGCGACGGAACATCGCGTTGCGGACCAGCACCTTGAACGCGCGGACGTTGCTCGTGATCGTCCTCGGCGCGGACGCGATGGCGGCCACCGGGTCGTCGGCGGGATTGCTGAGCCTTTCCCACTCGTCGATGAGGCTGGAGTCGACCTGACGGATGAGTTCGCCGAGCCACTCGATGAGGTCGGACAGTTCTTCGGTCTTCGCGTCGTCCGGGACAGTCTGGCGCAGCGCCCGGTAGGTATCGGCGAGGTAACGCAGCACGATGCCCTCGGATCGCGACAAACCGTAGAAATGAACGTACTCAGGAAACGTCATCGCGCGCTCGTACATGTCGCGGACGACGGACTTGGGGGAGAGCATGTAGTCGGCGACCCAGGGATGGCCGTGCCGGTAGATGTCGTAGGCGGCCTCGAGGAGGTCTTCGAGCGGCTTGGGCCAGGTGACGTCTTCGAGCAGTTCCATCCTGGTCTCGTACTCGACGCCTTCGGCCTTCATCGCCGCGACGGCCTCGCCGCGGGCGCGGAACTGCTGGGCCGAAAGGATCTGGCGCGGGTCATCGAGCGTGGACTCGATGATCGACAGCACGTCGAGGGCATAGTTGGCGTCATCGGCGTTGAGCAGGTCGATCGCGGCGAGGGCGAACGGGGACAGCGGCTGGTTGAGGGCGAAGTCGTACTGCAGGTCGACGGTGACCCTGACGTAACGGCCTTCTTCGTCGGGTTCGTCCAGGCGCTCGACCACGCCGCCGGCGAGCAGCGCGCGGTAGATCTCGATGGCGCGGTGGATGTGCTTGCGCTGCCTGGCCCTGTCCTCGTGGTTGTCGGTGAGCAGGTGCTTCATCGCCAGATACGCGTTGCCGGGACGGTCGATGACGTTCAGCACCATCGCGTGCGTCACCCGGAAGCTGGAGTGCAGCGGCTCGGGCTCGGCCGCGATCAGCCGCTCGAACGTGGCCTGGCTGTAGTTGACGAAACCCTCAGGAGGTTTCTTCTTGACGACCTTCCGTCGCGCCTTGGGGTCGTCGCCGGCCTTCGCCAGAGCCTTCTCGTTCTCGATGACATGCTCGGGCGCCTGGACGACGACACGTCCGCTCGTGTCGAAGCCCGCCCGGCCGGCCCGGCCGGCGATCTGGTGGAACTCGCGTGCCTGCAGCAGCCTGGTGCGCTTGCCGTCGAACTTGCTCAGCGCGGTGAACAAGACGGTGCGGATCGGCACGTTGATCCCGACGCCGAGCGTGTCGGTGCCGCAGATGACCTTGAGCAGGCCATTTTGCGCGAGGGTTTCGACGAGGCGCCGGTATTTGGGAAGCATGCCGGCGTGGTGGACGCCGATACCGTGCCTGACGAGGCGGGACAGGGTTTTCCCGAAGCCGGACGCAAATCGGAAATTTCCGATTGTTTCCGCTATTTTAGCCTTTTCTTCTTTTGAGCACACGTTGATGCTCATCAGTGCCTGCGCCTGCTCGAGCGCCGCCGCCTGCGTGAAATACACGACGTAAACGGGCGCCTGGTTCGTGGTGAGCAGTTCCTGCAGCGTCTCGTGCAGCGGCTGGACCAGGTAGGAGTAGACGAGAGGGACGGGGCGTTCGGCGTTCTTGATGACCGCCGTCGGGCGGCCGGTTCGCCGCGTCAGGTCCTTCTCGAACTTCGTGACGTCGCCGAGGGTGGCGGACATCAGGATGAACTGCGCCTTCGGGAGTTCGATGATCGGGACCTGCCACGCCCAGCCGCGGTCCGGGTCGGCGTAGAAGTGGAACTCGTCCATGATCACCTGGCCGACGTCGGCGTCCGCGCCGTCGCGGAGGGCGATGCTGGCGAGAACCTCGGCGGTGCAGCAGATGATGGGGGCCCTCGGGTTGACGCTCGCGTCGCCGGTCATCATGCCGACGTTGGCCGCGCCGAACATGTCGATCAGCGCGAAGAACTTCTCCGAGACGAGCGCCTTGATGGGGGCGGTGTAATAGCTCTTGATCCCGCTGGCCAGGGCGGCGAAGTGCGCCCCGGCGGCGACCAGGCTCTTGCCGGATCCCGTGGGCGTGGACAGGATCACGTTCGCGCCCGTGACGATCTCGATCAGTGACTCTTCCTGATGCGGATACAGGTCGAGGCCCTGGTCCTTCGCCCACCCGGCGAACGCGCCGAAGACGGCATCGGGGTCCGGGGCGGCGCCGTTGTCGTCATGCGGGGCATAGTCGGGGAGAAGGTCGGTGAGAGTCGTCATCGCAGGTTCTATGTTGCCCTGTGGCGCGGGGTGCCTGAGCCGTATGCCGACTGTCGCCGCGGGGGGCACCGCGGGGCGGCGCGGGGGTTAGACCGCGCGCACCCGGCGGAGGACCTCTTCGGCGCCGAGTGCCGTGCACACCTCGGCGAGATCCGGGCTGCGCCGCGAACCGGTGATCAGCACGCGGATCACCGCGGACGCGTCCGCGATCGATCCCGGGTAGGCGTCCGGGTCCTTCTTGTACGTCTTCTGGTTCGGCGCGAACCCAAGCGACGCGGCAAGCGAGCGGACCTGGTCGAACCAGGCCGTGTCCGCGGACGGCTCGGTCTTAGCGGGAGGCGCCGTGTAGCCATCCGCGAATCCGGACGCCATCGCCCGCACGATGTCGGGTGCCAGTCCGCCGAACCGCTCGTCGGCCGGGTCGGTGACGAGCCGGAAGATCTCCGGGAAGAAGAACCCGTACACCGGCCGGAAATCGGCCCACTTCCGCAGGTCCTTCCGGGGGTTCTCCACACCGGCGCCACGTTCGACGGAAAGGGCGCGAAGGGCCGGCGTCCGTTCGGTATGAAGGATTGTGGCCAGGTCCGGATCGTAGGTTTCCGCCCACGGCGGAATCCTGTCGAGGATCTCCTCGCCGGTCAGCCCGGACACGTAGTCGGCGCTGATGTCGTCGAGCTTGACCATGTCGAGCAGTGGCCCGGCGAGGCCGAAGTCGTCGAGGCGAATCGGCGCGGCGAGGGCCTCGGGCAGCGGCAGTTCGGCGAGCCGGCCGTTCATGAGGCCGCGCAGGTAGTACTGCACCGCCTCGCGCGGGAAGCCCTGCTCGATGTAGTAGCCGACACTAGCCTCGGGGTCCTTGCGCTTGGAGAGCTTGCGGCGGTTGCCCGCGTCAAGCTTCATCAGCGGCGCGGCGTGCGCGTAGCGGATCCGGTCGAAACCAAGCGCGTCGAACAACTGGAGGTGCAGTGGCACCGACGACAGCCATTCGTCGGTGCGGACGACGAGGGTGATCCGCATCAGGTGATCGTCGACCGCGTGCGCGAGGTGATAGGTGGGCAGTCGCACCTCGTTCGCGCTCGATTTGAGGATGACGACGTCGTTGCGGTTGTCGTCGGCGGTGATCTCACCGCGGATGACGTCCGTGAAAGTGACGCGCTGACCGCCGATGCCGGGGGAACGGAACCGGACGACGTACGGGTCGCCCTTCGCCAGGCGCTCGCGGACCTGCTCCTGCGGCGCGTCCCGCCAGATCGCCCAGTCGCCGTAGTATCCGGGCAGCGCACCTGTGGCCTTCTGCTTCGCGGTGATCTCCGCCAGGTCCTCCTTGGTGGCGAAGCACGGGTAGGCCTTGCCCTCGCGCAGCAACTCGCGGACGTAGGACTGGTAGATCTCCGCCCGCGCGGACTGCGTATACGGTCCGTAACGACCCTTGGTTTCCCCGCCCAGATCGCCTTCATCGGCCTGGATGCCGAAGTAGTCGAAGCCCGCCTCGAACTGGGCGAGCGCGCCTTCCTCGAACCGGGACTGGTCGGTGTCCTCGATACGCAGCACGTAGACGCCACGCGACTGCCTGGCGAGGTCGCGGCTCACGCTCGCCGTGTAGATTCCGCCGATGTGCAGCCAGCCGGTCGGGCTGGGGGCGAACCTGGTGACTTCGGCGGCTGCCGGGAGGTCACGGGGCGGGTAGCGCTCTTCCCAGTGCGACGGCTCGGGCAGGCCGGCGGGAAACAGGGAGTCGACGAGCTCCCGGCTGAGCGCGGCAGGAGAACCTACAGTCATGAGCCCTAACTCTATCGGGAGGAACGAAGGGCTTATGTTTGTACGTACTATTCTTCTTTAGTGCGTACTATAGGAACCATGATGCTGGACCGATCGAGCTCCGTCCCGCTGTGGGAACAATTGCTCGAAGACCTGCGCCGGCGCCTGTTCCAGGGGGATTGGCCCGCAGGACGGTTTCCCACCGACCAGCAACTCGTCGACCAGTACGGGGTGTCACGCCAGACTGCCCGCGAGGCCGTCAGGCGACTGGGGGAGCAGGGACTCGTCGAACGCCAGCGCGGACGCGGCGGCACCACCATCCGCGTGCAGGAACTCGAACAGCCGATGGGCACGCTCTACAGCCTGTTCCGTGCCGTCGAGGCCACGGGCGCGGAGCAGACCAACATCGTCCGGGCGCTGGACGTGCGCCGCGACCCGGTCGCGGCCGCGCGTCTCGGCCTGCCCCCCGATAGCGACCTCGTGCACATCGAGCGCCTGCGCTTCGTGGAAGGCGAGCCGCTGGCGCTGGACAGAGCCTGGCTGCCCGATCGACTGGCCCATCCGCTGCTGGCCGTGGACTTCACCCGCACTGCCATGGACGAGGAACTGATCAGGCACTGCGGGCTGCTGACAACCTGGGCAAGGGAGCGGGCCCGCGCCGTGATCCCGGGCGGCGAGGACCGCGACGTCCTCGGCATGGCGCCCGGCCAGCCCGCTTTCGACATCGAACGGCTGACCCGGGCCGCGGACGGGCAGTTCCTGGAATTCCGGCGCAGCCTGATGCCCGGTGACCGTTATTCGCTTGTCGCCGAGTGGGCGGCGCCGGGAAGCCGCGGGTGATCGACGGTGACCACTAGGACGAGGACTGGCCGGGCGCGGGTGCCTTCGCCGCTGATCCCGTGGCGGATGCCCTCCGGCAGGGGCGCGACCGAGCAGCCCAACGCGACGGGGGACGGCGACGCCCCGCTGACGCTCCGGTTCTGGATCATGGTGCTGCTCACCGGGGTCGCGGCCGGACTGTTCGGCGACCTGCTGATGCTGCTGCTGTTCAACGTGCAGTACCTGGCCTTCAGCTATCACAGCGGGTCGCTGGAAGCGGCGGCCGAGCGTACGGGAGACGTGCAGCGGCTCGTGGTTCTGCTGACGGCGGGGGTGTTCGGCGGGGTGGCCTGGTACCTCCTGCGGCATTTCACGCCGGGCGAGAAATCCGACGTCGACGACGTCGTGTGGCAGCGCGGAGACCGCCTTTCCTTTCGCCGGTCGTTCCTCACCTCGCTGATCTCCGAGGTGGTAATCGGACTCGGAGCCTCCATCGGCCGGGAGAGCGCGCCTAAGCTCATGGGCGGCGTGTCAGCGAGCGTGCTCGCGGAATGGGCGCGCCTGACACCCGGGCAGAAGCGCCTGCTGATGGCGTGCGGCGGCGGGGCCGGTCTCGCGGCGGTCTACAACGTCCCGCTGGGCGGCGCGCTGTTCACCGCCGAGATCATGCTCGGCGCCATCACGCTGCCCACCATCCTCCCCGCGCTCGCCTGCTCAGGGATCGCGACGGTCACCGCCTGGCTCTACCTGCCGTCCAAGCCGGTCTACCAGGGCGTTCCGGCGTTTCACCTGACGGCGACGATCATGGTGTTCAGCCTGATCGCCGGACCGCTGATCGGGCTGATCGCCTGCGGCTACATCCGGCTCATCGGCTGGGTGACCCACTACCAGCTCAGCGGCTGGCAGTCCATCGTCGCCCAGATCGTCGCGCTGGGGCTGCTCGGGGTGGTGGGCTTCGGGTTCCCGCAGCTTTTCGGCAACGGCAAGGACATGGCGGCCGGGGCGTTCGGCATGGGCTCCGTCGGCACGGGCGGCTTCGGGGTGCTCCTGGCCCTGTTCCTGCTGAAGCCACTGGTCACGGCGGCGTGCCTGGGCAGCGGCGCGTCCGGGGGGCTGTTCACCCCGACGCTGTCCACCGGCGCGGTCCTCGGTGCCGCGGCGGGGATCGCCTGGTCGGTGATCTGGCCGGGGTCCCCCGTCGGTGCCTACGCGCTGATCACGGCGTCCGCCATGCTGGGCGCGGCGATGCAGGCGCCGCTGACGGGGCTGGTGCTGATCCTCGAGCTCACGGGCAGCGGTTACGCACTGATGATCCCGTTGATCGCCGCTACCGTCCTGGCCACGGTGGTGGCGCGTCAGGTGGACGGGTACTCGATCTACAGCGCGCGACTGCGTGCCGGGCGCGCCCCCGCGCCCGCCGATCGCGGGTAGGTCCCTCGCAGGCCGCCGGTTGACGTGGCCCCGCCAGTCACGTCACCTCGGCGGCGCTGCGCGGGAATTTGCGGTCGCCGCCACCCCGGCGCATCCGCAACGCCTCCGAAGGTACGCGAGTGCCACATGGGGGATTCCCTCAGGCGGGGGAATCCGCGAATTTACTGACGGGTCGCCATATCCTCCAGCTTGGACATGTCGCGGACGGTCATCTGCCTGTATCCCGTGACCAGGATGCCCCTGTCCTTGCACTCCTTGATGAATCGTTCCGCGGACGCCACCCCGGCGTCGGCGAGGCGCGCGATGTCGCTCTGCGTGATCTGCGGGATAACCACCGAACCGTCGGGCTCGCGGTCGGCCGACGCCAGCGCGAGGCGGTACAGCACTAGCGCCAGTCGTTCCGGGGCCTGCCGCGAACGCTGGGCGAGGCGTTCGTCGGACTCGCGCATCTTGCCGACGATGGACTTGATGATCGTGCCCGCCGCCGTCGGATGCCGCTTCGCGAAAGCCTCGAAATGCGCCCGGCTTACCCGCAGCGCGGCCACCTCGCCGACCGCGGTGGCGGTCGCGGCCCGCGGCTTGTCGTCGAACAGGGCGACCTCGCCGATCAGGTCGCCGCGTTGCCTGGTCGCCAGCGTCGTTTCGATTCCGCTTTCCGAGGCCATGGTCACCTTGACGACGCCGGCGAGCAGTACGTAAAGCGAGTCGCCCGGATCGCCTTGCAGCACGATAACGTCTTTGTCGTGGTAGTGCTGGCGATGCCCGAGGGCAAGCAATGCCGCGCGATCGTCATTCGACAGCGCGGCCATGAGGCTCGCCGTCGACCACTTGTTATCATCTGGGGGCATTACCGCCCCCCGTCTTCGCGTCGACGCGAAGGCTGGGTACGCCGGGACCGCTGGGCACAAAACGGGAGATACACCGTGCCATTTTGCCAGGTCTGCTGACATGCCAAACGCATGTCACTGAACCGGATAACGGCAACTGGCTATTACCCTGCATGGGGAGGGGAAATGAGCGACGGCGCGGCCGGCGAGGCCCCGGGGGATGGCCGGCCAGGCGGTGGGCAAGGCCGCCGCCTGCCGGACCCGCGTGGCAACTGCGGCGCGAAGCTCCGCATGGGTTTCGTGCTTGACGTCGCCGGCTGGGGTGCGCGTTCGGCGCCGTCGCAGCGCGAGGTGCAGCGGCGGTTGCTCCGGATAGCGGAGCGCGTTCTCGATCAGTGCGGGCTGCGCATGACCGGAGACAAGGACGGGTGGTCACCGGACTATGCCCTCTGCGAGACGAGCGGAACCGGGGACGGGCTCAACGCGATGCTGCCGGCCGACTGCGACCTCACCATGATCCTTCCCGTCCTGATTCGCGCGCTAGCGGCCGACCTGGCGGCGGACAACGCGGCGAATGCCGGCGACAGGATGCGGATGCGGATGGCGGTGAGCATCGGCCTGGTCGAACACGGCGCCGTGGGTTTCAGCGGGCCGCTGATCACCGAATTGAGCCGCCTGGTGAACAGCCGCATGCTGCACGACGAACTGAACGCCGAACCCGGGGCCGATCTCGCCGTCGCCATCGCCGATGGCGTGCATTCCATGATCATCAGATCCGGGTATCCCGGCATTCCGGCGACGCAGTTCCGCAAGGCCGAGGTCACGGAGAAGGAATTCTCCGGCACCGCCTGGATATGGCTCTCCACGCGGCAATGGACCACGACCCCCTATGGCGAGCTCGCGCCCGGTGACCCCCAGTGGGCGGGCGAATACCGGATCGCCGCCCGCATCGGCGCCGGTACCGGCACCGGCATCGGCACCGGTACCGGCGCCGGCCCGGGTAGCCGCGTCTACCTGGCCAGCGCGCCCGACGGCGGCTGGGCGGCGGTCAAGGTCTTCGACCCGGGCCTCACCTCGGACGCGGGCATTCGTCAGCGGCTCGAAGCCGGAGTGCTCAGCGGCAGGCTGGCCCGCGGCCCCTACCTTGCCCGCGGGCTCGAGGACGGCGAAGGACCGAAAGGGGTCTGGATCGCCAGCACGCTCGTCCGCGGTCCGTCGCTGCACGCGGCGATCACCGAAACCGGGCCGCTGCCCGCTGCCTCGGCGCTATGGCTCGCCGTCGGCGTCGCCCACATGCTCGACACCTTGCATGGCGACGACCTCACGCATGGCGGCCTCAGCGCGTCCAACGTACTGCTCAGCGCCGACGGCCCGGTGGCGACGGATGTAGGCGTCAGCCGGGCGGCGCTGCTCACGTCCGGGCCCGCGGGCAAGGCGGACGACGTGTTCGCGCTCGGCCGCGTGGCGTTCTTCGCGGCGACCGGCCGCCAGGCTTTCCGCGACAGCCCGGAGAACGGCGCCCCGGCCCCGTTCGGTGACTTGGACCTGACTGGCTGCCCGGACGAACTGCTGACCTTCGTGCCGGAGTGCCTGGAGGCGAATCCGGCACGGCGCCCCGCCGCCCATGAGCTCGCCCTGCGCCTGACCACCGAAGCGGGCCAGCCCCCACGCTCCTGGCTCCCGCCCGCCGTCGCGGTCCGACTGGAGGCATGCGAGCTGATCGGAGGATCCTCCCCGTCCCCCCGCCCTCCTCTCCGCCGCCTCCGCCCCCGCCGCTAGCCCGCAGCCCCGCGCCCCGAGCCCGCGCCCCGAGCCCGCGGCCAGCCCCCCTTCCAGCGTGCTCAAACACGCATTCGAGCACGCTATAGCGTGCTCGATTGCGCATCCGGGCACATTCGGCCACCGGCCCAAATGCGCAGTTGAGCACTCTCGGTCCTGCCCGGCAATCTCAAGGACCTATGAACAGCCGGGATTTCTCGACTACGATGGTAGGGACGAGGGGGAGTAGCTCCGTCGCCGGGTGCCGACAATCGCGGTCGTGCCTTTACGGGACATGACCCGGTATCCGGGGGGTCAGCGAGATCTGGCCTGAGCGAGACCTTCGGCCGCAGCAATCATGTTCGCGGTAGCCGTTGAGGCTGCCCGTACAAAGTTGCCGTGCCGGAGGTCTGGGCTAGGAGGCCGATGGCACGGCCTGACCTACGGAGCTTTGCCCGGATGAGCCTAACCGCCGCGGTGGCGTCCTTTGTTGCCGTCCTCCCCGCCGAACTTCCGGACAAGACCATTCTTGCCTGCCTCATCCTCGCCAGCAGATACCGGCCCGCGTACGTGTTCACTGGCGCCGCCGTGGCATTCGCGGTCCAGGTCGCGCTGGCCGTGGCAGTGGGCGGGGCGCTGAGCCTGCTGCCGCACCGCTGGGTATACGCCGCGACCGCCGCCGCGTTCCTCGTCGGCGCGGTGCTGCTCTGGCGGCATCACTCGGAAGAGGGGGACGACGACAATGTTGGCCGGGACGGCGTGCGCGAGACCTTCTGGCCGGTAGCGGGGACGGCGTTCGCTGTGGTGTTCCTGGCCGAGTTCGGCGACCTGACGGAGATCACTACGGTGAGCCTGGCCGCCAGATTCCACGATCCTTTGAGCGTAGGACTTGGCGCGGTCCTCGCGTTGTGGACGGCCGCGGCCGTGGCGGTGCTCGTGGGCTGGCGGGTGCTGACGCTCATCCGGATCAGTTGGCTGACCAAGGGCGCCGCGGTGATCATGCTGATTCTGGCGGGCACGAGTGCACTCGCCGCCGCAACTGCTTAACCGGAACGAGCCCGAATACGCATTTCGGCCCGCTCCGTTACGTGCTCGAATACGCAATCGAACACGCCATGGCGTGTTCGATTACGCATTTGAGCTCGCCGGGCGCCTCGCGCCGGGCGCCTCGCGCTCACCGCTAGCTGGTCAGGTCGGTCAGGGATTCCGTAAGACGGTCAAGGCTGGAGGCGATCCACGGCAGGGCCGTGGGGTCGTCGGCGGCGAGAGCGGCTTCCTGCCGGGACGGCGTGTCACCGTAGAGCCGCGACGTTGCCACCCGCACCCGCAGCGCGCGGGCCGTGTCGCCGAAGGCACTGCCCGGCAGCACGCCGATCCCGTACCGGTCGAGCAGGACGTCAGCCAGGTCTGCCCCGGACTCGATCCCGAAGCGTCCGGCCAGCACCGGCCTGAGGAACTCGAAGTCCGGGTACACGTAGAACCCCCCCTGCGGCGGGGCCGTCCTCGCGCCGGCGGCGGCGAACCGGTCCGCGACCGACCTGGCGACGCAGCCGTGGAGGCGACGCGACGCGCGGATGCGTCCGGTGATGTCGGGGATGTCGGAGAACCCGAGGGACGCCGCGTGCTGGACCGGCGCGACGGGGGCGGACCAGATCTCGCTGCCGATGGCCAGCAGCCGGTCGCGCAGTCCTGCCAGGGCCGGAGAGTCCGAGCCGGGCAGGCGGGCGACGCCGAGGCGCCAGCCGCCGAGCGCGAGGTTCTTCGACAGCCCGGAGGTCACCACGGTGCGTTCCGGGGCGAGCGAGGCGGGGCTGACGAACCCCGAAGTATCGGAAAAGATCAGATCGCGGTAAATCTCATCGGAAATGATCAGCATCCCGTGACGCCGCGCGACCTCGCACACTGCGGCTACCGTGGCGGGCGGAGCGAGCGTACCCGTCGGATTGTCGGGGAGCGTCACGATAATCGCGGTGATCGGCCGTCCGTCGCTGACCGCCGCGGTCGCGGCCGCGTCCAGCAGGTCCGGGTCGGGCATGCCCCCGGCGAGCCGCGATGAGATCGGCACGTACACGGGGCGGACGCCGGTCAGCGACGCCTGCGCCGCGTAGCTCACCCAACTCGGCTGGGGCACCGCGACGCTGGACGTTCCTGACTGCCCCAGGCCCAGGAGCAGTCCGAACAGCAGCGCCTTGCTTCCAGGCCCGCACACCACGTCGTCGGCGAATGTCGGCAGGCCGCGGCGCGTCCAGTAGCCAGCGGCGGCCTCTCGCAGTTCGGCCGTCCCGGCGACCGGGCCATACCCATTGCGATGCGTGGCGGCGGCAAGCGCATGCCGGAGCACCGGGGCGACCGGCACTCCCGCTTCCCCGAACGCCATCGGCAGGACCCGCTCGCCGCGCCGCCGGCGCGCGTCGATGGCCTCGTTGGCGGCGAGCGTTGCGGATATACCGCCGATGGGCAGGGCAGATATACCTTCGATGGGCACAGCGGAAACGCGTGAACCTTGGGTTTTCCTGAAAGGTTCGGGTGCGATCTGCTCAGGTTCGGTTACGGTCGGCAATGGCGCGGTGATTGCCATGAAAGATGGCGCTCCTAAGCTGCGGAAACGTGCTTATATCGAGATTTGCCGTGTTCAGGATTCCCTGAGAAGAGCATTAGTACAAGCGGTGATGACTGGGGGATAGGTTAAGATTAACTAATGCTTGATATCCGCAGGCTCCGTATGCTGCACGAATTCGCCGCTCGCGGGAGCATCGTCCGGACGGCTGAAGCGCTGGGCTACACGCCGTCGGCGGTCTCGCAACAGCTCGCCGTCCTGGAGAAGGAGGCGGGCACGGCGCTGCTCGACCGGACCGCGCGCAGCGCCGGGCTGACCGACGCCGGGCGCAGGCTCGCCGCGTACGCCGAGCGCATCCTCGCGATGGTCGAGGAGGCCGAGGCGGACCTGTCCGCGCGCGCCGCGCAGCCGTCAGGCCGGGTCGTGGTCACGGCGTTCCCGTCGGCCGCCGTGGCTTTCGCCCCCGCCCTCGCCAGGTCGCTGCGTGCCCACCCGCGGCTGTCCCTCCTGCTGCGGCAGTCCTCGCCGCCCGAAGGGCTCCAGCTCGTCCGATCCGGTGAGGTGGAAGTCGCCATCGTCGATGACTGGACGGGCCGGCTGGCGGCCGACCTGACCGGCATGAACGAGGTCTCGGCGGATCCGGCGCAGGGCGTGCTCAGCTATTACCATCTCGTCCGCGACCCGCTCGTGCTTGTCGTCGCCCGCGCTCACCCCGCCGCCGATCCTGAACGTCCCGTCGATCTGCGTGCCCTCCGTGACGAGCCCTGGCTGGCCGCCCCGTCCGGTGAGCCTTCCCGGGACGCTTCGGACCGCCTGCTCGCCGCCGTCGGGGTGGCCCCGCCGGTGCCGTCGGAGTTCGAAGGACTCGGCACGGTCGCCAACCTGGTGGCACGCGGGCTCGGCATCGCGATCATGCCGCGGCTCGCGGTCGGCGCCTACGAGCGCCGCTTGGTGGTCAGGGAACTTCCCGCCGGACTGGACCTGGCCAGGGACGTGTTCGCGGTGGCGCGCACGGCGAGCCTGGCGCGCCCTTCGGTGGCCGTGATCGTGGGGGCGCTGCGCGGCGCGGCGCCCCCGAGCGCTCAGGCCCACCGGGCACACGAGCACGAGCCGGCCGAGCCGGCCGGGTCCGTCGGGCCGGCAGAGTCCGTCGGGTCCGTCGAGGCCGTATAGGGTCGGGGACCGTGGACTTGGACCTTTCCGCCGACGGCGCGTCGCTGACCGCCGCCCTCGTGGACATCTCTTCCGTCAGCGGTGATGAGAAGACACTCGCCGACGCCGTCGAGCAGGCGCTTGCGCCCCTGCCGCACCTGCACCTGACCCGGGCCGGCAACACGATGGTCGCGCGCACCTCGCTCGGCCGGACCGAGCGCGTGGTGCTGGCCGGCCATCTCGACACCGTGCCGCACGCCGCCAACTTTCCTTCTTCCTTCAATACCGAACGGACAGTGCTGTCTGGGGTCGGAAGCACTGACATGAAATCCGGGGTGGCGGTCCAGCTAAAGCTCGCTCACTCGCTGGCCGAGCCGAACCGCGACGTGACATACGTGTTCTACGAGTGCGAGGAGGTCGCGGCCGAGCGTAACGGCCTTTACCTCCTGTCCCGGTCCGCCCCGGAACTGCTGGAAGGCGACTTCGCCGTCCTGCTGGAGGGCAGCAACGGCGACGTGGAAGGCGGATGCCAGGGCACGCTCCGCGCGGCCATCACGACCAAGGGCACGCGGGCGCACACGGCGCGGTCCTGGATGGGCGAGAACGCGATCCACGCGGCCGGGGAGATCCTCGGCCTGCTGCGCTCGTGGACGCCGCGCAAGCCGGTTGTGGACGGCCTGGAGTACCACGAGGGACTGAACGCCGTTGCCATCTCCGGTGGCGTCGCCGGGAACGTGGTGCCTGACGGCTGCGTGGTCACGGTGAACTTCCGGTACGCGCCGGATCGCTCGGCCGCGCAGGCGGAGGCGTACATCCGCGAGTTGTTCGCCAGCTGGCAAGTGGAGATCCTGGACAACGCCCCGGGCGCGCGGCCGGGCCTGACCGCGCCCGTGGCCTCCTCGTTCCTGGCGGCGGTGGGAGGCACGGCACGCGCCAAGCTCGGCTGGACCGACGTGGCTCGATTCGCCGAACTGGGGATCCCGGCTGTCAACTACGGTCCGGGCGACCCGGCGATCGCGCACACTGCCGGTGAGCGCGTCGAGGTCGCCCTGATTGCCCAGTGCGAGCAGCGGCTCCGCTCGTGGCTGTCCGCCTAGCGCTCGTGACTGTCCGCGTAGCGCTCGTGGCTCACCGCCTAGCCGTCGCGGCCGGTGTCCGGGCGCTGCGCGGCGGCCGGTTACTTCGCGATCTCGCTGAGCGTGATCGACGTGGTCTTCCGGCCGCCGCTGGCGTCCTGGTAGACCACGGACAGGTGCTGGCCGGGCTGGGTGTTGTCCGTGAGGCTGGTCAGCGCGCTCGCGGACGTGACCGAGTGGCCGTCGATGCTGGTGATGATGTCGCCGGTGGCCAGCCCCGCACTCAACGCCCCGGTGCCGGGGATGACCTGGCACACGAGCGCGCCCGGGGTGGTCCCGGATCCGCTCGTGGGCTGACCCTGGCAGTTCTCGCCAGCGTTCGGCACCGTGATGCCGAGGAAGCCGGCCAGCCCGATGTGCACCGTGCTGCTGGCGTCACCGGCGGCGATCTGGGCCTCGATGGACTTGGCGTTGTCGATCGGGATCGCGTAGCCGGTCGTGGTTTCGGTCCCGGCACCCTCGCCCGGTGCTGCCTGTCCCGTGTTCGCCGCGGTGTCCATGCCGATGACCTGCCCGGCCGCGTTGACTAGCGGGCCGCCGGAGTCGCCTTCCTGGATGGGGGCGTCGGTCTGGAGCATGTCATGCAGGGTTTCCGTGTTGTCGGAGCCCTCGTCGCTGGCCTCGATCGTGCGGCCAGTGCCCTGGATGGTGCCTGGCGCGGTCGAAGGCAGGCCGCCGCGACCGCCCGCGTTGCCGAGGGCCAGGACGGCCTCGCCCATCGAAACCGCGTTGGAGTCGCCCAGCGTCACCGTGGGCAGCCCGGACGCGCCGACAAGCTGGAGCAGCGCGACATCGTCGGTTTCGTTGTAGCCGATCACTTTCGCGGTATAGGTCCGCCCCGATTCCACCATGGTCGCGGACACGCTCGTCGAGTCCTCGATCACGTGGTTGTTGGTGAGCACCAGGCCGCTGGAGGTGAGTATCATTCCCGTGCCCTCGGCGGTGGCGTCGCTGTATTTCAGCTGCGAGGTCACGTCCACGAGCGCCGGGTCTAGCTTGTTCGCGAGTGCCTGGACGTTGAGCGAGGTGGTGGCGCCGGATCCGGAGCCCGAACCGCCGGATCCGTAACCGGTGCCGCCCCCGCCGAACGGGTTCCCGCCCGTCCCGCCGGTGCCGGGGCCGGTGCCGAAGTTCGAGGACGCAGACGACCCGGACGCGTCCGAGTGGTTGAGCGCGACCGCCGCGCCGGCCCCCGCGCCCGCCGCCAGCACGGCGACGGCCACGTAGGCGAGGAACTTGCCGAGTCCTGACCTCGGCGGCGGCGGCGGGGGAGTGCCGTAAGCGCCGTAGCCCCACGGGGGCTGCTCGCCAGAACCGCCGCTCCAGGCACCGAACGGCTGCTGCCCGTATCCCGGCTGCCCGTAGCCGGGCTGGCCGTAGCCGGGCTGGCCGTAGCTGGGCTGGCCCTGCCCAGGCTGGCCGTATCCGGGCTGGCTGTACCCGGGCTGGCTGTACCCCGGCTGTCCGTATTCGGGCTGGCTGTATCCCGGCTGTCCGTATCCGGGCTGGCCCTGCCCGGGCTGGCTCTGTCCCGGCTGCCCGTGTCCCGGCTGCCCGTGTCCCGGCTGCCCGTATCCTGGCTGGCTTTCTTGAGGCGATGACCCGTCGGCAATCCACGGGCTGACGTACTCCGGTGGCTGCCAGCTGCCCTGCTGCTCGCTACCGTTGTCGTTGTCTTGCATGTATCTCGCCTTCGCCTGCCGCAGCGCCTGTCGTCATCACCGGGCCCGGTCCGGCAGCCCGGTCATATCGTGCTCTTAAGTAAGCGGCGCCAAGCTGAAGAAAGTCTGAGGAGCCGCTCAGGATTACTCCGATGCTTCATAGTCAACAGCATCTTGTCACCAGATATGCCATCTTCAATCAGGGTGCGGGGGTCGCGGCCCGCCAACCCGGCCGAACGAACGCCGGTGACCGCGAAGACGAGGCCTCGATAGAAACTTCACCCAAAGGATTTTTCCCGCGAAGTGATCGAGGTATGCCTAGCCGTGATCACGACGACAGGTTGGGGAACGGGCTGCCGTTGTCGGTGCTCTTCTGGGCCTTGTCCCAGAACGAAAGGATGGTGGCGTGCACGGCGTTCACCTTGTCCATCTCCGTCTTCAGGGTGGCGTTCGCCTGTGCCTTGGCGGCCGGCGTCTTCGCCTCCAGCACGGGGATCATGTCGTTCATCGCGGCCTGGGCATCGAACGCCCACGTGATGACGTCGTTGTCGGCCGTGTCGAGGTTGAAGGACGCGAGCGACTCCGCCACCTGGTAGTTGGTGAAATTCTGGAGCGACTCGTTGTTGGCGGGCGAGCAGTTCTGCGCGTTGTAGGCGAGGATTCCCTGAGCGGCCGAATACTGGGCGGTGTCGCCGGCCTCCACGGTGTCCAGCGCGGTAATCGCGTCCCGCAGGCCGCCAGCGCACGAAATGATGCCGGCGTTCACGTCACCGAGGTAGCCGCGGAAGTCGCTCGCGCGCTCCGCCTGTGACGGCTTGTGCACGAGCGACAGGACGACAGTGGCGGCGATGATCACGGCTATGGCCACGATGACCCAGGGTGGCATGCGCCGAGTCGCCCAGGCCTTGCTGCCGATGTTCCGCGGCGCGGTGACGACGTCCTGGGGGTTCATGACGACTTGTCCATCAGTTGCAGGCCCTTCGTGAGGTCGGCCTTGGTAACGGCGCCATAGATGTGGTCGACGATGCGGTGCTGCCCGTTCAGGAAGAACGTCTGGGGGATGCCGGCGCCCTCGACGCCGTAAGCGTCGCCGACCTGGATCTGGGGATCGAAGCCGATGGGGTAGGTAACGTCCTTGGCGCGGGCGAACTTCAGCGCGTTGGCCGTGGTGTCGTTCTCGTCCAGACCGATCAGGTTCACCGTGCCGTGCTGGTCCTTGTACCACTGCGCGAGCAGCGGGGTCTCCTGCTGGCAAGGGGAGCACCACGACGCCCAGAAGTTAACGATGACCGGCTTGCCCTCGTACTGGCTCAGCGAGATCTTCTTCGCCGAGTTGCCGAGGACAGACACCGTGAAGCTCGGCGCCACGGGATCCTGGGCGGGCTTGGTGGCTCCCGATCCGCTGCCGGCGGTCACGATGATCGCGACGAACGCCGCGATGAACGCCGCGGCGATCCCCGTCGCCAGCTTGTAATGGCCGATGAGCCGGGCTACCGTCTTCGCTGCGCTCACTGCCCGTCGTCGCTCCTTCCGCGAGGTTCTTCGAGTCGATGATGGCGGCCGGGTCGGGCAGGGAGATCACGAATTCGCTGCCCTCGCCCGGCGTACTCCGCACCGTCACGTCGCCGCCGTGGGCGCGGGCCACAGCCCGCACGAGAGGAAGCCCGAGGCCTGTCCCGCCGCTGCCGCCGTCGCGGCTGGTACGGAACCGGTCGAAGATGAGGTTCAGCCGATCCGCCAGGATCCCGCTGCCGCTGTCGGCGACGACGACCCGGGCGGGCCTGCCGGGCCACCCCCTGATGACAGACAACTGTATGACATCGTCTGTCAGGGTGTGACGCACGGCGTTCTCAAGCAGCGCGTCGAGCGCGAGTCCCAGTCGCTCCCGGTCGGCGTGCACGCGGACATGGTCCAGCAAGCCGATCTGCCAGGTCCGCTCGGCGGTCGGGCGCCATCGCCTGATGAGCTCCATGCACATCTCGTCGAGAGCGACGAGTTCGGGGCGGAGGAAATCCGGGTCGACGGCCGCGGCGATGAGCAGCAGGCGCTCGGATATTCGCCGCAGTCTGCTCAGTTCGCCGATCACGACCTGGATGTCCTCGCCCTCTTGCTGGCCCGTCAGGTCGCTGGCCAGCAGTTCGGCGTGGCCGAGCGCGATAGTGATCGGGGTCCGCAACTGGTGCGCGGCGTCCTGGAGGAACTGGTGCTGGTTGTCAAGCAGCAGCGCGTTCTCCTCGCCGACCCGGCGCGCGGCCGCCTCGGCCGCCTGCTTGCGGCGCACATGCCAGACCATCGTCACGAAGATAGCCGCCATCAGCGGCACCTCGGTCAGTTCCGCCAGCGGCTCAAAGCCGTGGATCACGTCGAACCCGATGCCGGCCGCGGTGGTAATCACCACGGCGGCGAGGATCCAGGCAGTGGGCTTGACCGACCAGGCGCGGAATCCGTAGACCAGGGTCAGGCTAAGCCAGATGACGTGAAACGGGATCGTCTCCCAGCCCGGCATCCGGAACATCTCGACCAGGTTCAGCGTCGCGAAGACGAGCCAGGCGAAGTCGATCACGCGAGGCGAATGCGGCCACCTGAGCCGGGAGGGCAGCGAGCGTCTAGCGGGCAACGAGCTGATAACCCTCACCCCGCACGGTCTTGATCAGCTCGAAGCCGAGCTTGGACCGCAGTCGCCGCACGCATACGTCCACCACGTTCGACCCCGGGTCGAAGTCATACCCCCAGACACTGGCCAGCAGCTTGCCCTTCGGCACCGAGTGGCCGACGTGCTCGGCTAGCTCACGCAGGAGCAGGAACTCCAGGCGGGTGAGCGGCACCGGGCCCTGGCCGATGTCCGCGACGAGGCGGCCCACGTCGAGCGTGACGTCACCGGCCCTGATCACTTCGGGGTGTTCGCTGCGCAGCCGGATCCGGACGCGGGCGAGCAGTTCAGCCAGGGAGAACGGCTTGGTCAGGTAGTCCTGCGCGCCGCGCTCGAGGCAGTCCACCTTGGCGGCCACGTCGGCCACGCAGGACAGCACGATCACGGCCTGCTCAGGGTGGACGGCCAGCAGTTCGCCGAGCACCTTGCGCCCGTCCAGGTCGGGCATGACCAGATCCAGGATGACCAGGTCGTAACGCGCCTCCAGCGCGCGGCGCAGCCCTTCGGTCCCGTCGCCGGCGAAGTCCGCCGCGTAACCCGCGGCGGACAGCGCCCTGCCGATGAACGACCGGATCTTCGGCTCGTCATCGACGATCAGGACGCGTCCGAGGTGGCTCGCCGTAGTCGGCCCACCGGCCAACGTTCCGCTGGTCACCGTCACAGTCACCGTCACCTGCCCCCACTTGCACTTGCCCCGCCCTTGACGAGCGTCGCGAGCACCCGAAGAGCGTTTTCTCGATAGTCTCTGCGACTTTTGTGAAGGTCAACCTTCTGCTGGCCACATGACTCGATTCGTTACCCCACCGCTACACAATCGATTGCGACCCGCGGCTCTCCGTCCCTAGTCTAGTGCCGCGACGCGGGTCCCCGATCGGTCCCCCACCTGGGAGGCGCCGTATTCACATTAAGTGTTCGATCGAGTGCGCGGACCGCATCAAAGTTGCTTGTGTCATGACAATTTTGTCATTCAGGGCAGACTGAGTTGCCCTGGGGGCGCTCGTGTCGCGACCATGCATGACGGGGGCAGGTGTGTGAGCCTGCGTCCCTATGCATCATGTGTTGCCTGAAATGAGGTGTTAACCGGTGTCCTTGCCGGCTCGTGTGACGACCTTGGTGATCGCGTTCCTGGCGGTTGTCGCGGGCGGGATCTTCGTTTCGTTGCACTTCATCGGCGCTCAGCCGCCGACGGAGAACTACACGCCGTACGCGAGCGGCGGTGAAGTGAATGTCACGATGATGACCACCGCCCAGTCGACGGTGGGGCAGAAGCCCGACTGGGTGACCTACTTCATCCAGAATCCCGCCACCAAGCAGTGGGTGCACACCACATACTTCGCGGTTCCTGAGAACACCACGGTGAACATGACGATCCTCGGCTACGACGGCTGCACGCCGTTGCGTAACCCTGTATGGGGCCGGGTGACCGGCACCGCCGGCAGCGTGGAGAACGTTTCGTACTTCAACGGCAAGACCTACTCGGCGCCGGTGAATATTTCCACGTTCAACACGTATGCCAACTGCTCGGTGCAGCACACGTTCTCGATCCCCGGGCTCGGAGTGAGCGTGCCAATAGCCTCCGTGACCACGCTGCAGGAGAACAACAACCTGTGCGGCACGTCCCCGTGCGATACCGCCAACGGTGACGCGAACTCGCCGCACACCGTGGTCAAGTTCAGTTTCAAGACGCCGAACGGCTCTGGCAACTACACGTGGCAGTGCTTCATACCGTGCGGTTTGGGTTACGTGGATGGAAACGGCGGGCCGATGGCCACGCTGGGTTACATGATGGGTCAGTTGGAGGTGCAGGCCTGATGGCCGCTGAAACGCCCGCGGCCCCGGAGACGGGCGCCCATGGGCTGCCGAATGGGGGCGGACGGCGGGACGGGGTATGGCTCGCCGTGCTCTGGGTAATCCTGAGCGTGATCTGCTGCTTGATCGTGTACTTCGTCTGGGGCCCGCACCTGCCGCCGGGCGACGCGTCGTCCTCGGCGGCCAGCCAGCAGTTCGACATCAAGGTCCTGGGCGTGATCGCCACCCCGGTGGTCGTCGGCGTGCTGCTGTATTTCGGCTGGGCGCTCACGTTCTGGCGGCAGAAGGCGGGGGATGAGACCGACGCCCCCCCGATCCACGGCAACCCGAAGCTCGCCGCGACCTGGATCACCGTGACCGGGGCGACCGTGCTGTGCCTGGCGGCGTTCGGCACTTACGAGCTGATCGTTCCCGCCGGCGCGGGCGCGGGCGAGGGTCCGCAGCCGATCTGGAAGCCGGCGGGTACTGTCACCGCGTCCGACACGTCCTGGGCCCCTGGCGGGAAGAACATCCTCCAGGTGCAGGTCATCGGTCAGCAGTGGGCGTGGACCTACCGCTACCCGCAGTTCGGGGGGTTCGAGACCACCCAGCTTGAGCTGCCGGTGAACGAGCCAGTGCAGTTCAACGTCACATCGCTGGACGTCATCCACAGCTTCTGGGTGTACCAGCTCGGGGTCAAGGCCGACGCCAACCCCGGCGTGAACAACGTTGCCTACACCACCCCGACGAGCACCGGGTCGATTACGGTGCGCTGCGACGAACTGTGCGGCATCTGGCACGGCGCCATGTACGACTACGGCAAGGTCGTCACGGCGTCGCAGTTCATGACCTGGGCGCATTCGACCGAGACGCAGCTCGCCTCGGTGACGAAGCTGCTGCCGACGTACGCCCTGACCTACGACCCGACTACGATCGCCAACCTCGGCAAGGTGAACACCGAACTCGGCCTCACCGGTGCTGGCGGTGGCTATTACAACCCGGCGGACCCGGAGCAGCCATGACAGATGTGATTGTTAGCCAGCCCATTCAGACGAAGCCGCCACGACCCTGGTGGCTGCAGCCAGGCTGGCATACCGCGCTCATTGGCGCGATCGCCGGGTACGCCCTCGGCCACTGGCTCGGGAACTTCATCGGCAGCGGATACCAGCAGGTCGCCACGTCGGACGACAACGACTTCGCCATCGTTCTCGGCTACTGCTTCCTTGTGCTCGGCTGGCTGATCGGGCTCGGCGTGTTCACCGACCTGTTCCGGCAGATGCTCGGCAGGCCGATCAACGGCCAGAACGGCCACAGAAACGGCGGCCTCGCGAAGTACTTCCAGTACACGCTCGACCACAAGGTGGTCGGCATCCAGTACCTCGTCGGCATGCTCGTCTACTTCTTCACCGGCGGATTGTTCGCGATCGCCATCCGGACTGAGCTGCTCTCGCCGACCTACCACGTGCTGTCGGCGACGGGGTACCTCGAGGTCGTCGGCGAGCACGGCACGATGATGATGATGATGACCTCGGTCGTCGTCGGGCCGTTCGGCAACTACATCGTGCCGCTGATGATCGGGTCGAAGCGAGTCGCGTTCCCGCGCCTGGAAGCCCTGTCGTTCTGGCTGACGCCGTGCGCGTACGTGATCCTGCTGTCGGCCATCCTGTTCGGCGGGTTCCCCACCGGGTGGACCGGGTACGCGCCGCTGTCCATCCAGGGCGGCGAGGGCATGGACGCCTATGCGTTCGCCTTCGGACTGATGGGCATCTCGATCATCGCGGCCGGGTTCAACATGGTCTGCACGGTCATCTGCTATCGTGCGCCGGGCATGCGCTGGAGCCGGCTGCCGATGTTCGTCTGGTCGATGCTCACCACCGGATTCCTGCTGGTGCTGGCCGCCCCGGTCCTGGTCGGCGGCATGTACATGATCCTCACCGACCGGACGGCTCAGACAGCGTTCTTCGTCAACCAGTTGGGCGGATCGTCGTACCTGTATGAGGACCTGTTCTGGTTCTTCGGCCACCCGGAGGTCTACATCCTGGCCTTGCCGGGCTTCGGGATCGTGTCGGAGATCCTCCCGGTCTTCACCCGCAAACCGCTGTTCGGTTACAAGGTCGGCGCGGCTGGCATGTTCGGAGTCGCGGTCCTGTCCTTCTTCGTCTGGCAGCACCACCTGTTCGACTCCGGCCTGGACCCGGACATGCGGCCGCTGTTCATGCTCACCACGGAGCTGATCTCCATCCCGACCGGGTTCATCTACCTGGTCGCGATGGGCACGCTCTGGAAGGCGAAGATCCGGCTGAAGACGCCGATGCTCTTCGCGCTCGGCATGTACATCAACTTCCTGTTCGGCGGTATCACGGGCGTGTTCCTCTCGGACGTCCCCGCGGACACCACCGCACACGGCAGTTTCTTCGTCATGGCCCACTTCCACTACACGATCATGGGCGGCCTGATCTTCGCCTTCTTCGGCGGCGTCTACTACTGGCTGCCGAAGCTCATGGGCGTCACGCTCAACGAGCGCCTCGGCAAGATCAACTTCTGGGCGATGTTCATCACGTTCAACTCCACCTTCATGCCGCTTTTCGCGGTCGGCATGGCGGGACAGCCGCGCCGCGTGTTCGAGTACGCGGCCAACCTGCAGACGTTGAACGACTGGGTGTCGATCTCCGCGTTCGCCCTCGGCGGGTCGCTGCTGATCTTCATCTTCAACTTCGTGATGTCCACGGTGGTCTGGCGCGAGCGCGCTCCCCAGAACCCGTGGCAGGCGCGCGGCCTGGAGTGGCAGCTTCCGTCGCCGCCGCCCGCGGAGAACTTCGAGCACATCCCGGTGATCCTGTCCGGCCCGTACGAGTACGGTGACCCGACCGCACTGCCGGTGGCGGATCTGCATCCGCCGGCGGGCGTCATCGGAGGCGCGCTGGCGGGAACGGCGAGCGGGGAGCCGGCGACCGGAGTGGAGGCGTAGAACATGGCTGACATCACCGCTCCGGAGAGCGACGAGGCCGCGATCCGGGCACAAGAAGAGACCGCCTTCTACCACGAGGCCGCGCTCAACGCGGCGTGGACGGGAGCGAGGCTGGCGATCGGGGGGCTGTCGTTCCTGTTCGGCGCGTTCGCCTTCGCCTACTTCTATCTGGAGTCGTCGAACGGGCACAGCAAGTGGATGCCCGCGTCCACGACCCCGCCGCGCGCCTGGTACGGCGCCTTGATCATGGCGCTGATCGTGGGCGGCGCGCTCGTGCAGACCATCGGTCTCCAGCAGATCAAGCGCGGCAAGAAGGGGCCGTGGATGGTCTCCGGCGTCGTCGCCCTGGTTATGGGGCTGGTCGGGGTGGTGCTGCAGATCATCGAGCTGCTCAACCTGCCGTTCCAGCCCGGAATGTCCGGATTCGCCAGCGTCTTCGTCGGGTTCTACCCGGTGGCGCTGGTGGTCTGGCTGGGCGGGATGATCTGGCTGGAGATCCTCGTCATGCGGGCCAGGGTCATCCCGGCGATCCACTTCGTGGAGCAGCCGCCGACCTATGACGAGACCTACGCGGTGCAGCGCTTCCAGTCCTCGCTGAGCGCCTTCACCACCGTGTGGAACTACATCGCCATCGTTACGTTCATCTTCTGGCTCCTGTTCTACATCCGGTGACCGTGGGAGACCCTTTATGTCTGTTCACATACTCGCGAGCGGTCCAGGCCCCGCGATGTTCTTCGGCAGTACGATCATTTCGTTCGCCTTGCCGTACGGGTTGCTCATCGTCATCACGGCGTCGCTATACGTCATGTTCCGGGGGAAGCACTCCGGCCCGCGGCTGAAGTACCTGTCGTCAGCGCCCATAGCCTCGGTCGTCACTCGGGAGCCGGGCCCTGTCCCCGCTCCCGCGGCCAAGGCGGCGGGGCACGGCGGGGCCGCGGCGAGCGCCAAGACTCCGGCGGAGACCGGCACGTCTAAGGCGGCAGGGGCCGCCGACGGGGAATCCGCTGAGGGAGCGTCCGGCGCGGACGCTCCCGAAGGAGCCGAATGACCGCCGTGCCCGACACGGTGCCGGGTCCGCCGGCGGCAGCATTGCCGCCGGCGCCCCGCCCGGACCGCCGCCCCCGGGCGGTAGCCCGCGCGCTCGTCGCGCTGACGAAGCCGCGCATCATCGAACTGCTGCTGGTCACCACGCTGCCGACGATGCTGCTCGCGCAGCGCGGCATGCCGTCGCTGCGGCTTGTCCTCGTCACGCTCATCGGCGGCACCCTTGCCGCCGGCAGCGCCAACACGATCAACTGCTACATCGACCGCGACATCGACGCGGTGATGAAGCGCACGTCGCGTCGCCCGCTGGTCAACAAGTCCGGGACGATCAAGCCCGGCGAGGCGCTCACCTGGGGGATAGCCCTCGGCGCCGTCGCGACCCTGCTGCTTGGCCTGCTCGCCAACTGGCTGGCCGCCTCGCTGGCCGACGCGGCGATCCTCTTCTATGTCTTCGTCTACACCCTGGGGCTCAAGCGCCGCAGCCCGTCCAACATCGTGATCGGGGGCGCCGCCGGCTGCTTCCCGGTCCTGGTCGGCTGGGCCGCGGTGCGCGGTACGGTCGCGATTCCGGCGGTCGTGCTGTTCGCGGTCATCTTCCTGTGGACACCCCCGCATTTCTGGGCGCTCGCGATGAAGTTCCGGCGCGACTACGAGGCGGCCAACGTGCCGATGCTGCCCGTGGTCGCCTCGCCCGCCGAGGTCACCCGCAAGATCGTCTGGTACTCCTGGGCCATGGTCCTCGCCACACTGGCCCTGGTGCCGTACGCGGGCTGGATCTACGGTGTGTGCGCTGTCGGCCTGGGCGGCTGGTTCCTCGTCGAAGCCCATTCGCTGCATGCGCTGGTCCGCGCCGATGCGTCGGTTGCGTCGGTCCCGGACAGTCCCGTTGCCGCTGCTGCCGCCTCTGCCGCTGTCCCCGCCGCCGACGCCGCCGCCGGCGCCACCCCCGAGCGGCCGGTTCGCGTGCGCCCGGTCCCCATCCGGCTGTTCCACCTGTCGATCGCGTACCTGACCGTGCTGTTCGCCGCGGTCGCCGTCACCGCGGTCATCCCCTGGGGCCACTGGTAGGAACCATCCGCGCGCAGGCCGATTAACTTGTGGTCCTCGTGATCCTTGCGGGATGCGGCCTGCCGAAGCGCGTGCCTGAGGATGTCGATTACCTCGTCGTGCCAGTGAGGCGCCTGAGGCGGACGACGGCTCGCAGGCCCGACGGCGAAGCGGATTCCAGGTGCGCGGTGCCGCCGTAGGCCTGCGCCGTCGCGCGGACGATGGCCAGGCCGAGCCCCGCGCCTCCGCCATCAGGATCGTCCCGGCTCCGCGCCGAGTCCAGCCTGGTGAACCGGCCGAACGCGCGCTCCATGTCGTCGGCGGGGATGCCGGGACCGTCGTCGGTCACGCTCAGCTCGCCCCAGTCGTCGGCGCACCGGACCGAGACGGTCACCCGCGACGATGCGTACCGCACCGCGTTGTCGATGAGGTTGACAAGCACCCGGTCGATGTTGCTCCGGTTGCCGGCCACCAGGCAGGGCGCTATGTCGCACTCAGTGGCAGTTTCGCGTGAAACGTCCGCTTCGGCAGGATTGCTGAAGGCCACGGGCACGCGCGCGTTTCCGTACCGCTGGGCCGCCGCCGTGCTGACCTCGGCCAGGTCGGTGACATCCGCACCCGTACCCCCGCGACCTTCGGCACCAGCGCCTCCGCGGACGACGGCGTCCGCGCGTTCGTCGAGGCGGGCGAGCACCAGCAGGTCCTCGGCCAGCCGGGACAGCCGCAGGACGTCCGCGTGCACGTCCCGCGCCGTCGCGTCCCAGTCCTGCCCGGACGGGTGATCAAGCGCCACCTCAAGCTGCGTCCGGATCGACGTGATCGGCGACCGAAGCTCGTGGGCCGTGTCCGACACCAGGTCCCGCTGCCGCTGCCCGGCCAGCGCCAGCCTGCCCAGCATGTCGTTCAGGGTCAGCGCCAGCGACCGCACTTCGTCACGGGCAGCGGGCACGGGCAGCGCTTTTGGCACGCCGGTCGCGGAAACCGACGCCGCGCCCCGCCGCAGCAGGGCGATGGGCCGCAGAGTGGACCCGACGGCCAGCCATATCGCCCAGGTGAACAGGATGAACAGCAGCGGCGTACCGAAGGCCAGTGCCTGTGCCACCACGGACAGGCTCGCGTCGGCCGAACTGTAGGGCACCGCGGCGATCACGATGTCGCCGTTGGCGGCGGACGCCGCGACCACGCTCAGCTGCACAGGCGGCAGGTCATACGGCGCTCCCTCGACGGGGACGGCGTCTCCGGTCCGGGCGGACGCGGCGGCCTGCGGCAAGGACAGGAGCGGATCCAGCCTGTCCGCGGCCGCGGACCCGTCGATGATCCGGCCGTCGGGGGAGAGTACCTGGACAGTGACCGTGCTCGCGGTGACCGGGACGGGCTGGGGCAGCGGCTGGGAGTTGATCAGCGCCACGATCTGGTCCGCGGCCTGCCGCGCGGAGTCGTTGACCGATCGGGTCAGCGCGATCCGCAGCGCGCCGAACAGCAGCAGGTCGGCGGCGGCGAACGCGACGACCAGCCCCGCCGCCGCGGTAAGCGTGACACGTGAACGCAGCCCGCGCCGCCGCCACCACCGCCCGAGCGCATTGCCGGTCCACCACCGCCCGAGCGCACTTCCGGTCCACCACCGCCCGGGCAACTGTCCGGCCGGCCCTGCCCGGGATCCGTTACCCACCGTCCGCCGCCAGCAGGTACCCGGCCCCGCGCACGGTCTGTACCGCGTGCCGCCCGAATGGCGCGTCGATCTTCCGCCGCAGGTACCCCACGTACACCTCGACGACGTTCAGGTCCGCGACGTCGTCCGGCGCGTCCCACACGTGCGAGAGCAGTTCGGCCTTCGAGACCACGGATCCGCTACGCCGCATCAGGTACTCGAGCACGGCGAACTCACGTGCCGTCAGCGACACGTCGGCACCATCTCGTCGCACGACCCGCGACGCCGGATCCAGCGAGAGGTCACCGGCCCGCAACACCGACGGCCGCGGCGCGGCGCCCCGCCGCAGCAGCGCCCGCAGCCGGGCGGCCAGCACGACGTAGGAGAACGGCTTGGTCATGTAGTCGTCCGCGCCGAGGTCGAGCCCGTCCGCCTGGTCGTACTCCCCGTCCTTCGCCGACAGGATCAGGATGGGCACCCAGTTCGACTCCCCGCGCAGCGCGGCGCACACCTTGTACCCGGACAGCCCCGGCAGCATGATGTCCAGCACGACCCCGTCGTATTCCCCGCAGCGTGCCATGTGCAGCCCGGTGACGCCGTCGTGCGCGAGGTCGACGGCGAAGCCCTCGGCTTCCAGGCCTCGCTTCACCGCGGCGGCAAGCCGCCGCTCGTCCTCTACGACAAGTACTCGCACGGGTACAGTTTCCCTCAAGAGGCTGCGTGCGCCGACTCGCTCTCAGCGTCCTCACAGCCGTAGTGCGGCATTGTGGTGGTGAGGAAACGAAGCCGAACTGGATCGGGTGAAGATGATGCGGCTGAAAATGTCCAGGCATGGCCGGTGGGCCGTCCCGGCTACGGCGGTAGTGCTTACCGGGGGCGTTGTGGCGGGACTCCAGATTCCGTCCGCGCAGGCGGTGCCCTTGCTGCCCGCGAAGACCCCGGCTGAGCTGCTCGCGATGGTCAACTCCCAGGCGACGGTCCCCGCGTTCACGGGCACTGTCGTCGAGACGACATCCCTCGGCCTTCCGCAGCTTCCGCAGGTAGCCAACCCCACGTCGATCACGTCCCTGCTCACCGGGTCGAACACGCTCAAGGTCTACTACGAGAATTCGGGGCACTACCGGATCGCCATCCCGCAGACGATGAGCGAGACCGACTTCATCCGCGATGGCAGCACTCTGTGGCAGTGGAGCAGCACCCAGAACAAGGTCACGAAGTACGCGCTGCCCGCGCCCTCGGCGAAGGCGGGCAAGCACGCTGTCGCCAAGCTTCCGCCGCAGGTCCCGCAGACACCGCAGCAGGCGGCGAACGAGGTGCTGGCAGCCGTCGGCAAGACCACGACGGTGAGCGTGCAGAGCAACGTGGACGTGGCGGGCGAGGCTGCCTACCAGCTCGTGCTCGCGCCGAAGGACTCCAGCTCCCTCATCGGCAAGGTCGTCATCGCGGTCGACGGCGTCCATGGCGTCCCGCTCCGTCTGCAGGTCTTCGCCAAGGGTTCGTCCGCGCCGGCGTTCCAGATCGGCTTTACGCAGATCTCTTACGTCTCGCCCGCCGCCGCGAACCTGACGTTCACCCCGCCGCCAGGCTCCACGGTGAGCACCGAGAACCTGGCCACCGGCCAGAAGTCCGCGGCAGCCGAGGGCGGCGCGAACCAGCAGGCCGGCACCGGGTTCGGCATGTACGGCTCCGGGTGGCTGACGGTGGCCGAACTCCCGCAGTCCGACCTTCTCCCGTCCTTCGGGGCGAAGGGCGGCGCCTCCGCGTCGTCAACCGCCGCGGCCCCGGCGGGCAGTTCGCTCGGCTCCGACACCGCAGGCCTGGAGAGCGCGCTCCTCGGCGCGGCCAAGCCCGTGAGCGGCACCTGGGGCAGCGGCAGCCTGCTGCACACCAGCCTGGTGAACGTCCTCATCGTGAATGGCGAGCTCTACATCGGCGCGGTCCAGCCCAGCGTGCTGTACAGCGCGGTCGAGCACGGCGTCACCTCGAGCGGATGACAGAGAACACGGCCGCCGTGGGCAGCGCTTCGGGGGACCTCGCCATCAGCAGCACGGGGCTGACGAAGCGGTTCCACGGCGGTCAGCTGGCCGTGGACCACGTGGACCTCGCGGTGCCGAAGGGGTCGGTCTACGGTTTCCTCGGCCCGAACGGGTCGGGCAAGACCACCACGATCCGCATGCTCCTCGGCCTGGCATACCCGACGAGCGGTACCGCCGCCCTGCTCGGCGTGCCCGTGCCAGACGGCGCGTTCCAGGTACTGCCGAAGGTCGGCTCGCTGGTGGAAGGCCCGGCCTTCTACCCGTACCTGAGCGGCTGGGACAACCTGGCACGGTACGACGCGGCCGACCGGACCGCGCCGAAGGGCAGCAAGACGCGGCGTATCGGGTCGGCCCTCGATCGGGTCGGCCTGACCGCGGCCGCGAAGAAGAAGTACCGGCACTACTCGCTCGGCATGAAGCAGCGGCTGGCGATCGCGTCCGGCCTGCTGCGCCCGCGCGACCTCATCATCCTGGACGAGCCGACCAACGGCCTGGACCCGCAGGGCACGCGGGAAGTCCGGGCGCTCGTGCGGGAGATCGCGGCGGACGGCATCACCGTGTTCGTGTCCTCCCACCTGCTGCCGGAAGTCGAGCAGGTGAGCACGCACGTCGGCGTGATGCGCAACGGAACGCTGGTGTTCCAGGGTTCGCTGCCAGAGCTCCGGCGGACGGGTGCCCCGCGGATCGCCGTGCAGACGGCCGACGTGGAGAAGGCGGCGAAGGTGTTCGGAGAGCTGGGCCTGGCCGATCCCATCCAGGAGGCGGGCCTGATCACGGCGGAACTCGGCGACGCCGAACCGGAGCGCATCTGCGAAGACCTCGTGCACGCCGGCGTCGGCGTCCGCGGCCTGTCGGTGGAGTCGCCGAGCCTGGAAGACCTCTTCGTGGGCCTGACTGGGGAGGGCTTTGATGTCGAGCGTTGAGAGCGCTGAGGTGGACGAGACCGTCGCCACGGTGGCCGGGGTGCGGGACGCGTCGGCGCCAGCGGGGATCGTTCGGGGGAATCTGAGGTTTCTCGGGTCTGAGCTGCGCCTGGTGTTCCGGCGGCGCCGCAATCAGCTGCTGCTGGCCGTGGTGGCCCTGATCCCGCTGCTCATCGGCATCGGTCTCAAGCTGGCGACCCCGCATGGCGGCGCCGGGCCGAGCAGCGGGCCCGGCGGCGGCACGGGCGCGTTCTACAATCAGCTCGCCGGAAACGGCGTGTTCCTGACGTTCATCGCGCTGACCCTGCTGCTGATCCTGTTCCTGCCGATGGTGGTCGCCGTGGTCGCGGGCGACTCGGTCGCGGGGGAGGCCGGGTACGGGACGCTGCGCTACCTGCTCGCGGTGCCTGCCGGGCGGACCCGGCTGCTGGCCGTGAAGTTCGTGACCATCTCGGCGTACGCGGTGTGCGCGACGTTCATCGTGACTGTCGTCGCGCTGCTGGCCGGCGTGATCCTGTTCCCGGTCGGGCCGGTCACACTGCTGTCAGGGACCTCGGTGTCGCTGGCGGACGGGCTGCTGCATGTCTTCTACGTGACCCTGTACGTGTCCGCCGCGATGATCGCCGTCGGCGCGATCGGGCTGGCCGTCTCCACCTTCACCGAGCACGCGATCGGCGCGATCGCCGCGATCCTGGTGCTCATCGTGGCGAGCGAGGTCGTGGACCAGGTGCCCCAGTTCGCCGTGGCCGGCCCGTACCTGCCGACCCACTGGTGGACGTCGTTCGACGCGCTGCTGCGCACCCCGGTAGACACGACCACCCTGTGGCACGGCCTCCTGTCGTTCCTGGTCTACGCGGTGATCTTCTGCGCCATCGCCTGGGCCCGCTTCACCTCAAGCGACGTCACGAGCTGAGCCCCCGCCCCGCTAGCGCTACCAGGTGAAGTCTTCCTCCCAGAATTCGGCGATGCCGCGGCCTTCGCGGGGCTCGGCTTCCTGGGTGCGGAGTTCGACGCGGCGGATCTTACCCGAGATCGTCTTCGGCAGCTCGCCGAACTCGATCCGCCGGATGCGCTTGTAGGGGGCGACGCGCTCCCGGCAGAACGCCATGATGTCCCGCGCCAATTCCGGGCTCGGCTCGGCGGACGCGGCGAGGATGACGTAGGCCTTCGGTACCGCGAGGCGGATCGGGTCGGGGGACGGGACGACCGCCGCCTCGGCTACTGCCTCGTGCTCGATCAGCACGCTCTCCAGCTCGAACGGGGAGATGCGGTAGTCCGATGCCTTGAAGACGTCGTCCGTCCGGCCGACGTAGGTGATGTAGCCGTCTTCGCCGACGGACGCGACATCGCCCGTGTGGTAGAAGCCGCCGCGCATCGCCTCGGCGTTCTTCTCCGGGTCATCGGCGTAGCCAGCCATCAGCGCGAGGGGACGGCGGGCCAGGTCGAGGCAGATCTCGCCCTCCTGCCTGCCGGCCTCGCCAGTGATCGGGTCGACCAGCGTTACCTCGTAACCGGGCAACGGGCGGCCCATCGAGCCGGCCTTGAGCGGCTGGTTCGGGGGGTTCCCGATCTGGGCGGTGGTCTCGGTCTGGCCGAAGCCGTCGCGGATCGTGATGCCCCAGGCCCTGCGGACCTGGTCGATGACCTCAGGGTTGAGCGGCTCGCCGGCCGCCACGCACTCCCGCAGCCTGCCGACGTCGGCGGCGGCCAGGTCGGCCTGGATCAGCATCCGCCAGACCGTCGGCGGCGCGCAGAACGTGGTGACCGCACAGTCGCCGAGGGTCTTGAGCATGTGGGCCGCGTTGAACCGCCCCTGATTGAGGATGAGGATCGTGGCGCCGGCGTTCCACGGCGCGAACAGGCTCGACCATGCGTGCTTCGCCCAGCCGGGCGAGGAGATGTTCAGGTGCACGTCGCCTGGCTGGATGCCGATCCAGTACAGAGTGGACAGGTGGCCGGCCGGGTAGCTGGCGTGGGTGTGCGCGACGAGCTTCGGCTTGGACGTAGTGCCCGAGGTGAAGTAGAGCAGCATGAGGTCGGAAGCCTTCGTGACGCCGTCCGGGGTGAAATCCGGACTGGCGGAGCGAGAGTCGTCGTAGGCATGCCAGCCTTCCGGCGCAGCGGTTTGCCCGGCTTTGGGCAGACTGGTCCTGGCCGGAGCACTCACGGCGATGCGGGTCCAGTCGCCTGAAATTTCCTCGAATTTCGGTGCCTGTGACGAGTCCGTCACCACGTGCCGGACTGCGCCGCGCTCGATCCGGTCGGCCAGGTCGACGGTCTGGAGCAGCGTCGTCGCCGGGATGATCACCGCGCCTAGCTTGATCGCCGCCAGCATGACTTCCCACAGCGGCACCACGTTGCCGAGCATCAGGAGCACCCGGTCGCCGCGCTTGACGCCAAGGCCGCGCAGCCAGTTGGCCACTTGCGCCGAACGCTCCGACATCTCCGCGTAGGTCAGTGACTCGTCGCTTCCCTCGTCGCCGACCACGCGCAGCGCCGTCCGGTCCGGATGCTCCACGGCGATGGGGTCGAACCAGTCGAGAGCCCAGTTGAATTCGCCCAGCTCGGGCCAGGTGAACCCGCGCCGCGCGGCGTCGTAGTCCTCTCGGTGGCGAAGCAGGAGGTCACGGGCCGCACGGAACGCGGTGGCGGAGGCAGCGTCACTCATGGCGTCATGATGGCACCTCCCGGTCTCGTGCGCCACGCCTCGCCCGGTTGTTCGCGGCGGGTAAAATCCAGAGGGTTCTTAGAATTAATCCCAACGGCCACCACAACTGGATTCCGCAGACTCATGGACATGGGCAACCCTGAATTCCGCAACGCGTCGTCTCGCAACCAGGCCAGGAACCGCGACGCGGCACGCGCGCTTTCACGCGCCGTTGCGGAACGTGCACGAGGCCGTCACAAGTTGAACGTGATCACCGCCACTATCGGGATCAGCAGCGCCGCTGCCGTGGGCGTGATCGCGGTCGGTCTGCCGGGCGCCACGCACGCCGCGGCGAGCACCGGCTCGACTGGCACCGGTTCGACGAGCACCGGTTCGACGGGCACCGGTTCGACGGGCACGGGGTCTTCGGGCACGGGGTCTTCGGGCACTGGCTCGACGGGCGGCAGTTCGAGCCCGTCGAACGGCAGTAACTCAAGTTCCTCTTCCAACAGCAGTAATTCAAGCAACAGCTCGAGCAACGTCCAGGCGCCGTCCTCGGCACCGCAGCAGTCCAGCGGCAGCCCGGTGAGCACGTCAGGCGGCACCAGTTGGTGAGCACGCCCGGTGGCACCAGTTCCTGAGTCGACCGCGTTTGCCGGGTGGCAGGCGCTTGGCATGCTCGTGCAGCTGGTAATCACCGCGCCAGACAAGATCACGGAGGCCAGGCGGCTGCTGTCGGAGGATCTCGCCGAGCTGGACCGGACGTGCAGCCGTTTCCGCCTCGATTCTGAGGTGGTGGCCATCGGCCGGGCACCCGCGGACTCCTCCGGCCTGGTCACGGCCACGGTCAGCCCGCTGCTCGCGGAGGCGATCGCCGTTGCGCTGCGGGCGGCCCGCCTCACCGACGGCGATGTCGATCCGACTGTCGGGGCGGCGCTGTCCGCACTCGGTTATGACCGGGACTTCGCGCACGTCCCGCCGGCCGGCCCTGCGCTGCCGGTGAGCGTCCGCGTCATCCCCGGGTGGCGATCCATCGCCCTCGACGCGCAGGCACACCAGCTGACGATGCCGGCCGGGGTCCAGCTCGACCTGGGGGCGACCGTCAAGGGCTGGGCGGCGGATCAAAGCGCGGCCAGGATCGCCGACAAGCTGGGCTGCGGCGTGCTCGTCAGCCTCGGCGGCGACACGGCCGTCGCGGGCGAGCCGCCGGACGGCGGCTGGCGGATCCGCGTCCAGGACGTCACCGGAATGCCGGAAACGGAACCGGAAGGGCCGTCCGCCGTGATCGCGATCCGCGACGGCGGGCTCGCGACGTCGTCCACGTCCGCGCGGCGCTGGTCCCGCGGCGGCAACGTCCTGCACCACATCATCGACCCGCGAACCGGGATGCCGGCCGCGCCGGTCTGGCGCACCGTGTCCGTGGCCGCCGCCACCTGCGCCGACGCCAACACCGCGGCAACCGCGTCGATCATTCGCGGCTGGCAGGCACCAGCCTGGCTGACCAGCCTCCGCCTGCCGGCCCGCCTCGTGGAAATCAACGGCGCCGTGCACACGATCGCGGGCTGGCCCGCAGACCCGCCGGGTCAGGCGCCCGCCGAACCGCCGGGTTAGGGGACGAGCCAGTCGAGGGCGACGGCGGCGGTCCAGGACTGGTGCAGGCTTCCCAAGGGCGCGCCGGTCATGGGGTGGTAGTACTCGGCGTAGGACTGCTCCGACAGCAGCCGCAGTGTCTCCTCGCGCAGGGTGCCCGCGACCGCCGCCGACTCAGGGTCGCCGGAGCGTTCGAGCGCCCACGACAGCAGCCAGTTGAAGACCGGCCACACCGGGCCGCGCCAGTAGCAGTCCGGGTTGAAGGCCGCGGCGCAGGGGCTGGTGCTCGGCGGAAGCTTCCACTTCAGCGAGGGATGGCCAGCCCAGCGCTCACCCGTCAGCAGCGACAGCAGTCGCTCCCGCATTGGCGCGGGGGCGCCGCCCGCGATCAGCGGAGCGAAGCCGGCGCAGGTCTCGGTGCGCAGCCAGGAGCCGGTGCGGAGGTCGACGTCGGCGGCCAGGCCTGTCGCGTCGTCGACGTGGCGAAAAACAGCCGCCCGGGCCCGGGCGGCATAACCACGAAGCTCGACGGCCTCATCGGCCCTGCCAAGCTGCTCCGCGAGTTCGGCGAGCAGGTCGCCCGCGGCCGCGAAGATAGCGGTGAACAGCACGTCGCCAACCTGGAAGCTGCCCGACGCGCGCAGGGCCGCCGCGTCGTACCCGGCCCGCTTCGCCTCCTCGATCAGCCACAGGTACCGGTCGTACTCGGCGTCGGCCGGGCGCTGTGCCGCGTCGGCGACGTGGCTGATGTCCCGCCGCTCGTACGCCGGAAGGTCCGGTCCCGGCACCACGTTCGCGTACGGGGCGTCCCAGCGAGGCGAGTTGTCGGTCCCGCTTTCCCACCCGTGGAACAGCGTGAGCAGACCCGTTTGCCCGTCGGCCCGCTCACGGGCGAGGAACCGGTGCCAGGCCAGCAGTTTCGGATACAGATGAGCTGCCCAGCCCCGGGTCAGCTCCTGCTCCCTGCCGCCGGCGGCCGCGGCACGGGCGAGGATCAGGTGCACGGCGATCGCGTGCACCGGCGGGTCGGTGATGCCGCTGGTCGCCGGAAAGACCGGTGCCTCCTCGCTGTACTTCTCGCATTGCCATTCGTCGGGGCCGGGCCAGTAGCCGGTTGCGGCGGGGTCGAAGACGATGTGCGGCACCATGCCGTTCCGCCACTGTCCGGCGAACAGGGAGTCGAGCTCAAGCCAGGCGCGCGGGATGTCGACCGCGGCTATCCCGATCGCGTTGAAGCCGGCGTCCCAGCTCCATTGATGCGGGTACAGGGACGGCGAAGCCTTCGTGATCAGCCCGGTGCTGTTGTCGCGCAATATGTAGGCCGCACGTGCGGCCAGCGTCAGGCCACTAGTCATGGTGGGTAACGGTCAAGTCTCCGAACATGTCGTAGACGTTAACCATGAGGGCCTGGGAAGTCTTCCGAGAAGCCTTGCGGCAGTTCAGAACTATCCCAGAGCCGGTCCGTATGCATTCCTGTGTTTCGTGCCCCATCCTGTAGATCGTGAGCGGAATCAACTCTTCGACCGCGATGTGGTACATCAGCCGTGCCACCGGCGTGGTCGCCCTGCTGCTGATGACGGCGGTGCTGCTTCTCGGCCTGCTCGTCTCGCGGCAGGGAAGGCTGCCCGGGCTGCCGAAGTTCGCGGTCACCGGGCTGCACAGGAACCTGGCGCTGATCGCGGTGGCGTTCGTGGGGCTGCACGTGGTGACAGCGGTGGCCGACGGTTACGTCAACATTCCGCTTATCTCGGTGATCGTTCCGCTGAGTTCGTCATATGAGCGGCTCTGGCTCGCGCTCGGCGCGGTCAGCCTGGACCTGAGCCTGGCCATTATCGTGACCAGCCTGGTGCGCAACCGCCTGAGCAGGAAGGCGTGGAAGGCCGTGCACTGGCTCGCCTACCTGAGCTGGCCTGTAGCGTGGTTGCACAGCTATGGCTCGGCCAGCGACCTCAAGGGCGGCTGGCTGTTCCTGCTCGCGATCGCCGATCTGCTTGTCGTCGTCGCGGCCGTCGGCTGGCGACTGGCCGCCGCGGCGCGCGACGTGCCCCGCGCTGAGCGGGTCGGGCTGCTGATGAACGCCGTGCACCAGCGGGGGAGGAACCGGTGACCACCGCCATCGATACGGACCTGCCTCGCCTGCTCCCGAGGGACGGGCGCCGTGCCCAGGGCTGGCGTGAGCACGCCGCGAGGTATGACCGCATCCCCTACCGGAACGCCGCTGGCCGCCTTATCGCGGATGTCGAGGCGTCCGGCCTTACCGGCCGGGGCGGCGCGGCGTTCCCCACGCACCGCAAGCTGGCCGCGGTCCTTCAGGCGTCCGTACGCAAACGCGTCCGCCCCGCCGTCGTCGCCAACGGAGCGGAGAGCGAGCCGGCCAGCGACAAGGACGCGACCCTGCTGTGGCTCGCGCCGCACCTGGTGCTCGACGGGCTCCAACTCGCCGCCGAGGCGGTGGGCGCCGAGAGCGCGGTCCTGTATACGCACGCGGACCGCGCGGGCGACGTCGGCGGGCGACTGCGTGAGGCGCTGGCCGACCGGCGCGACGACCGCGTTCCCGTCAGCCTGGCCTTCGCTCCGCCGCGGTTCCTCGCGGGGCAGGAGACCGCCCTGGTCAGCCACCTGGGCGAGGGGCCAGCCATCCCGACGTATCCGGTCCCGCGGATCACCGAGCGCGGCCTCGGGGGCGCGCCCACGCTCGTCCAGAACGCCGAGACGCTTGCCCACCTCGCGCTCATCGCACGATACGGTCCGCGCTGGTTCCGCGAAGTAGGCATCCCGAACGACCCGGGCTCCCACCTCGTCACCGTGCGACGTGCCGACGGGCACCCGCGCGTGCTTGAAGTTCCGTCCGGTGTCGGGATCGCCAGCCTGGTCGGCGAGACGGCAAGCATCGGCGCTCTGCTGCTCGGCGGCTACCACGGCACGTGGGTGCCCGCGGCCAAGGCGGTCCGCCTCCGGCTCGACAACGAGTCCCTGCGGTCAGTGGGAGCGACGGTCGGAGCGGGGATTCTCGCCGTCCTGCCGGGCGACAGATGCGGCCTGGTGGAGTCGGCACGGATCGTTCGGTATCTGGCTTTGGAGTCGGCGGGACAGTGCGGACCGTGCCTGAACGGTCTGCCGCGGATGTCGGCAGCGCTGACCGCGCTGGCTCGGGGGCGTGCGCCCAGGGGGACCCGGGCCGATCTGGAGCGCTGGGCCGGGCTGGTGACCGGGCGCGGCGCGTGCCATCACCCCGACGGGACGGCGCGATTCGTCAAGAGCGCGCTGCGCACGTTCGCCGCCGAGCTTGAGCGCCATGAGCGGGGACAGTGCGGCGCCAGCAACGCGACGCCGTTCCTGCCGCTGCCGCAGGGCACCGCGCGGACCGAGGAGGACTGGCTGTGAAGGAAAAACTCCTGGTCAATCCCATCGACTGCGAAGGGCACGGCGTGTGCGCCGAACTACTGCCTGAAATGATCGCGCTCGACGAATGGGGCTACCCGATCATCGACGGCCGGCCGGTTCCGCCCGCGCTTGCCAAAGACGCCCGCGCCGCGGTCAACGCCTGCCCCAAGCTCGCCCTGCGCCTGGTTGACGCCGACGGCGGACGCTGACGGGCTGACGGCTGCCGCCTGAAGGCTGACGGCCCCGCTGAAACGGGAATGATGACATGTCATTTACTGTTGGCGCAGCTGACCGCTTCGCAAGCGGGTATAAAGGTGCAGGTCAGACGAAGGAGCGTCATTATGCCAGCCGTAACCGTCGAAAACCTCCTCATCCTGCCGAGGGTCACCGAGCCCGGCCTCACCGCCGAAGAGCGGCCCGTGCGCACCGTCACTACCGCCCCGTCCGCCTACGAGGGGGAGGGGTTCCCCGTCCGCAGGGCATTCGCGGGCGTCGACCTGGGGGAACTTGACCCCTTCGTCCACATGGATCAGATGGGCGAGGTCGAGTACGCGCCCGGCGAGCCCAAGGGCACGCCCTGGCACCCGCACCGAGGCTTCGAGACGGTCACGTACATGATCGACGGCATATTCCGCCACCAGGACTCCAACGGCGGCGGCGGTCTCATCAGCAACGGCGACACCCAGTGGATGACCGCCGGCGCCGGCATCCTGCACATCGAGGAGCCGCCGGAGGAGGTCGTCGCCAGCGGCGGCCTGTTCCACGGCTTCCAGCTCTGGGTCAACCTGCCCGCCAAGCTCAAGATGACCCAGCCTCGCTACCAGGACATCCGCAGCGGGCAGGTCGCGCTGCTGTCCTCACCCGACGGCGGGGCGCTGCTGCGCGTCATAGCCGGCGAAGTCGGCGGCCACGCCGGGCCGGGCGTCACGCACACCCCGATCACGCTGGTGCACGCGACCGTGTCGCCGGGCGCGCAGGTCCGGTTGCCGTGGCGCGCGGACTTCAACGCGCTCGGCTACGTGCTGGCCGGATCCGGCTCGGTGGGCGTGGACCGCCGGCCCATTCGCACCGGGCAACTGGCGGTCTTCGGCCACGGCGAGGCGCTGACGTTCGCCGCGGACACGAAGATGGACGGACCCAGCCCGACGCTGGACATCCTGCTGCTCGGCGGCGAGCCCATCCGCGAGCCGGTCGCCGCGTACGGCCCGTTCGTCATGAACAGCCGCGCCGAGCTGGTACAGGCGTTCGAGGACTACCAGAAGGGCCGCCTCGGCACCATCCCCGCCCAGCCCGCGAGCGAAGTGGTCCCGGACGAGCCGCGCCCCGGTCACGACGTCCTCTGACGCCGGACCGGAGCGAAGCGGGGCAGGGCCACGACGCGGGCGATACGGGCGCGCGCGACCCGCGCGACCCGCGCGACCCGCGCGACCCGCGGTGCCCCGGTGGCGTGCCGTCAGCTCAGGCGGGTGAGCAGGGCGCTGCCCTGCGGGGAACCGAGACCGGTGCAGGGGTCCCAGCCGGGGCCGGCGCTGTAGGTGCCGTTGTTGCCCTGGGTGATGTCGTTGAAGCCGGGTACGCCCTTGCCCGGCGTGATGCCCGCGTAGATCAGCGGCTGGAGCAGGCCGAACTTCTTGCCGGTCGCCTGGGCGAGCCGCGCGATCAGCCCTGCCCACAATGGCGCGACCGCGCTGGTGCCGCCCACGACCGACGGCTGGCCGTCCACGATGATCTGGTAGCCGGTTACCGGGTCGGCGTTGCCGGCCACGTCGGGCACGCCGCGGCCGGCGAATCCGGCCGCCGTACCTGAGGTCCCCGTTCCCGAGGTCCCCGTTCCCGAAGAGAGAGCGGGCACGCCGGCGGTATCCTGCCAGGACGGCAGCGGGAACACGTCGCTGACGCCTCCGCCGCCGGCGCCCTCGCTGCTGGCCGTCTCGTTCCAGACCACCTCGGACGTGATGGTGTCCGCGGACAGATCGCCGATCAGCCGAGTGCCGCCGCAGGCCAGGGCGTGCGGGCTGGACGCCGGGAAGTCGCAGTGCGGATTCCCGTCGGTCGCCCCGTCGCCGCTGCCGTTGTCGCCCGCCGCGACTGTTACCGTCACGCCGAGTACCGCGGCGTCCGCGATCGTGTCGTCCATCGAGGTCCGGTCCGCCGCCGCCCACGAGTCCTCGGACCCGCCCCAGCTGATCGAGACCACGATCGGCGTGGGCGTGGCGTGGAGGGCGTCGGAGATGGCGTCGACGAACCCTTGGTCGGTGTTCGGGGCGAAGTACACATGCTGGGTGGCGCCTGGCGCCACCGCGCCTGCCACCTCGATGTCCAGTTCAACCTCGCCGTCGGCCTGCTGGCCGGGGGTGTTGGCCCCGCCGTCCACCGGGACGGCGGTCACGGACGGCACCGACAGCCCAAGGCCGCTGAAGTACGTCTGCAAGTCGGCGGGCGTGTACCCGCCGCCGAGTTCGATGAGCGCGATCGCCTGGCCCGTCCCGTTGGTGCCGGCCGGAAAGCCGTACAGCGCGGCGACCTGGAGCGCGGTCAGGGACGTGGGCGTGCCCGGCGTGCCCGCACGCGGGCTGGTCCGGAACTGCGGGCGCGCCACCGGCCGGTCGTCGAGACCGAGCACCGTGGTGATGATGCCGGACAGGTCCGCCGGCACGGACAGGCCGCCCGACCGGTACCGGTGGGTCACCGGCCCGCTCCCGTCAGGGTGAGCGCTCGTCACTTGCGTCAGCGTCGTCCCGAACGCGGCCGACAGCGACGCCACGGTCCCGGTCACCTTGAGCCGCCGCGACGGCAGATGCGCGTCGGTCACAGTCAGCCCGCGGCGTTCGAGCACGGTGCGCACCAGCGCGGCGTCGGACGGCGAGGCGCCGTAACGTTCCCCGAGCTCCGCCGATGTCAGCGTCTCCGGCCCGGTGATCAGCTCGACCGGCACCTCCGCGCGCCTGCGGAGCAGCACCGTGACGGTGACCGACGTGCTGGGGTTGAGCTCGCCGGCGGGCTCGGCGCCCGGCAGTTCCGCCCGCTCGCTTCCCGTGAGCGGCACGAGGTCTGGCATGATTTTTCCCCTTTTACTCGTGGTTTCCGGGGAGATTCTTTCGTGTTGGGACGATCACCGCGAGACGTTCGGTAATGAATTTCAGCCGAAGGCCGCCCGCCGTTCGAGGCGGATAATCACCGACTTCGAAGTAGGCGTGTTGGACGTGTCCGCGACGGAGTCCAGCGGGACGAGCACGTTTGCCTCAGGGAAGTAGGCCGCGGCGCACCCGGGCGGCGTGGGGTAGGCGACGACGCGGAACGACGGCGCGCGCCGCTCGCCGTCCGGCCAGACGCTGACCAGGTCAACGGTGTCTCCGTCGGCGAAGCCGAGTTCCGCCAGGTCAGACTGCGACACCAGCACTACGCGGCGTCCGCCGTGAACGCCGCGGTACCTGTCGTCGAGCCCGTACACCGTGGTGTTGAACTGGTCGTGGGACCGGATGGTCTGCAGCAGCAGGTGGCCCTCAGGCACCGTTACGGCCGATACCGGATTGATCGTGAAATGCGCCTTGCCTGTGGGCGTCTCGAAGGTTCGCGAGTCGCGCGGCGGCCGCGGCAGCGTGAATCCCCCGGGCGCGGACACCCGGGCCTCGAAATCCTCGAATCCCGGAACGACATCGGCGATGTGCCCGCGGATCACCGAGTAGTCCTCGCCCATCCGCGCCCAGCCGACGTCCTCGCCGAACAATTCGTGCGCGATCCCGGTGAGGATGGCCACCTCGCTGCGCAGTCCGGGCGATCCGGGGACGAGCCGTCCGCGCGACGCGTGCACCACGCTCATCGAGTCCTCGACGGTGACGAACTGGTCGCCGGCGGCGCTTGTGTCCCGCTCCGTCCGCCCGAGGCAAGGGAGAATGAGCGCCGAGCGGCCAACCGTCAGATGCGACCGGTTCAGCTTGGTCGAGACGTGCACGGTCAGCTCGCAGTTAGCCAGGGCCGCCGCGGTGACCTCGGTGTCGGGCGTCGCGGCGGCGAAGTTACCGCCGAGCGCGAAGAACACGTCGACCTTCCCCTCGCGCATCGCCCGGATGGAGGCGACCGTGTCCCAGCCGTGCTCGCGCGGCGGATCGAAGCCGAATTCGTCCCTGATGGCGTCCAGGAACGAGTCCGGCATCTTCTCGAAGATCCCCATCGTCCGGTCGCCCTGCACGTTGCTGTGCCCGCGCACCGGGCACGGTCCCGCGCCCGGCCGCCCGATGTTCCCGCGCAGCAGCAGGAAGTTCATGACCTCGCGAATGGTCTCGACCGCGTTCTTGTGCTGGGTAAGCCCCATCGCCCAGCAGACGACGACGTTCTTCGACGCGACGACGTCGTCGGCGAACTCCTCGATCTGCGCCCTGGGCAGGCCGCTGAGCCGCTCGATATCCGCCCAGTTCAGCGCCTCCCAGGCCTTGACCGCTTCGTCGAAGCCGACTGTGAAAGCCTCGATGAATTCGTGATCCAGGGCGTCCCGTTCCATCAGCGCCTTGTTGACGCCGGCGAACAGCGCGAGATCCCCGTTCACCCTGACGGGCAGGAACCGGTCGGCGAGTTTGGTGCCCTTGCCGGCGAGGCCCCGGACCTTCTGCGGGTTCTTGAACCGGATCAGCCCGGCTTCGGGCAGCGGGTTGACGGCGACGATCTTGGCGCCGCGCTTCTTGGCCTCTTCGAGGGAGGACAGCATTCGCGGGTGATTGGTACCCGGGTTCTGCCCGACGACCACGATGAGGTCGGCGTGGTCGGAGATGTCCTCGATCGTGACCTGGCCCTTGCCGATGCCGATCGTCTCGGTCAGCGCGGCACCGCTGGACTCGTGGCACATGTTGGAGCAGTCGGGCAGGTTGTTAGTGCCGAGGCGGCGGGCCAGGAGTTGGTAGACGAACGCCGCCTCGTTGCTGGCCCGGCCGCTGGTGTAGAAGACGGCCCGGTTCGGGTCGCGGAGTCCGCGCAGCCTGCCGGCGACGAGCTTGATGGCCTGGTCCCAGGTGATGGGCGCATAGTGGGTCGCGCCGGGGGCGAGGTACATCGGCTCGGTGAGCCGGCCGTTGGACTCAAGCCAGTGGTCGGTCTGCCCGTTAAGCCACGAAATCGTATAGTCCGCGAAAAATCCGGCATCCACCCTCTTGCGGGTCGCCTCCCACGCGACCGCCTTCGCGCCGTTCTCGCAGAACTCCGCGTGTTTGCGCTGCCTGACGGACGGGTCGGCCCACGCGCAGCTGGGACAGTCGAATCCGTCGGCCTGGTTGACCTTGAGGAGCGTCCGCAGCGACCGGCCCGGTCCCATCTCGGCCATCGCGTACCGCATGGAGACCGCGACACCGGGCATCCCTACCGCGGCGCTCTCGGGCTCCCCCGTCCGAAGATTCTCGTCAGCATCAGACTCTATTTCACTCACATTCCAACAATAGGACCTCATTCTTCACGCGGCCGTGCCCGCCTCCGGTCAACCCGAGGCGATGACGCTGAGCCAGCGCGCGATAACACGGCCGCAGTAAGCGGTGTGGGGTCCAGGCGACAGCCAGCGTACGATCTCACGCCGGCAGGTGGTCGCCACGCATCCTCGGACCGGTGAGATAGCGTGGTCGAGCCGATCGAAGACGAAGTGATCGCCCTGATCCGCGGACTGTACGAGGAGGCGCGCGTGACCTTCCCGTGGCAGCGGTCCGACGTCCTGATCCCTCGGTGACATCGGAACCATAGACGGAGACATCGTTGCTGATCAGGCAGGCGACACCGGCCGAGATGGCGGATCCGGTCCCGTTCATCGTGGACGACCCAGTCGGTTCCGTTGACGCCGGCCGGTTCCGGGAGGAGGCCGCCGCGGGCCGGATGCGCCCGGAGTGGACATGGTTCGCCGACGACGGCTCTCGGATCGTCGCGCGCGCCCTGTGGTGGGGGCGGGCGGACAGCGAGCGGCCTGTCGCGCTCGACTGCCTGCACGTGCTGCCCGGCGTGCGTGACCGCGCGGGGCTGGCCGGCGGGCTGCTGGCCCGCGGGCACGCCGCGTTCGGCGCGACGCCCGAGTTCAACCTGATGCTGGCGACCGGGTGGCGCGATGATCCCGGCATCGCGGCCGCCGTGGCGTGGCGCGCCGAGGCGGCCAGGGCGGCCGGACTGACCGACGCCGTGGAGCGGCTCCGCTACGAGTGGACGCCCGCGGCGGGGGTGCCCGCCGATTCGGGCCGGCTGATCTTCCGTCCCGACGACGATGAGGAGTTCCTCGCGGTGTTCCGGCAGGTCGCCGTCGGCAGCCTCGACGTTGCCACGCAGCGGGACCTCGCGGTGCTGGACGCAGGCAGCCAGGCCCGCGGCGACCTGGAGTTCTACCTATCCTGCCCCGGCGAGCGGTCGTGGTGGCGGCTGGCGGAGACGCCCGGCGGCGAGCTGGTCGGCTTCGCCATTCCGTCGGCGACGCCCTACCACCGCAACGTCGGGTACCTCGGCGTGGTGCCTGAGCTGCGCGGCCGCGGGTACGTCGATGACCTGCTCGGCGAGATCACCCGCGTGCACGCCGCCGACGGCGCCGACCGCATCACCGCGACCACGGACATGCCCAACGTGCCGATGGCCGCCGCGTTCGACCGCGCGAACTACAAGGTGACCGAGGTCAGGATGGTCTTTGAGGCCCCATCGGGCTGAGCCACCGCCCCTGGCCTGGACGGTCACAGGGTAGCCCGGGACCGTGCGGCGCGGGCTCCCGCGGAACGGCCCGGAACGCCACCGGGCCCGGAAGGTGCGGTCCGGGAGCGAGCAGGTGAGGACGAGGTGGTTCAGCGTTTCCAGGAATGCGACGACGATGGTGAGCGTGCCCGGGTCCGTCCAGCCGCCGCTGAACTGGAACCCGTATCCCCGCTGCCAGTCGGGCGCCCCGCCGTCAGGGGTCGAGATATGCGCGCGCGTGGCTTCGGCAACCCACCAGGCTGGCAGGAGCCGCTTGCCCTCCCATACGCCGCCGTTCAGGTACAGGAGGCCAAGCCTGGCGATCGCGCCCGTGGTGATGTGCAGACCGCTGAAGCCCACCTCGCGGCCCGTCGGATCCCGCACCCAGCCGACCTGGCCGACGCCCAGCGGATCGAACAGGCGGGGCCGCGGGTACTCGCTCAGCGGCTGGCCCGTGAGCTTCTGGCGATGTGCCGCACCAGGATGGACCGGCTGCGGGGATCGGTGATATCGGCCTCGAATTCCGGATATCCGGCGCCGCCTCGAGAGCGTCGAGGAAACCTTCGACACGGCGGGCATCGACGCCCTCGGCGGCCGGGGTGCTGGCCGGCAACGGCCGGGTGCTCATGGCATAACTCTCCGGGAACCTGCCCGTAAACACAATCGTCTCGCCGTGTCCGCCACCGGCAAGCACGGAACCCTCGTGCGCTTGGCTTGGGCGCTGCGTGGCGCTCACCGTAGGCACCTCGCGCGGGCATCTTTACTTCGGCGTGGAGATTGTCCATACTGACCGCTATGTCAACCGGCCGGAGGTTTCATATCTGGAAGACCATGTGGCAGGCTCCCAAGATCTCGCGTGAGGAGGCCCGCTGGGTGGAGGGCACGTTCCGGGTGAAGGAAGTCCATCGCATCAGGAGGACGGGGTCCTACCGGCTGGTCGGAGAGGTCAGCGCGCCCGACCTGCCGCCCACGATGATCTCGTACATGGAGGGCTTCCATTCGTCCCTGGATGAGGTGAGGGGCATGGAACTGCCGGTCCTCGTCGACCGTGCGCGACCGAGTCGGATCCGCATCCAGATTTCTGACGTGCATCAGTACGTGCAGGACGCCTTGCACGAGAGGTCCCGGCGCGAAGCCGAACCATACGAGGCCATCCCCGGGCCCAGACCTTACGCGGCCGTGATCCAGGCCCTGCGCTCGGCACCGCCGATGGACGCGGCCACCTTCGCCTGTGCAACCCCGGCCATCGCGGTGGTGACGGCCGTCGTGGACGAACTGGCGAAGCCCCCCAACCCTAAGAAGCCCGGTGAGCCTATCGCGGTGCTCACCTTGGAGTTCGAAGTCTCACCACCTAATGGCGCTGCTCCGTACTCGGCGCGTTGCGTCGTCGAGTGCCGCAGCGAGGAACGCCGCGTACAGCTCTCGACGCCCGGCGCCCGAATACCCGTCAGAATCCATCCCGACAATCCGGCACGCGTCAGCGTCGACGAGGAGAAACTGAAACTCGACCGGCGACAGCAGACCTGAAAGGTCCGCGGGCCTGACCGAATGCCTCACGTGCGGCCGTCCGCGCGAAGAGCCTCCGGCACGGCTTTGCGGTTGCTCGGGTGACAACACGAATCGCGTCCTCAACCTCATCGCGGGACAGCCCGAATTCCTCTGCGACCGTGTCGACAGGCTCGCCCGAGCGGAACAGATCGATGACGTCCTCGACACCCGCCCCGCCGCGAGCGAACCGAGGCCGGCCGAAGCCGCGATCCGGATCCACCGCCACCTCTGCGACCTGGTACTGCGGCAACCGGATCAGCTGCGCGTAGCCATCGGCCGCGAAGTCGATCCGCCGCAGGTGCAGCTCCACAACCTCGCTGAAGACCCGTTGGCCGTTCCGGATGACGACCAACTCAGTCGCAACGGCGCGCCCGTTGCACGCCTCCGATACGATCCGCCCCAGGGGGTCACGGGAGAACACGACGTCGGCGGCGACGTTCCGCGCGCGTGCCACTCGTCCGGCCGCGTCGTACTCCAGCGTGGTCACCGCGCCGTCGGTAGACGACGAAGAGATCAGGTTGCCGAGGCTGTCATACGCGTATGTCGTTTCCTGTCCGACCGCGTTAACGCGCGCGGTCAGCTGACCGCAGGGATCGTTCCGGAAATAGGTGTTCGCGCCGTTGAAATCGGTCTCCGCGACCTTCCAGCCCGCGGCGTCATACTCATACCGCCAGGTCAGCCCGCCGTGATTCACCGAAGTCAGCCGCGACTCCCGGTCGTAGGAGAACGCCGACCGTGTCCCGTCCGGCCAGCGCACCCCTGTGACCTTGTCGAACGGCCCGTAGGCGTACGACGTGATGGCCTCGGCGGGGGAGACGTGCGTGATCAGGTTGCCTTCCCCGTCCCACGTCCAGGTCTCGGAAGAACCGTCCGGCGCGACCCGTGACAGCGGCAGTCCTTCGGGCGTCCACGCGAGAACCGTCACGCCGCCGTCCGGCCCGGTCGCGCGGATGATCCGCCCCAGCGGATCCCGCTCGTACCGGGAAACCGAGCCGTCCGGCCCCGTCACCTCCAGCGGCAGGCCAGCGGCGTCACACGCGACCGAGGTCACCAGGCCGTCCGTTCCGGTCACCGACGCCAAATGCCGCGCAGAGTCGTACGCGTACCGAGTGACGCTCCCGTCCGGCGCGGTCAGCGAAGTGCGGTTCCCGAAGGCATCAAAACCCTGTTCCCAAACGGTCCCCCCTGGCTCCCTGATCCGCGCTGCCAAGCCCCGGTCGTCATATTCGGCCTGCGCCTGACTCCCGTCCGGCCGCGTGACGCCAACCAGGTTCCCGTACTCGTCGTACGCGTATTCCGTCACTCGCCCGAGTGCGTCCGTCCGCGCCGTCATCCGCCCGCGCGAGTCGTACCAGAACCGCGTCACGTTACCGAGCGGATCGGTGATCGCGGTGACATGGCACGAGTCATCGACCTCGTAGGCGGTGACGGCTCCGGTACCCCCGGTCCACAGTGTCCGCCCGGACTCGTAGGCGAACGTGCCGGACAGCGTCCCGGACGGCGATTCGCCGCGCACGCACCGTCCCAGATCGTCGTAGGTATACGAATACGCATGCCTATTGCGGTCGGCCCATCCGACGAGCCGGCCGGCGAAGTCGTAGGCGAACCGAAGCGGCTGACCGGAGGAGTTTACGACCCCGTCCAGGTTCCCGTCCGTGTCGTACTCGTACGACATCAAGGTCTCGTCGCCTGAGGCGAGTTCGCGAATCCTCCCGTCGGCCACGGTGACGGAGATCCGGTACCCGCCGGAGTGGGCAACGTCGTTAGGCTGACCGTCCTGCGAATATCCGAAAGTGATCTCGTGCCCGGCCCTGTCGGTGACCGACGCCAGCGGTAGCTCGCCCACCCAGCCGAATACCCGCGCAGCGCGTCCGTCTGCGCCCGCACGGCCGGCGGATCGATCGTGAACCCGGTGCCGGTCCCGGCCGCGCTCGCCCCGGACTGCGACCAGTCGAGCCCGGACAACGCGCCGGCCACCATGGCGATCAGCGGCTTGGCGGCCGCCTCGATCACCTCGCCGATCAGGTACTGCTGGAGATCCATGATCAGGGAGTCCACGAGTTTCTCGGCGCCCTCGACGATGAGGGGCACCGCGACTTCCGCTATCCCGAACGTCACCAGCGATGCCGCCTGGTCCGCGACGAACGCGGCTGCCATCTCGACGAGGACGGCGATGGCCGCGGTCTTCTGCGCGACGATGTACGCGGCCGCGGCGTCGAGGGCATCGGCCAGGATGCCGCATCCGTCGACGATTTCGCTCACGTGGGCGGCGGACAGTCGCTCCCAGCCGCCCAGCATGACTTGGGTGGACGTGCCCTGATGTGCCCGCGCGATCGCGGCGACCGCGCGCGTGGCGTCGTCGTGCGTGACCTGCACGGCGGTTGCAAGCCCCATGACAGTCATAGTCACGTTTCGCACGGGCCGACGGTTCACATTTCCGAGAATCGCCAAACTGGCCGATGTCTCAGAACCGATCAAACCAGGATCCGGTCTGCTCCGGTGTACACATTCATGGAGGAGCCGTTCGGCCCGTCGCGCACGAAGCCGGCGAGGGTCAGCCCGGATTCCGCGGCTAGCTCGGCGGCCAGCGAAGAGGGCGCGGACACCGCCGCGAGCAGCGGGATCCCGGCCAGCACCGCCTTCTGCACGAGTTCGAACGACGCCCGCCCGCTGACGAGCAGCGCCGTACCGCGCAGTGGCAGCCGGCCGTCAAGCAGCGCCCAGCCGACGATCTTGTCGACGGCGTTGTGCCTGCCCACGTCCTCGCGGACGGCGATCATGTCACCGGCGGGGGTGAAAAGCCCGGCGGCGTGCAGCCCGCCTGTGCTGGTGAAAACCTTCTGCGCCTGGCGCAGCCGGGCGGGCAGCGTGGCAAGCATGGCCGCGTCGAAGCGGGTCTCGTCGGTGGCCAGCGGCGCGCGGGGCAGGACGCAGATGTCCTCCACGCTTGTCTTGCCGCACACACCGCAGGCGCTCGTCGTCATGAAGCCGCGGCGTTTGCCGGCCGCCACAGCGGTGGCGGCCGAGGTCAGCGTCACGTCGGCGATGTTGCCGATCTCGTGGTCTTCGTGGACATCGTGCCGGCAGGAGGCGCCGTCGCAGAGCCTGATCTCCTTGACGTCATCCTTACGGGTCACGATGGCCTCGCTGACCAGGAATCCGGCGGTGAGCTCGATATCATCGCCCGGCGTACGCATCGTCATCGTCAGCGCCTGTCCGCCGACGCGGATGCCCAGGGGCTCCTCCGTCGCCAGGAGGTCGGCGCGGTGCTGCGTCACCGCGTCCCCTTCACGCGGAATCGTCACCTTCAGCACGCGCCGTCGCGCTGTACGCCCAGCCACCGTCGGCTCCTTCCGCTTCGAGTTCCCACCAGCGTATTACCACGGAAGATCCTTATATCTATCCCGGCCACTCATACAGCAGGCTCTCGTCGTCGGCCAGCATGCGCTGATTGAGCTGCCTGAGCGAGTGCCCGGGCTCGACGCCTAGTTCGCTGGTGCTGTAGTCCCATGCGTGGCGGAAGACGGTCAGGGCTTCTGCCTTCCTGCCCGACCTGACAAGCGCGAGCATGAGCAGCCAGCGGAAACTCTCGTTGTTCGCATGCTCGGCCACCAGCCGGCGCAGGTCGGGAATCATCCCGCCCGAAGCGCCGGTGGCCTGCCGCATGACGGCCTCGATCCGCGTCACCTGGACGTCGAGGAGTCGGTCCTGCAGGCAGGGCAGGTGCGTGTCCCGCAGCATCGCGGACGGCACGTCGGTGAAGGGGGCACCCCGCCACAGCGCGAGCGCCTCGGTGAGCGTGCCGGCCGCGAGCTTCCAGTTGCTTGCCTGAGCGGCGATCATGCCGGTCTTGTGCAGGCTCTCGAACGCATGCATGTCGACGTCGACCGGCCCGATGTCCAGCAGGTAGCCGGGTGAAGACCGGACGATCCTGACGCAGTCCGCGCCGAGCGCGGCCCGCAGCCGCCGGATGAGGTTACGGAGCGTTTCCCGCCACGAATTCGGCGGGGCGGCGCCCCAGAGAACCTCGGCGAGAACGTCCGCCGGCACCATATCGCCCGCCTGGATGGCGAGTGCGACGAGCAGCGCCCGCTGCTGTGCGGCGCGGATCCGTGCTGTCCCATTATCCCCAGATACCAACAGCAACCCAAGAAAGCCCACCTGCATCTATAGACCCCTTCTGCCGCTGTCATTTCCCGCCCGGCCTGGCTACCTGGCGTGTACGCAGGTGCTGCTTCCTCACGATGCCGCACATAGATGATTGCTTGCGCCAGGCATGCCGCTCATCCACCTACAAATAATGACCTACTGCGACAAAGCTTGACGAGTCCTTAGTTTTTAAGCACGCATGGACACGCCAGCCCGGGAATCGGCAATCTGACCGATGTCTCAAGACCCGCTCAAACCCTTTAATCTTCCCGAACGATCCCCGGTTTCTCCTCAGATCCCCTCTCACCTGGTCCTCGGCGGGGCAACCGAAGGAGGCGGTCCCCGTACCACTAATCACCAGATCATCAATTCTGACGCCATATGTACCAAGAGTAACGGTTCGGCCACGTGAAGTCGTCATGTCTGGAAATATGGCGACCGATGTCGGCAGACCTCCTCTCGCGATCGTCCCCGCTTCTGCCGGCACAGAAAGGGTCGCCGTGAGTAGTTCTCCGACAGGGCGGGCAACTTTCCGAGACGTGTTCAAGGCCCGCGAGTTCCGCGCGCTGTGGGCATCCCAGATCCTCAGTGTCAGCGGTGACCGCCTGGCGCTGGTTGCCCTGACGTTCCTTATATATGACCGCACGCACTCGCCGTTGCTGGCGGCGGTGGCGTACGCGGCCGGGACTGTCCCTTACTTCCTGGGCGCGGTGTTTTTGTCCAGCCTGGCAGACCGCTTGCCGCGCAGGGGGGTGATGGTCACCTGCGACGTGCTCAGGGCGGGCTTGGTCGCGGTGATGCTGCTGCCGCGGATGCCGCTGGACGCGCTCATCGGCCTGCTGTATGCGGTGACCACGATCCAGCCGCCGTTCGACGCGGCGAGGTCCGCGATCCTGCGCGACATCCTGCCGAAGGAGAAGTACGCGCTCGGCGCGACAGTGATGCAGATGACCATGCGGTCGCTCGTGGTGGGGGGAGCGGTTCTTGGCGGACTGACGGTAGCGCTGGCCGGGGCACGGTATGCCCTGGGAATCGACGGCGCGACGTTCATCGCATCCGGTCTGCTTGTGCGGTTCGGCCTTATTGGCAGGCCGCCGGCGGCCAAGTCCGGCGCGAACGGACTAGTCGAGCTCGTCACGGGCATCAAGGTGGTCTTCGGCGATCGGGCGCTGCGCACCTTGATGCTGCTGGGCTGGCTGGCCGCGTTCTATCAGATTCCCCAGGGGATCGCGGCGCCGTATGCGGCGCGACTGGGCGGGGGAGCGGTAGCGGCCGGGCTGCTGATCGCCTTCAGCCAGATCGGTGCGGTCGCTGCCGCGCCGTTCTTCACCAGCAAAATCGGGCCGCGGACGAGGCTGCGCTGGATGGGACCGATGGCCGTGTGCGCCTGCGGCACGCTCGTCCTGACCGCTCTTCATCCTGGGCTGGCCGCATCGATGGCGATCTTCACGCTGTCAGGCTCGTTCGCGATTTACCAGATCGCCGCGAACACCGCGTTCGTGGAAAGAGTTCCGAGTGAACGCCGGGCTCAAGCGTTCGGCCTGGCCAACGCCGGGATGATGGTGGGCCAGGGGCTGGGGTTCGCGCTTGCCGGTGCCGCCGCCGAGGTGGTGGATCCCTCGGCGGTCACGGCAATCGGCGGTGGACTTGGTGCTGTATTCGCCTGTGGTCTGGCGCTTCGTTGGCGGCGTCTCGCGCCTGCCATCGGTCGCCACTCCGCGAAGCATCTTGGCCGCGAAGCCTCGCTTACCAGGCAAGTGCCCGTCCAGATCGAAGTGGTCAGTTCTCGGTAGGGCTACGGATGGCTGGGTGTCAGGTCCAGGTGTCGCGCATGATGCGGCGTCCTTTCAGTGAGATTTGTGGTGGAACACCGGCTGATTTGTCGCGGAACACCGGGTGCTTCGTAGTGGAACACCGGCTGATTTGTCGCGGAACACCGGTCACATCAGTACCAAACGTCGTAGCGCATTTCTCTCCTCTCGCAGGATGCGACATAAACATCAGTCTCTGCATCCCCTCTATTCCCGATGGCACTCATTTGCCTCCGCGCCATCGCTGTTAAGCACTATTTAGCCCCTGCTTGTCCCTTGATGTCTGGGAATCCGGCTGCAATGGTTACATCGCCCGGCATAGATGGGTTATGGTAGCTATACGCAGCTAGTCATTTACGGTGAGCTGCTACTAGTAGTCAGGATCTGGTGTCACACGTGGAACGGTGGAACATGGAAGCCTCGCTCCTCGCCGATCGCCTCAAGAGGCGTGTATGGGTGAAGAACTGGCTTTGGTGGCAACTTCCTCCATTGGTTCGTTGGTACGTTGCCACACCGATTGTCACAGTCGTCGCGCTGATGTCTGTACTAGCTGTTCATACGGACTGGCGCGTGTCTGACTTGGCGAAGTTCGCCGTGCTGGTGTGCTGCGGGTCGATCTCGGTGGCTTCCACGCCCAGGATCATGTACCGGGTCAGCGGAGTCACGGCGGACTTCAGCAATATATGGATCTTGCCGATCGCGATACTGCTGCCGCCGATATACGCGATGCTGGCGCCGATTCCGTTCTTTGCGATTATGCAGCTATGGGTGCATCGGGGGGTGCCTCACAGGAGCGTGTTCACCGGAGCATCCTTTAGCCTAAGCTTTGTCGGCGTGTCATTCCTGTTCCATTCGTTCCCGCAATCGTTTGCCGGTGAAACGCTAGGCACGGGACTACATGCCTTCACCTGGGTGCTAGCTGTTGCTGCCTGCGAGATCGCGGGTGGCAGGCTTCAGCACGCCCTAATCGCCGGTGCGGTGAAGTTGACTAATCCAGATGTCCGAATCTTGGAAATGGAACGTAATCGGGAGAGATGGCTCGGGATATTTGTCGAGATCGATATCGCGGTTCTAATCACGGTTGCCCTGGGACTCAGCATCGATTTGGTGATCATAGCGGGGCCGACGGTACTGCTCGTCCGGCGTTTCCTCGTCCACCCCATCCTTGTCGCCCAGTCCCGGGCTGACGCCAAGACGGGCCTGCTGAACGTATCTACATGGGAACGGGAAGCGGAGACGGAGATTCTGCGATCCGTGCGGACCCGAACCTCGTTGGCATTGGCTCTCGTCGATATTGATCATTTCAAGCTGGTCAACGACACCTACGGGCACCTAGCCGGCGACAAGGTACTGAAGGCGGTCGCGGAAGCTCTGCGGGGGCAACTGCGCGGTTATGACAAGGCGGGCAGATTCGGTGGTGAGGAGTTCGTGCTTCTGCTCACCCAAGCGAACGAGGATGAAGCCTGCCGGATCGCCGAACGTCTGCGCGCTTACGTCGCCCGGATGGAGGTGCCTGTCAACGACATTCCAGGCGCCGCCTGCGTCCGCCTGACCATCTCTATCGGCGTGACCGCGATGGACGCGGGCCACCCGCGCGACCTGACCGACATGCTCGCCGCGACCGACTCTGCTCTCTATCAAGCAAAGCAAATGGGGCGCAACAGGGTGTGTGTGGCGCGTCAGATTCAAAGGGTGGAGTTGGAGATCGGGATGCCCGATCTGCCGGAGGTTGTCGAGGCGGACCCCGCCGGCGCTTCTTCGGGCCCATAGAAGTCACTCTAAGTGATTCATGTAGTACAGTATGAATCCAGCGGTCGCTTTCAGTGGTGTCGAAGCGGCAAACCTTTGCCATTGGCAAGGTTGCCATCTGTGGCAAAATGACTACGATGCTTTGGGTAGTCGTTCGGCTTCGTTTGGTGGTGGCATGTGGGCATCGATCGTCCGGCGGACGGCGACGACCAGCCAGACTCCTCGCTCAGGCCCGAGGCACGCGAACCTAGTGATGCGGACGTTCCGTTCCCGTCCCAGTCGCCCGACCTGCCCGACCTGCCGGACCGGGCAACATACTGGGCCGAGTACAAAAAAGCGGTCGATGCTGAGTACCGCTCCTACGCCTTCGACCAGGGCTGCGATCGCATTCGCGAGACGGAGGAAACGATCGTCACGCCCGCGATGGAGCGCATCGAAGCAGAAGACCCCGACCGCCACCTAGTTGGCCTGGAATTCCGCCTCAAGGGAAAGGACCGCCTGACGGAGAAGGTTGCCAAGGCAACGGACGAGCAGCCAGACCTGACGTACAAAGATGCCTTCGCCCTAGTGAAGGACGCGATTCGCTACACCTTCCAGTATCCCGATGACAAGTACGCAGAGGGGGTGCGTGCGGACTGCGATCGGCTCAAGGAAGCAGGTTTCGAGTGCCTCGATCGCCGGAACTCATGGGAAGAAGAGCAGTACAAGGGGATTAACAGCCGGTGGCGAGTTCCAGATAATGGCCAGTTGTTCGAAGTTCAGTTCCATACGGAGGCGAGTTTTCACGCCAAGCAGGAGACTCACCCGGCATACGAGAGACTTCGCGCCCCGGCTACCCCGAAAGCGGAGCAGGATGAGCTGGCAGAGTTTCAAAGGCAGGTGACAGCCCGAGTCCCGGTTCCGCCGGGGGCGACGGACGTACTGGACTACCCGTAGGAGCATCAGGTGCCGACGAAGATTACCTATTACGCAATCGTCAACGAGTTCAGCAGCTTGGAACGACCAGGTGGTGTCATCCGGCGCGTCATCGATGACGAAGGACGCGATGACCAGGCATTCACCCGTAACTTGCAATGGGAACACACCGGGACGCTCTACTCCTACGAGCGTGGCGACGGGGACAACCAACTGTACGAGATCACCGAGGAGGAGGCTAACCAGATCGTGGAGCGGATCCGGCGGACCGTGACCGGGCAGGCGTGACGTTCCGCCCCGGGCGCGTGGCTTAAATTTCGTACCGTGTCGGGCCGGTTTCGTAGGTGCGGCCGCCCGGGATCGTCCATTTCATCCGGCCGGGCTGGGGCTGGTCAAGTTTCCAGCCAGCGGCGTGCTTGGCGTGGTGGTGGCGTTTGCATGGCGGGGAGATGTTGTGCTCGCAGGTGTCGCCGTCGGGCCACGGGTCGGTGTGGTCGGCCTCGTTGTGGATGGCGTGGGCGCCGCAGCCGCGGGCGGGGCAGGTGCTGGTGCGGGCGTTCATCAGGTGACGCAGCATGCGGGACGGTTGGTACTGGTCCTCGCGGTGGCGGTGAGTGCAGGAG
>DASZJE010000170.1:0-1503 GCA_035948445.1 Trebonia sp. | reverse complement strand
CCAGCTCCCGCAGGACTGCGTCCGGCGGGCTGCTGTGCGCGGTGAGGTACGCGTTGAGATGGAGGCTGATCTGCTCGGTGCGCCGCGTCATGGGGACAACGGTATAGGCATGGCCTCATTCTCGCGAGACCGTCACGCTCATTATCAAGTTTCTTGATCGTTTTTATATGGTTCGGATCGGGGTGCGGCAGGGGGACTGCGGCCGGCCGGGGTTCGCCGGCGGCCTCGCCGCTGCGCCCGCGTCGCGGTCCTTGCTCGAGCACCACGCGGCCGCCCAACCCCGACGGCAATCCGGATCCCGATTTATGTTCCGGCTCCGAGCTAAAAGGCCCGTATGAAAAGCAAACGTTCATCTGCACGTGCATATGGGTAAATTCTGCGCCTTATCGACATAGCTCTGTTTCCTGTAGCGTCCGCGCTTCGCTTGTGTGCGTTAACACTCCGGCCCGTCGCGACGGAAAGATCAACTGCACTGCTCGGCCGGCTGGGTGACATAAGCCAAAATCCTGGAACTATGCGTCTACCAGGCGCATAGCCGGGGCACGAGAGGCGCGGACTTCCTGAGTGACCTCGGGTTCATGCGAAAAGTATTCACACGACTACACGTTTACGTGGAAAGTGAGACGAATATTCCCAAAGGGGTAGCGCGCCGCACGCCGTTGCGGTCACTATTGCTCCGACGGTCAGTGCCGCCCGTATTTCCGTGTGGTGTCAGGCCGTCATCCTATTCACGGGGGAATGCCTTCTCGCTGGCCGTGGGCGGGCCATCAGTACACCTGGCAGGCGCAGGGAGGACGGCCGACCATGACCGCACGAAGGACACCGGACCGTGGGGGCGCCCCCGGTGATCCCGAGGAGCTCGTGATCCCCCCGGAGGCGTTGACGCCGTCGACCGCCTGTGACGGCGATCCCCGTTGTGGCCATCGGGCGTGCTTCCAGATCCAGCTGGAGGCCTCACAGCCGCTGCAGGCTTACCGGCAAGCCCTCGCCTGCGCCTATCACGTCGCCGATGTCATCGAGGCGCTGCGCGCGTGGGCGCGCGAGCACGACCTGGCGGGCGGCCAGCTGACCATCCTGGCTATCGAGCCGGCCGTCGGCGGTCGCCAGCCCGGCGGAACCAGCGCCTCCAAGACTGCCGCGCTGCGCGAATTCGCCTTCAGTACCATCCCGCTCAAGACCATCCCGCCCGGCCCGGCGCCGCACCGCGAGCCGACCAGCTAGGACCGGCGCGCACGACACGCCCTGGGGTGATCGGCGGCGGGGCCGGGTGGGCTAGCGTCGGTCCCATGAGCATCCGCTGGTACGCCGTCGTGATCGACTGCCACGACGTCGCGGCCCAGAGCCGGTGGTGGGCGCAGGTCCTGGACTGGCGCATCGTCTACGAAGCTGCCGACGAGGTCGTGGTGGTCCCGCCGCACGCCATCGACCCGGACCGGACCATCCCGCCGCAGGAGCGTGGCCCGGGCCTGATCTTCGCGCCGGTCCCGGAGGGCAAGACGCTGA
>DASZJE010000169.1:0-7247 GCA_035948445.1 Trebonia sp. | reverse complement strand
CAAGCCGGGCCGATACAAGCCTGGCGACAGCCTCCTCGCCTTCCTGGAGAACCTGTGATTATCCCGGGCCTCCGACCATGACCGCACCCGGCAGCCAGCAACTCAAGGCTTCCCTCCGCATAACGGGCAGCCCGGCATAATCCCGAACGTCCGTGGTGACTCATCACATCAGCTGAAATGCCCGCGTTCGATGCGCTTGCCACTGGGAAAGGAAATGGTATGAACGCCATCGGGAAGAGGCTGCCCGGCGTCGCGGCCGCGGCGGCCCTGTCACTGGCACTGGTACTGGGACTGGTACTGGCACTGGCGGCGTGCACGAGCGGCGGCGGGACGGGAGGCGAGACGGCGGCGGGGACACGATCAGCGGGCGCGACGGCTCCCGCGACGCCGCCCGCCGCGCTGCGGTACGTGACGATCAGCCCCGCGAGCGGCGCGAAGGACGCCGACCCATCGAAGGGCATCACGGTCACGGCCAAGCATGGCACCCTTACCGGCGTCAGCGTGCGGGCGTCCGGCAGCCCGGTCACCGGCAGTTACTCCAGCGGCCGGACTTCCTGGCACAGCACCTGGACGCTGGGGGTGTCGCAGTCCTACACGGTCACCGCCTCCGCGGACGTGAACGGGAAGAGCGTCACCACGACGAGCACGTTCAGCACGCTCGCTCCGTCCCGGACGTTCACCGCGGAGATCGTCGAAGGCTACGAGCAGACCTACGGCGTCGGGATGCCGATCATCTTGTACTTCAACCAGAAGATCACCGACCGGGCCGCCGTCGAGCGCGCCTTCCAGGTCGCTACGTCCAAGCCGGTGATCGGCGCCTGGTACTGGGACGGCACCTGCAACATGGCGGTGAGCTGCGCGTACTTCAGGCCGCGTGACTACTGGCCCGCGGGCGCCACGGTGAGCTTCACCGGCCACCTCGACGGTGTCGAGGGCGCACCCGGCGTGTACGGGTATCACACGCTGACGCAGACGTTCCGGATCGGCCAGTCGGTCGTCGCCGTCGGCGACCCGTCTACCCACCGGACTCAGATCTACGTGGACGGCAATCTGCGGTACAACTGGCCGATCAGCGCCGGCAGGCCCGGCGACGACACCCCGGACGGCAGCTACCTGACGATCGACAAGGACAATCCGGTGCGAATGAGCGGGCCCGGATACAGCCTGCTAGTGCCATGGTCGGTGCGGTTCACGTTCAGCGGCGACTACTACCACGACGCGTACTGGTCGGTCGGCGAGCAGGGCTTCCAGAACGTCAGCCACGGCTGCGTGAACCTCTCCCCCGCCGACGCCGAGACGTACTACGCCATGGAGGTGCCGGGCGACCCGATCACGATCGAGGGCAGCCCGCGGTACGGGGCGTGGGACAACGGCTGGACCCAGTGGTTCCTGACCTGGCAGCAACTCGTGAACGGCTCGGCGCTGCACGAGGCGGTACAGGCTGGGCCGGCCGGCAGCACGTTCGTCAGCCCGTCCGCGGTGCCGGCCGACACGGCGAAGGCGCCGCTCCAGACGTCGCCCGCGAACAACGCGGCCGCGAGCTGAGCAGCGGAGGTTCCCCGGCGCAGCGCGGCACAGCCCGCGCGAAGACACAGCCCGCCCGAAGACAGAGCCCGCGGCAACCCCATAACGGGGCACCGCCAGTCCGGCCCTCTGGGGGAAAGCCATGAAGCCTGATGACCGACATAACACGCCGATGGCCGCCGGGCGTGATAACAACGCTGCGCGCGCCGCCTGGCTGGCCGCCATCGTGGACTCCGCCGACGACGCGATCATCGGCCACAGCATCGCCGAGCTCATCCCCCCAACCGGCCCGACGAACTCCCCGACATCCTCACCCGGCTGGCACGCGGCCTGCGCATCGAGCACTTCGAGACCAAACGCCAGCGCAAAGACGGCACCGTCATCGACGTGTCCTTCTCGATATCCCCCGTGCACGACCCGGCCGGCCACATTACCGGCGCCGTGGCCATCGCCCGCGGCATCCCCGCCCAGGCCCCCGCCCGGTCACGCGCACCCCAGCCAGCCGGAGCCCAGCCAGCCGGAGCCCAGCCAGCCGGAGCCCACGCAGCCGGGGCCCAGGTCATCGGCACGCCGCCCGCCGGAACCATCCTCATCGCCGACGACGAGCCAGACGTGCTCCGCACGACCGCCCGCATACTCCGGCGCAACGGCTACATCACCCTGGAGGCCGCCACCGGCTTCCAGGCCCTCGAAATCCTGGCCGCCAACGACGTGCAGCTCATCCTGACCGACTCCCTCGTGCCCGGCATGACCGGCGCCGCCCTCGCCGACCGCGCCCGCCAGATCCGCCCCGGCCTCGGTGGTCGGCGAAGACCGGGCAGGGAAGACCGGGGTGGTCAGGGCAGAGCGGGCAGGGAAGAGCGGGCGCGGGCGGCGGACAGGTACGCGGCGTAGCTCCACGACAGGTCGCTGACGCTCTTCTCGAAGCCGGTGACCGCGTCGAACTGCTCGCTGAGCTCGAGGTGGTCGCTGTGGTAGATGATCGCGCGCAGCATTGCGTCGCCCGCCGACCGCAGCGCGCTCACGGCATCGGCAAGGTCCGTCGACGCCGTGACCCCGACCTGGGCGAAAAAGGGGGCCGAAAGGGAGTCACCGGGGATCGTTCGGGATGAATGAATCGAGTGTGCCAGGCGGTAGTAGAGCTCGGCGAAGTTGGCGGTGGTGAGTGCCCACGGATGGTCGCCTGCCTGGGCGTCGGTGTCGCCGTCGTAGACGTCGCCCGGGTAGCGGCCGAGCAAGGGGCCGATGCCGCGGGCCGCGTCGGTTCCGTTGATCGGGTAGAAGTACTTCGACTGCTCGCTCGCCCACTGCTCGCGCAGCTGCGCGGCGGTCGCTAGCAGCTTCGTGTCGGTGACCGACTCGGCGCCGTAGACGGCGGCCATGACGATGTCGATGTTCGGATCGTAGGGGGCGCGGTAGTCGGTCGGGGCTGGCAGCATCGACTGGTAGTACCGGCCGTTCCAGTGGCTGTCGAGGGCGCTGGTCAGCCAGGTGATCGCCGCCGGCAGCCAGGACGGGACCGCGATCCCGATCGTGTTCGCGGCGACCGCCTCGAAGCACCTGAGCTGGACGGACCGGGCGAAGAAGCTCGCGCCGTACTCCTCTTCCCACAGGTTGTACGTCTCCCCCTGATACGCGCCTTCCAGGAAGTTCAGGTTGCCGGCCACGAGGGTCGCGGCCGTGGCCCGCGTCGGCGTGTCCAGCTGCGGATACAGGTGCAGCAGGGCGATCGTCTGCAGCGCCGGGCCGTCGCTCTGGTTGGTCCACGGACGCCGCGTGCCGTCGATGTAAAAGCAGGCGCGGTCGAAGTCGCCGCCCGCGGACGACTGGCATGCCCGGGAGAAGGCCACGTAGTCGGCAAGCGGCTGCGCTGACGGCAGGAACCCTCTCGCGTACGCGTGCGACAGTTCACGCCCGACGATCGCGGCGTCGCGGGTCCAGTGGTACATGTAGTCCTGCGTGACTAGCGTGCTCGTGTTCTCCCAGGACGGGGAGGCGAGCACGCACCCGGGCCGGGAGACGATCCCGGCGTTCACCGGGTCGTCGAAGACGAGGCCGCCGGACGCGACGTTCCGGAACATCAGCCAGAACATGTAGGGCGCGACCGCCCCCGGGTCCGACCGCGTGGCCTTGACATGCCCGTACCGCAAGCCCATGATCCACCATCCCGCTGGGTGACCGCCCGGTAGCGCCGAGCCTACCGGGCGGTCACCCGCCGGACCAGAGCGGATTTCTTGTGTCAGCGCTTGCCGTCGCGAGCGCGCGGCTGCTCCAGGCGGGACCGTTGGCCATGGTGATGACGCCGAACCCGTGGAAGTTCCATGACGTCGGCAGCCCCGTCCTCTCCGAAGATGATCTTCGAGCGGAGCCTCCCCTTATCCGCGAGAGGAGGACGTCGCCGATCATCGGCGGCGGAACGGATATCAGGGGGCGAGGAAAGAGGAGACGGCGGCGGCGAAAAACTCCGGGTCCTCGACCCACGGGAAGTGTCCGGTCTCCGGCTGGATCGTCACCGTGGCATCGCGGAACACCGTCGCGGCTTCGCGGACCATGACGGGCGTGACCCACGTGTCCATGTCCCCGCCGTAGAGCAGCACAGGGCAGGTGAGTTTCGCGAGGGAGGCTCTGATGGCCGGCGGGTCGAAGGTGACGTCGGCGAAGAACCCGTCTCGCGCGGCCTGGTTACGCTGGCTGACTCCCACCAACGCGTGACCGCGGGTCGTCTCGTCCCAACGGCCGTAGTAGAAGGGCCGCGTCGCACGGTAGGTCTCCATCGTCCGGTCTCCCTCGTCGGCTTTCTCCATCGCGGCGAGGGCGGACGGGTACCACGGCTCGTCTTTGCGGAGCGCGAGGGCGGCGCTGACATCGTTCTCCGTGTCGTCAACGTCCAGGGCGGCCAGGCCGGGGGTAACGAGGATCAGTTTCGACAGGCGGTCGGGGTAATCGGCCGCGTAAAGCGTCGCCACGATGGCGCCCGCCGAGTGCGCCAGCAGGTCCATGCGCTCCAGGCCGAGGTGGACGCGCAGCGCCTCCACGTCCTCGACGATGCGGTCGGCGCGAAAGGTCGCCGGGTCAACCGGATCCGCGGACAGGCCGACGCCGCGGGAATCCGGGATGATGAGCCGGCGTGCCCTGGCGAGGCCGCCGAGGTCGCCGAGGTATTCCCCCGCCCGGCCCGGACCGCCGGGCAGGCAGATCAGCGGCGGGCCGTCGCCGAGGACGCGATAGCCGATCTCGGTTCCGTCGTAGGACGCGAAGCGTGTCATGCCGCCCAGTGTCCCGCCATGTCGCCTCGCCTGGCGACAGATTAACGGGCGCCGGGTAACAGGCGAGGTGACCGCGTTAACTGGTGACCGCGCCTCCGGCGACCGCGACGTAGCGGTCGGGACGAATGGTGATGATGACGCGGACGTGCGCGTCGTTGATCGGGTAGTCCATGCCGTACCGGTGCTGGAGCGACTTGTAAAACTCCGCGTCCGCGGTGTCGTCGGTGATGCTCTCGACGGTGCCGCGGACTTCGATGAAGCGGTATCCGTCGTCCGGGTCGGCAACCGAGATCGCGACCCGCGGCTCGTGCTCCAGGTTGGCGAACTTCTGCCGGGTCTTGGTGTGCGTCATGCGGATGCGCGCGCCGTCCCAGGCGAACCACATGACGCTGCTCTGCGGCGAGCCGTCCGGCCGAACCGTGGCCAGGTGCGCGAACAGCGGGCGCTCCAGGAGATCGGCGTGGCTGGCGGGCGGCTTGAGCTCAGCTGCGGGGGTGGTCATGATCATTACCGTAGCCCATGCCTCAGTCGCGGGAGTCGCCGACCAGGTGCGTGCCAGGCAGGGCCGCGCCGACCTGATCGGCGAGGGCGACCGCGACGAGCCGCTGCTCCAGGGCGGGACGCGAATCTGGTCCGGCGGTGAGCAGGAACCGGCCGCGCAGGATTCCGCCCGCCTCCACCAGGAGTTCGGTGTCCATGATCTGGGGCAGCCCGAGCCCTGCGGTGTCCCACGTCTGGTCACCGATCACGACGCGACCATCCCTGAGCAGCCGTGCCGGGGTGCCGAGCCCGGCGACCCCGTCCTGGTAACGGCACGCACGAAGCGACAGCACGACAGTGAGCTGCCCGGCGACCTGGCCGGTCAGTTCCGCAGGCGACTCACCCGTCGCGCGCGAGGACGCGGCGGCGCCCAGACCCGCCAGGTAGCCGGCACGACGGCCCGCCGCATCGTGCTGGCGCCGCCCCCATACCGCGATCTCGGTCACGGCGACGCCGACCGCCAGCAGGAGAACGGTCGTCTCGATGTCGTCATGCCCGGTGATGGCGAAACGGTCGTACGGCGCGGTGAGGAAGAAATCGAACCACGCAGCCGACGACAGCGCCGCGATCACGCCCGCCGCCCGGCTGCCGGCGGCGGCGACCGCGACGATTACGAGGACGAGCGCGAGCGCCGCGTCGGTGTTCGGGAAGCTCGCGCGGAACGGCGCGAGGATCGCGGTCAGCGCCAGCGGAACGAGCAGCCCGGCGAGCATGGCGACACGGTCCCGGCTGACGGACACGGCAGGCACGTTCATGGTGATGCTCCTCACCACCCAGCGTAGTGAGCGAGCGGTGCCGGGCAAGACCCGCATACGCGTCCCTAACGAGCGCCTCTGAATGGCGGGCCTGGCGTGATCACGTCTCGGCGGACGTGGATGCGTTCTTGTCTGTTGTCTGTGTCTGAAGTTACCCTGGCTTCGCATGTGAACTAACATACTGCAAGGATACGATTACTCTAAGTTTCTAGAGAATCGCTGTCCTTGGGGGATCTGTGAGAATACGCGGGATGCGCTCGCCACCGTCTGCGGAGGTTTGTCCCGGCTGGCTGCAGCGGTGGTTGCTGGACCGGTCGCTGCTGGCCAAGGGAATGGTGGTGGTCGCGGTCCCGCTGATCGCCCTGATCGCCGTCACGTCGGCGAGCCTGGCGCTGCAGTACAGCGAGCGGCAGGCGCGCCAGGTGGCCCTGACCGCTGCCGACCTGAACAACTCCGCCCAGCAGGTCCTAGCCGACGCGGTGAACGCCGAGACGGGCGTGCGGGGCTACGCGGCGACGGGGGACCCGCTGTTCCTCCAGCCGTACAACCTCGCCCTGGCCCGCATCGCGAGGGACCGTGCCGCGCTTCGCGCCGCGGCCGTCGCCGAGGGGGACAGCCCCGCGCAGCGGACCCTGGCAGCCACCACGGCCGAGGAGATGGCGGAGCTGGCCGGGCTGCGCTCCGCGGTCAGCGCGGGCGCCCCGGTCACGGCGCTGCGGCCGGAGCTGGTAAACGGGAAAGCCACCATGGACGCGCTCCGCGGCCAGGTCACCGCCCTGGCCGCGGGCCCGGCCGCGATCGCTCGCGCCCGGCGCGCCGATGTCACCGCGATGGAATCGACCATCGATGAGGTCGGCGTCGTCGGCCTGGCGCTCGGCCTTCTGGCCAGCCTGATCGTCGTCGCGCTGATCGCCTCCGGCGTTTCCGGCCGCCTCATGGTCGCCGCCGCGAACGCCGACCGGCTGGGCGAAGGACAGCCGCTGCAGCCCGTGCGCCGCGCCGCCGACGAGCTCGGCCGGCTGTCGGATTCCCTGGTACGCGCGGAAAAGCTCCTGGCCCGCCGGACCGCGGAGCTGGTCACCGCCAGGGATCAGGCGGTAACCGCGACACAAGCCAAGAACGCGTTCTTGTCCAGCACCAGCCACGAGCTGCGCACCCCGCT
>DASZJE010000168.1:0-4647 GCA_035948445.1 Trebonia sp. | reverse complement strand
CCGCTGGACCACCGGCTGGCGGGCAAGGAATCGGTCACCCTCGACGACATCGCCGACGAGCCGATCCCGCGGATGGCGGACCAGGCATGGAACGCCTACTGGCGCATTGACCCGCGACCCGACGGCCGCCCCGCTCCCGACGGGCCCTTCGTCGCGGCGCTTGAGGACAAGAACGAGCTCATCGCGTCCGGGCAGGCCGTCGCCATCGTCCCGGCCGGCGTGTACAACGGTCAGGTCCGGCCTGACCTCACGACGATCCCGCTGCACGGGGTGGCGCCCAGCCATGTGATCCTGGCCACCCGCAGAGACGACAGCACGGGCGACCGCGGCCGCCTCGTCGCGGCTTTCCGCCGGTCAGCGCGGGACTGCCTGACGGGACCCGGTGCGGAAACGACGGCGTGACCGCGTGCCCGCGGCCGGGATAACCTAGCCGGATGACTACGCCGCAGCACCGGGCCGACCTGTTCATCGATCCCGTGGATGACCCCCGCGAGGGCGGACCCAGGCTGGGAGGCGAGCGGGCGACCCTGACCGAGTTCCTCCGCTGCCAGCGCCTCACCCTGGAGCTGAAGTGCGCCGACCTGGACGCCGAGCAGCTCGCCGCACGTTCCGTTGAGCCCTCCACGATGTCCCTGCTCGGCCTGATCCGTCACATGGCCGAGGTGGAGCGCAAGTGGTTCCGCATCCGCTTCGCGGACAGCGGCGAGGACAACCGCTACCAGACGGAGCAGGACCCGGACGGCGACTTCAACGGCGCCGTCGCGGACCCGGCGGTCGTCGCGGAGGCCGTGGCGGCCTGGCGTGCGGAGGTCGCGTTCGCTAACGACTTCGTCGCCGACCACGACTTCGACTTCGTCGGCAAGGACGGGACGGGCGAACCGGTCTCGCTGCGCGAGCTCCTGGTCCACATGATCGAGGAGTACGCCCGCCACAACGGCCACGCCGACCTCCTCCGCGAACGCATCGACGGCCGCGTCGGCCAGTTATGCCGCGCAGGGTGAAAGCCGGGCCGGGCCTCAGCCTCTGGGGAGCCGGACTGAGATTCGCCAAGCCCCTCCCGGCTCCGGCCCAGCGGTGAACGCGCCGCCAAGGCCGGCCACGCGGTCCCGGACACCCGTCAGCCCGTGGCCTCCTCCGGCCGAGCCGAGACCGGATATCGGGACCTTCCCGCTGCCGTTGAGAATGTCAACGGTGACCTCGTCGGTACAGTCGACCGCGATGACGATCGGTGCCCCTGGTGAGTGCTTGAGTGCGTTGGTCACGCCCTCTTGGACGATCCGGTAGACGACGGCCGCCGTGCTGGCCGGAACCTGATCAGGGTCGCCGGCCAGGTGCAAGCGCACGTTGAGGCCGGTTGCCGACGCGCCGGCGGATAGCCGGCGCAACGCGTCGTCGAGGTGGCCGGCGAAGGGGGCCCCGGTTTCTCGGTCGAGCAGCGCCACCAGATGGGCGATCTCCTGCTGGGCCTGGGCGGCCGCACCGGCGATGTGCTCGAAGGCCTTCGAGGCTTCCCTCTCGTTGGTGGCCATCAGCTTCTCACCGGCGTACGCCTGGATCACCATGACGCTAACGCAGTGGGCGACGATGTCGTGCAGTTCCCTGGCGATGCGCGCCCGTTCCAGCTTCACCGCCTCTTCGGCCAGCAGTCGCGATTCCGATTCCAGTTCCCGGCCCACCTCCTCGAGCCGGCGCGTGACCTGCCGGCGTTCCCGCAGCACCGCCCCGGCGAGCCAGGGACCGAAGACGATCACGATGATGAAGGGGTTGAAGCCGGCCGACTCGCCGATCGCGATCAAGGCCGCGCACACGCCAAGTCCGGCAAGCCTTGGGGCTGTGTAGCCGCAGGCAAAGGTGATGGGGACTGGCAGGAGGGTCGTGAGGCCATCGACGACGCCAGAAGCCCGCCAGTTCAGGACTATCGACAACAGCCAGAAGGTTGCGGCCGCGGCGGCGCAGCCGAGGGAGGCCCAGCCGGCGTTACGCACCGTCTCGCAGCGGCAGGTTCACGCTGGTCTCCCACCGGTCGCCGAGGCAGGCGCTGGAGATCGACCCGCGATGGAGCTCGACGCGTGCCCGGGCCGACGCTAGCGCGGCATTGCGGTCCACTGCCGGGGGAACCGGTCCCTTGGTCCTCATGCTGAGCGCCTCGGCGGCGAAGTCGACTTCTATGTCGATGCGCGAGCCCGGATCCTCCCGGTAGGCGTGGAGCAAGTGCTCAAGCGTCCGGTAGGCCGAGAGCTCCAGCCCGCTCGGCAACGCCTTGGGAGCTCCCGTGACGTGCAGGTGCACGTCAGCGCTCCCGGCCTTGGCCAGCAGCGCGTCGAGCTGGCTCAGGCTGGGCTGCGGTGATACCGCCGGCGGTTCGGGATCGAGCAGCGTTCCAACTACTCGTCGCATCCAGGTGAGGGTTTCGCGGCCCTGCTGCTGGATGTTGGCGAAGGCGTCTAGGGCGGCGGACGCGGCGGCCGGTTCCAGAAGCGCCTGGCGGCCGGTTACCGCAGCCGCTCGCATCCGCACGATCTCTGCGTTGAGACCCACGTCGAGGCCTTGGGCGATCCGTTCCCGGTCAGCCTCAACGGCCAGCTCAGCCCGGCGGGCGCGCTGGCGGCGCAGCTCGTCGTTCCGCCGCTCTAGCTCGACCGTCAGCCGGGTGCGCGACGTCACCAAGAGGCCCACGCCGTAAAGGCCGAGGATCATCGGCGTCAGGACCACCATGACGCCGGCCTCAAGGTTGGGATCCGTGAGGCACTGCACGGTGGCCGAGCCCAGCAGGCATCCGAGGCCGGCGATGGTGGCTGGCCGGCCGATCCGGTCCTGGTAACGGCCGATGGCGTAGGCGCACAGCAGCAGTGCGGGCAGTGCGGGACCGCAGCGGATCATCCGGCCGACCACGAGCAGGTTGAGCACGGCGCCGGCCGCCAGGACGGCCGCCGCGCCCACCGGGGCCTGGCGGCGCCACGCCACCGGCAGCGTCATGAGCAGCACGAGCGTTGCCGCGAGCGCGCCCGCGTGGCGGGTGTTGTTGTGCACCAGCCCGCTCACCAGAATTACCCCGAACACGGACAGCCCAACAGCGGACAACACGTCGATACGCTGCCAGACTTTGGTCACGGCACAATGGTAAGCACCTGGTCTCTGGCCCGTCGTCCTCCCTACGGAGGATCACCGGGGGAGCACCGAGGATGCGGCCGGCCGCCCTACCCACGTGACAGGTGACGATGATCAAGGTGCTCGTAGTCGACGATCAGCAACTGGTCCGGGCTGGCTTCCGCGTGATCCTCGACGCCGAGCCAGACCTGACCGTCGTGGGCGAGGCGTCCGACGGGGTCACTGCCCTGCAGCGCAACCGGGACCTGGAGCCTGACGTGGTCCTGATGGACATTCGCATGCCCGCGATGGACGGCCTCGAGGCCACCAGGCGCATCCTGGCCAGCAGCCCCGCCAGGGTCGTCATCTTGACCACGTTCGACGCCGACGAGTACATCTACGGTGCCCTCCAGGCCGGAGCCAGCGGCTTCATGCTGAAAGACGCGCCGCCCGACCAGCTGCTCGCCGCGGTGCGGGCCGCCGCCGCGGGCAACGCCCTGATCGACGCGTCGGTGACGAAGCGGTTCATTGCCCACTTCACCAAGGCCGTGCGCCCAGCGGGCCGCACCCCCGACGCGCTCAACACGCTGACGGGGCGCGAGCTCGACGTCCTGCGCCTGCTGACCGAGGGCTTGTCCAACAGCGAGATCGCCGTGCGCCTCGTGGTCGAGGAGACCACGGTCAAGACGCATGTCAGCCGGATCCTCATGAAGCTCGGCCTCCGTGACCGGGTGCAGGCCGTGATCTTGGCCTACGAAACGGGTTTCGCCCATTCAGGGTGATCGTCACCGCGGCACCCGTCCTACGAAAGTAGGACGCGAACGGCGGGAAACCCTCCACGGGCCTGACGCCGCGCTCGCTCCGCTTCCTTAGCGTCAGACCTAGCCGGAACCGTCCGGCGACTGACTACGGAGGTAGGAGATGCAAACCCAGACCAGGTTCTGGTCCCGGCTCGGCGTGCTCGGCGGCGTGTACGCGGTGCTGTTCGTGATCGCCGACTTGCTGATCGGCAACCAGCCCGACACCGGGGCCAGCGGCGCCGCCGTGCTGGCGTACTTCCACGGGCACCGCGTAGCCGAGACGGCAGGCGTCTTCGTCGTCGCGGTCGCCGTCGTGGCTTTGGCGTTCTTTCTCGCGTCCCTGCGCTACGCGCTGGGTCGCACCGACGGGGGACGCCTGCTGGCCAACGTGGTCACGATAGGCGGCGCCGTCTATGCCGCGGGCCTCATGATGATGGCCGCCCTCACCATCGCGCTCGTCGACGCGGCGAAAAATGGTCTGGCGGGTGCAGCCCAGACCCTCAACGTGCTCAGCAACGACATGTGGCTTCCTGTCGTCACTGGGCTGTCCGTGCTCGGTCTCGGCACCGGGGTGGCAGCCCTCCGCGGTGCCACTCTGCCCAAATGGCTGGGCTGGGTGTCGGTGGCGCTGGGTGTCCTGGCGCTCTCTGGCCCCGCCGGCGGCATTGCGTTCCTGGTCGCCCCCGCCTGGACGCTGGTAACCGGGATCGTGATCATGCTCTCGTCACGAGCCACGACGGCGATCACCGAACCGGCCTAT
>DASZJE010000167.1:0-15211 GCA_035948445.1 Trebonia sp. | reverse complement strand
AGGTTCTTACGAGAGTAGGGTCAGGACCCGCTTGGGCACAGGTCCATGGGAAGCACGCCAGTCCCGGAGATCGTGGCCGACACCGAGTGCACGGTCACCGGGGAGCCGGAGGCAATCCGGAAATCGGCACCGTTGTTCTCGGCTTCGTCCACCGCCGCGTTTGGCAGCGGTATCGTGACCGACTTCCACGTGTCGGTGTTGGTGTTCGTCACCGACGCGGCGGTCGTGTAGGCGCTGCCGCCGGACATGTCGTACTGCAGCGACCAGGCGTTCGTGCCGGAATCGTAGTAGTCGATGGTGACCGAGGCGTCGAAGTCACCGTTCTGCGCGATGCGGGGATCGACCTCGAAGTACATGTTCAGGTCGTTCAGCACTTCCTGGACGGTGGTGCGGGCGCTTTCACCGTCCACGGTGACGGCTGTGGTCGTCCCGTCGCCGCCCTCTTCCTGCGTGATCCCGTTGTCGACGTTGGTGGCGCCGAGCGTGGTGCAGACCATGGCGGTGTCGCCCGTCCCGATGATCGACAGCGGCACCGTCAGGGTCGGCAGGGGCTCGGTCGGCGTGGAACTGAGCGTGATGTTCGCCGAACTAAAGCCCTGCGCGGCGTCCGACGCGACGGTGAAGGTCACCGGCACGGTCGCGGTGTCGTTGCTGACGGTGACGGTACCCGAGGACGGGGTCACCGTTACGCCGGCCGGCGGGTTGGCGGTCCAGTTCAGTTGCTTGATCGCCGACGCCTGCGAGCCGTAGGCGCCCGTGCCCACCGTGAACGTCAGGCTCGCGCTCGTGGTCGAGCCCGCCGTCGCGGTGAGGTTCGCGGGCGAACTGGTCACCTCGGTCGGAATGACGCCCTTCGGGTAGGTGAGCGGTCCCGCCTGGAACGACGGGGGCGCGTCTGCCGCGGCCGCCGCCCAGCTGGTGTCGGGCGTGTTCGAGATCTGGTCCACGATCTTGGTCGAGCCGCTTCCGAGCAGGTCCTGCGCCGACAGCCAGTCCTTGTTGCTATCGGTCCCGTTGACCGACATCTGGGTGATGTAGCCCTGGTCGGACGCCCCAGGCGCGCTGATCGTCGTGTGGTGGCCCTGCAGGTTCAGCTGAACCTCGGGGAAAATCGGGGCGCCCAGGGCGAGCACCGTGGTGCCCGGCGTCTCCGGGTACATGCCGAGCGATGCCCAGACGAACCACGAGCTCATGGCGCCGAGGTCGTCGTTGCCGGGCTCGCCGCCGGGGGTGTCGGAGTACACGTCGTCGAGCAGTGAGTGGACTTCGGAGGTCGTCTTGTACGGCTCGCCCGCGTAGTCGTAGATCCACGGGATGCCGAGGCTAGGCTCGTTGCCTGCCCAGTAGTACGGCTCGTTCGGCCCGACGTTGTCCTGGGTGAAGAAGTTGTCGAGGCGCGAGTCCACGGCGGCGTTCCCGCCCATCGCGCTGATCAGCCCGCCCAGGTCCTGCGGCACCATCCACGTGTACTGCGCCGCGTTGCCTTCCTGGAATCCGGACTGGCCGAAGCTGCTCAGCCCGTCGGTCACCGGGTCGCCGGACGGGAAGTTGCCTGAGTCGTCCCGCGGCTGGATGTAGCCGGAATCGACGTTGTACAGGTTGGTCCAGTTCTGCGACCGGTCCAGGAACGTGTTGTACGTCGAGGTCTGGCCGAGATCCTTGGCGAGCTGCGAGATCGCGAAGTCGTCGGTCGCGTACTCGAGGGTTTCCGAGGCGCCGTCAGGCACCGCGGACCCCGAGGTCGCGGCGTCGTTCGTCACGTAGCCGTTCGCCAGGTAGGAGGCAAGGCCCGGGCGTTCGGTGTAGTAGCCCTGCCCGAGATCACTGCTGGTCTGCACCTGGGTCGCGCCCTTGAGCATCGCGGCGAGGGCCGCCTTGGTGTCGAAGTCGCGTGCCCCGAACGTGTAGGCCTCGGCGATGATCGCGTCGGCCGAGTCGCCGCCCATCACGCCGGTGTAGCCGTTGGCCACGGGCCATTTCGGCAGCCAGCCGCCCTGCTCGCCGTCGTTGACGAGGGACTGCGCCATGGCGCTCGTCTGGGCCGGGGCGATAGAGGCGAGCAGCGGCACCTCGCTTCGGTAGATGTCCCACCCGGAGAAGGTGGTGTACTGCGCCTGGCCGGGCGCGGTCTGGTGGATCTTGTCGTCCATGCCGATGTATTGGCCATCGGCGTCGCTGAAGGTGCTCGGGTCCTGCAGCGCGTGGTAGAGCGCGGTGTAGAACTCCACCTGCTGGTCGTGCGTGCCGCCGCCGATCTTGATCTCCGACAGCAGGCTGTTCCACTGGGCGCGGGTCTTAGCGGCCACCGCTGGCTCGCTCCAGCCGGGGTCTTCGGCCTTCAGGTTCGACTGGGCGCCCGCGACGCTCACGTAGCTGACCGCTATCTTGAGGCCGACGTTGGTGTCCGACATGGTGTTGAAGCCCACGTACGCGCCCGTGCCCGGGCCGCCAGTGACGGTCAGGTTCGTCTTCTGCTGCGACCCCTTGGCCTCGGTGCCCGCCGGCGCCTGCTTGGCCTGGTCGGCCGCCGGGACGGCCGCGGCCGGCTTGGCGGCGGCGTGGCTGGCCATGGTCCTGGCGTCGGCGGTGACCGTGGTCCCGTTCCAGGTGCCGTAGCTGGTGAAGGGGCGGTCGAACTGGGCGGCGTAGTAGATCTTGTAGGTGTTCGGCATGCCGCAGAACCCGCCCGCGGAGATGGAGCCGGTCACCTCGTCGTTCCCGACGATGGACACGTTGTCGGCGGTCGTCGTCGCCTGGGAGTCGCCGACCTTGAACAGCATGTCGGCGGACGTCGTCGCCGGGTAGGTGAACTCGCCGATGCCGGTGCGGGTGGTGGCGGCGAGGCTGACGCCGATCGCCGACGACCCGGATCCCAGGGTGACGGCGTAAGAACCCGGGTGCGCGACCTCGGTGGAGTGGCTGAACGGTTCGGTGTCCGCCGTGGGGTTGGTGCCGATGCCGCCGACGACCGGCAGGATCGGCAGTTCCCCGCCGATCCCGCAGCCGGCGCCCGCCGGGTGCGTGAGGCTGAAGCCGATCGTGGAGGAGTCCGTGTAGCTGTAGCCGCCCGAAGCGGGCCGCGACGGGGTGTCCGGGCTCCACGCCATCATCCCGAACGGCGCGGAGGCGCCGGGGTACATGTCCACCGACCCCACCGTCGCGCCGCCGCTGCCGGTGCCGATGAACGGGTTCACTAGGGCCGTCGGGTCGCTGACCAGCGTTGCGGGGCTGGCCGCCGCTGCGGTGGTGCTCGCGAACGCCGCCGGCGCCGCGAACACGGTGACTGTCAGGCATGCCGCTAGCGCGGCTGCCTGTGGTGTGCGCAGTCGTCTCACTGCTGTTCTGCCTCCTTGCAGGGGTTGGCAATGTCACGCCGCACACACTGTTCCTCCTTTTATGTACGAAAGTCAACATTTGAGTTGCAATATGATGTTGAGTAACAGCACGCAATCAAACGGTTAGCGTCGGACGGGACGGTGACAGACACCAGGGTCCGTTAAGAAAATTCTTTCGATCATTCCGAACGGACCGTGGTGACTGCCGGGTCACGCCTTGAACGCCGTGAAGGCGGTCACGAACGACGGGCCGGGTGCGCCGAGGCCGGTTTCGTCGTCGTACCCCGTGCTGGCCTGCAGCGGGGACTGGTCTTCGCCGAGGGTGGTCAGGTAGTCGTTCCCGTCGCCAAGGAGAGGCTGAGCACCGATCACGACCGGCGGATCGGCCGGGTTGACCGGCGGGACGTCGCTGATTGCCGCGGTGGCGTGCAGCAGGTACAGCGCAGGGTTGAGGAAGCCCAGCGGGTGGCCCGCCGCCTGGATCGCGTCGGCCTCGAGACCGGCGAAGAGCGGGGTTGCGGCGCTGGTGCCGCCCCCAAGGGCCTGGCCGTAGACGCCGCTGGTGACGGCGCCGGTGTAGCCGATCAGCTCATCGCCCTCGGCGTTGGCGGAGATGTCGGGCACCACGCGGCGGGCCGTGCTCGCGCCGTCGCCGGTGGCCAGCGCGGCCGGTACCACCGGCTTCTGGTAGCCGGGCTCGGGGTAGAGCAGGCTGCTGCCCCCCGTCGAGCCGTCGAGGAACGATCCCGGCGGCGGGGCGCTGTAGCCGGTGCCGTCCGTGTTCACCTCGGTGGCGTTGTCGCCCCAGGGGTAATCGGCGGCAGGCGTGCCGTTCTGCGCGATCTCCAGGGTCGTGCCGCCGACCGCGGTATCCCAGGGGCTGGAGGAAGGGAAGGACACCGAGGCGGCCTCGCCAGGAGAACTGATTTCGGCGCCGCCGTCGCCGGAGGCGAGGTCGAACCCGATGCCCTCGAGCGCGCCCTGCTCGAACGTGAGGTTCCAGGCCGCGGCGTCGGCCGGGGAGTACAGGCTCTCGTCGTCGCTGAAGGATCCGCTGACCATGTCGGCCAGGTGCTGGTCGACCACCCGGTTCGCCGCGTCGAGCAGGTCCTGCATTCCGCCGAACGAGTTCTCGTCACAGTTGGCCGCGACGTACACGACGCTGGCGGCGGGCGCGGTGATGTGCACGCTCTCCACGTCGAGCGCCTCTTCCAGCGTGTTCACGTCAAAGCCGCCCGCATCGTCCTGACCGCACGAGGCGGCGACCGAGGCCGGGTCGTTCACGGTGAACTGGCCGGGGGCGAATCCCGCCGTGCCCTGGCTGGTGAAAAACTCGTTGGCGTCGGCCAGCATGGTCGGCGAGCTGTCAGTCCCCAGGATGGCGACCGTGACGCCCTCGCCGGTGTAGGGGCTGGAGCCGACCCCGTAGGCGGTGCGCAACTGAGCCGGGGTGTACCCGCATAGCTGCGTCGGGGCGCTGCTATGGCCGAACGCCGCCGGGATCGGTTCGGTGTACTGCCCCCAGTACTGCGAGCACTGGTAGCCATCGGCCGCGGCGGACCCGGATGCCGGTGCCGCGCCGGTTTCCCGTATCGGCGCGGCCGCATCCTTCCCGGCCGCGGACCCTGTCGCGGTCGTTGCCCCGGCCGCGGTCGTTGCCCCGGCCGCGGTCGCTGTCCCCGTGGTCGTTGATGCCGCCGCGGGGAGGTTCGTGAACTGCAGTCCCGTCACGGCGGCGATGTCGCCGCCCAGCGCCGCCGGCACCGAGAACCCGCCGCTGGTGCCGATCTCGGGCGGATTGGGGATCTGGATCCCGTGAACGGTGATCGGGGGAAAGTCGTACTGGATGACAGTGGTGTCGAACGCGCTGTCCACTTCGGCAGCGGTGGCGTTCACCGCGATGTAGTGCGGGTTAATCGCGGTGACCTGCATGCCCTGGGCGGTCAGCCAGCCTGAGACCGTTCTGGCCTGGCCAGCGGTGGCGCCGTACTGGCCGCGGAACTGCGCGGCCGTCAGGTATTGGCCGTACTCGGGGCTGTCCGGGCTGGACACCGCCCGCGCGGCGGCCGCTCGCCCGGGCTGCCCGGACAGGTATACCCGCAGGGTCAGTTGCGGCGCCGAAGCCAGCGTCGCGGGCGTGCCCGCATAGACGCCAAGCGGGGTCGGGTCGGGCAGCGCGACACGCCCCGCCGTGCTTGAGACGGCCGTGCTTGAGACGGCCGTGGTCGAGGTGGCCGTGCTCGCGCCGGCCGGCGTGGCCGCGCCTTGCGCCAGCGCCAGCGTCACTCCGGCCGCCGCCAGCGCCGTGAACCTGGCACGATGCTGGAACACTGGCATACCGAGATATTTCACGAAATTCTCCAATGTCAGGGCGGGCTTAGAACTTGCCTGCGGCGATGGCGGCGACCGTTACCCGGGAGACCTTGTAGGCGACCTTGGCGTCCGGGGTCTTGCCGGGGACGCCGGCCGTGTACTGAACGGGGATGCCGGTGGTGGCGTTGAGGGTCAGGGCTTCCTCGTAGGGGGCGCTGGTGGGGGGCTTCGTGTCGGTCACGACGAGAGTGGGCTGCCCGCCAGTGGTGGTGTTGGTGACGGTGATGCCCGGCACCGTGGCGAGCAGGCGGAGCACGCCGGCCCGGACCTCGGGGTTGCCGGCCCCGGCGACGAGCGCGTCGGTGGAGTTGTTCCAGACAAGGTTGTTGAACAGGGCCGCATTGACCGCGGCTACCAGTGACTGCCCGGGAGCCGGTTCGACGCCGATGGCCTTCGCCCGCGCCGCGACGGCGGCCGCGGAGCCCTTAGCGGATCCGGAACCGGAGCCGCCGGAAAGGGCGGGATCATCAGCCATCCGGTCCCGGGCGATGGCGAGGCTGCCGTTGTTCGCGGCGAATACGGCCGCCGCGACCTCCCGGGCGAACATGCCGTCGCCGAGGTTATGGTGCGCGGCGATCTGCGCGGGAAGGCCGCTCTCCGCGGGCGCCCAGTAGTAGGCACCGCTGTCGGTGTACAGGTCGGCGCCGCTGCCGGATGCCTCGCCAGTGGTATACGTGGAGGTACGGATCACCAGCGTCGCGTTACCGGACTGCCGCTGCGCGCTGGCGCTGACGTAGTCGGCCAGTCGGATCAACGGCGAGATCCCCGCGGACGATGGCGAGATCCCCGCGGACGATGGCGAGGTCCCCGCGGACGGTTGCGACGTCCTCGCGGACGATGGCGAGGTCCCCGCGGACGATGCGGCGCGGCCGTCGGCCACTGGCCGGGACTGGCCCGCCGCGGACGATGTGGCGGGGCCGCCGACCGGTGGCCGGGACGGGGCCGCGGACGTCGCGATTACCGCCACGGCCGCGGCGGCCACGCCGATCACCGCCGTGCCGCCGATGGCCAGGATCCGCCGACGGGGACGCCGAGGCTGCCGGGCCGGTGCCGACTCGTCGTGTCCACTCGAGGTGAGCATGTGGTTCATCAGGATCTCCCGGTGCTTGTCGTGGCGTCCGGGAGGCAGGTCACGTTCCGCTGGGGCGGCGAACCGCGCTTCCAGATTGGCGTGGTCGGGGTTCATCGACGCGCCTCCTTACCGGACTTGCCAGATATGTCGAACTTGCGGGTTTGGCCCGCGATTGCGGGTTCACCCACTAGCTGGTCGGCCACGGTCGTGAGTTCCCGAAAATTTCCATGTGCCGCTTCACCGGATGGCCGGGACAGTTCACCTTCGGTGAGGCGGGCCAGCCTCGCGCGAGCGCGGGACAGGCGTGAGCGGACCGTGCCCACCGGGATGTCCAGGGCCTCGGCAGCCTCCGCGTAGCCGAGCCCTGACCAGACGCAGAGGGAGAGGACCTCAAGCTCGTGCCTGGGCAGGCCGGCCAGCGCCCGGTGCAGCGCCTTGATCCGCGCGGCGTCATCGAGCCGGCCGGACACGTCGTCGGCGAAGTCCGGGAGTTCGTCCGTGACGGCCAGTCGGGCGAGCGCGGCCCGATGCCGCCGGGCGGCCCGGCGGCGGCCGCGCACCAGGTTGGTCGCGATCCCGAGCAGCCAGGGCCTGAGCGAGCCGCCGTCCGGTGCGATCTTGTCCCGGCCGCGCCAGGCCTCGAGGAACGTCATCGCCATCACCTCTTCGGCCGCCGACCAGTCGCCGGTCAGCCGGAAGGCGTGGTTGTACACCGACTTAGCGCACGCGTCGAAAACCGCACCGAACGCGTCGGCATCCCCGGCCCGTGCATCGGCCCGCAACTGCGGCGTTGGATCGTCCACACTCACCAACTGGCTCGGCCCGCCCTCCGGTTCCCGTGACCCGCGTCACATTTGGACGGCGTGAGTTCATGCGCCCAACGCCGCAATCCGCGTCGCGAGATATTCCGTTGACCAGAAAGCGAACGCCCTGGTAATTATTGAGTCTGCCGTTAATTACGTTATCTAAGGTGAATGATGGAGAAGGTACACGACAAGCTGCTGGTCTGGGGCAGTGACGTCGATCACCAGGCCCGGGACCAGGCCAGCCGGGCATCCCGGCTTCCTTTTGTCGCGGGGCATGTCGCGCTTATGCCCGACGCGCACGTGGGAATTGGTGCCACCGTTGGCTCCGTCATTCCGACGGAGGGAGCCATTGTTCCGTCGTTCGCGGGAGTTGACCTCGGGTGCGGGATGATCGCCACCGAGACCACCTTTGACGCCGAGGACCTGCCGCATAATCTGGATCCGCTGCTGTCGATGGTGTCGCGGCGCATTCCCGCGGGCGTGGGCAAGGGGCGCGACCTGGGGTATCGCGACGGGCACCGGGACGTCTTCGGGGTCGTGGGCGAGCCGCCGTCCAAGCTGTCCGCCAAGCAGCAGGCGACGGCCATCGCGCAGTTCGGCACCCTGGGCTCGGGCAACCACTTCGTCGAAGTCTCCGTGGACGAGCGCGGGAAGGTGTGGACGGTCCTGCACTCCGGCTCGCGCGGCATCGGCAACCAGCTCGCGAGCTACCACATCGGCAGGGCCAAGGGGCTGATGCGAGAGTACCTGGCTACGCTTGGCGACCCGGACCTCGCCTACTTCACCGAGGGGACACCGGAGTTCGACGAGTACATCCAGGACATGCTGTGGGCGCAGCGGTACGCGAAGGAGTCGCGCGCGCGGATGAACAGCGAACTGCTCAAGTCCCTTGCGGAAGCCGTCAGCCCGAAGAGGACGCCGAAGGAGAAGGCGATCACCGTCCAGACCGTCAACTGCCACCACAACTACACCGAGCGTGAGAGCTGCGCTGGCAGGGACGTGTGGATCACTCGGAAGGGCGCGATCAAGGCGGGTGCCGGCGACTTGGGTGTCATCCCGGGGTCGATGGGGACCGATACCTATGTCGTCCGGGGCAAGGGCAACCCGGACTCGTACAACTCAAGCTCGCACGGGGCCGGGCGGCGCATGTCGCGAGGCGAGGCCAAGCGGCAGCTCGACAAGGCGGGCCTGCGTGCCCAGATGAAGGGGAAGGCCTGGAACGCCGACTCCGCTTCGGCCTTGATCGACGAGGATCCCCGCGCCTACAAGGACATCCGGAAGGTCATGGCCGACCAGGCCGACCTGACGGAAGTCGTCCACGTCCTCACCCAGGTCCTCAACTACAAGGGAACCGGCTGACTCCCCAGTCGCCCGCGGGCTAGCCCCGCCCCGCCCCGCCGGCCCGCCGGCTCGCCCCGCCCCGCCGGCCCGCCCCGCCCCGCCGGCTCGAATACGCATTTGAGCTCACTGGGGCGAGTTCGATTGCGCATTTGAGCACGCCCGGTAACGTGCTCAAATGCGCGGTTGTACACGCTGGCACAGGTAGTGGGAGTTGACGGCGGGCTGGCCAGTGTAGCCCGGTCCGGTCCGGTCTGGTCGTCGGCGTCGGGAAGGCGGACGGTGGCCGGGTCGAAGTCGGCGACCAATAGGCCGTCGCCGGGCGGATGGGCACGCGCCCCCGCCGGAGCGGGGGCGCGACGAGGGTGTTACTGACAGTTCGCGCTGTCGTATACGAGGCCCATCCCGGCGCTCACCGAGACCCCGTCCTTCGAGTGGGCGCCGAACCCCCACAGGCGGTCGCCAACGCCGCCGGTGGTGGTGGTGACACCACCAGAGGTGACGGTGGTGAGGTGGGTCACGTCGAGCAGCAGCTTCGATCCGGACGGGATTCCCGAGGGGTGGATCACGAAAGCGTAGCCGTCGGGCACACCGGGACCGTTCGTGATCACGGAGGCCATGTCCTCCTTCATGGCCGCGTAGTTTACGCAGGAGGCAGGGTAGTGCGCGTCGGTGATGACCTCGGCGGGCACGCCGTCGGCGTTCAGCTTCTGCTGCAGGCCAGCCAGGTCGAGCAGATCGTGGATCGTCACGTCAATCGTGCCGTCCGTCTGCTTCTGCACCGTCCACGCGGTCAGCTGGGCGTGGCTTGTGCCGGAGGTGCCGGAGGTGCCGGAGGCCCCCGAGGCCAGAGCGACGCCGCCGATGGCGGCGACCGCGGCCAGGGCCGTTACTCCTGCCCCGTACACGCGGTGCCGGTTCCGCCGGCGCCGCAGGGAGCCGCCGTCCGCCATGACGGCTTCCGCCGCGGTGTTCATCCTGACCCCGGCGAAGTCTTCTCGCACCGCGTCGAGCAGGTCCTTGTCGTCCATCGTCGTTACTCCTTGTACGTGAGGTGAGCGAACTCGCCGCGCAGCGTCGCGATCGCGCTTGACAGATGCGCGGTCACGGTGCCGGGGGCGATGCCAATCGTCTGGGCGGTCTGCGCGGTGTCGAGATCAAGGAACAGTCGGCAGGCGATCACCTGGCGCTGCCGCAGCGGCAACCGGAGCACCGCCGCCATCAGCGAGGCGTCCGTGTCGGCGGGCGGTTCGGTGACCGCCGCGTCGACTTCGGGCACCGTGAACTCCCGTCGGTGCCGCCGCCACCACGACCGGTGGGTGTTCAGCGCTGTGCGCACTACCCACGCGCGGGGCGCGGGATGCCTGCTGACCTGGCGCCAGGACGCCCATGCCCGCGTGAAGGCCTCGGCGACCAGGTCCTCGGCGGTCTGCCGGTCCCTGACGGTCGCCAGCACCACGCGCAGGCAGTCGTCACTGGCGCTCGAGTAGAACTCGGCGAATGCCGCAGCATCAGTGTCCACGCCCCAATAACCCGTTCGCCCGCCCGCTCACTTAGCTCAGAATATAACGAAATGGTCTCATCGCCCGGCTGGGCGGACACGCACCAGGCCGGTGCCGTACTGGCCCAAGCGCTCCGTGTCGGCGATCATGTCCGCTCGCCTGGCCGCTGGGCGTGTCCTCTCGATGGTGCTCGATGTAACGTTTCTTCCCCTTCCAGAGGTGTTTGATCGTCGGGTCGTGCTTCCTCGGGATTCCCTGAGCTGAGGGAAAATTAATCGTGTGGTAGCGATAGGTTCCATTCCTCAGTTATGAAATCCTCCAGCTGATTTCTGCCGGTTTCTCTTTCAGGGGTTTTTGGTGCTCGTCAAATCCATGAGGCGCATGCTTGTTGTCGGCGTCATCTTTCTTGCTGGCTGTGGCAGCAGTCCTGTCCGCGCAGCGGGAAACAACGCCACTCCTTCTCCCAGCGAGGCAGCAGTTGCTTACAGCGGGAGTTCCGGCTCCGGTGATTGCCTGCTGGGCGCCAATGGTGCCGATGTGGAGGTGGGCATAGGCGATCCGGCAGACTCTTGCTCGGTGTGGATACGCAACCTCGCGGGAATGGGTCTTGTCTGGTACCCGGTCAGTCAGATGGCCGTGCCTGGTTCCGAGAGTTCCGCTGACGGTGACACGATGGAGCAGGCATGCGACCTCACCGACGGCACGCAGGAGTTGTACGTCGAAGACGGCGGCGATCAGACTTACGGTGACACCATCTGCTCCCAGGAGGAGCGAAATGGCTGGACGCCGGAGGGTTCACCCGGCCCACTCGCCGCCCAGGCTCAGCAGGATGCGCAGCAGCAGGCCCAGGCATCCGCGTCGGCCGCCGCGGCTCAGGCGTCCGTGTCAGCGGCCGCGACCCTCGCCCAGGAGATCAGCGAGGGCCAGCAGAATCTGCAGAGCGACATCAGCACGCTCGAGAGTGACGCGAACTCCCTGAACACGAACACTCAGCTCGCCGGCGACGTCAATCAGATGAAGACGGACTACCAGACCGAGCAGAACGACTACCAGACCGAGCAGCAGCAAGGCTCATGCTCGGACGGCAGCATGGGGGACGACGCGGCGACGGTCTCCGACGACTCGGCTACGGTCGACGATGACCTGTCGAGTCTGCAGGACGACATCCAATCCCTCCAGGACAACGGAACGACAGTGGGCGGTGCCAGTATCGGCGGACTTGAGGTCGACGTCGCGACGGTCAAGAGCGACGTCTCGGCCCTAAACGGGCTAGGCGCCAGCCCGGAGCAGGACCCGTCTTCGGCGCTGGCAACAGCGAAGACGGACCTCGGTAACGCGAACGCCGCTGTCACGTGGGCACAGCAGCAGGGCAACGCGATCGATGCCGAGGCCCGTCAACTCGCCACCACCGCGGAGAACTTGGAGAGCCAGCAGGGTTGCTGAGCCGGCCGCGGCGGGTTCGTCCAGATTCTCAGAACTGGATGACGGGCTTGTAGAGGTCGAACCACGTCGCCGCGTTGAGGACGTATTCCATCGAGTGCCGGGCGGCGAAGTCGATCTGCTCAGGATTGGTGTCCAGTACCGCCCGCACCCCTTGGTCGCTGAACAGTGCCAGGCCCGGGTGGGAATCGGCGACGAGCTGCCGCACCTGGGCTTGCAGTTCCTTGGCGTACCGGGGATCTTGAGTAGACGGATAGGGGCTTTTGACCCGCTCGGCCACCGATCGCGGGAGAACGTTCGCGGTGGCGTGCCGCAGCAGGCTCTTCTCCCTGCCGTCGAAGGTCTTCAGCGACCAGGGGGAGTTGAAGACGTACTCGACGAGCCGGTGATCGCAGAACGGCACCCGCACCTCCAGGCCTACCGCCATGCTCATCCGGTCCTTACGGTCCAGCAGGATGCGCATGAACCGGGTCAGATGCAGGTGGCAGATTTCCCGCATCCTGCGCTCAAAGGCGTCCTCGCCGTCGAGCACCGGCACCTGCTCGACCGCCTTGTCATATTCGGCCGCGACGTAGTCCGGAAGTCTCAGCGCGTCCACGAGTTCCGGCGCCAGCATGGTGTGCAGGGTGGCGGAGGAGCCTTGGGGGGTCGCGCCCAGCCACGGGAAGGTCTTGGCCTGCTGTACCTCGGGATCGTGGAACCAACGGTAGCCGCCGAAAACCTCGTCGGCGGATTCCCCGGACAGCGCCACCGTGGAATGCTCGCGGATGGCCTTGAACAGCAGGTACAGCGAGCTGTCCATATCGCCATTCCCGACCGGCAGGTCCGTGGACCGCACAGCCGCCCGGCGCACCGCCGGGTCGGCGAGCGTCTGCGAGTCCAGCATGATGTCTTGGTGGAGGGAGCCGACGTGCTCTGCGACATCGCGCACGTATGGGCCGTCCGGCGTGGCTCGCAAGGGGTCCGGCTTGAAGTTATCGGTCTGCCCCACGAAGTCCACCGAGAAGGTCCGGACCTTCTCGCCCTGCCGCCCGAGTTGCCGGGCGGCCAGCGCGGTGATGGCGCTGGAGTCCAGCCCGCCGGAGAGCAGGATGCAGCGCGGGACGTCGGAGATGAGCTGACGGGCGACGATGTCGTCGAGCAGTTCCCGGACCTGTGTGACAGTGGTGTCCCGATCGTCGGCGTGCTGCCTGGCCGTCAGCGTCCAGTAGGTGCGTTCCCGCAGGCCGCGCCGGTCGACGGTCACGACGGTGCCGGGTTGGACCTCCCGCATCCCGGCCCAGATCGCGTGTCCCGGCGTCTTAATGAACGCGAACGCCTCACGCAGGCCGTCCAGTTTGACGCGCCGCTCGGCAATGGGGTTGGCCAGGATCGCCTTGGGTTCGGAGCCGAACAACACGCCGTGCTCTGTCGGGTAGTAGTACAGCGGCTTGACGCCCATCCGGTCACGGATGAGCAGCAGTTGGTCGGTGCGGGTGTCCCAGACGGCGAAGGCGTACATCCCGTTCAGCCGCTCGGCCACCTCCGCGCCCCACTCCAGGTAGCCATGCAGGACGACCTCGGTATCACTGTCGGTGGTGAATCGGTGACCTCGACTGCGCAGTTCCCGGCGAAGTTCGGTGAAGTTGTAGACCTCGCCGCTGTAGACCAGCGCGACAGGTCCGTCATCGGTGGTGACCTCCATCGGTTGCGTTCCGCCGGGGAGGTCAATGATCGCGAGTCGGCGATGGCCCAGCGCGGCGTGGAGCCGCACCCAGGTCCCGGACGCATCCGGCCCGCGGCAGGCCATCGTCTCGCACATCGTGTCGATGGTGGCTTGCTCGGTGCTCAGGTCACGCCGGAAATCGATCCAGCCGGAGATACCACACATCCGAAGAACTCCTCCTTGAGTTTAAATTCAGTGTACGGAATATCCGTGTACGGAATATACTACGATCGTGGAGCCAAACACAAGGACGAGACCGGCCGGCGTGCCGCATCAACTCCGCCGGGCCACCCAAGCCTTCGCGGCGGTATGGCAACAGCGCGTGCCCGGCCTGACCCCGCCGCAGTACGCCGTGCTGTTCGTGCTCGCCGAACACGGCGAGCTAGACCAGTCGGCCCTGGGCGGGCTCGCCTCGATCGACCGGTCCACGCTGACCGCACTGCTAGACCGGCTGGAAAGCCGGGGTCTGATCACCAAGACCGTCGACCCGGCCAACCGCCGCCGGCGGCTGAGTGCGCTCACCGAAGTCGGGCGGAAATCTTTCGCCCAGGCGTTCGAGCAGACCATCGCCATCCAGCAATGGATCACCGGCACACTCGGCGAAACACAGGCCGCGCAGCTCAATGAACTACTGCGCGCCCTGGGTGATGCGGCGCCCTCGACCTGACGGTACTGCGGGAGAATGGCCCGCATCCGTTCGGCACCGTTCGGCGCGAGATCGTCGAAGAACTCGGCGTTACCGCACAGCCCGACGCGGCGTTGCAGGACAAGCCGTTCTTCCTGACGATGACCGAGACCGTGGGTTCGCCCGCGATGCGGCATGTGGACGTCAGTCTCTGGTTCGCCCTCGCCGGGCGCGCCGGACAGCCCCTGCATCCGGACGAGCGTGAATTCGCCCAGGTCCGGTGGTGGACGATCGCGGAACTGCGCCATGCCGACCTCGACCGGTTCGAACCCCACCTGCTGCGCGCTCTGGACGTGCTCGGGCTCGACTGCTGATCGCCAGGAGGCGCAACGAAATTTTCGGCAAGCCTTCTCTAGGTCCATGCTAGGCAACTATTACGTTGACTGATATATTCGCCAACGTAATAGGAGGGCAGATGGGTCCACGAGAGCAGGACGTCCTGCGCCGGGTAGGGGAGGCGTCGGCGCTGGTCCTGGTCAGCCTCGCTGGCGGGCCGAAGCACGGCTATGCGCTGATCCAGGACGTCAAGCAGTTCGCGGGGGTGGAACTCGGGCCCGGCACGCTGTACGGCGCGCTGGACCGGCTCGAGAGGCTCGGGCTCATCGAGTCGCTGCCCGCCGACGAGCGGCGCCATCCCTACCGCATCACCGCACCGGGTGCGGCGGCGCTCCGGGTGCACCTCGATTCGCTGGAGCGCGTCAGCGCGGCCGGACGGCTGCGCCTGCAGTTGGGCGGTGCCTGATGAGCGCCCCCGAAGCCCGGGAAGGCGGACTGGTCGATGCCGCGCTCCGCTGCTACCCGGCCCGCTGGCGGCGACGCCACGCGGACGAGGCCGCCGAACTAGCCGCGCTCCTCATCCTGGACGGCACCCCCGCGGCATCGATCGCCTGGAATTACCTCGTCGGCGCCGCGCGCGAGTGGCTGATACCGCGTCCCGGCCGGTCCATGAGCAGGG
>DASZJE010000166.1:0-7340 GCA_035948445.1 Trebonia sp. | reverse complement strand
CAGCGCCGTGGACTTCCCGCACCCGGACGGGCCGACGAGCACCATGAACTCGCCCTCCCTGACGTCCAGGTTCAGGTCATCAAGGGCCTTCACCCCGCCCGTGTACGTTTTTTCCACGTGATCAAGGACGATCTGCGCCATATGGGGTCACTCCTCCCGATAGGGGTCTGTGCCTGAGCCTAACGTAACAGTCATTGCATTGGCCGAAAATAGTAAAGATTGTTATCTATTTAGGCCAGTCCCAGCTCACGAGCAATCAGCATGCGCTGGACTTCCGATGTCCCTTCGCCGATCTCCAGGACTTTCGCGTCCCGGTAGAACCGGCCGACCGGGTACTCGTTCATGAACCCGTACCCGCCGAAGATCTGCGTCGCGTCCCGGGCGTTGTCCATCGCGGCGTTGGACGCGACGAGCTTGGCGATCGCCGCTTCCTTCTTGAACGCCTGCCCGTCGAGCATCTTCGCGGCCGCGTGGTAGTACGCCAGGCGCGCGGTGTGCGCGCGCGCCTCCATGTCGGCGATCTTGAACTGCAGCGCCTGGAATCGCCCGATGGGCCCCCCGAAGGCTTCCCTTTCCCGAACGTACCGGACTGACTCATCGATGCACCCCTGACTCAGCCCCACGGACAGCGCCGCGATCGCGACACGTCCCTCGTCGAGCGTCGCCAGGAACTGGGCGTAGCCGCGTCCCCGCTGGCCGAGGAGGTTCGCCTCCGGCACACGGCACCCGTCGAAGGACAGCTCGCGGGTGTCGGACGCGCACCACCCGACCTTCGAGTATTTCCGGGCGACTGTGAACCCCGGGGTGCCGGGCGGCACGAGGATCGTGGAGATCTCGGGCTTGCCGTCCGGCAGGGTCCCCGTGACGGCCGCGACGGCCACGACGCCCGTGATCGACGTGCCCGAATTGGTGATGAACGCCTTCGTCCCGTCGATCACCCACTGCTCTGCGCCCGTCTCGCCTTCCCCCTTCACGAGCCGGGCGCGCGTGCGCATGGCGCCGGCCACGTCCGACCCGCCGCCGGGCTCCGTCAGCCCGAACGCCCCCAGCATCTCTCCCGCGCACAGCCGCGGCAGCCACTCCCGCTTCTGCGCCTGGCTGCCGTACCGGAAGATCGGCATGATGCCGAGTGAGACCCCCGCCTCGAGGGTGATCGCGACGGATGAGTCGACGCGGGCGAGTTCTTCGAGGGCGAGGCAGAGGGCGAAGTAGTCGCCGCCCATGCCGCCGTACTCTTCGGCGACCGGAAGGCCGAACAGGCCCATCGCGCCCATCTTCGCGACGATCTCGTACGGGAACTCGCCGCGCTCGTAGAAGTCCCCGATGACGGGGGCGACGACGTCCCGCGCGAAGTCCGCGACGGTTGCCCGCAGCGCCTGGTGTTCGTCGCCTAGCTGGTAACTGAGCATCGGAGATCGCCTCCTGCACCGTTTGTCCGACTACCACGAGGGGCTCGTCCATCTGCACCTGCTGGCCGGGCCTGACGGCCAGTTCGGTCACGATGCCGTCGATCGGGGCGGTGACGGTGTGCTCCATCTTCATCGCCTCGACGACGACCAGCGGCTGCCCGGCCGCGACCGGGTCGCCTGGGGCCGCGCGGACGGCGAGGACCGTGCCCGGCATGGGGGAACGGACGGTGCCGTCGGCGCGCCCGGCCGTGCCGCGCCGGACGGGCGCGGCACGTTCCTCGGTGAGCGCCCAGGCGTGCCCGTCCCGCCCGAGCCACGTGGTCTTCCCGTCGCGCGCGTAAGACAAGCGGAGCTCCCGCCCGTCGTAGCTGAGGAGCAGATCGCCCGCGTCGTCGAACCGGATGCCCGCCCGGACGGGCTCGCCGTCGCCGACCGCGACCTCGGACAGGTTCCGCACCTTTACTTCCGCGTGCCCGTCCCCGGTCCTGAACCGGAACGTGGTCCACGCGCGCCCGCTCGGCCGCCAGCCGTCGGGGATGTCCCACGGATCGGTCCCGGCCGCCGTGCTCAGCCCCGCCGTGCTCAGCCCCGACGTGCTCGGCGCCGACGTGATCGGCGCCGACGGGGTGAGCCCCGACCGCGTGAGCCTGGACAGCGTGAGCCGGGACAGCGTCAGCCGGGATAGGGCCGCGGCGGCCAGGATCTCGGGCCCGGCCGGCGGCGCCGGCGCGGCGACCCGTTCGGCCAGGCCCGTGTCGAGGCTGCCCGCCTGGACGTCGGGATCGGCGAGCAGTGCGCGGAGGAACGAGACGTTCGTCGTGACGCCGAGGATCGCCGTGTCCGCGAGGGCCGCGTCGAGGCGGCGCAGAGCGGTGGCACGGTCCTCGCCCCACGCGATCACCTTCGCGAGCATCGGGTCGTAGGCGCTGGTGACCGTGGTGCCCGCGGCGAGGCCGGAGTCCACGCGGACGTGCTCGCCCGCCGGCTCGCGCAGCATGCGCACCGTGCCGCCGGTCGGCAGGAAGCCGCGCGCCGGGTCCTCCGCGTAGATCCGTGCCTCGACGGCGTGCCCGCTGATCTCCGGGACTCGCCCGCACGACAGTGGTTCTCCCGCCGCTACCCTGACCTGCCATTCGACCAGGTCAAGGCCGGTCACGAGTTCGGTCACCGCGTGCTCGACCTGCAGCCGGGTGTTCATCTCCATGAAGAAGAACTCGACGGGATCCTCGCGGGGGGATCCGGGGAAAGGTCCCCCCGGGCCGGAAGAGCCGTTGACGATGAACTCGACCGTGCCCGCGCCCACGTAGCCGACGCTCCGGGCGACATCCACCGCGGCCTTGCCCATCTCGGCCCGCAGGGCCGAGTCGAGGAACGGAGACGGGGCCTCCTCGATGACCTTCTGGTGGCGGCGCTGGAGGCTGCACTCCCGCTCGCCCAGGTGCACCACGGTCCCGTGGGCGTCCGCGAGGACCTGGATCTCGATGTGCCGGGGACGGTTCACGTACCTTTCGATTAGCAGCCGGTCGTCACCGAACGCGGCTTTCGCCGTCCGCTTCGCCGATTCCACGGCGGCTGGAAGGTCCCCCGGGGCGCGGACCACCACCATGCCCTTCCCGCCACCGCCGGCCGAGGGCTTGACGATGACGGGGAACCATGTGTCGTTCGGGCTGAGGGGTTTGTCGGGGCTGATCTCCGGGACGACAGGCACGCCGGCGGCGCTGACCCGCGCCTTCGCGGCGATCTTGTCGCCCATCGCCTCGATCGCGTCGGCCGGCGGGCCGATGAAGACGAGGCCGGCGCCGGCCGCGGCCCGCGCGAACGCCGCGTTCTCGGCGAGGAACCCGTAGCCGGGGTGGATCGCGTCCGCGCCCGTGGCCTTCGCGGCACCAATGATCGCGTCGATGTTCAGGTAGCTGTCGGCGGCGGGCGCGGGGCCGATCCGGATGGCCTCGTCGGCCTCGGTGACGTGACGGGCGCCCGCGTCGGCGTCGCTGTAGACGGCGACGCTGGCGATGCCCATGCGGCGCAGGGTGGCGATGACGCGGACGGCGATCTCGCCGCGGTTGGCGATGAGGACTTTATCCACCACGTAACGGTCCCTCACATTCGGAAGACGCCGTAGCCGGGGTCGTCGAGCGGGGCGTTCGCGGCCGCAGACAGGGCCAGGCCGAGGACGCGCCGTGTGTCCACCGGGTCGATGATCCCGTCGTCCCACAGCCGGGCCGTGGAGTAGTAGGGGCTGCCCTGATGCTCGTACTGGTCGCGGATGGGCTGCTTGAACGCGTTTTCCTCGGCCGCGGACCAGGTGCCGCCGCGCGCTTCGATCTGGTCGCGCTGGATCGTGGACAAGACGCTCGCGGCCTGCTCGCCGCCCATGACCGAGATGCGCGCGTTGGGCCACATCCACAGGAACCGGGGCGCGTAGGCGCGGCCGCACATCGCGTAGTTTCCCGCGCCGAAGGACCCGCCGATGATCACCGTGAGCTTCGGCACCCGCGCGCAGGAGACGGCCGTGACCATCTTCGCGCCGTGCTTGGCGATGCCGCCCGCCTCGTAGTCGCGGCCGACCATGAAGCCGGTGATGTTCTGCAGGAAGATCAGCGGGATCTTGCGCTGGTCGCACAGTTCGATGAAGTGCGCGCCCTTGAGCGCGGACTCGCTGAACAGGATGCCGTTGTTGGCGACGATGCCGGCCGGATGGCCGTGTATCCGGGCGAACGCGGTAACCAGCGTGGTGCCGTAGTGCTGCTTGAACTCGGTGAACGCGCTCTTGTCGGTGATCCGTGTGATGACCTCGCGGACGTCGTACGGGCTGCGCAGGTCGGCGGGGACGACGCCGTACAGCTCGTTAACGTCCGTTAGCGGTTCCTCGGATTCAGTGACGTCCCAGGGCCGTGGCGGTCTCGGTGCGAGGGTGGCGACGATGTCGCGGACTCTGGCGAGGGCGTCGGTGTCGTCGTCGGCCAGGTGATCGGTGACGCCGGACACCCGGGAGTGCAGGTCGCCGCCGCCGAGTTCCTCCGCTGTGACGATCTCGCCGGTGGCTGCCTTCACCAGCGGCGGGCCGCCGAGGAAGATCGTGCCCTGGTTCTTCACGATGACGTTCTCGTCGCTCATCGCGGGCACGTACGCGCCGCCCGCGGTGCAGGAGCCGAGCACCGCGGCGATCTGCGGGATGCCCTTCTTCGACATGGTCGCCTGGTTATAGAAGATGCGGCCGAAGTGCTCGCGGTCGGGGAACACCTCATCCTGCAGCGGCAGGAACGCGCCGCCGGAGTCGACCAGGTAGACGCACGGCAGGTTGTTGGCCAGCGCGACTTCCTGCGCCCGCAGGTGCTTCTTGACCGTGACCGGGTAATAGGTGCCGCCCTTCACGGTGGCGTCGTTGGCGACGATCACGCATTCGCGGCCGCTGATCCGCCCCACGCCGGTGATGATGCCGGCGGACGGGGCGTCCCCGTCGTACATGCCGTCCGCGGCGAGCGGGCTGAGCTCGAGGAACGCGGACCCGGGATCGAGCAGCGTGTCCACCCTCATCCGGGGAAGCAGTTTGCCGCGGCTGACGTGGCGTTCGCGGGACCTGGCCGGGCCGCCTTCGCGCGCGCGTTCGGTGCGGTCACGCAACTCCGCGGCGAGGGCGGCGTTCGCCGCGTAGTTGCGCTTGTACGCCTCGCCGCCCGTGTCCGTGCTGTCCGTGTCCGTGCTGCCCGGCTCCGTCGCCATGACCTCATGTTAACGCTCGCTAACCTGCGCGGTCTAGCATGGGGTAATGGCGAGGGCTCAGAACGGGACGAGGCGGGACGAGATCCTGGCCGTGGCGGCGGTCCTGTTCGCGGAGCGCGGCTACCACGGCGTGTCGATCGACGACCTGGGGGCCGCGGTCGGGATGACGGGTCCGGCGATCTACCGGCACTTCGCGAGCAAGGAAGACGTCCTGGCGCGGATGCTGCTGGGGATCAGCAGGCACCTGCGCGACGAGGGCGCGCGGTGCGTTGTCTCCGCTTCCTCCGCCGCCGGGGCGCTTGACGCCCTGCTGCGCTCGCACGTGTCGTTCTCGCTGAGCCAGCCCGCGCTGATCGTGGTGCACGGCCGGGAACTGGCGAACGTGCCCGAGCCGGCCCGGCGGCAGATCCGCCGGCTCCAGCGGCTGTACGTCGAGGAATGGGTGGGCGTCCTCGCCGAGTTGATGCCAGGCGTCCCGACCGCGCGGTTGCGTACGGCTGCACACGCGGCGATCGGCCTGCTGAATTCGACGCCGTATGTCATGGGTGGTCACGGCGACCTGGAGCCGGAGGCGGTAGCGGACCTGCTGGCCGGCATGGCGCGGGCGGCACTCCTCGCGGCGGAACCGGCAGGAGCCTCCCGTCCTCGTTGACGCTTGACGCTTGACGGCCGACTGCGTTGACGGCTGACTGGCCGAGATGCCACTCTCGTTTCCATCTGCGCTATTTGTTGAGTCTTGATGCGTGTTGGACGGTGTGATCATGGCGGGCGTCGCTCGGCGGTGGGTGTGGCTAGGCGGGATCCTGGCGCTGGTCGCGTGTGCGGCCGGGCTCTCGGTGTGGTTCGCCGCCGGCGGGTCCGCGCCGGCGACGACGGCCACGCGGGCCCGCGTGTACACGTCGTACCAGGCGTGCCTGCTGACGGGCCCGACCGGGATCAGCGCGGTACCCGCGACGCAGGTGTGGGCGGGGATGGAAGACGCGTCCGCCAAGACACACGCCATGGTGTCCTACCTCGCGGTCAGCGGCCCGGCCACCACGGCTAACGCACAGACCTTCCTCGGATCGCTGCTGGTCGAGAAGTGCGGCGTGATCGTCGCCGCCGGCTCGCCGGAGCAAGCTGCCGTGCTGGCGGAAGCCCCGAAGTTTCCCGGCGTGCACTTCGTGCTCACGGGCGCGGGCCAGGGGCCGGTCGCTGGCGGGAACGTCGCCGTCGCCTCGCCCGGGCAGTCCGGCCTGGGGGCCGCGGTGGCCGCGCTGATCGAGGCGGACGCGGGGGACTGAAGCTTCCACGCGGGGCACGCCTCAGCCGTCGTCGGTTCTCACCGATCGTGTCGATTTCAGGTCGAAGCGTCGGATTTCAGCATGTGTAATGTTGCGCTGAGTGAGTTGGTAAATTATTTACCTTTTTCCTCATTGCAAGGCTATGTTCGGTTATGCGAATCTTGCGGCGTTCGGGAGAGCTGAAGATGCGTGGCGGGAGCGGGCCGATGAGATTCTCCGGTGCTGGCTGGGGTGCTGCGCTGGGCAGGCGCTTCGGACGCGGGCGTTCTCCCCGCATGCGGGTCCGGAGGGGCCCGCAGACTGGATCCTCCCGGATGGGTGCCGGGTTGGCGATGCTGGCGCTATCGGCGCCGCTCGCGCTGCCTGGGATAGGACTGGTCGGGCAGCAACTTCGCTTGCCGTCGGAGGCATCGGTGCGGTCCGCGACCGTGCGTCTTGTGGACTGGCTCACCGATGAGCACGCCCCGGCGCCGTCCGTGCCGCGACAGGAGGCTGGGTCGGCCGCTGGGAAGGCGCACAGCGTTCCGGCTGCGCGGACGCGGGACGTGGGGCAGGCTGCAGGGCTGAAGCCGGGGAAGGGCGCGGGGCAGTTGCCGGCGTATGCCGCGCACGGCCCGGACACGCGGAAATTCACCACCCCCTCTCGGGCCGCGTTCAACCCGAAGACGAGCATCCTCGTGGCATCCGCCACGACCGCGACATCCGACCTGTACAAGAACGCGGACGGGTCGTATACGCGGAAGACCTTCGCGGCGCCGGTGAACTACCGGACGTCGTCGGGGACGTGGGCGCCGATCAGCGAGACCCTGGTGAAGGGCACCGGGGGCCGGTGGCAGGAGAAAGCGAACTCTGTCGGGGCGAGCTTCGCCGAGAGTTCCGCCGCCAGTAGTTCCGCCACCGGGAGTGCCGCTTCGGCGGGCGGCGG
>DASZJE010000165.1:0-130945 GCA_035948445.1 Trebonia sp. | reverse complement strand
CGCGAGGCCCAGCGGTGGCAGCCCGTTGGCATCGACTGCGTGGCCAACAATGTGAACGACCTCATCTGCGTCGGGGCGGTGCCACTCGCGCTTCTCGACTACATCGCCACCGACCGGATCGACGAGTCAGTGCTCGACGAGGTGGCCCGCGGCCTGTTCCTCGGCTCGGAACTCGCCGGCATCGCCATCCCCGGTGGTGAGATCGCGCAGATCGGGGCGATGCTCGCCGACTCGTCGGGCGGCGGCCCGATGCTGGACCTGGTGGGCACCGCGATCGGTGCGCTGCCGCAAGCAACGGGGGCCGCGGCGGCCGACAACGGTTATCGCAAGCCGCTCGACGGCAACGCCGTCGCCCCCGGCGACGTGATCATCGGCCTGCCGAGCTCAGGCCTGCACAGCAACGGCTACTCCCTCGCCAGGAATGCGCTGTTCGCCAAGGGCGGCATGTCGCTGTCCGACAAGGTGCCGGCCAGTGGCCGCAAGCTCGTCGACGCGCTGCTCCAGCCGACGCGCGTCTATGTGCAGGCCGCCGAGGCCGTATGGGCGGCGGGCATCACCCCGCACGGCATGGCGCACATCTCCGGCGGCGGCCTGCTCAACATCGCGCGGCTCGCCGCCAACGTGTCCTACGAACTCGACTCGCTCCCGTCGGCGCCGGAGATCTTCGGCCTGATCGCCGACCGTGGCCAGATCGACGCCGCGACGATGTACGCCACGTTCAACATGGGAATCGGGTTCTGCATCGTACTCGCCGAATCCGATGTCCAGGCCGCCCTCGAGGCCTTCAAGCGGATCGGGGAGGACGCGGTCCGCATCGGTCACGTGACGGCGAAGCCGGGCAAGTTCGTCTCGATTCCGTCCGAGGGCCTTGAAGGCAGGGGCGACGCCTTCGAGAGTGCCGGCTAAGAGGCCTGTCGGCTCAGGAACCGTGTCGGCTCAGGAGCCCTGTCAGCTCAGGAACCCTGTCAGCTAGGCGGCGTGCCCATCGGCGAGAACCCGCAGGTCTGGTCCTGGGATACGTTAGACAGTATGGACGTTGAGGAACTGACGGCGCTTCAGCGGGCCGGTCAGCAGTGAGCGAGACCCTCGAATACGGGCCCCTGGGGCGGCTCGCCCTGTCCCGGGAAACCGTGGACCGGGCCACCGAACGCCGCAAGGACACCGCCTGGCTTGAGCGCGCATGGGCAGACCCGGGCACGCGAGTGCTCGTCGTCCACGACGGCCGTTCGCTCGCGCGCGACACCGGGAACGGGTCCGAGCTTCTGCTGATCCCGTCCGCCGAGGCGCCCGAGGGAACCCGGTTCCTGCTGGGCGTCGATGACGACGGCGTCGCCTACTTCGGCGTGAGCGGGGAGCCGGCGGCAGACACCCTGCTTGCCCGGGGGAACGTCCCTCCCGAATCCGCCCGGAACGGGAACGGCGGCGCCCGTTCGGTAGATGGGTACAAGCCCGTCGCATTGCGGCAGGTGGGCGCCTTGCTCAGCGACCGGGACGCCGGCCTGCTCACCCACGCGGTGGCGCTGGCGAACTGGCATGATTCACACACGCACTGCCCGCGCTGCGGCACACCGACGGTGCCGGCGCCGGCGGGACACATGACGACCTGTCCGAACGACGGGACGGATCACTTCCCGCGGCTCGACCCGGCGGTGATCATGCTGGTCACCGACCCGGAAGACCGGTGCCTGCTCGCGCGGAACGCGACCTGGCCGCAGGGGCGGATGTCGGTGCTCGCCGGGTTCGTCGACCCGGGGGAGTCGGCTGAGCATGCCGTCGCGCGTGAGGTGCTCGAGGAGACGTCGATCAGGGTCGGACAGATCCGCTACCTGGGCAGCCAGCCATGGCCGATGCCGCGCAGCCTGATGCTCGGGTTCCAGTCGGTGGCGCAGGGCGGGCAGGAGATCCGCGTTGACGAGGAGGAGATCGCCGAGGCGCGGTGGTTTACCCGGGACGAACTGCGTGCTGCCGTCGACACCGGAGAAATGAGCGTCGCGCCGACGTCGTCTATCGCGCGGCGGCTGATCGAGTTCTGGTATGGAAGCGCCCTGCCGGACGTTCCGGGTGCCTGGTCAACCCCAAACCGCTGATCCTTCAGTGACAGGTTCCGCGGGTTCCGGCCAATGCGTTTCTTGACAAAACCTATCTATTTAATAGATTATTGATACCGTCATGGGAGCGCGGCGCTGGAGGAGGTGACCCCGTGCAGTCCTTTCCCGTGGGACGGATCTCTCCGGAAAGCGCGTCGTCGCAGGGCGCGGATGGGACGCTGCTCGCGGTCGTTCCGATCCCGGGGACCGGTACGTCGCTGGCGATTGTCGGGTACCCGGTTACCGCGCCGGGCGCGGCGCAGGTGCGATCCGCCGACGGGGCCGACGTGGACTCGCGGAGCGGGCTGCTGATCGACCAGGACCAGCGCCGAGTGTGGGTAGACGGCCAGGAGATTCCCCTCACGTTCCAGGAATTCGAGTTGCTGGACTTCCTGAGGGCGCATCCGTCGACAGTGTTCAGCCGTGCCGACCTTGTGCAGCGGGTCTGGCAGCGCGATTTCGGCGCGGACAGCCGGACCGTCGACGTGCACGTCAGCAGGCTGCGGCACAAGCTCGGACCGGTCTACGGCAAGTGCCTCGTCACCGAGTACCGCGTCGGTTACCAGTTCCGTCCCCTGACCGCGTGACCGAGCACCGGCCGTGACGCGGCACCGGCAGTGACCGGGCACCGGCTGTGGTTTCACGGATCGCGGCAAGGGAGGATGGTCCTATGGAAATCCAGAAGGCGCTCGACTACGTCCGTACGCATCACAAGACCGTGGTGGCCACGCTCAAGAAGGACGGCACCCCGGCGCTGTCCCCTGTGACCGCCGCGGTCGACGACTCCGGTCGCGTGGTGATCAGTACCCGGCAGACCGCCTACAAGGTGGCGCACGTCCGCAGGGATCCGCGGGTGTGGCTGTGCGTGCTGCCGGACGAGTTCTTCGGCCAGTGGATCCAGATCGAGGGCAGGGCGGAGATCGTCGGCCTGCCCGAGGCCATGGACAGCCTCGTCGACTACTACCGGAAGGTCAGCGGGGAGCACCCCGACTGGGATGACTACCGGGCCGCGATGACGAGTGAGCAGCGGTGCCTGCTGCGCATTACCGTCGCCAAAGCCGGGCCGGACGTCCAAGGCTGACGTCAGCGCCGGGCAGCCTAGGCGTCGTTCGCCGTGCCGGACGTGAAATAGTTCCCGACCGCGTTGGCGACTCCCTCGGCGATCAGTTCCTGCCCGCTGCCCGAGGCCGCGATGGATGCCTCGAACGGGTCGCTGAGGAACAGCGGCTCGATCAGCGCTCCCGGCATCTCGCTCGGCGTGGTGAACCCGTTTTGCGGGTAGGCGGGCCCGAGCACTTCCAGGTGCCCGTAGCTCACTCCGACCTCTGAGACGGTGGACCCGTACCCGGAGTCGTTGCTCACGCCGCCGTCCGGGATGCCGTAGTTCTGCGCGTTGAGCTTAGCGAGCACGTCCGCCTGGAGCAGGTTCGCGAAGCGCTGGCTGTCCGCCGAGAACGACCGCGCCGCGTCGTACACCGTCACCGATCCCGCCTCGCCGGCGGAGCCCGCGTTCATGTAGATCCCCACGAGCAGGTTCGCGTGCGCGTCGTTGGCGCAGATGTCGCGCGCCGCGAGGTCCTGTTCCACGCCGGTCACCGACAGCAGGCCGCCGTCGGTGTCGGCCGGCCCCAGCTTGAGGACCGTCGTCTGCTCGGTCCGTGACAGCACGACCCGGTATCCCTCGCCCGTGAGGACCTTCATCGCGTCCAGCGCCACGCTCAGGTTGACCGCCGACTCCGTGACCGCTGCTCCGCTGCTGGTCTGGCCCGTGCCCCCGGGGTCGATGCCGCCGTGCCCCGCGTCGATGAACACGGTTTCGTCCCGCGTCGGGCCGCTGCCCGGCGTGAATTCCGTGCACGCCCCCTTGGCGAAGAATGACGGGTCGAGCGCGGTGGCGGACAGGCCGGTGCCCTCCCAGTCGTCCGTGGTCCCGCCGCCCTTGGCGTTCCCCGTGGTTCCCGTTCCCGCCTTGCTTCCCCCGGTGCTGCCGCCCGCCTGGTCCGCCACTTTGACTAGCGCGGGGTTATGCAGGAGCACGCCGCATGTCACCAGAATGACCGCGGTCCCCAGTATGACCGTGATCTCCCGCTTGCGCATCAGCCGCGCCCTATCTCCACGCCTGTGGCTACTCGTGACTCTGTGTGCAGTTTTCATGACTGGCTGTAATGATAGCCGATCACCAATGAAGGGTCCCGGAAATTATCCACAATCCATTATTCCGAACGACACTGGCCCCTCCCCAGTTCCCGCCGCATCGGCCCGTCTAGTTACATAGAACGGTGGCGAGCACGAGGGACTGGTTCGAGAGCGTCGCCGAGGCCCGGCGACGCGCCCGCCGGCGACTGCCCGCCCCCGTGTTCCAGGCGATCGAGGCGGGCGCCGAGGCGGGGATTACCAGGAACGACAACGTGGCGGCCTTCGGGGAGATCAGGTTCGCCCCGCCGCTTCTCGCGGGCCTTCCAGCCAGGCGGGACCTGGGCACGACCGTGCTCGGGGTCCCTGTCAGCCTGCCGGTGATCGCCTCCCCGGTCGGGGTCCAGGCCGTGCATCCCCTCGGCGAGGTCGCCGTCGCGCTCGGCACCCGCGAAGCCGGCACGGCGATGGGCCTGTCCGAGTTCGCCAGCGTGCCCGCCGCCGACGTGACCGCCGTCAACCCGGACGTGTTCTTCCAGGTCCACTGGTCCGCGGGCCGCGACGCCCTGCTCGCCCGCGCGGCGCGGGCCCGCGAGCAGGGCGCGAAGGCGCTTATCGTCACGCTGGACTGGTCATTCCCCGTCGGCCGGGACGCCGGCAGCCCTTACATTCCGCAGCGCCCGGGGTTGAAGGCCGCGCGGAAGTATGCCCTCCCTGTCCTGGCCCGGCCCCGGTACCTCGCCCGCTGGCTCCGGCACGGCGGCCTGCCCGACCTCACGGTCCCGAACTTCGCCCTGCCCGGCGAGCCCGCGCCGGCCTTCTTCGCCGCCTACCGGGCGTGGATGGACGTGCCGCCGCCCGCGTGGGAAGACATCGCGTGGCTGCGGGAGCAGTGGGGCGGGCCCTTCATGGTGAAGGGGGTGATGCGCCCCGACGACGCGCGCCGCGCGGTTGAGATCGGGGCGACGGCCGTCTCGGTAAGCAACCACGGGGGCAACAACCTCGACGGGACACCAGGGTCCGTTCGGGCGCTTGCCGGGGTTGTCGCGGCGGTTGGCGGGCAGGCCGAAGTGCTGCTCGATGGCGGCGTGCGCCGCGGCGGGGATGTCGTGAAGGCGCTGGCTCTCGGTGCGCGGGCCGTGATGATCGGCCGCCCGTGCCTGTGGGGGCTGGCGGCGGGAGGCCCCGCCGGGGTTGCGAACGTCTTCGGCGTGCTGCGCTCCGGGATCGATTCCGCGCTGCTCGCGCTCGGCCGCTCATCCGTCCGCGAGGTGGCCCCTGGCGACGTAATCGTGCCCGGCGGATTCGATCTCAGGCTGGGTGACTGAACTGGTTCCCGCCGGTGACCACGCCGCGAAATACTGCCCGGCCGCGTCCGCGATCTCGTCGGCGATGAGCCGCTGCCCGCTGCCCGAGGCCGCGATGGACGCCTCGAACGGGTCGGTGAGGAACAGCGGTTCGATCAGCGCCCCGGGCATCTGGCTCGGCGTCGTGAAGTAGCCGGCCTGCGCGGGCCCGAGCAGCATCAGGTGCCCGTAGGCCGCCCCGGCGGCCGAGAGCGTCTCGCCGTATCCCGTGTCGTCGCTCACGCCGTCGTCCGGGATCTGGTAGCCCTTGGCGTTGAGCCCGGCGAGGACGTCGTGCTGGAGCAGGTTCGCGAAGCGCTCGTTGTCCGCCGCGAACGGGCGCGCCGTGTCGTAGAGGGTCACGGACCCCGCCCCGCCGTAGCCCGCGTCCATGTAGATTCCCGCGAGCAGGTTCGCGTGACCCATGTTCGCGCAGATGTCGCGCGCGGCGATGTCGGCGCGCGCGCCCGTCACCGACAGCACGCCGCCGTCGGTGTCGCCGGGTCCCAGCTTGAGAACCGTGGTCTGCTCGGTGCGCGATACGACGACCCGGTATCCCTCGCCGGTCAGCACCCGCATCGCGTCCATCTCGATGGGGAGGTTCACCTGGGACTCGTAGACCTGCGTGCCATTCTCGGTCTGGCCGGTGCCGCCCGGGTCGATGCCGCCGTGCCCGGCGTCGATGAACACTGTCTCGCCCCGCGTGCCGCCGCCATGCGGGGTGAACGCCACGCATGCTCCCTGGGCGAAGAACGATGGATCCAGCGGCGTGCTTGTCACCCCGTCGATGCCGCTTCCGCCCGCCGCCGCCGCGCGAGGGGTCTTGCCCGCGCGGCCCGCCGCGCGCATCGATGCCGTGCCGCTTGACGTGCTCACCCGCGCCGGGCTCAGCGACGCCGGGCTGATCGACGACGTGGCCGGTGCCGCGGTGTCGCGCGCGAGCGCGAGCGTGACACCGGCGACGAGCACGGCGACCGCCGCGACGGCCACCTTCGCATCCGGTCGCCGCGAGAACCGCGCGGCGCTGCCCCGGCCGCGCCCTCTGCTAACTCTATGTCTAGCATTCACGACTAATCGTCATGGTCGTGCGGCGCCCCCTCCGGGCCGTCTGGTATCTCCATTAACGGCCAGCGGTCCTGGGAATACAAGGGGACCCTAGCGGCTCAAATGCAGGAGCCGTGGGCGGAGTTACCGGGTTGCTCGGTTGCGAGGCGGGTGAGGAGGCTGCGCAGCAATTCTCGTTCGGCGGCCGTGAAGCCGCAGAGGACATGGACTTCGGCCTGGTCGCGGGCGGCGGCCACCTCGGACTGGACGGAGCGGCCGGCGTCTGTCAGCACCGGGATCCTGGCACGCCGGTCGTGAGTGTCGAGGCAGCGCGTGATGAGGCCACGGTTCTCGAGCCGGTCAAGCAGCGATGTCAGCGTCGTCTTGTCCAGGCCGAGCGCGTGCGCCAGGGACAACTGCGTCTGGCGCGGACCGGTCGCAAGCGCGCACAAGACCAGCCAGTCGCGTGCCCCGACCAGCCCGTGCCGCCGCGCGACGTCATCGAGCGTGGTCCTCATGCGCTGCGCCGCCCGGTGCAGCAGCCACGTGAGGTCGGCCTGGTCGGCGAAGACGGAGTCCCGCGCGGCCGGGGCGGGCGGGAGCGCGGTATCCGTTATGTCCAATGCCGCCTTTGTGGTCACAGTCACAGGATAAGCGGTACTCCTGGCGAAGACGATGCTCCGCGTCGGGTCCCGCGCCTGTGTGGTCGAGGCCGAGCAGCGCGGCGCCGACGACGGGCGGCACCTCAACGACACGAGGTGACGCGCCCGGCGCGGCGGTGTTCAGGTGGCCATTGATCATGCCGAGCAGCACATCGTTGCGTGCTTCGAGCACGCCTCCGCCGAGCACGACCGGAATGCCCTCCGAAGGCAGCGCGAGCCGCCGCATCGCGGCAGCCACCATCACGCAGATTTCCTCGGCCTGCCGGTCGAGTATCTGCCTGGCGACCTCGTCGCCCGCCTCCGCGACCGTGAACAGCACGCGCGTCAAGGGCAGCAGGTCGGCGTAGCCGAGTTCCCCCTTGTGCCGCGCGATCGTGATGTCGGCCACGCGCTCGAAGCCGAAGTGCTCCGCCAGCGCGGGCCTGAGGGCGGTCGCCGGGCCGCGCCCGTCCTCGGCGCGGATCGCGTACCAGACCGCCTCGCTGGCCAGAAAGGATCCGCCGCCCCAGTCGCCGCTCAGTTTGCCCAGCGAGAGGTAGCGGGCGACCTGCCCGTCCGGCCCGACCGCGACGCAGTTGATCCCCGCGCCGCAGGTCACGGCCGCTCCCCACCCGGGTTCGCCGTGATCGGGGCGCAGGCCCGCGCGCAGGACCGCGAACGTGTCGTTCATCGCGATCGCGGACTCCGACCAGCCCTGGTCGCGCAGCGCCGCGGTCAACGCGGCCTCTTCCTCCGGCAGGTCCGCTCCGGCCAGGCACGCCGAGGTATGCCGGGCGACGAGCCCGCCGTCCAGGCCGGCACCGAGACCGGCTTTCTCCGCGACGGTCCGTACCAGTCCGTCGAGGATCCGCATCGCCCCGTCGACCCCGTACTCCTCCTGGCTGGCGCCCGGTCCGCGCAGTGACGCCAGCACCGACCCGTCGGCGGCCACGAGCGCGACGTCGGTCTTGCTGTTGCCGCCGTCGATCGCGAGTACCGTCGCCTTCGTCGCGAGAGGGTCAGGGCGGTTCGCCCTTTCGCGGGACGCCGCCGGGGAGACAGGCGTCATGACTGTGCCCACGGCAGGAAGTCGGCGTTCTCGGCGAGCAGTCGGTCGGTCATCGCCTCGGCGAGCGGGTACTGCCCGACGAGCGGGTGCGCGAGCAGCGCCGCCGCGACGCGATCGCGCCCGCCGCGCAGCGCCGCGTCGACGGCGAGTTCCTCATACGCCGACATGTGCGCGACGAGCCCGCGCATCATCGGCGGCAGCGGCGGGGTCGCCACCGGCACGGGCCCGGAGGCGCCGATCACCGCGGGCACCTCGATCACCGCGTCGTCGGCGAGGAAACCAAACGTCCCGTTGTTCCGCACGTTCACGACCTGAACGTCTTTCGTGTCGCCGACGAGCGACGACAAGAGCGCGACCGCCGCCTCGGAATAGAATGCCCCGCCGCGCTTGGACAGCAATTCCGGTTTGGTGTCCAGCTCCGGGTCCGCGTACATCTTCAGCAGTTCCTGCTCGATCTCCGCGACTGCCAGCGCTCGGGTGCCGCCTGATTTCCGCTGGTCCTCCACGACCTCATCGTGAAAGTGGTAATACCTGATGTAATACGAAGGCACGCAGCCATGCTTTTCCACAACGGACAGTGGTGCTCCCACGCGATCCGCTATCTCGCCTCCGTGCCCGGCGATCAGCTCGGGCAGCCTGTCGGTTCCGTCTACGAAGGCCGCCCGCTCCCAGGTGAGGTGGTTGAGCCCCACGTGATCGAGTGTCACCGCCTCGGCATTGACGTCCAGCAGGGACGCGAAGTACCGCTCCAGCCCGATCGCGACGTTGCACAGGCCGACCGCCCTGTGCCCGGCGTCGAGCAGCGCGCGGGTCACCATGCCGACCGGGTTGGTGAAGTCGATGATCCAGGCGCCGGGCAGCGCCCGCTGGCGGGCGATCTCGGCTATCTCGAGGACGAGGGGGATGGTCCGCAGGGCTTTGGCGAGCCCGCCCGCGCCGGTGGTCTCCTGCCCGACGCAGCAGAATTCCTGCGGCGGCCACGTCTCGTCCCGGTGCCTCGTCGCCTGCCCGCCGACCCGGAGCTGGATCAGCACGGCGGCCGCCCCGTCGATGCCGTCCTCGGGGTCTGTCGTCCAGCGGAGGCTGGCCTGGTGCCCGTACCTGCGCATGATCCGGGAAGACACGGGGCCGACCGCGGCGAGGCGCTCGGTGTCGGGGTCGACGAGGACGACTTCGGTGACGCCGGGCGCGAGCCGGGCGAGCCCGTCCGCGAGTTCCGGGGTGTAGGTGGATCCGCCTCCGATGACGGCTAGTTTCACGTGAAGGCCCTCACTTTCGCGTCGTCTTTCGCTACATGACAGGCGACCTCGCGATCGCCGAGCACGGACAGGACCGGGGTCACGGTCCCGCATTCCCCGACGGCCACCGGGCAGCGGGGCCGGAAGCGGCAGCCGGGGGCAGGGTCGATGACCTTCGGCGGCTCGCCGCGCTCACCGGTCGCCGCGGCGAGGGCTTCCAGGCTGGGCGGCGGGGCCTTGGGGTCAGGCACGGCGGACAGCAGCAACTGCGTGTACGGGTGTTTCGGGTCGGCGAGGACGTCCTCGATCGGGCCCGTCTCGGCGATCTGCCCGGCGTACATCACGATCAGGCGGTCCGCCACGTACCGGGCGCTGGCGATGTCGTGCGTGATGTAGAGGATCGACACGCCCTCTTCGTCGCGAAGTTTCGCCATCAGGTTGAGCAGGCCGATCCTGATGGACACGTCCAGCATCGAGACGGGCTCGTCGGCGAGAATCAGCTTCGGCTTCGTGGCCAGTGCCTGGGCGAAGCCGACCCGCTGCCGCTGGCCGCCGGACAGTTCGTGCGGGTACCGGTTCAGCATGTCCGTGCCGAGGCCGACGACCTCGAATACGCGCTCCGCCTCCGCCTGCCGCTGCGCCGCCGACAGTTCCGGCCGGTGCAGCTTGAGCGCGCGCAGCACTGCGTGTGATACCCGGAACACCGGGTGCAGCGAGCCGAACGGGTCCTGGAACACCATCGGGGCCCGGGCGGCGTAGGCGAGCGCGTTCTTCCGGGACCGGATCTTCGACAGCGGCTCGCCCTGGAACGAGACGGTCCCGGATGTCGGCGTGTAGACGCGGGCGAGCAGGCGGGCCACGGTGGACTTGCCGCTGCCGCTCTCCCCGGCGAGGGCCACGATCTCCCGCTCGCCGATCGTGAAGCTCACGTCGTCCACGGCGTGCAGCGTGCTTCGCGCGAGTGTCCCGCCGATCTTGAAGTGCCGCGTGAGGTGGTCGGCGCGCAGCAGTTCGGTCATGGTTCGCTCACCTTCGTCGCTACCCTGAGGCAGCGCACCTGAATTCCCGCTGCCGGAGCGAGCACCGGGAGGGTCGTCTCGCAGGCTTCTATCTTGTCGGGGCAGCGGGGGAGGAACCGGCATCCGTTCGGGATAATGGACAGGTCTGGCGGGGAGCCGGGGATTCCGGTGAGCGGCACTTTCGGACCGCGGATTCCCGGGAATGCCTCGAGCAGGCCGCGTGAATAAGGGTGCAGCGGGTTGTCGAAGATTTTCCTGGTGGCGCCGAGTTCCGCGATCTGGCCCGCGTACATGACCATGAGCCGGTCGGAGAAATGGCTGACCAGGGACATATCGTGCGTGACGAAGATAATGGCGAAGCCGAGCCGTGACTGCAGTTCCTTGATCTGCGTCATGAGCGAGCGCTGGGCGACGACGTCGAGCGCGGAGGTCGGCTCGTCCATGATCACCAGGTCCGGGGTGAACAGCAGTGCCATGGCGATCATGGCGCGCTGCCGCATGCCGCCCGACAGTTGGTGCGGGTAGCTCTTCAGGTGCACCTTGTCGATGCCGACGAGTCCGAGCACCTCTTCGGAGCGGGACCTGACTGCCTTGCGCGACCGCAGGCCGTGCGCGGCCAGCGCGTCGGCGAACTGCGCGCCGATCGATTTGACCGGGTTCAGGGCGTTCATGGCGCTTTGCATGACGACCGACAGGTTCTGCCAGCGGATGTTCGCGAGCTGCTTGTCGGTCATGGTGACCAGGTCGCGGCCGTCGAAGATCACCGTGCCTCCCGCGACCCGCGCCGGCGGGGCGAGGAGACGGGCGATCGCGAACAGGAGCGTGGACTTGCCGCAGCCGGACTCGCCCACGATGGCGAGGAACTCGCCGCGGTCGACGCTGAAGGACACATCGTCGACCGCCCGGACCGGGCCCTTGGCGGTGGCGTACTCCACGGTCAGGCCGGATACCTCAAGCACGGCGCAGCCTCCTCACGGGCAACTCTCGTCTTTCATCCGGAGGGGTTTGGGGGGGTCGTCCCTCCGGGAAGACACGCGCGCGACGGCGAGCCACGGGCACGCGGCGCAGCGCCGGGTTGCCGATCTCATCGAACGCGTAGTTGAGCAGGGCGAACGCGGCGCCGAGCAGGGCGATGGCCGCGCCGGGGACGATCGCCTGCAGGTAGAAGCCGCCTTGCAGGGCCTCGTTGTTCTCGGCCCAGTAGAGCATCGTGCCCCAGCTTGTCGAGTTCGGGTCGCCGAGGCCGATGAACTGGAGGCTGGAGGCGAACAGCACGTCGTACAGGCCGTTGGTGAGGAACGCGGCGACAAGCAGGGAGCTCATCGTGGGCAGGATCTCGACGATGATGATGTACAGCGCGCGCTCGCCGCGGACCTTCGCCGCCGCGAGGAAGTCGCGGTTCTTCAGCGCGAGGGCCTGGGACCTGAGCTGGCGGGCGGTGTAGGACCAGCCGGTGAACGTCAGGACCGCGATCATCACGCCGGTGCTCGAGTTGTGCATGTAGGCCGCGATGACGATCAGCAGCGGGAACAGCGGGATGACGAGCACGACGTCGGTGAAGAGATTCAGGATGTTTTCGACCCATCCGCCGAGGTAGGCGGCGGCGACGCCGATTAGCGCGGCGATCAGCGTGGACGCTAGCCCGGCGCCGATCGCGATCTCGAGGACGTCCCGGGTCCCGTAGACCGCCTGCGCGAACACGTCCTGGCCGAGCCCTGTGGTGCCGAACGGGTGCTGCCCGCTGGCCGGCAGGTTACGCACGTAGATCTCGGCGGTCGGGCTGTCGTGCGCGAACAATCCCGGCGCGATGGCCAGGATGACGAAGGCGAGCATGATGATCGCGCCGGCGGTTGCCTTGGGGCTGCGCGTGATCGCTTTGTAGAACTTCACCGTGCGCTCCTCGTGCGCGGGTCGAAGATCGCGGTGGCGATGTCGGCGAGCAGGATCGCGACGAGTACGGCGACCGTGATCAGCAGGAACAGCGCTTGCATTAGCGGATAGTCCTCGTTCTGCACGGCCTGGAGCAGCATGTACCCGACGCCGGGGTAGTTGAAGACGTACTCGATCAGGATCGCGCCGCCGACGACGAAGCCCAGGCTCATCGCGAAGCCGGTGAGGTTCGGCAGGATCGCGTTGCGGGCCGCGTAGTCGAGCATGATCCTGCTGCTCTTCAGCCCTTTGGCTCGTGCCATCCGCACGTAGTCCTCGGCCAGGGTGGTGACCATGTTATTCCGCATGGTCAGGGTCCAGCCGCCGACCGTGGTGATCAGCAGCGCCACGGAGGGGAGGACAGCGTGGTCAAGAACGTCGCCGATGTAGCTCAGGTTCCAGGCCGGGGTGTCGGCGATGTTGGTGCCGCCGGACCAGGGGAACCACTGGAGCTTCAGGCCGAAGATCAGGATGAACATCATCCCGACCCAGAAGTACGGGATGGCGCTGGTGATGACGAGCAGGGGCGGCGCGATGCTGTCGATGAGGCGGCCCCGCCGCCAGGCCGAGATCGCGCCGATCCAGGTGCCGAGGATGAACGCCAGGATGGTCGTCACTCCGACCAGGCCGAGCGTCCAGAAGATGCCCGTTCTGATGACCTCGCTGACGGGGGTGGGGAAGAAGGTCAGCGAGATGCCCCAGTTGCCCGTGACGAGGTCGTGGAGGTAGCCCACGTACTGCGCGAGCAGGGACTCCTTCGTGTTGACGCCGAAGAGCGTCTCTAGGGCGGTCAGCGCCTGGCCGTTGATCCTGCCGTGGAACTTGGCCATCATCGCGACGGCCGGGTTTCCCGGCATCATCCTCGGCAGGAAGAAGTTCAGCGTGACCGCCGCCCAGAGCGTGACGAGGAAGAACCCCGCCCGGCGCAGTACGTATCTCATCGGCTGGTTACCCCTTTGGCGCGAGGTGCAGCAGCACCTGGCCCATGTCGGGGTACTGGTAGATGGCCGGCAGCGCGTACGGGTCGCTCTGCGAGGGCCAGCCGGTGATGCTGGAGGTGTTGTACTGGAACCAGTCCGACTCCTCCGTGATCGGGATGAACGGCACCTGGCTCAGCATCACCTGCTGGAGTTCGTCCACGATCTGGTGCTGCGTGGCGCTGCTGGTGGTCTGGCCGTACTCGGCGAACAGCTTGTCGGTCGCCGGGTTTGAGTACCGTTCGTAGTTGGTCGTCGCGTCCTTGCCGATCGGCGCCGTGTTGCCGGAGAACAGCCACTGGCGCAGCTCGTACTCCGGTGTCGGGCCGCCGGTCTGGTCGTAGAAGGCGAGCTGGAAGGTGCCGGTGAGCAGGTCGCTGACGTCGTCGTTCTGGGCCAGATTCTGCGGAGTGATCGCGATACCGACCGCCTTGAGCTCGGACTGTATGACCGACATGTCCGCTACCCAGTCCGAGTAACCGCCGATGTTGATCACCGTGAACGACAACTGCTTGCCGTCCTTGGCGAAAATCCCGTCGCTGCCCATCGTGTATCCGTCGGCCTGCAGGATCTGCTTGGCCTTGGCCGGGTCGTAGGCGTAGTCGTTCCCGTACTTGGCGGCGGCCGCGGTGTCCACCCACGAGGAGAACGTCGGCGTCACGACGCCGGTCTGGTTGCCGCCGTTTTCCTCGCCGTACTCGCCGATGTTGGCGACCTGGGGCCGGTTGATCGCGTAGGCCATCGCCTGCCGGACCGCGACGTCGTTAAGGCCTGGCACGGTCAGGTTCGGGATCAGCGACACGTTGGCGATCGGCGGGAACCAGTAATGGTTGTCGGGGGACTTGTCGCTGTACAGCGAGCCGATGTTCGGGATGAACTGGCTGCCCCATTGCGCCTGGCCGGTCGTCAGGTAGGTGTTGGCCGTGTCGTTGGAGGTGAACGCCGGGAACAGCACCTTGGCGATCTTGGGCTCGCCGGGCTGCCAGTAGTACTTGTTCGGCGTGTAGGTGATGTTCTGCGGCGTACACGGGTTGACCACGTAGGCGCCGGTCCCGACCGGGTTGGAGTCGCCGTACGTCACCGGGTTGGCGATCTTGGACCAGATGTGCTCAGGCACGATCGCGGTCTGGTCGGCGATGTAGTAGAAGTAGGGCACCGCCTGCGACTTGAAGTCGAAGACTACGTCGTCGCCCTTTTGGGTCACGCTCGACAGGACCGACCAGACGGAGTTGAGGTCGAGAGCCGGGTACTTCTTCAGCATGTTGAAGGTGAAGGCCACGTCGGCCGCCGACATCGGCGTGCCGTCACTGAACTTCACGCCCTTGCGGATGGTGAAGGTGAGGGTCTTGTTCCCGTCGCTCCAGGCCCAGCTAGTGGCGAGCCATGGTGTGGCCTTGGCGTCTTCCAGGGAGTTGACGAACGCCAGCGGCTCGTAGACCTGGCCAAAGGCGACGCCGTTGCCGATGTCGTTAGGGTTGAACGGGTTGAAGCTGCAGTTCCACTCCGAGCCGGTTTCGTCGTCCATTGTCAGCGTGCCGCTGGCGCTGCTGCCAGATGCGGACGATCCGGACGGCGAAGATGACCCGCAAGCGGCGACCGCGGCTGCGATGAGCAGCGCGGCTCCAGTCACGATGAGACGTCTCATGCCGGTGGTCCTTCGGGGGAGGTGCCTTCGGATTAGGTCGGTTGTACCGTTTGAGATTCTTGTGACAGGTGAGGAATATGTATCGTTTATGAAATTTAGTTAGGACAGTATCCTAACTAACGGGACCTGACTAGACCCCGTCACGAAACTGTGACGACACTCGTTACAGGAATCCGTCGTCCACGGCGGCAGGCTTGGGGAGACACCTTGGTGGAAGTGCAGGGCCATGCAGCGGGCGGCCTGTCGGCCGCGCGCCCCGCGCTCATCAGGGCGCTGAACGAACAGTTGCTTCTGGAGCACATCCGCCTGACCGGACCCTGTTCCCGGGCCGACCTGGCCCGCGTTTCAGGTCTGTCCAAGCCGACGGTGTCGCTTGCCCTCGCGAACCTGGAGCGGGCCGGCCTGGTCCGGCTGGCGGGCCAGCGGACGGGAGTCCCCGGCCGTTCGGCGCTGCTGTACGAGATCAGGCCCGAGGCGGGTTTCGTGCTCGGTCTCGACATCGGCATGCAGTACCTGCGGGGCGCGGTCACCGACCTCGCCGGCGTCGTGCGCGCCCGCATGTCGCGCGCCGTGGCGGCCGCCGACGCCGGGGCGCAGGGCGCCGCGGTGCCCGGTCCACGGGAGCGGGTCGCCGAACTGGTCAGGCTCGCCGACGATATCTGCGCGCAAGCCGGGATCTCCCGGTCCTCGGTGATCAAGACCGTGGTCGGCAGCCCGGGCGTCTACAACCGGCAGCATGACCTCATCACGCTGAGCGGCGGGATCCCCGGCTGGGATCAGCCGGAGGCGCTCACCGCTCTGCGGTCGTCCTTCGGCCCGTCGCTGACGATCGAGAATGACGTGGACGCGTCCGCGCTCGCCGAACGCGCCCGCGGCACGGGCAAGGAGACGGACGACTTCGTCTTCGTGCACGTCGGCACCGGCATCGGCATGGGCCTGGTCCTCGGCGGCCGCCTCTATCGTGGCGCGCACGGCGTGGCGGGCGAGATCGCGTACATGCCGTTCGGCATGGCCGACGCGGGGACAGCGGTGGATCCGGCGGAGATGCGACGGCGGGGCAGGCTGGAGACCGCGGCGGCCGCCGACGGCATCGTCCGCGCCGCCAGGCGCGCGGGGATGAGCGGCGACATCACCGCGCGCAGCGTGTTCGAGGCGGCGGAGCGGGGTGATGCGCGCGCGGCCGCCGTGGTCGCCGCCGAAGCCCGGCTGGTCGCCAGCGCCATCTGCTGTGTGATCACCGTCGTCGACCCGTCGCTGGTCGTCCTCGGCGGCGGTGTCGGCCAGGCCCCCGGCTTCGCCGACGCGGTGCGGGCCGAACTCGCCTTGATCGCACCGGTCATGCCGGAAGTCCGGGTGAGCGCCCTCGGCACGGAGGTCGTCGTCGACGGCTGTATTGCCGCCGGCACGGCACTGGCCTGGAACCAGCTCGTCGCCGCCTTGCCCTAGAGGTTGGCGGCGACGGTCGCGCCGCTGACTCTCACGATTCGATCATAATTTCGGGGGTTATGACAACCGAAATTACGATCAAAGCCGATCCCGTGCACGAGCGGTGGCGCCCCCAGCGTCGTTACAGCGCTTGACAGCGTTCTGTGCGCGGATTGGCAGCGGCACGGGTCATGATGCGGACATGGTTGCAACAACGAACGCGATCGAGGCTTTTGGCCTGGTCAAGCGTTTCGGCAAGACGCAAGCGCTCGCCGGCGTGGACCTGACGGCCCGGGCCGGTGCCGTCCTCGGCATCCTCGGCCCCAACGGCGCGGGCAAGACCACCGCCGTCCGCATCCTCGCCACCCTCCTGCGCCCGGACGGCGGCGAGGCGAAGATCTGCGGCTACGACGTGAGCGAGGACGCCTACCAGGTCCGTCAGCTCATCGGCCTCACCGGCCAGTTCGCCTCCGTCGACGACGGCCTGTCCGGCACCAACAACCTGGTCATGATCGCCCGCCTGCTCGGCATGTCCCGCGCGGACTCCAAGAGCCGCGCCGCAGAACTCCTGGACCGGTTCGAGCTGACCGATGCCGCCGGCCGCCCCGCGAGCACCTACTCCGGCGGCATGCGCCGCAGGCTCGACCTCGCCGCCAGCCTCGTCGGCCGCCCGCGCATCCTCTTCCTCGACGAGCCGACCACCGGCCTCGACGTCCGCAGCCGCAACGAGGTGTGGTCGATCATCCGCGGCCTCACCGCCGACGGCGTGACCGTGCTGCTCACCACGCAGTACCTCGAGGAGGCGGACCAACTCGCCCACGACATCACGGTCATCGACCGTGGCAAGGTGATCGCGACCGGCACCCCGGACCAGTTGAAGACGCAGGCAGGCAGCAAGGTGCTGCAGGTCACCCCCGCCGACGCTTCCCGCCTGGCCGAGGTCGCAGACCTCCTGGCCGAACGATCCGGGCTCACTCCCAGTGCCAACCCTGACTCCGGCCTCGTGTCGGCCCGCGTCACGGATGGGGCTCTGCTGCCCCTCGTCGTGCGAGAACTCGACGACAAGGGCATCGAGCTCGCCGAATTCTCGCTGCGCAAGCCCAGCCTCGACGAGGTTTTCCTGCAACTCACCGGAGACAAGTCATGACGCCTGCTGGCTACCCCGCCGCGGATTTCCCGGTGCCCGCGCGCCGGATGAGCCCCGTCACTGGCGTGCGCAACACGTTCACGCTGACCTGGCGCAGCCTGCTCAAGCTGCGGACGAGCTACGAGGAAGTGCTCGGCCTGAGCCTGACCCCGGTCATGTACCTGCTCTTGTTCACCTATGTCTTCGGCGGCGCGGTTTCCGGAGACGTCCACTCCTATCTCCAGTACGAGCTTCCCGGCATCCTGGTGCTGAGCGTTATCTTCTCCACGCTGGGCACGGGCATGGCGCTGAGCCAGGACATCGCCACAGGCGTCTTCGACCGGTTCCGCAGCCTGCCGATCTCCCGCACCGCCCCGCTGGCAGGCGCGGTGTTCGGTGACGTGACGCGGTACGCGATCTCGGTGGCGATCTCGCTGTTCTTCGGGATGCTGCTCGGCTTCCGCATCCAGACGTCGCCGCTGGCCGCGGCCGCCGCGTGCCTGCTCGTCCTGCTCTTCGCCGTGGCGATGTGCTGGTTCTCGGCGCTTATCGGGCTCACGGTCAAGAATGCGCGCAGCGTGCAGTGGATCGGGTCGCTGATCTACTTCCCGCTGACGTTCGGCAGCAACGTGCTGGTCAAGACGCAGACGCTGCCAGGATGGATGCAGGCCTTCGTCAAGGGCAACCCGATCACCTTCCTGACGGACGCCGAACGAGGCCTCCTCGTCGGCGGCCCGGTCGCGACCCCGGTAATCCGTTCCCTGCTATGGGCGCTGGCCATGTTCGTGGTCTTCGCCCCGCTAGCCGTCCACATCTACCGCCGCCGCACCTAACCCCAAATGGTCGATAGTAATTTCGGTGGCTATAACCACCCAAATTACTATCAACGCTGATCCCGCGCGAGAGCAGTGGCAGCGTCGCGGGAGAGGGCACGGCCGGAGGCGTACGCGGTTTCGAACGCCGTTTCGCCGAGAAGATCCTTGGCCGCCCTCCGGGCGACCGGGGCGTCGAGACTGCTTTCGTCGAAGGCGCCGCGGATCGTGTGGGAGGCGCCGAGCAGTTTCGCGGCGATAGCCGCGTTTCCGCCGTCGACATGCAGTACATACACCGCGAGGGCGTCGAGGACGGCGGCTAGCGGGGGATGCTCGTACCAGTCGCCCGCGAGCCGGAGGGCCGCGGCGAGCAAGTCGCGGCATAGGGCGTCGTCTCCCTGGGCCAGCGCGACCATTGCGAGCCGGATAGTGGCGGCGACCTTGTATGGGTGCCACCAGATCGTGGGCTTGGTGGCGACCGCGGCCAGGACGTTAGTGCAGCATCGTTGGGCTTCCGGGAAGTCGCCCGCGCGGCAGGCGACCTCGGCCGCTACGATGCCCAGCCAGGTGCTCGCGTCGTCGCCCCAGGCCGTGCCCAGCGCCACCATGCGCTGAGCGACACGCGCCACCTGGTCGCGCGCGGCGCCGATGTCGCCCATCCGGGCGCGCACGGCGGCCAGCATTCCGTCGAAGTACCACAGGTCCGCCCAGTCACCGAGTTCGGCCCCGGTGTCCCGGCCCTCGGTGAGCAGCGCGAATGCCGCCTTGTGGTCGGCGCGGAGTTCCGCGTACTCGGCCAGGCTCATGAGCGCTATCGCGATAATGTACCTGTCGCCCACGGCGCGGAACCCCTCGACGGCGGCGCGGCAGTCGGCTTCGGCCACGTCGAGACGGCCCAGCCTGGAGTTGAACGAGGCGCCGTAGTACAACCCGCTCGCCCGCAGCAGCGGGTCCGGCGAGGTCGTGTACCGCCGGAACAGCGCCAGCGCCTGGGAGGGATCGCTGTCGTGCAGCGCCAGCATCGGCTCGACGAGCGCGGCGACCGGATGGATCTCGGTCCGGTCCCCCGAGCATTCGGCGAGATCGGCGATCGCGGCCGTTAGCGCGGGGCGGACGGCGTCCAAGTCCCACACCGGGCCGGCGCCCAGGAACGCGCAGATGACCCGCGCCTCGCTGATCCGCAGCGAACGTGGCAGGTCCTCCGTCGGCATGGCGAGCACCTCCGCGGCGAGCGCGTGCCCCTCGCCGCGTCCGTGCTGCACCCAGTAGTAGGCGAGCGCGCGGACGAACCGGAACGCGGTCTCCGCGTCGCCGCGCGCGATCGCTCCGCGCAGCGCGGCGTGCATGTTGTCCTGCTCCGCGGTGAACTCGCGGAACCACGGAGCCTGCCCGGCGGTGCGCAGCAGCGGGTCGCCCGTCTCCGCGCGGTTGAGGTAGTAGTCCGCCAGGGCCCCGAGGATTTGAGTGTCTTCTCCTGCTTCAGCGAGTCGTTCGAGGCAATAGGCGCGCACTGTCTCCAGCATCCGGTACCGCGGGGCGGGGTCCGGGTCATTCGTGACGACGAGGATCGACTTCGCCAGCAGGCCGCTGAGCGCGGGCAGCACCGCGCCGCGCGGCAGCCCCGTGGTTCCCGGAAGAACCGTGGTTCCCGGAAGAACCGTGTCGGCGCAGACCGCCTCGGCGGCGGCGAGCGTCGCGCCGACGGGGAAGACGGCGAGGCGGCGGGCGAGCGCCTGCTCCGTCTCTGACAGCAGTCCCCAGCTCCAGTCGACGACGGCGCGCAGGGTCTGGTGGCGGGGAAGCGCCGTCCGGCTCCCGCCGGTGAGGAGCGTGAACCTGTCGTCGAGCCGTTCCGCGAGCTGAGGCGGTGTCAGGATGCGCAGCCAGACGGCCGCGAGTTCGATCGCGAGCGGCATGCCGTCCAGTGCCTGGCAGATCCGCGTGACCGCGTCCGCGTTGCCCGCGTCCGTGTTGGCCAAGGTCCTGTCGAACCCTGGCCGCACCGCGAGCGCACGGTCTCGCATCAGCTCGATCGCCGCCGAGTCCGTCAGGGGTGGCAGCACCCAGAGCACCTCGCCGTCGATCCGCAGCGGCTCCCGGCTCGTCGCCATGATCCGCACCCCGTGACAGTCGGCGAGTACCCGCGCGGCCAGTTCGGCCGCCGCCGAGATCACGTGCTCGCAGTTGTCGAGCACCAGCACCATCTGCTGGCCGGCCAGGACGTGGCAGAGCCGGGCGAGGGGATCGGCGGCACCGGGGACGAACGAGCGCCGCCCCAGGCCGAGCGCGCCGAGCACGGCTCTCGGCACGTCCCTCGGATCGGTCACCGGCGCCAGTTCCGCGAAGCAAGTCGACGCGGTGAGCCGGCCCGATACCTCCGCGGCCAGCCGGGTCTTGCCGACGCCGCCGGGACCGGTGATTGTCACGAGGCGGTCTTCGGCGAGCCTTTTGAGGACACCGGATACATCGTCGTCCCGGCCCACGAAGCTCGTGAGCCAGGTGGGCGAGGGCCGCCGGAGCGGCACGGATTGGGCGGTGGCCGTCTGGGACGCGGGGGGAGATGGGTGATCTGGTGAATGATTGTGCCGCAGGATGTCGAGGTATACCTGCTCAAGCTGTGGCGACGGATCGACTCCGAGCCTGTCCGCGAGCAACGCGCGTATCTCGGCGTACTCCGCGAGCGCGGAGGCCTGGCGCCCGGCGACGGAGAGGGCGCGCATGAGGATGGCACGGGGACGCTCGGCCAGCGGTTCGGCTGTGGTCAGCGACCGCAACTCGGGAACGACGTCCGCGCCGAGCAGCAGGTCCGCCTCGATCCGGTCGAGTATGGCAGCGGTGCGCAGCTCTTCGAGACGGCGTGCCGGCGCGAGCGCGAAAGAAGCGTCGGCCACGTCGGCGAGGGCGGGGCCGCGCCACAGGTCCAGCGCTTCGCTCAAGAGCCGCGCGGCGGTTGCCGGGTCGTCGTTGCCCAAAGACCTCGCGCCGTCACGGGCGAGCTCCTCGAACGCGGTGACGTCTATGTTTTCCGGCGGAATCGCCAGGCGGTAGCCAGCCGGAGACGATTCGATCGATGCCACGTCGCGCAGCACGGAACGTAGCCGGGAGACCAGAGATTGCAATGCGTTGGCCGTGTCCGCCGGACGCTCGTCGCGCTCTCCCCATAGCCGTTCGATGAGCGAGTACGCGGGAATGACCCGGCCGGCGTCGAGCGCGAGCAGAATAAGCAGGGCCCGCACGCGCTGCCCGCCGACCTTCACAAGCCGGCCGGCCGCGTCCTCGACTTGGAGAGTGCCGAGCATTCCTATGCGCACGGATTCAGTATCGCGGAATATCTCGAGTTTCGCGCATTTGAGCCCGCTGTGTACGTGCTCAAATGCGCGATCAAACACACCCCAGCCGGCTCCAATGCGCATTCGGGCCCGTGAGGGCGCGTGGCGCGTGGCGCGTGGCGCGTGGCCGGTGAGAGGTGCGGGGCCGGTGAGAGGTGCGGGGCGCGCCGGGGCGGGGCCAGGGGCCCGGCGGGTCAGGTTAGCGGGGCCGTGGACTCGCGGACGATGAGTTCGGTGGACAGCTCGATGCGGTTGGCTCGCAGCGCCACGTTCTCGATCAGGTCGCCGAGCATCTGCGCGGCGGTGCGGCCCATTTCGTAGAGGGGCTGGCGGATGGTCGTGAGCGGGGGCGATGCCCAGCGCGTGACGGGGAGTTCGTCGAAGCCGACGACGGAGACGTCTTCCGGCACGCGCAGGCCGCGCTGGCGTGCCGCCTCGTACAGGCCGAACGCCTGCTGGTCGCTTCCCGCGAAGATCGCCGTCGGGCGCCTGGGCAGGTCGAGCAGTTCGCCGCCCCGCGTGAAGCCGCCCTCGTGCTGGAAATCCCCGTTCCGCACGAGTTTCGGGTCGAACGTTATGCCCGCCCGCTCCAGCGCCGAACGGTACCCGTCGATCCGCGCCCGGCTGCACAGGTAGTCACCGGGGCCCGACACCGCCCCGATGCGACGGTGACCCAGGCTGAGCAGGTGCTCGGTGGCGGCGAGGCCGCCGGCCCAGTTGGTCGCCCCTACGCTCGGGATGTCCTGCGGCGGCGGGTTGACCGGGTCGATGACCACGAGCGGGATGCCGGCGCTGCGCAGCTGGCCCAGTTGCGACTCGGTCAGCTCGGACGTCACGAGGATGATGCCGTCCGTGTCGTGGCTGGCCAGCGTGCTCGTCCAGCTCGACGGGCGCGCGTTGCCGCGCCGGACCGACGAGACCGCGACGCCGGTGGAGTGGACGGCGCCCCATTCCTCGACGCCGCGCAGGATCTCTACCGCCCACGGACTGTCCAGGCCGTTGAACACGAGGTCGACCAGGCCGCTGCGACGGTGCCTGCGCAGGCCTCCCCGGGAGTAGTTGTGCGCGCTGAGCAGCCGTTCCACCCGTGCCCGAGTGGCCGGGGAGACGTCGGGCCGCCCGTTAACGACCTTCGATACGGTGGGCAGCGAGACCCCGGCCTCAGCCGCGATAGACGCGAGCGTGATGCGCCGCTGCTCCCCCTCGTGCGCCTGGCCATCGGTCAACGCGGTGTTATCGGACAACGGCAAGACCCTCCCGCACGTCATCGAAATTCTTTCGATCACCATACCGTACGCAACCCGTCGCACGAGTCACCAGGGCGCACTTGGTGCCCTCTATTGTGTTGCGAAGACTTCCACAAGTCGACGCATGGTCGCACAGGTGTCGAAAGTTCTCGGAAAGAAGAAGGCGGCAGTCCGGTGAAGTGGCTGACGGTGTGCCGCTCGGACGCGGCGGGCGCGGCAGACGCGGCGGACGCGGCGGGCGCGGCAGACGACGGAGCTCGGGCCGCTCGTCGGGTGGTTTGGCCGTCGGCGCCTGTGTAGAGAATAAGAAACTGTGTCAGGTCGTCTCCCGGAGAGGGTTAACCCAATGGCGGACAAGTATGTGCCGACTCGCGAGGACCGATTTTCGTTCGGTATCTGGACGGTGGGGTGGCAGGGGACGGATGTGTTCGGGGGGCCGGTGCGGCCGCCTATGGCAGCGGACCGGGCGGTGCGCAAGCTGGCGGAGCTGGGCGCGTACGGGGTGAACTTCCACGACAATGACGTGTTCGAATTCGCGGACTCGGCGGCGGAGCGGGAGGCGAAGATCGCCGCGTTCAGGAAGGCCCTGGACGAGACGGGCGTCGTCGTCACTACCGCGACGACGAACCTGTTCGGGCATCCGGTGTTCAAGGACGGGGCGTTCACCGCGAATGAGCGGGAGGTGCGGCGGTTCGCGCTGGCGAAGGTGATGCGGAACCTGGACCTGGCGGCGGAGCTAGGCGCGCAGACGTACGTGTTCTGGGGCGGTCGTGAGGGCGCGGAGTCGGGGGCGGCCAAGGACATCCGGACGGCGCTGGACCGCTACCGCGAGGGGCTGGACGTGCTGTCGGCGTACGTGGCCGACCAGGGGTATCCGATCCGGTTCGCGATCGAGCCGAAGCCGAACGAGCCGCGGGGGGACATCCTGCTGCCGACGGTGGGGCATGCGCTGGCGTTCATCGGCTCGCTGGAGCGGCCGGAGATGGTGGGCGTGAATCCTGAGGTGGGGCATGAGGAAATGGCGGGGGTGAATTACGCGCACGGGATCGCGCAGGCAATGTGGCACGGGAAGCTGTTCCATATTGACCTGAACGGGCAGCACGGGCCGCGATATGACCAGGACCTGCGGTTCGGGGCGGGGAATGCGCGAGGGGCGTTCTGGGTGGTGGACACGCTGCTGGCGGGCGGGTATGACGGGCCGGTGCATTTCGATTTCAAGCCGCCGCGCACGGAGGACGATGAGGGGGTGTGGGAGTCGGCGAAGGCGTGCATGACGAACTACCTCATCCTGCGGGAGAAGGCGCGGGCCTTCCGGGCCGACCCGGAGGTGCAGCAGGCGCTCGCGGCGTCGCGGATCCCGGAGCTGGCGGAGCCGACGCTGGCGGCGGGGGAGACGTGGCGGGATGTGCGGGACGCCGACGTGGACGCGGACGCGCTGGGCGCGCGCGGGATGGGGTATGAGCGCCTGGACCAGCTGGCCCTGGAACACCTCTACGGCACCCGGTAACCGCCTGGCGTCGAGGCCCGCCAGGGTGCGCTCTTCGGGAGGCACCCTGGCGGGGCTGGCTATCCGGGCGCCGGCCCCGCGATTGACCGATGTCACAAGTGCCGTTGTCCGCGTTGTTCGCGCGGGCCGAGTTTGAGGCTGCAGCCATGGACGTAGCCGCGGCCGGACTCGTCGACGCCGGCGCTGAACGTCTCGTTCCCCGCGACCAGGCCGTCCACATGCAGCCGGACGCCAGCGCCGCCGATCCGTACGCCCGGAGGCCTGATGGTGACCGTGCCGCCCGGCACGTCGGCGTCGAGCCCAAGCAGTGCCTGCAGGAGTGCTCCCGCGGCGGCCGCGGACCAGGCCTGCGGCCGGCACGCCGCCGGATAGGGCGTAGGCCACGGCGCCTGCGAGCGGGCCTCGCCGGAATAGAGTTCCGGCAGCCGCCAGCCGAAGGAACTGGCGGCCGAGAGCAGCCCGTCAGCGAGCGGCGTTGCCAGCGTCGTGTGGCCGCTGCGGAACAGCCCCCTGATGACGATGGCGGTGTCATGGCTCCACACGGAGCCGCAATGGTAACTCAGCGGGTTGTAGCCGCCGCTGCCGTCGGACATCGTGCGCAGGCCGAATCCGGAGTTCATGTCCGCGGCGACCAGTTGCCCCGCCACGAGTGATTCTTCTGCGCGCGACAGCAGCCCGGTACCCAGAAGATGACCGATGTTGCTCGTCAGCGAGTCGACCGGGCGTTTGTCCGCGTCCAGCGCGAGCGCGGGGTAACTGCCGGACTTGCCGGTCACCCAGAACGCGCCGCGGAACGACTCGGCGAGCCGCGCGGCCCAGTCCCGCCACTGTGCCGCCTCGCCTGTCCCGGCCTTGCCCGCCGCCGCCTCGCCTGTCCCGGCCTTGCCCGTCCCGAACCTGGCCAGCAGATCCGCCCCGCGCACCGCTGCCTCATACGCGTAGCCCTGGACCTCGCAGAGAGCGACCGGCGCCCTGGCGATCGTCCCGTCGGCGAACCTTACGGAGTCACCGGAGTCCTTCCAGCCCTGGTTGGACAGGCCGTGGCCGCTCTCGTCGATGTACTCAAGGAGACCGTCGCCGTCGGAGTCGCCGAACTCCCGCATCCACTCCAGCGCCGCGCGCAGGTTAGGCAGCAGCGCCGCCACCTCCGTCTCGGGCATGCCCCAGCGCCATGCGTCGTGCAGCAGGCAGATCCACAGCGGCGTGGCGTCGATCGTGCCGTAGTAGACACCGGACCGGCGCAGTTCGTGCGGGATCTTGCCGGGCGCCTGCGCCGTCTCCGCGTCAACGTGCCGCCCCTGGAATGCGGCCAGCGCGCGCAACGTCCCGGCGGCCAGTCGCCACCCGAACGGCAGCAGCAGCCGCGCCGCCCAGATGCTATCCCGGCCGAACAGGGTGAAGTACCACGGGGCGCCGGCGGCCAGGAACACGTCCCCCGGTGCTCGCGGCACGGCCATCCGGAGCGCGTCCGCGTCGGCCAGTGACTGGCGCAGGAGGTTCGGCAGCCGAGAGTCGTCGGCATTCGCGGAGGCCTTCGCCTGAGCGGCCGTTTCCGCCGGCGGCGCGGCGACGACGACCGCCGACGGGTCGGTGACGGACAGCCGCCATGTGACCTCGTGCGTGCCGCGGCCGTGCAGCCGTACCGGCCAGCGCAGGATCGCGTACGGGCCCGGCGTCGCAGCGTCCGCACCCGCCGGGCGGGCGTCCGCACTCGCCGGGCGGGCGCCGGCATCCGCCGGCTCGGCGTCGCTGAGCGCCACGGTCGCGCCCGGCGCGGACAAGGTCGCGCGCAGCGAGTCCTTTGCCCACGACAGGCCGGCTTCGGTCCTGAGCGGCGCTACTGGCGCGCTGTCGGCCCGGGCGCCCTTGATCTCCGTGAGGCCAGCCATGTCCGTCGCCACGGCAAGCGTCAGCTCGGCATTGACCCCGGCGTCCGCGAAGGAAACCACGCGGATGGATTCGCGCACCTCGCCCGGGGTCACCGTCCGCTCGCGCTCCACCCGTACCGTCGGGTCGACGATGTCGTCTCCCTGTGCCCTCGGCACCGAGACGAACCGGGCTCGCTCCGCTCCGAGGAGGCCGCCGCTGATCGGTGCGGGCTCGACGCCGTCAACCTTGAGTACCGCCTGCGACAGCACCCTGACGTCGGCGTGGAGGACGCCTTGCGCTCCCTCGGGGCGGATCTGCCCCCCATAGTCGCTCAGCGCCACGGTTGGCGCGCTCAGTACGGTCACGAGTTCATGCAGCCACGGCTGATCGAGTGCCGACATCCAACCCCGTCCCGGTCCGGCGATCGGTAAGTCCTTGACATCGAGACCATAGTGTAGCAATGATTTTAACGATCAAATTGCACGTTCATATTTAACGATCAAAGAAGATCGATCCATGCCAGGACCATCGAGCAACCAAGCACAGGGGGCGGGCAAGCGGCCGACGCTCGCGTCGGTCGCCAAGGCCGCCGCGGTCTCTCATCAGACCGTCTCGAACGTGCTCAACGCGCCGCACCTGGTGCGGGAGGAGACCCGCCGCCGGGTGGAAACGGTGATCGCGGAGACCGGCTACCGGCCGCTCAAGGCGGCGCAGACGCTGCGCACCAGGCGGTCGCATCTGATCGCCCTGATCATCCCCGCCCCGAGCCCTGGTCGCGGTGAACTGCACAACGCGTTCCTGCACGCGGTCACCCAACGGGCGCAGGACTCCGGATACCGGGTGCTGCTGTTCACGGCGGCCAGCGACAGCGAGGAGATCCGCGCCTACAGCGAACTGCTCGACGACTACACGCTGGACGCGTTCGTGCTGACCGGCACGCACGTCGGCGACAAGCGCACGTCCTGGCTGCGGCGGCGGCGGGTCCCGTTCGTGACCTTCGGCAGACCCTGGGGCGGGACGGACAACCACCCCTGGGTCGACGTGGACGGCGCCAGCGGGGAACGGGCCGCCACCGCTCACCTCATCGCGGCCGGGCACCGCCGCATCGCCTTCCTCGGCTGGCCGGAGGGATCCGGTGTCGGTGACGACCGTCGCGCAGGCTGGGAGTCCGCCTGCCTGGAGGCCGGGCTGCCGACGGCGGGGCTGCGCCCGCAGATGCACGACGAGTCAGGCGAGGGACGCACCGCCTGCGGGACGCTGCTCGACAGCGCAGACCCGCCCACGGCGTTCGTCTGCGTCAGCGACACGATCGCGCTCGGCGCGTGGAACGAGATCACGGCACGCGGGCTGGTACCGGGCCGGGACGCCGCGGTCACCGGCTTCGACGACACCGCGGCGGCCGGCGCGGTCGGCCTGACCAGCATCGCGCAGCCCGTCGACGAGGTAGCGGACGCCTGCGTAGACACGCTGGACGGCCTGCTCGCGACCTCCCGGACCGGATCCCGGAGCGGCAGGCGGACGACGGCAGCACGACGACGAGTGCTCCTGCAGCCGCGTCTTGTCCGCCGAGAATCCGCCTGACGGCCAAACCCCGACCTGACGGCCAAACCCCGACCTGACGTCCACCCCCCCACCTGACAAGCCACCCCCGACCTGACGGCAACCCCCACCGAAAGGAAAGAACGATGAAGGGTAGTAGACGACTCACCACGGCGGTGCTCGCCGCCGCCGTGCTGGCGTTCACCGCGGCCTGCTCTTCCGGCGGCGGGTTCGGTTCCCCGTCAAGCAGCGACGCGACCGCCACCGCTAAGCCGAACGACAAGCCGCTCACGCTCATGTTCGGCTCCAGCGGCCCGGCGGAGACGAAGGCAGTGGACGCGGCCGCCGCCGCCTTCACGAAGCAGAGCGGCATCAAGGTCCAGGTGATCGCCGCGTCCGACCTCGCGCAGCAGGTCGCCCAGGGCTTCGCCGGCAACGAGCCGCCGGACGTCTTCTACCTCGATCCGCTCACGTTCCAGAACTACGCGAAGGACGGTGTTCTCGACCCGTACGCGTCTACGCTGTCCAACGCCTCGAATTTCGCGCCGGCGCTCAAGGCCGCCTTCGCGTATCAGGGACAGTTCGTCTGCGCGCCCAAGGACGCCTCCACGCTCGCGCTCTACATCAACACGAAGGACTGGCAGCAGGCGGGTCTCGGGGCACCGCCCGCCAACTGGAACCAGCTCGAGTCCGACGCGAAGAAGCTCACGACCGGCGGCCGGACCGGGCTCGTCATCGACCAGGACGAATCCGGCATTGATGAGTTCCTCTACCAGGACGGCGGCACGGTACTGTCCAGCACCGGGAAGGTGGAGCTGGACAGCCCGCAGAACGTGCAGGCGCTCACCTACCTCAAGTCCATGCTCGACAGCGGCATCATGAAGTTCCCGTCCCAGCTTGACGCCGGGTTCAGCGGCCAGGCATTCGGCGAGAACAAGGCCGCGATGGACGTCATCGGCAACTGGGAGAACGGCGAGCTGCAGACCGACTACCCGAACGTCAAGTTCAAGGTCTACCCGCTGCCCGCCGGGCCCACCGGGATCCACGCGACGCTGTCGTTCACCAACTGCTGGGGAGTGCCCAAGCAGTCGCAGAACCTCGCCGGGGCACTGGAGCTCGTGAAGTTCCTGACCACCACGCAGCAGGAGATGACGTTCTCCAACGCGTTCGGCGTCATCCCGTCGCTGGAATCGGCTCAGTCACAGTACGCCGCGGCCTACCCGCAGTACGCGACCTTCGTCAAGGAACTGGCGTACGCCCACCCCGACATCGCGATCGCCGGGGCAACACAGGCACTGGATGCCTACAGCTCCGCGCTGGAGCAGCTAGCGAACAGTAACCCGGCCACGATCTTGAGCACCGCGCAGCAGAACCTGCAGGCGGTCGTCAACTCCGACAAGTGAAACTCCTGTCACGGCGCGGGTCCCTCAGGCGACGGGAGACGGCCGCGGGCTGGCTGATGACCGCGCCGGTCATCGTCCTGCTCCTGGTGTTCCTGGTAGTACCGATCGCGATGGCCGCCTGGGTCAGCCTGAGCAACTGGACCGGAATCGGCAGCCCGTTCAGCAGCGACGTGAGCTCCGTGGGCTTGCGGAACTATCAGGCGTTGCTGACCCAGCCAGGTCTCCCCCAGCAGCAGCTGGGGGAGAGCCTGCGCAACAACCTGTACTACGTCCTCTTCGTCGTGCCGGTACAGACGGCACTCGCGCTCGGCCTGGCGCTCGCGGTGAGCAGGAAGCGCCTGGCCGGGCGGGGGTTCTTCCGCACGGCGTACTACTTCCCCTCCATCACAAGCTCGGTGGCCGTCTCCATCATCTTCCTGTACATCTTCGGCAGCACGGGCGTGGTGAACGCGCTCGTCGGCTACCTCGGTGCGCACGGCCCGAACTGGTTTAACGACCCGTCCGGAGTGCTCCAGCTCGCCTACAGCGGGCTCGGCGTCACGCAGGCGCCCGCCGCGCTGGCGAACCACGGTTTCCTCGGGCTGCCGTGGTGGCAGTGGCTCGCCGGACCCAGCGTCGCCATGGTCGCCATCATCGTGCTGGCCGTGTGGACCACGTCCGGGACGTTCATGCTGATCTTCCTGCCGGCCATCTACGCCATCCCGTCAGAGCTCGAGGAGGCGGCGATCATGGACGGCGCGAACGCCTGGCAGCGCTTCTGGCGGGTGACCTTCCCGATGCTCAAGCCCGCTCTGTTCCTGGTGCTCACGCTCGGCCTGATCGCCACCTGGCAGGTGTTCGACCAGATCTACCTGATGAGCCAGGGCAATCCCGCGGGCACGACGCTCACGCCGGCGTACCTGGCGTACGTGGCGTCATTCAGCGACCAGCAGTGGGGACAAGGGGCCGCGATCGCGTTCATCCTGTTCGCGATCATCGTCGCGCTCACGGTCCTGCAACGGCTCGTGCTCAGGGACCGGGGCACGGTGGCGGGGGACAGGGCATGAGCGCCCGGCCGTTCTTCAGCCGCGTCTCCAGCGGGCGCGTCTCCAGCCGGCGCGTCTCCAGCCGGCGCGTGCGGAGGCTGGCCGGGCGTACGCTGCTGTACCTGGTACTCGCCGTGTGCGCGGTGGTGTACATCTACCCGTTCCTGCTCAGCATCGGCACCGCGTTCAAGACCGACCCTGACGCGATCGCGCATCCGCTGAACCCCATCCCGTCCCACTGGGTGCTGACCGCCTTCACCGAGCTGGAACAGCAGGACTTCCTGCTCTGGCTCGGGAACTCGGTGATTGTCGCGGTGTCGGTAACCGCGGGACGGCTGCTGTTCGACTCGATGGCGGGGTACGCCCTTGCCCGCCTGAGGTTCCGCGGCCGGGGGGCGGTCTTCTCCGCGATCATCGCGGTCATGGCCGTGCCAAGCGTCGTGCTGCTGATCCCTAAGTTCCTCGTCCTCAAGCAGCTCGGCATCTACAACAGCTACCCAGGGCTCATCGTGCCGTTGATGACCGATGCCGCGGGGGTGTTCATCATGCGGCAGTTTTTCCTGTCAGTGCACCCCAGCATCGAGGAGGCGGCGAAGATCGACGGAGCGGGCATCTTCCGCACCTACTGGTCGGTCGTGCTGCCGATGGCGAGGCCGGCCCTGATAACCCTGACGATCCTGGCGTTCCAGGGGTCATGGAACGACTTCTCCGACCTTCTCATCGCGCACCAGTCCCCGTCGCTCGACACGCTGACCACCGGGGTCGGACGCCTGGTAAGCGGCCAGCTGGGCGAAGCGACCCAGTATCCGCTGGAACTCGCCGCCGCGATGGCCATGACCATCCCGGTGGCGATCGTGTTCTTCGTCTTCCAGAGGTTCATCATGCGCGGCCCCGAGGGCGGGGTGAAGGAGTGACGGGACCTGTCGCAGTCACGAGGGATCGTTCGGGATAATGTCGGGAGATGCGGACAGCGAGGCTTCACGGAACCGCGGACCTGCGGGTGTCGGACGAGCCTGTGCCGGAGACCGGTGCCGGCCAGACGCTCGTGCGGGTGAGCGCGGTCGGGATCTGCGGCTCTGACCTGCACTGGTACACCGAAGGGGCGATCGGCGACGCGAGGCTCGCGCGGCCGCTCGTGCCCGGGCACGAGGGTGCGGGGGAGATCGCGGACGGGCCCCGGCGCGGCGAACGGGTCGCGATCGACCCGGCGGTCCCGTGCGAGCGGTGCCGCGCGTGCCGGGACGGCTACCGGAACCTCTGCTACAACATCGTGTTCTCCGGCCACGGCAATACCGACGGGATGATGCGCGAGTTCATGCCGTGGCCGTCGCACTTGCTGGTCCCGCTGCCGGACTCGGTGTCCGACGCCGGCGGCGCGATGCTCGAACCGCTGGGGGTGGCGCTGTGGGCGCTGGACCTCGGGCACGTTCCGTTCGGCGGCTCGGTCGCCGTGGTCGGGTGCGGGCCGATCGGGCTGCTGCTGATCCAGTTGCTGCGCGCCGCCGGCGTCAGGCATGTGCTGGCGGTCGAACCGCTGGCGCATCGTCGCGAGGCGGCGGCGAAGTGGGGTGCGGACGAGGTTGTCGCTCCGGCGCGCGCGACTCCGGCAGATGCGGTTCGAGCCGGTACCGCCGCCGTCCTAGCCGAAAATCGCGATATTTCGGCTTACGGGGCCGATGTCGCTTTCGAGCTGGCCGGGAACGACGAGGCAGTGAGTCTCGCCTTCGAGTCGGTGCGGCCCGGCGGCCGGGTGGTGCTTGGCGGCATCCCGGACTCCGACATGACCACGTTCCGTGCCTCGCTCGCGCGGCGCAAGGGACTGACGATCGCCATGGTGCGGCGGATGAACGAGGTCTACCCGCGCGCGATCGACCTCGCGGCGCGCGGCGTGGTGTCGCTCGACCCGCTGGTGTCCTCGAAGGTCCCGCTAGATGACGCGGCCGATGCCTTCGCGGACGCTGAACGACGGACCGGGCTCAAAGTAATCATCGCGCCGTCGGCCGGCTGAATCAGGCCTGCCAGACCGCGGCGTCGTCGCGCAGCGCCGCGTACTGCTCGCGGACCAGTGGCTGGGGCTCCGCCTCATGCGTCTCCGCCGCGGCGGCACGCCATTCGGGCAGGTCATCGCTCGTCCCGGAGCCGGCACGAGCCAGCGCCCACGCGGCCTGCCGGGCGGCGCCGAGCGCCACGTACTCCGCTGGTTCCGGCACTGTCACCGGCACCCCGAAGATCGCGGGCGCCAGCGTCCGGATGGCCGCCGACTTGGCCCCGCCGCCGATGAGCACGACGCGCCTGGGCGTGGTCCCCGTCACGCAGACCACGTGGTCGATGGCGTCGGCCAGGGAGCACAGCACGGCCTCGACGGCCGCCCGCGCGAGGTTCTCCGGCGTCGCGTTCGAAGAGGTGAGGCCGCGCAGCACGCCGTTGGCGTCCGGCCGGTTCGGGGTGCGCTCACCATCCAGGTAGGGGAGCAGCGTCAGCCCGCCCGCACCAGGATCGGCCTTCAGCGCCAGGTCCGACAGGCCCGCGGGGTCGGTGCCCAGCATGCGCGCGGTCACGACGAGCACCCGGGCCGCGTTGACGGTCGCCACCAGCGGAAGGAACCGTCCGGTTGCGTCGGCGAACCCCGCCACCGACCCGGTCACGTCGGCAGCCGGCCGATCCGTCACCGCGTACGCCGTACCCGAAGTGCCGATCGAGACGGCCATGTCCCCTTCTCGCAGCCCCAGTCCCAGAGCCGCCCCCATGTTGTCGCCGGTGCCGGGCGCGATCGCCGCGCCCCAGCGGGTTCGCCCCACGATCTCGGACGGCGCGGCCACGCGAGGCAGACTGACCGCATGGCCCAGGGCCCGTTCGGCGAAATCTGGGAGCCAGGCACCGGAGGCGGGATCAAAGTACCCGGTGCCAGAGGCATCGCCCCGGTCGGTCGTGGGCTCGCGATCAGCATCGGGACCCCCGGCGAGCCGCCAGGTCAGCCAGTCGTGCGGCAGCAGGACGCGCCGCACGCGCGCCGCGCTTGACGGCTCGTTCTCGGCCAGCCAGCGCAGTTTCGTAACCGTGAACGACATGGTCGGGACGCTGCCGGTGCGCCTGGCCCACTCCGCGGCGCCGAACTCGCCGACAAGCCGGGCTGCCTGCGGCGCTGACTTCACGTCGTTCCACAGCATCGCCGGGCGGATGACCTCGTCCGCCTCGTCCAGCACGACCATCCCGTGCTGCTGCGCCGCGACCGCGACCGCGTCCGCGCGTTCGAGCAGGTCGCGCCCGGCGGCGGAAAGCGCGTCCCACCAGTATCGAGGGTGGCATTCGGTCCCGTCCGGGTGCGGCGCGGACGCCTCCCCGACGACCGTGCCGTCGTCGGCCCGGCACAGGAGGACCTTGGTGGACTGGGTTGAGGAGTCAATTCCAGCGACGAGCGAATTCACGCAGGCGACATTAGCCCAACCGCCGCGCCGCACACCAGATCCCCGAAACTTCTTTCTTTGATCCGAACGACACTGGTGACTGCGTCGCGGACCTATGACCGCGCCCGGTGGAATGGTTGTGCCTGGTGAAATGGCTATGCACGGCGGAATGGCTGTGCACGGTGGAGCGGCGGTGCCCCGTGGAATTCCCAGGCGTCGGCGATGATTTCCCGCAGGTCCGGCTTGACCGGCGTCCAGCCAAGTTCGCGGCGTGCTTTGTCGCTCCCGGCGACGCTCCCGGCCGGGTCACCGGCGCGGCGGGGCGCCATCTTGACTGGGATCGGGTGTCCCGTCACCGCTCGCGCGGCCTCGATGACCTGCTTGTTGCTGTAGCCGTCGCCGTTGCCGAGGTTGTAGATCTCGTGGCGTCCGGGCGTGATCGCGTCCAGGGCGAGCAGGTGCGCGGTGGCGAGGTCGGCGACGTGGATGTAGTCGCGGATGCAGGTGCCGTCCGGGGTCGGGTAATCGTCGCCGTACAGCAGGAGTTCATCGCGCTTGCCGGCCGCTACCTCCAGGACGATCGGGATGAGGTGGGTTTCCGGGTTATGCCGCTCGCCGAGGCGCCCGACGGCACCCGAGGCGTTGAAGTACCGCAGGCTCACCGCGCCCAGGCCGAAGGCCGCGCACTCGCCCGCCAGCATCAGGTCCACCGCCAACTTGGTGGCCGCGTACGGGTTCTGGGTGCGGATCGGCGCGTCCTCGGTGAGCTTACTGATCCCGTCCGGGACGTACATCGAGCCAGTCGAGGAGAAGATGAGCCGCGGCGTCCCTGCTTTCCTGACGGCGTCCAGCAGCGCGAGGGATCCGGCCACGTTCACGTGCCAGTACAGGTCAGGGCGGGCCACCGATTCGGCAACCGCGATCTTGGCCGCGAAGTGAAGGACGCCGTCGAACCCGGCGTCCGGCGTCAGTACCCTGGCGACGTCGTGCACGGACAGTTCGTGGAATTCGACGCCGTCCGGGATGTTGTCCGCGAACCCCGTGGACAGGTCGTCCAGCACGACCACGCGGTGTCCGGCGTCCAGCAGGCGATGCGTCACGACGCTGCCTATGTATCCGGCGCCGCCGGTCACCAGTATCTTCACGAGCGCACTCCTCTGTTACGTCATGACTCTGTAAGGTCACGCCCCGCCTGGGTCGCGGGGCATCCGCAACATGCTAGCTAGACCGTATTGCCGGGTTTGTGGCCAGCTGGACCGTACTGTCGGGTCTGTGAACGGCAGTACCGTGAGGTTAAGCGGAAAGTGTTTTCGTGGGAGGGGCGTGAGATGGGCCCGGAGACACCAATGACAGCTGGGCATGGCCACCCATGGACCGGCGGTGAACGAGGGAAGATGCGGGCCGCTGACGCGGACCGCGACGATGTGACAGGGATCCTCGGCAGGGCCTACAGCGAGGGCAGGCTGTCCAGGGACGAGTATGACACCCGTCTCGAGTCCGCCTTGTCCTCGCGTACTTACGCCGAACTGGACCACCTTGTCGCCGACCTGCCTGTCCGGCGAGCCCTGGAGCCGACCGCGGAGCCGGCCACGGCGAGCCAGGCGAACACGACCAACGGGCTTGCCATGGCGAGCCTGGCCTGCGGGGTCGCGCAGTTCGTGTTCGGGCCGCTGGCGACCATTCCCGCGATCGCGTTCGGCCACATGGCCCGCAGCCAGATCAGGCGCAGCGGTGAACAGGGGGACGGCCTGGCGCTTACGGGCCTGGTACTGGGCTGGGGAGCATTGATCCTGGGCACCCTCTTCCTTATTATCAGCCTGACCATAGCCGCGTCCGCGAGGGCGCACGGTGGCGCGCCCATGCCGTGAGCCGAGCCGGATGGACGCGCAAGCAGAGGTCCGGTTCGCCGCTGAGCTGCGGATGTTCCTGGCGCCGCGGCACCGGGCAGAACGGCACCGGGCAGGACAGGCCCGAGTCTGCGTCGACGGCGTGTCCTCGCTTGGCCACGTCATCGAGTCCTGCGGCGTCCCGCTGACGGAAACCGGCCGCCTGACAGTCAACGGAAGGCAGGCCGCTTCCCATGACCGGCTGGCCTCGGGGGATGTCGCGGAAGTCAGCGCCGTCCGCAGGCCGCAGCCCGTGCCGTCGCCGCGGTTCATCCTCGACGTCCACCTGGGGACGCTGGCTCGCAGGCTGCGACTGGTCGGCGTGGATGCCGCGTACACCAACGACGCGGATGACGACACGCTGATCGAGCGGGCGAACGCGAGCCGACGGGTACTGCTGACCAAGGACCGTGGCCTGCTCCGCCGCCACAGCCTGTGGCTCGGCGGCTACGTGCGCGGCTCAGGCGCCGAGGACCAGCTTCGTGACGTCCTGGAGCGGTTCGCCCCGCCGCTCGCGCCGTGGACCCGGTGCACCTCGTGCAACTGTCCGCTCGCGCCGGTCCGCAAGGCGGACGTCGAGCCGGTGCTGCCGCCCGGCACGCAACGTACGTACCAGGCCTTTTCCCGATGCCTTGGCTGCGGCCGGGTGTACTGGCGCGGAGCGCACAGCTGGCAGTTGCAGCAAATCGTCGACTCGGCGCTCGGCACGGCAGTCGCGACTCGCCGGCGTGACGCCTTACCCCTGTGGGCACGGGCTCAATCGGACGGCGTGACCGGTGACCACATGCCGAACCACTGCTCGGCACCCCAGGCTTCGAACCGCCCTGCCTCGGTGAACCCCAGCTTCGCCGCGAGGCGCATCGAGCGGGCGTTGGCGGTCTGGGTAAAGAGCACCACCGGCTCGCCGGGAAACTCACCGACGAGCCAGCCGAGTGCCGCCGCGCACGCCTCGGCGGCGTACCCGAATCCCCACGCCTCCGGCAGGAACAGGTAGCCGAGCTCGGCCTTCCCTGCAGCAGCCGGGACGCTGAGCCCCTGTGCTCTCCTCAGAATGACCTGGCCGATCATGGATCCGTTGAGGTCGACTATGAAAAGGCCGGGGTGCCGCTCGGGCGCCCCGGGTATCTCGCGCTCAAGCTCGTCACGCGGCCGGGGGCCGCCGAGGTAGGTGCTCACCTCTGGCGAGGCCAGCAGCTCGATGTACGCTGCACGATCCCGGGCCTCGGGCTCACGGAGCACGAGCCTCTCGGTCCTGATCGGCTCAGGCGGCCAAGCGACGGGTCCCAGGTCTTCCATGCGGGCAGGCTAACAGGTGGCCGAACCACCGAACGGGAAACGCTTAATTCCCCGGAAATTGGGCTCCGAGGTGGTGTTCAAGGTACGCCGCCGTGGGACGGCCGAAATGGACTCGGCTGGTTGCCCGCTGTCCACCGCAGCGGAGGTGCATAATGGCATTGCCTCATGCAACCATATGCGCTGGATTCTGCTTAGGATATTGCATTATGTCCTATATATCAGACATGCAAGACCCGTCCAGGCCGAATCGGCGTGACTTCCTGTCAGGATTGGCGGCCGGAGCGCTGATTTCGGGTTTCGACCCGGTCGGCCGAAGCTGGGTTACCGGCGCGTGGCACGCGCCGGCGGTCCGCGTCCCGGCGCTCAAAGGCAAGCTTGTGTTCGATAACGCGGCACTATCGACAGATGCCGATGATTTCGGGCACATTATCCATGATCGTCCCTGGGCGGTACTTCAGCCCGGCGATATCAACGACATCGTGGTGATGCTGCGTTTCTGCAATGAGCAGCGGATCCCGGCGGCTCCGCGCGGGCAAGGGCACGCGACGTACGGGCAGGCCCAGGCCAGCGGCGGCCTCGTCATCGAGACTGGCACCCTGGACGCGATCAAGGTCGGCGCGGGCTCTGTTGAGGCGGGTGCCGGCGCGCGCTGGAGTTCCGTGCTCGCCGCGACCTTGCCGCAAGGCCTGACACCGCCTGTGCTGACCGATTACCTAGAGCTGTCCGTCGGCGGAACGCTGTCGGTCGGCGGCGTCGGTGGCGCGTCGCCGCACTACGGGGCCCAGGTCGACAACGTACTCGAACTGGAGGTGGTGACCGGCGCTGGCCGGCGGGTCGTCTGCTCGCCGGGGGATGAGCCTGAGCTGTTCTACGCGGTCCTGGCCGGTCTCGGCCAGTGCGCGGTGCTGGTCCGGGCAACGCTGCGCTTGGTGCCGGCCCCGGGCAACGTCCGGCATTACATCCTGTACTACCCCTCGGTCGATGCCCTCACGGCCGACCAGCGGCTGGTGCAGGCGGACGGCCGGTTCTCGTTCGCCGAGGGCGAGGCAGCGCTCAATCCGAACGGGCCCGGGTGGCAGTACTACATAGAGGCGGCCGCCTTCTACGATTCGACGCCGCCGGATGATGTCACGCTGATCGGCGACTTGCACTTCGAGCGGGGCACCCAGCAGATCGAGGATCTGGGCTACTTTGACTTCCTGGACCGGCTGGCTCCCGACGTGGCGTTCCTGGAGTCGACCGGTGAATGGTACGACCCGCACCCGTGGTGGAACGTGTTCCTGCCGGACAGTGTCACCGACGCCTTCGTGTCCGGATTGATGGCCGGCCTCACGGAGGCCGACATCGGAGCGAGCGGGGTGATCCTGCTGTACCCGCTCACCCGCGCCACCCTGCGGGCACCGCTGCTGCGGGTGCCGGGCGAACCTGTCGTCTTCCTGCTCTCGCTGCTGCGTACCGCGGCTCCCGATTCCGGTGGCGCGCTCGCCGCGGACGTGATGCTCACCGACAACCGTGCCCTGTTCGAGCAGGCGCGTGATCTCGGAGGCTATCAATACCCCATCGGCTCGATCCCTATGACCAGGCGGGACTGGCGAGAACATTTCGGCGGCCAATGGCCTTTCCTGGCCACGATGCGGCAGCGCTACGATCCAGCCGGGATCCTCACGCCTGGACAGGGCATATTCGACCCGGGCCCATTCCGCTAGCGAGGCGCGCTCATCGAAGGGAAGAACCCTGCCGTAGAAGTAGGCGAAGCTCACTCGGCGGGGACGCTCCGGCGGCGCTGGTTCCACCAGCTCAGCGCGCCGCAGCCGACCGTGTAGGCAGCCACCGTCCAGGCGAACAGCGTCCAGGCGAACAGCGTCCAGCTGCGGATCTCCGCCTCGGCGATCACGCTGCCCGGGAGCAACCAGCGAGCAAGCTACCTGGCGCTCCTGGTCGTCGTTCTTCCGCCAGCTAGTGGCCGCGCTGCCAGACGATCAGCCCTCGATCGTCGTAATCGACGAACTGCCGTGGCTGCTGGAGTCCGATGAGGCGCTGGAAGGTGAGCTGCAGACGACGTGGGACCGGGGGCTGTCCCGTAAGCCGGTCCTGCTCATCCTGATCGGCCTTGTTACCGGCGGCCTGCCCCTGATCTGCCAGGAATGGCGGCACGGCTCCAGCCTGAGGGAGTTCCTGCGGTCCGCGCTCGGTGATCCGACATCCGCGCTGCTGGTCTCGGGTGAGCGGTCGCTGGCGGCTGAGTTCCCCGCGGAAGTGCAAGCCCGGACGGTGCTTGCCGCGATCGGGAACGGCGAGCGAACGTGGAAAGGGATCACCAGCGAACTGACCGATGATGATGGCCGGCCGATAGCCGACAGTTCGCTGGGTAATGCCCTGCGGCGCCTGGAGGCCAAACGAGTGATCGCGGTCGACGTGCCGTTGTCCGCCAAGTCCGGCGAGAGAGACAAGCGGTACCGCGTCGCCGACCCGTATCTGCGGTTCTACCTGGCTTTCCTGCGCGACGGCCTGCCCCTCGTCGAGCGGGGCCGGGGTGACATCGTCCTTCTCACGATCGACCGGTCCTGGGGAACATGGCACGAGAGGGCGGTCGAGCCCGTCATCCGGGAGGCACTGCTGCGCATTGCCTCCGATCTTGGCTACCCGGAGGTCGCGGAGGTCGGCGGCTGGTGGAACCGGCGACACAACCCGGAGATTGACATCGTGGCGAAGAGCGACGCGAGGAATGCCGCGATTTCATTCGCGGGCAGCATCAAGTGGCATGAAAAGCGCGGATTCGGCAGGCGGGAGTACGCCGACCTGCTACGGGACGTGCGGTATGTCCCAGGCGCGGATGAGCAGACGCCGCTGCTAGCGGTCACCCGGACGGGAACCGCGGACGACGCCGTGCCGATTCGGTGTCTGGGACCGGATGATGTCCTCGGCGCCTGGCGCGATGTCACGCTTCAGGGGCCCCGCGAGCGGGATTGAAGCCGGGCGCATGACCAGCCGGCATAATGAGCGGTATGTCCAGTGATGGCAGCTCCCTGGGAATCGATACGAGCGTTCCGAGCATCGCGCGTGTCTACGACTTTTTTCTCGGCGGGAAGGACAACTTCACCGTTGACCGTGAACTCGCCGCGCAAATCGCGGAACTCTCCCCCGATTGGGTGCAGGCATGCCGTGACAACCGGTACTTCGTCGGCAGGGCCGTCACCTGGGCCGCCGGGCAGGGCATCCGGCAGTTTCTCGACCTCGGGGCCGGGCTTCCCACGCACCCGGCCGTACACGAGACCGCGCAGGAAATCACCCCCGGCGCTCGGGTCTGCTACGTGGACAACGATCTCATCGTGGTGACGCACGCACAGGCCCTGCTGACCAAGCCGGCTAACGTCGATGTCGCCAGGGCGGATCTTTCCGACCCCGCCAGCGTTTTCGGGCACCCTCGGGTAAACAGCATCATTGACTGGTCTCAGCCCGTGTGCGTGCTTCTCGCCATGGTCTTGCACTTCTACGATCCGGTGATGGCACGCCGGCTCGCCGAGGGATACGCGTCCCGGCTCGCCCCGGGGAGCGTGCTGGCCATCTCCTGCGGCAGGAACGACGACCCGGACATGTGGCGGCAGATGCGTCAGAACTACACCGCGGCGACGACATACAACCACACGAGGGATGAGCTGCGATCGTTTTTCGGCGCGCTGGAAATGGTCCCGCCGGGACTGGCGCTGGCCCGCACGTGGCGAGGCGGCATGACAGACGTTCCGAACCGGCCATCCGGACCCGCCTACGTACTCGCCGCCGTCGGCGTCAAGCGGTGACCCCCTGGCAGCCCTGCTGCCATATCCCGACAACCACCCTTGCAAGGGTGATGCCAGGCGATGCGCGGAACGTGACGATTGGACGGTGACGCACGAAGCTATCCCCCCGGGGTCGCGATCGGCGACCTGGCTGGCCCGGCTGAGCTTTGCTCTCGTATTGTCCGTGATCGCTGTCGTCGCGCTCGTGGCCGGGCTGAAGAGCCTCGTAATGCTGGCCGCGGGCCTGGCGGCCGTCGTGGTGAGCCTGGTGGCGGCCTTCTGGTTCCTGTCCCGCCGCGGCGCGCTGCGCTGGTTGTCGCTGATGCTGTTCGCGGCGGCGCCGGTCGCGCTCATCGTGGTGTACGCGCTGCACTCCCTGTTGTGGGTGGCGCTGGTGGCGGCCGCGGGATGGCTGCTGGCGTGCGTGACCGGGCGCGCGGCCCTTGCCGGTGACCTGGGGGAGTGGCGGATGCCCGAGTACCCGGTGCGCCGGCCCGCCCGGCATCCCTTCCTGATAATGAACCCGAAGTCGGGCGGCGGGAAGGTCGGCCGGTTCGATCTGCGGCGCAAGGCCGAGGATCTTGGCGCCGAGGTGTTCCTGCTGGGCGGCGGCGAGCCGGTCGACGTGGCCGAGGTGGCCCGCACGGCCGTTGCCCGTGGCGCCGACCTGCTGGGGGTGGCCGGGGGCGACGGTACACAGGCCCTGGTGGCCGGCATCGCGGCTGAGCACGGCATCCCGTTCGTGGTCATCACCGCGGGTACCCGCAATCACTTCGCGCTCGACCTGGGGCTGGACCGGGACGACCCGGCTGCCTGCCTGGACGCGCTCTTCGACGCGGTCGAACTGCGGATCGACCTCGGTGTGATCGGCGGCCGGACCTTCGTCAACAATGCGTCGTTCGGCGCCTACGCCGAGATCGTCGAGGATCCCGCCTACCGCGGCGACAAGCTGGGGACGACGCTCGAACTGCTGCCCGACCTGCTGCAGGGCCACCGCGGGTCGCGGCTGACCATTGACGTGGACGGCACGGAGATCAGCGCGCCGAACGCGCTTCTCGTGGCCAACAACCCATACGGGACTGGCGATATCGCGGGCCTGGACCGTCGTTCCCGGCTGGACCGCGGCGTGCTCGGCGTGGTCGCCGTCACGGTGGACAGCGCACGCCAGGCGGCCGGCCTGCTCCGCGGTCGGCGCGGCGGCGGCGTGTGCGTGCTCACCGCGCAGGAGGTAACGGTCACCGCCGACACGGAGCAACTGCCAGTGGGCATCGACGGCGAGGCGGTATCGTTGCCGGCCCCGGTGCGGTGCGCGATCCGCCCGCGTTCGCTGCGCGTATGGGTGCCGCGCGACCGGCCCGGTGTCCCCGCGCCCAAATCCGAGCTGAACTGGGCGAGACTCTGGCAACTGGCGGGCCACACGCCGCAGCGAGTGCTGAAGCGGGGCTCCGCGTGAAAAGCCGCTACGAACGCCACTCAGAGCTGGATGAGGTGCTGGACCGAGCCGGCCAGCTGTCGATGCGGACGATGATCGTCGACATCGAGCCCCTTGTCTCCTGGTGGGGCAACGGGCAGGAGTCCCTCGACCGGGGCGTGGCGATGATCGTCGCTAAAGTTAGCGCGCTCCCGACGGTGCGCGTGCTGGTCTTCGCGACGAACTCCGTCCGCCGTCCCTCGGCGGTCCCTGTCGCCCGGGACATCGAGGTGAGCTATCTCGCCTCGGCCGGCAAGCCGCTGCGCACGGCGCCCTACCGTGGTCTTCCCCGGCCGGGAGCCGTAGTGGGCGATCAGGTGCCCACCGACGGCCTGCTCGCCAGGCGACTGGGATTCACGTTTCTGCATTACCAGCCACGACTGGCCGACGTCCCGATGGGACCCCGGCTCATGCACCATGTCGGCCAGCTTGCCGTGCCGTTGCTGTTCAGCCGCCGAGCGGAAGACCGTCCTGCCGGTCATCGTGGCCGGTAGGACGGCATTAGCCGGGATGTGCCTGCGGGTCCGCGATCAGACGGAGGCCAGGTTTTCTTTGCTCCCGTACGCGCACAGTCCCCACAGGGCGACCACGTCCACCGCGATGATCATCAGCGACCAGAACGGATAGCCGGGAAGGAAGAACATCTGGGCGATGGTGTTAACACCGACCACGGCCACCGCGAACCAGCGAGCCAGCTGGTTGCCGACGATGACCCCGAGCGCGGCGAACAGCATCAGGACGCCGAGGATGAGTGCGACAATCCCCCATGCACGCAGGTCGCCGATTACGTAGCGCGCGTTGACAACGTATACGCTCGATTTCGCGATCGCCGCGATACCGTCGATCAGGTTGAAGAAACCGGCGATGGCTAGCAGCGCCGCCGCGAAGATGATCATCCAAAGACCCTCGCCCTCGCGCCTTCTAGCGGTGCGAGTCTCTCTGGCTGTCGTAGACGTCATTTGTAACCTCCCACGTCGAAATTCACCGGAATGGTAGCTTTCAGGCTTGCCACGCCGGTTTGGGATGGCGTCACCCATGGCGGGTGATTCCCCGTCCCCGCCGGCGCTGCGTCGCGGCGGGGCGCCGCGCATCACCCGGTGTGAGTGAGCCCACGGCACCGGGCTGCCGCCAGCCGTAATTCACCCGCGTGGGGCGAGGCAGCCGGCGGTGCACCCTGGAAGGATGCAATGGTGTCCGGCATCACCACCGAATTCCCCGCCGCCGCGGGAGACTCCAGCCTCGGCGAGGACGAGCGACCGGGACGGCTTACGTGGACGGGTTCGATCACATGCGCTCCGCCAGCGAACTGCTCGCGCAACGCGCGCTGGAACGGGTGCTTGACCTGGTCGTCCAGTCCATCGACGTGAACGAACTGGTGCAGCAGGTCGATGTGGACCAGCTGCTGAGCCAGCTCGACCTGAACGCGGTCGTCGCGAAAATCGATGTCAACGCCCTGCTCCGGCAGGTCGATGTCAACCGCCTGATCGCCCAGGTCGACATAGAAGCGATCGTCCAGCACACCGACCTCGGAGCCGTTATCGCCATGTCGTCGGGGCACGAGGCCACCAAGGCTGTCGACATCGTCCGAGGTCAGGCCGTCGTGCTGGACCGCCGGATCGACCGCTGGGTGCGACGTCTGCTCCGCCGTGAAGGCCCCGGCCTGGTGGCGCCGCCGACGCTGCTCGCCCACGAGGCGGTCACGTGAATAACGACACAGGGCAAGCCGGCTGGACACGCGCACTCGGCCAGTACGCGGGCGCCGCGTCACGGTTTGCGGCGTACGCCATCGACGTCATCGTCAGCTGGGCCGCATTCACGCTGGCACTCGCCGGCGTTTCCTTCGCGATCAGGATCGTCACCGGGCGCTCGGTCAACTGGCACCCGGACACCAGCATCGCCGTCGCCGTGGTCTTCGCCGTTTGGGAGATTGCGTACTTCGGCTACTGCTGGGCGGCAGCAGGCCGGACCGCCGGCATGGCGCTGTTCGGTCTGCGAGTGGTGCGGGCCGACGGAGCGGACCTCGACCCGTGGCGTGGCGTGCTGCGGGCGCTCGTCTTCCCGCTCAGCATCATCTTGTGCGGCCTGGGATTCGTCGGGATCCTCGTGCAGCGCGAGCACCGCGCGCTGCACGACCTGCTTGCCGGCACCGCGGTCATCTATTCCTGGGATGCCCGGGCTACCCGGCTGCGGTTGCTGGCCCGCACGGCTGGCCGGTCCTCGTCCGGACTCGGGGCTGCCTCACCCGCACAGGGTGAGGCCGACTTCCGGCGGATGGAGCGCGCCAGATTCTGGCCTCAGGCGGACCAGTCCCAGGAGAACCGGCGGCAGGCGGCCGACTAGGCCGGCAAGCAGCGATCGCGCACTGGGGCGCAGGTCGTCGATGGCCGCGTCGCTCACGGCCCGGGTCAGCACGAGGGCTAGGTCGCGCAGGTCAGACTCGGCCGCTTCGAGAAGCTCGAGTCTGGCGATGCCCGCGACGGCCCCTCATCGGTCTCTATTGGTGAAGGTCCGTGTGGTGCCCCCGGTAGGATTCGAACCTACGCACCCGGCTCCGGAGGCCGGTGCTCTATCCCCTGAGCTACGGGGGCTCATTGGCGACTACGAAAGGCTACCAGTCCGCGGGACGCGCTTGGGCCATACTTGATGTCGCACACGGGAAGCGCTCGAACACGGTAGCCTCGCCCGCGTGACGCAAGGTTTGGGACGGGTGCTCGTCGTCGACGACGACGAGGTGATTCGGCAGCTCATCGCCGTGAACCTCACCCTCGAGGGGTTTGACGTCGCCACGGCGGTCGACGGGCAGGACTGCCTGGACAAGGTCCAGGCGATCGCGCCCGACGTGATCACGTTGGACGTCATGATGCCGCGCCTTGACGGCTGGGAGACAGCGGTCCAGTTGCGGAGAATCCCCGAGACGGCACACATCAAGGTGGTGCTGATCACGGCGCGCGCTCAGGAGGACGACGTGGCGCGCGGCACGAACGTCGGAGCGGACGCTTACCTTACCAAGCCGTTCGATCCCGGCGAGATGATCCGCGTGGTGCGCGAACTGGCGGGCGTCGCGCTGGACTAGTCGCGCTGGGCTAATGGCGGCAAGGCCACCAGCCGTCGGGGCTTGGATGCGAGGCGCGTAGCCTGAGCGCGTGATCACCCTGGACCTGCGGCACGCGATCGCGCGCGTGATCACCGACATGGGTTTGGGCCGCGGCACGGGTGCGACCGACCCGGGACTGCGGCCGGGCGGGCGTCCGGGCGAATACGCGTCGAGCGTCGCGTTCGCGCTCGCACGCGGAATCGCCGCGCCGGCTCGCGGCGGAAGCCGTACGCCGTTCGAGATCGCCGGCGGGCTGGCCGCTAGCCTGACCCGGCGGTATGACTGGATCGCGGAGGCGAAGGCCACCGGCCAGGGATACCTCACCCTCACCGTCACGCCGGAAACGATGACCAGCCTGGCGGGCCGGGTCGCTGCCGCGGGGCAGGACTGCGCCCGGAGCGACGCGCTCGCGGGCCAGGTGTTTCCCGCGCCGGACGCCGCGTCCTGGGAATCCGCTGGTACCTGGAACGAGGCGAGAGACCGCCTCGCGGCACACCTGACGACCCGGCTAGCCGTCGCCGCCGGAGCGAAGATCCGAGCCGCCACGGTCGCGGGTGAGTCACGGGGGGCGAGTGGCCATGCCGCCAGGGACACGGTCCAAGGGGGGCCGAGAGGGGAAAAAGGAAGAGGCACCGGGGATCGTTCGGGGGAAAGGGGGACGGAAGTGGCGGCGGCCGTCGCGTTCGCAGGGGCCGATGCGGTGCTGTTCTCGCTGGCCAGCGCCATGCCGGGACGGGAAGTAAGCATCGACCCGCGAATGGCCGCGCGCCATCACCAAGGCAACCCCGCTTATGCTGTAAGGTACGCGCACGCCCGCGCCGCGTCCGGGGTGCGCTGGGCAGCCGCGCTCGGCACAGGGGAAGCGGGCCCGCAGCGGCCGCCCGCCAACCCGGAGGAGCTGACGCTGCTCGACGCGCTGTCATGGCTGCCCGAAAGGGTGGCCATCGCGGCACGTCGCGGACGGCCGGACGAATTCGCCCGGTTCGCGCAGCGGATGGCTGAGCTCACCCTCACCGCCGTGACTATTCCCACAAGCGGCCGTGCGCCGGGGAGTGACAAACTGACCATGTCCGGGGCCGCGCGGGCCGGCCTGGCCGCTAGCCTCGGACTGCTCGGAATCCGTGCCCCCGACCGCCTGTAAACGCGAAAGCAAGCAAGCAAGCAAACCACGACAACCGGAGACGATCACCGCCATGAGCCGTGTCGCGTACCCGGCGGGGCCACGCTACGCAGACGTGCTGCCCGCCGACCATCCGCCGGCGCCGCCAGCCAACCTGAACGTGCTTGATTCGAGGATCTGGCCGCGGAACGCTGCACGCGACGGCAAAACAGGCGCGATGACGATCGGCGGGATCGACGTCCGCGACATCGCGGCGAACTTCGGGACCGCTGTGTTCGTGACGGACGAGCGCGACGTGCGGGAGCGCTGCCGGGAATACGTGGAAGCCATCGGCGCCGAGTCGAACGTCTGCTACGCCGCGAAGGCGTTCTGTTCGCGGGCCGTGCTCCGCTGGGTCACCGAAGAGGGCCTCGGTGTCGACGTCTGCACCGGCGGCGAACTCGCGGTCGCGCTGTCGGCCGGGGTGGACCCCGAGCGCATCACGATGCACGGCAACAACAAGCTGCTGCCGGAACTGCAGCAAGCCGTGGACCAGCGTGTCGGGCACATCGTCATCGACTCCTTCGAGGAGATCGCGCGGCTCGCCTCCATCGCGGCGCAATCCGGCGCGAGGCCGAAGGTCATGGTGCGGGTCACCACCGGCGTCGAGGCGCACACGCACGAGTTCATGGCAACGTCGCACGACGACCAGAAGTTCGGGTTCTCGCTGGCGTCGGGCGCCGCGGACGAGGCGGTGCGGCGCATCCTGGCGCTGCCGAGCCTGGAGTTCACGGGCCTGCACTCGCACATCGGCTCGCAGATCTTCGACACCGCGGGCTTCGAGGTGGCGGCGCACCGGGTGATCGAACTGGCCGCGCGGATCCGCAGCGAGCACGGCGTCGCGATTTCCGACCTAGACCTGGGCGGCGGGTTCGGCATCGCCTACACGGAAGAGGACGACGCACCGGACGTGCGGTCGCTCGCTAAGTCCCTGCGCACGATCGTCAGCACGCAGTGCGAGATCGCGGGCCTCCCCCGGACGCCGACGCTGACGATCGAGCCCGGCCGCGGCATCATCGGCCCCTCCACCGTGACGCTGTACGAGGTCGGTACGGTCAAGGACGTGGACGGCCTGCGCACGTACGTGAGCGTGGACGGCGGCATGAGCGACAACGTGCGCACCGCCCTCTACGACGCCAGCTACACCTGTGCGCTGGCGTCCCGTTCCTCGGACGCGGCGCCGATGCTGTCGCGTATCGTCGGACGGCACTGCGAGAGCGGTGACATCGTGGTGCGGCACTGTTATCTCCCGGAAGACCTCGCGCCCGGCGACCTGCTCGCCGTCGCGGCGACCGGCGCCTACTGCTGGTCCCTCGCCTCGAACTACAACCACCTGCCGCGGCCCGGCGTGGTGGCGGTGCGCGACGGCGAGGCACGCCAGATCGTGCGCCGGGAAACCCTGGATGACCTGCTGGCACTCGATGTCGGATGACACTGGATGTGGAATGAGCAGATGAGCGAGCCTAAACCCGAGCCCGAACCTAAACGAACCCTGAAACTCGCCCTTCTCGGCTGTGGCGTGGTCGGTTCCCAGGTCGCCCGCCTGCTGCTGCAGCAGTCAGCTGATCTCGCGGTCAGGTCCGGTGCCCGCCTGGAGCTAGCCGGCATCGCGGTGCGACGGCTGTCGCATCCCCGGCCGGGTATCGATCCAGCCCTCCTGACGACCGACGCGATGTCCCTCGCGACGCGTCCGGACATCGACGTCGTGATCGAGGTCATCGGCGGCATCGAGCCGGCCCGCTCGCTGCTGCTGGCCGCGATGAAGCATGGAAAGTCCGTCGTCTCAGCGAACAAGGCGCTGCTCGCGGAGAACGGCGAGGAGATTCACGCCGCCTCGCGCGAGACTGGCGCCGATCTGTACTACGAGGCTTCTGTCGCGGGCGCCATCCCGCTGCTCCGCCCGTTGCGAGAGTCGCTCGCCGGCGACACCGTGCACCGCGTGCTCGGCATCGTCAACGGCACCACGAACTTCATCCTGGACCGGATGGACTCCTCAGGAGCGGACTTCAGCGAGTCGCTGGAGGAGGCGCAGGCCCTCGGCTACGCCGAGCCCGACCCGACCGCCGACGTGGAAGGCTTCGACGCGGCCGCGAAGGCGTGCATCCTCGCCGGCCTCGCCTTCCACACCCGGGTCACCGCCGCCGACGTGCACCGCGAGGGCATCACGGAAGTGAGCGCCGCCGACATCGCCTCCGCCAAGAAACTCGGGCGGATCGTGAAGCTGCTCGCCATCTGCGAGCGGTCCGATTCGGGCGTCAGCGTCCGCGCGCACCCGGCGATGATCCCGAGGTCACACCCCCTCGCCTCCGTCGGCGGTGCGTACAACGCCGTGTTCGTGGAGGCGGCGTCGGCCGGCCGGCTCATGTTCTACGGCGCGGGCGCGGGCGGCACCCCGACAGCCAGCGCCGTGCTCGGCGACGTCGTGGCGGTCTGCCGCAACCGGCTGGCCGGGACGCGCGGCCCCGAACTTTCCACATACGCGGAACTGCCCGTGCTGCCCATGGGCGATACGCTAACCAGGTATCACGTATCGCTGGACGTCGACGACCGGCCCGGTGTGCTCGCGCCCGTCGCGGACGCGTACGCCCGGCACGGCGTGTCGATCCAGCAGGTACGCCAGACGAGCCGGGGCCACGAGGCGGAACTCGTGATCGTCACGCACGAGGCGCGTGACGCCGCGCTCGCCGCGACGATTTCCGACCTCGAGGCGCTGCCGGTCGTGCGGGCGGTGGCGAGCGTGATGCGGGTAGAAGGGGAAGGCGATCCGTCATGACCGTCGGTACCGAATCGCTCCGTACTGGCGCGAGGGCTCCGTGGCGCGGCATCATCACCGAATACGCGAAGCGACTGCCCGTGACGGCGGACATGACCGTCATCACGCTGCAGGAAGGCGGGACGCCGCTGCTGCCGGCTCCCGTGCTGTCCGCCCGCACCGGCTGCGAGGTGCATCTCAAGGTCGAGGGGCTCAACCCGACCGGCTCGTTCAAGGACCGCGGCATGACGGTGGCGATCACCACGGCCGCCGCTTCCGGCGCCAAGGCGGTAATCTGCGCGTCCACCGGCAACACCAGCGCGAGTGCCGCCGCGTACGCGGCGCGGGCCGGCATGGTCTGCGCGGTGCTCGTGCCCGCGGGGAAGATCGCGATCGGGAAACTGGCCCAGGCCCTCGTGCACGGCGCGAAGCTGCTCCAGGTGAACGGGTCGTTCGACGACTGCCTCGAACTCGCGCGCAAGCTCGCGGTCGACTATCCGGTGGCGCTGGTCAACTCGGTGAACCCGGACCGTCTCCAGGGACAGAAGACGGCGGCCTTCGAGATTGCGGACGCACTGGGGGACGCACCGGACATCCATTGCCTGCCGGTCGGCAACGCGGGGAACATCTCGGCTTACTGGATGGGGTACAAGGAGTACTTCGCCGCCGGTCTTGCCGCCCGCAAGCCCCGGATGTTCGGGTTCCAGGCGAGCGGCGCGGCGCCGATCGTGAACGGCGCTCCCGTGCCGCACCCGCAGACGATCGCGACCGCCATCCGTATCGGGAACCCGGCTTCGTGGTCGCTGGCGGAGGTCGCGCGTGACGAGTCCGGTGGCCTCATCGACTCGGTGACCGACAGGGAGATCCTGGCCGCCTACCGGATCCTGGCGCGCGAGGAGGCGGTGTTCGGCGAGCTTGGCTCGTCGGCTTCTGTAGCGGGCCTGCTCAAGGCGTCCGCCGCCGGCTTGATCCCGGTCGGGTCGCGGGTCGTCTGCACCATCACCGGCAACGGCCTTAAGGACCCGGACTGGGCGCTGTCCGGCGCCCCGGCCCCGACGACGATCCCCGTCGACTCGGGTGCGGCCGCCGCGGCTTTGGGTCTGCGCTGAGGTGGCATTGAGCCGGGCAGCGTTGAACTGGAATGGCGGCCCCGGGCCCGGGCGCGTGTTCGTGCGCGTGCCGGCGACGAGTGCGAACCTGGGGCCGGGATTCGACGCCCTCGGGCTTGCGCTGGGCCTGCACGACGAGGTCGAAGTCCGAGTCACGCCGTCCGGGCTGAGCATCGAGGTGACGGGCGAGGGCGCGGCCGATGTGGCGGACGCGAGAGACAAGCACCTGATCGTCCGGGCATTGCGTGCCACGTTTGACGAGCTAGGCGTCAGTCACCCACCGGGGATCGCGTTGCGCTGCGTGAACCGGATACCGCACGGGCGCGGCCTCGGCTCCTCGGCGGCCGCGATCGTCGCCGGGGTGCTCGCCGCACGTGTGCTGGCCGGCGTTTCCGCGGCGCCCGACGACGCGCTGCCGCTCGCGAACCAGATTGAAGGACATCCCGACAACGTCGCGCCTTGCCTGTACGGGGGCTTGACCATCTCATGGCTCGCGGGTCCGCCGTCCGGCGGCGTGGTCGCCGGCGCGGACGCGCAAAGCGGCGGCGTGCACGGCGGGGCAGGGGCGCACGGCGGGGAAGTTGTCGCGCGGGCGGTGAGACTGGAGCCGACGGACAAGATCAAGCCGGTGGCGATCATCGCGCCCGACCCGATGTCCACGGAGGTCGCCCGCGGGCTGCTCCCGCAATGGGTGCCGCACGACCACGCGGCGCGCAATGCCGGACGGGCGGCCCTGCTGGTCGCCGCGCTCACCCACTGGCCGGAGGCGCTGCTCGACGCGACGGAAGATCACCTGCATCAGGATTACCGCGCACCCGCGATGCCCGCGACGCACGACCTGGTCGCGAGGCTGCGCGCGGCGGGCGTGCCCGCGGTGGTATCGGGCGCGGGGCCTTCGGTGCTAGCATTTTTGGATTCCGGTGATTCCGGCGTCCTGGGCGCATCCGAAGCATCCGGCGCATCCGCATCGGACGCCCCGTCTTTGGGGACCCAGTGTATGGAGGGCCTGCGTGAAGGCCTGGAGATACTGGATTCAACCGTGAAAGAAACGGGTATTCATTGGCAGATAAGCCCGCTAGACATCGAGCGACAGGGCGCCAGCGTGATACCGGGTGCCAGTGTGGCACCAGAGGCTGCAAGCAGCGCCCGGTGAGCTGGGTGACGTGCGGCTGGCTGCTTAGAGACCCCCATTCTCGACGTGGATGACTGCAACGTGGATGACTGCAAAGGAATGCAGTGAGCTCTCCCGGTGTTAAGCTAGTAGCAGCATCAACTTGCCCCCTCTGGGGCGGGTGCTGGTCATCCCATGACGTCCGGGGGGTAACGTATACCTGCCCGCGACAGTGGGCTTTCGGCTTCAGGCCAGGAGGACCTGGCGTCCTCCTGAACACTGCCCCGCACCATATCTTCACGAGCGGCCCCCGGACGCATCTTCGCGAGCGGCCCCGGACGCGGGATCGGAGATACGGCCACACGCGAGGTGACGGGGTAGGTGCCGACCGTAGATGCGAGCGTAATCGTGGTAAATAGCGGGTCTCGCGGGCGACGCGATATCGGATCTGGCGCTCCGGAACCGGGACGAGACGCATCCCTTGGCGGCCGAGAAAATGATGGAAGGACCATTAGTGAGCGACACCACCGAACTCCTCAGTGACGCGGCATCCGTGTCCGGGGACTCACCCACCGGTCATTCGGCCGCCGGCTCGGAGGGCGCTGCCGCCGCGTCACGGTCGCGCGGTCGCGCCGCCAGCGAGGGCGACCTTTCTAAGCTGCTCGTTTCAGACCTCCAGCGGATCGCGCAGGAACTCGGCATCTCCGGGACCGGGCGCATGCGCAAGGGTGACCTTGTCGCCGCCATCAAGGAGCGGCAGGGCGGGGGTCGCGCCGCTAGTGAACAGTCAGCCACGCGGGGTGGCGCGGCCAAGGCCGGTGTCTCCCGCTCACTGAATCAGGACACTATGGAAGCAGACACAATCGCCCGTTCGGGCATCGGCGTGACCGCGCGGGCCAGCGGCATCGGCGACGAGGCGCGTAGCGCCGGGATCGGCGAGGAACAGCCGCGGGCCGCAGCCACGCAGTCAGGCACCGCCACCGCGCGCAGCACCAGCGAGCCCGAGAAGGCCGCCGCCCGCGAGAACGTCGCCGCGGCGGAAGGCACCGGCGCGCAGGAGAGCATCGGCGCGCGGGAGAGCGTAGCCACGCAAGAGAGCGGTGCCGCGCAAGAGAGCGCGGGACAGGCCGAGGGTGCGCAGCAGTCCGGCGGCGATTCACAAGGCCAGGGAAGCGGCGGCGAGCGCCGCGGGGACCGGCGCCGCAACAACACCCGCCGCGACGAGCAGGCCGGAGAACGCCGCGACCGCCGCGACAGCCGGGACCAGTCGTCCGGTCGTGACAGCCGTGAGCAGTCGTCGAGCCGTGACAGCCGTGAGCAGTCGTCGGGTCGTGACAGCCGGGACCAGTCGTCCAGCCGCGACAGCCGGGACCAGTCGTCCAGCCGCGGTAACGGCGGTAACGCTAACGTGCAAAGTGGCCAGGGCGGCGGCAACGCCGCGGACCGCGACGACGACGGCGACGGTCGCCGCCGGGGCCGCGATCGGTTCCGCAACCGAAACCGCCGCCGCAGCGAGCGCCCTGGCGGTGAGCCGGAGCAGGTGATCGCCGAGGACGACGTGCTGATCCCGATCGCCGGCATCCTGGACGTGCTCGAGAACTACGCTTTCGTCCGGACCACCGGCTACCTGCCCGGGCCCAACGACGTCTACGTCTCCCTTTCCCAGGTGCGCAAGCACGGCCTCCGCAAGGGCGACGTCATCGAGGGCGCGGTCCGGCAGCCCCGTGAGGGCGAGCGCAGGGAGAAGTTCAACGCCCTGGTGCGCCTCGACAAGGTGAACGGCCTTGACCCGGAGGAGTCGAACAACCGGCCGGAGTTCTCCAAGCTGGTCCCGCTCTACCCGCAGGACCGTCTCCGCCTGGAGACCGACCCGACCAACATGGCCACCCGGATCATCGACCTGATCAGCCCGATCGGCAAGGGTCAGCGCGGTCTCATCGTGTCGCCGCCGAAGGCGGGCAAGACGATGATCCTCCAGGCGGTCGCCAACGCGATCACCAAGAACAACCCAGAGTGCCACCTCATGGTCGTCCTCGTCGACGAGCGCCCTGAGGAAGTCACCGACATGCAGCGTACGGTCAAGGGCGAGGTCATCCACTCCACCTTCGACCACCCGGCCGACGACCACACCACCGTCGCCGAACTCGCCATCGAGCGGGCCAAGCGGCTGGTGGAAATGGGGCACGATGTTGTGGTCCTGCTCGACTCGATCACCCGCCTCGGCCGCGCCTACAACCAGTCCGCGCCGGCCAGCGGCCGCATCCTGTCTGGTGGTGTCGACTCCACGGCGCTGTACCCGCCGAAGCGGTTCTTCGGCGCGGCGCGCAACATCGAGAACGGCGGCTCGCTGACGATCTTGGCGACCGCGCTCATCGAGACCGGCTCCCGGATGGACGAGGTCATCTTCGAGGAGTTCAAGGGCACCGGCAACATGGAGTTGCGGCTCCGCCGCGAACTCGCGGACAAGCGCCTGTTCCCGGCCGTGGACGTGGACGCCTCCAGCACCCGTAAGGAAGAGATCCTGCTCGCGCCCGATGAGCTGAAGGTCATCTGGCAGCTCCGCCGCGTCCTGCACGCCCTGGAGCCGCAGCAGGCCCTCGAGCTGCTCATGGAGCAGATGCGCAAGACCAAGAGCAACGCGGAGTTCCTGCTCCAGGTCCAGAAGACCACCCTGGGCCAGGACCGCTAGTCAACCCGCGCCCGCTTCAAACCCGCACGCGCTCTAACCCGCAGCCCGAGCCCGGGCTGCGGGGAATGCGGGCTGGTCGGTTTTGGTTAGCGGGTCTGGCACAATAGATCACTGCGCATGCGGTTCCGGTTCACGCCACGCTGAGCGACGGCGACCCGGCGGCCGTCTCATCGAAGGAGCCATCATTGAAGCCTGAAATTCACCCGGCTTACCAGGTCACTACCGTGACGTGCGGCTGCGGAAACACCTTCACCACTCGGTCCACCGCCGAGAGCGGGGCGATCCACACCGACGTGTGCTCGAACTGCCACCCGTTCTACACAGGCAAGCAGAAGATCCTCGACACCGGTGGCCGTGTCGCCGCCTTCGAGAAGCGGTTCGGCAAGATTGGCGCCAAGAAGTAGACGTTGACAAGACGCCCGTGTGCCTGAAGTGGCGCGCGGGCGTCTTGGGTGTCTGGCGTATAAAGGTGGTGTAGCCGAGCCACCACCGTTCGTTAGGGGAAGGGAGGGTTCAAGCGTGTTCGAGAAGCTTGGAGACCTGGCGAGCGAGCACGCAGAGCTTGAGCGCGCGCTCGCCGATCCGAGCGTGCACGCGGACGCCGACCAGGCGCGCACGCTCGCGAAGCGGTACGCGGAACTGACGCCGATCGTGAATGCCTTCCGTGAGTGGCAGCAGGTGGGCGGGGATGAGGAGACGGCGCGTGAGCTCGCGCGCGAGGACGCGGTCTTCGCCGCGGAGGCGGACGAACTCGCCGCGCGGCGCGGGGAGCTTGAGGACCGTCTGCGCACCCTGCTCGTGCCCAAGGACCCGAACGACGATCGTGACACCATCCTCGAGGTCAAGGCCGGCGAGGGCGGCGATGAGTCGGCCCTGTTCGCGGGCGATCTGCTCCGCATGTACCAGCGCTATGCCGAACGACACGGCTGGAAGACCGAGATCATCGATTCCACGCTCACCGGGCTCGGCGGCGTCAAGGACGCGACTCTGGCGGTCAAGGCTGGCCGCGGCGCCGACGGCGCGTGGTCCCGGCTGAAGTTCGAGGGCGGCGTGCACCGGGTGCAACGGGTGCCTGTGACGGAGTCGCAGGGGCGCATCCACACCTCGGCGGCGGGTGTCATGGTCATGCCCGAGGCCGAGCAGGTGGACGTGCAGATCAACGAGAACGATCTCAAGGTCGACGTGTTCCGCTCGTCCGGTCCCGGCGGCCAGTCGGTCAACACGACCGACTCCGCGGTGCGGATCACCCACCTGCCCACCGGCATCGTCGTTTCCTGCCAGAACGAGAAGAGCCAGCTGCAGAACAAGGATCAGGCGCTGCGGGTGCTCCGCGCCCGGCTGCTGGCGGCGGCGGAGGACGAGGCGGCGGCTAAGGCGTCGGCGGAGCGGAAGTCGCAGGTGCGCACCGTGGACCGGTCGGAACGGGTCCGCACCTACAACTTCCCGGAGAACCGGATTTCCGACCACCGGGTCGGCTATAAGGCTTACAACCTGGACCAGGTCATCGACGGCGACCTGGACGCGGTGATCGACGCGCTCGCGGCCGCCGACCTGGAAGCGAAGCTGGCCGAGGAGGTCTGAGCGAGCCTTGGTTCGCAGGCGGGCGGAGAGCGCCACATGACCCTGCTCCTAGACGAGATCGCGCTCGCGACGGCGCGACTGGCGGAGGCGGGCGTGGAGTCGCCGCGCGCCGACGCCGAGCTCATCGCCGCGCACGTACACAACGTCAAGCGGAGCGAACTCCATCAGGTGCCGGATTGGGAGTTCGACGCGAAGTTCTGGGTGGACGTCGGCCGGCGGGCCAACCGGGAGCCGCTTCAGCACATCACAGGCCGCGCCTACTTCCGGTACCTGGAGCTGGACGTGGGGCCGGGTGTTTTCGTCCCGCGGCCGGAGACCGAGGTGATGACGGGGTGGGCCATCAGCCGGCTGCGCGAGATGGACGTGGCGGAGCCGGTCGTCGTCGACCTGGGCACGGGGTCCGGGGCGATCGCGCTGTCGCTCGCGCAGGAAGTGCCCCGGGCCTCGGTGCACGCGGTCGAGGGAGACCCGATGGCGTTCGGGTGGGCTGAGCGGAACGTCACCCGGTACGTGGACTCCTACACGGCCGGGCGGGTCCTGCTGCACCGCGGAGATTTCGTGTCCGCGGACATCGCCGCCGGGCTCGCGGGAATAGCGCCGCTAGCAGGAGGCGTCGATCTCGTCGTGTCCAATCCGCCGTACATCCCGGTCGGGGCGTCAGTGGCACCCGAGGCGGCGGAATACGATCCGCCGGCCGCGTTGTGGAGCGGCGCCGACGGCCTGAACGCGATTCGTTCGGTGGAGCGGGTGGCGCGCTGGCTGCTGCGCCCCGGCGGCCTCCTCGCCGTCGAGCACAGTGACCTGCAGGGCGCGGCGGTGTACTGGATCTTCAGTGAAGAGGCGGGCTGGCGGGATACCCGCAATCACAAGGACTTGACGGGGCGGGACCGCTTCGTCACGGCCACTTTTCCCGGGGAAGCAGCGTAAGCTTTCATACCGAGATGGAACCCATGAGCGCGCGATATGACTGCGCCGACGCGCAGCAGCGAGAGGCAGGCATAGTCGCCGCCGTCACCGCGGTGCAGCACGGCGACCTGGTAGTGCTGCCGACCGACACGGTATACGGGATCGGCGCCGATGCATTCATGCCGTCGGCGGTGAGCGCTTTGCTCGCCGCGAAAGGACGGGGCAGGAACGTGCCCCCACCGGTCCTGGTCGGCAGCGTCCGGGCGGCGTCGGCGCTGGCGGAAACGCTCGGGCCGTTCGGGCAGGACCTGATCGACGAGTTCTGGCCGGGGCCGCTGACGCTGGTCTTCAAGGCCAGCCCCACGCTCAAGTGGGATCTCGGCGACACACGCGGCACGGTCGCGGTGCGGATGCCGCTGCACCCGGTAGCTCTCGACCTGCTCCGCCGGAGCGGGCCGATGGCCGTGAGCAGCGCGAACAAGCATGGCCGCCCCGCCTCGACGACCGCGGACGACGCGCAGGAGCAGCTCGGCGCGTCCGTCTCGGTGTACCTGGACGGCGGGCCCGGCGCGGACAACGTGCCGTCCACCATCGTCGACCTCACCGGCACCATGCCGCGGGTACTGCGGTCCGGCGTCATCACCGCCGACCAGCTCCGTAAGATCGTGCCGCTCATCGATCTCGCCGACGGCGCGCCCGACCATATCCACCCGGACAAGGCCGCTCCGGAGACAAAGCCGCCGGCCACGGAGATTCCCCGGCAGCAGGCGCCGTCAGACGACGGTGCGGCCGAGACCGGCTCCTGACCTGGCGCCGCCGTGAAGGACTTCGCGTTCATCCTCATCATCGCGGCGGCGGTGACCTATCTGCTGACGCCGGTGGTCCGGCGCTTCGCGCTCGCCATCGGCGCGGCGCCCGCGCCCCGCGAGCGGGATGTGCACACCACGCCCGTGCCGCGACTCGGCGGCCTGGCGATGTTCGCGGGCCTCCTCGCCGGACTGGCGGTGGCCTACCGGCTCACCTTCACGCAGGAGGCGTTCCCGTCTGGCCCGAGCGGTTCGCGCACGATTATCGGCCTGATCGGGGCCGCCGGGCTGCTCGTGGCCATCGGGGTCGTCGATGACCGGTTCGGGATGAGCCCGATCAGCAAGCTTGCCGGGCAGGTCGCGGCCGGCGGCATCCTGGCGTGGAGCGGCGCGGCCGTGGTGTGGCTGCCGTGGCCGGGCGGCCAGGCACTTACCCTCGAGCCGGACCTGGCCTACACGGTGACGATCCTCCTTGTCGTCATCACGATCAACGCGGTGAACTTCATCGACGGGCTCGACGGCCTCGCGGCGGGGGTCGTCGCCATCGGCGCTCTGGCGTATCTCTTCTACTCCTACACGCTGACCAGTTCGGTCGGCATCCCGGAGCAGTCGATCCCGGCCGTCACGTCGGCCGTGCTGGCGGGCATGTGCATCGGGTTCCTGCCCCACAATTTCCATCCGGCGCGGATCTTCATGGGCGACACCGGGTCGATGCTGCTCGGCATGATGCTCGCCTACGGGCCGATCCAGTCGATCGCGTCGCTCGACCAGAACATCCTGACTACGTACAACAACTCCGCGCTGCACCCGAACAACCGGTATCCGCTGTTCCTGCCGCTGATCCTTCCGCTCGCGATCTGGCTCATTCCCTATCTCGACCTGCTGATGGCCGTGATTCGCCGGATGGCGGCGGGCAAGTCGCCGTTCGCCGCCGACCGCAAGCACCTGCACCACCGGCTGCAGAACATGGGGCACTCGCACCGGCAGACCGTCCTGCTCATGTACCTGTGGACGGCGCTGTTCGCCGGCGGCCTGGTCGGGCTGTCCCAGCTCCGGATCAGCCTCGTCTGGCTGGCCTTGGTCACCGTGTTCATGGTGGTCGCGCTGCTTGTCGCGACCATGCCGCGGCTTCAGCCGTGGAAGCGGAACGGCAAGCCGCACGCAGTGATTCCCGCCACAGTGTCCTCGGGCGAGCCGCCGGACACCACCTTGCCCGTCGGCCCCGGGGGACAGAACGGGGCATCCGGGGCAGGGGCCACGGATCGTTCCGCGCTTCCCGGCCGGCGGGCTGTCCGTCGCGGTGCTGGTGCCTAGTTCGTTAGTTTAGGTAAAGAAATTCTCGAGATTTCTTAATGCCGGCCATTCCCGTAGTCCCTGGTGAGAGGCCTCCCACCGACGCTGTCCCTTGCCTTGGTCATGTAAAGTCAGTTCAAGGTAAAGACAGGGTCAAGAAGTTTGTGATACGCTTCACAAGCACCCTCCCCCGAAGATGAGCGAGAGTCACGTGATACCTTTCGTGGACCAACCCGGACAACGGGTCCTGCGACGTGGTAAGACGTTCATTCGTGCCTCGTTGTGGGCAGCTCCGCTGGGACTTACCCACGTGAGCATTGAACTCACCGATCTTTCAGGAGCGGGAAGATGATGGCAGCATATGCCCGCATCGTCCGGCGCTCGGCCGCGATAACCGCGGTTGCGGCCGTCGCGATGATCGGGATCTGCGCCGCGCTCGGCGGTGCTAAGGGCGTCTACGGGGCGCTCATCGGCGCGGGCGTCGTCACGGTGTTCTTCGGGATCAGCGTCGTCGCCGTGGGCAAGGCCGCCAGGATCAGCCCGCAGGCGATGATGGCAACCGCCGTGGGTACCTACATCGTCAAGATCATCGCGTTCATGGTCGTGCTCGTCATGCTGGGCAAGTCGACCGCGTTCAACGGGAAGATGCTCGGCTTCACGGCGCTGGTGTGCATTCTCGTCTGGTGCGGCGCGCAGGTCGTCAACACGGTCAAGCTCAAGGTGCTGTACGTCGATCCGGACGGCGGCTCGCGGTGAGCACTGTAGACACGAAGCGTCCGCGACGCTCGTGGACCCAGCTCACCTGGAGCCAGGGTGCGCGAGCCGGACGCATCGGGGACGAAGGGAAAGACGCCGCCCTCACGAAGGCCGCGGGCTACGAGGTTTTCAGCTACGTGATCGCCGGGATGCTCGTCTATGGCGGCATCGGCTGGCTGATCGGGCGGGCTGTGCACATAGGGATGCTTTTCCCGATCGGAGCTGTGTGCGGGCTCGCGCTGTCGCTCGGCTGGGTTGTCTACCGCTACGGCATCAAGGGCAGCCGGTGATCAGGCTACCAGCGGCCGGGCGGCCGGTGACCAGGGCGGCCGGTGACCAGGGGGGCGTGACCAGGCGGCTAATGACGCGGCGGCCGGCGATGATCGGCGGCATTGTGCGTGGACAGGAGCAACGACAAATGAGGAGATTTGCCGGTGACCGGTGAAGTAGCGGCCGCCGCGGGAGGCTGCCACCTTTACAGCGGATGCGGGTTTCCCGCGCCCGGACTGCAGGACTTTAACTTCCAGACATTGTTCACGATTGGCTCGTGGCACGTCACGAAGCCTGAACTGGTCGCGATCCTCTGCGTGATCATCGTGGTCGTGTTCTTCTGGGCCGCTTTCGCCAAGCCGAAGCTGGTTCCCGGCAGGACGCAGAGCCTGGGCGAACTCGCCATCCTGTTCGTGCGGGACCAGATCATGCGGCCGCAGCTTGGCAAGAAGGGCGACAAGTTCCTCCCGTTCATCTCCTCGCTCTTCTTCTACATCGTGGTGGCGAACCTGATGGAACTGGTCCCGGTCATCCAGTTCCCGGTGATGTCGCGGATCGGCTTCGTGATCCCGCTAGTGGCGATCATGTACATCCTGTACTGGTATCAGGGCTTCAAGACCAAGGGCTTCACCGGCTACTTCAAGTCCTGGATCCCAGAGGCCCCGATTTTCATCCTGCCGCTGCTGATCCCGATCGAGATCCTCAAGTACGTCGTCATCCAGCCGTTCACCCTGGCCATCCGGCTGTTCGCGAACATGTTCGCGGGGCACCTGCTGCTGTCGATCTTCATGGTGGCGACCTGGTACCTGGCGAGCGCGTCCATCGGTTTGCTGTACGCCGCCGGCTCGCTCTTCATGGTGTTCTTCGTCTTCCTGCTTGAGCTCCTCGTCGACATCCTGCAGGCGTTCATCTTCGTCACCCTGGTTTCCGGGTACCTCGCGGACTCAATGGAGTACCAGCACTGAGGAGCACCAGGACCGAGGAGCACTGAGCCTCCAGAATGACCCGGCTTCGCGGTAAGCACGGCTTAGCGAAGCCAACAAGTTCCAACAGTCAGCCAGCCCGGCGGGATCACCTGTACCGTCGGACCGACCGTAAAGGAAAGAAGCACATGTCCGTCCTCGCAGCAGGCACCACTCTCGCTGCCGCCGCCACCCAGACCATCGACATCTCGCATCTCGGTGCAATCGCGTACGGTCTCGCGGCCATCGGCCCGGGCATCGGCATCGGCCTGGTCTTCGGCCACGCGATCGAGGCGATGGCCCGTCAGCCCGAGGCCAGCGGCCGCATCCAGCAGTACATGTGGATCGGATTCGCGCTGACCGAGGCCCTCGCCCTCATCGGCTTCATCGCGCCGTTCATCTTCACCTGATCGAGTTCGCCTAGGAAAGGGTAGGGACCATGACCCTAGCTGAAGCGACGACGACGAGTCCGATCCTCCCGACCGCGGCCGAGCTGGTTCTGGGGCTGGTCTGCTTCGTAGTCGTCTTCGGCGTCCTCGGCAAGCTGCTCCTGCCGCGCATCACCAAGCTCCTGGCGGAGCGCGAGGACGCGATCGAGGGCGGCATCAACCGGGCAGACGAGGCGCAGGCGGAGGCCCAGCGCGTCCTCGAGCAGTACAGGGCACAGCTTGACGATGCCCGGCACGAGGCGGCCAGGCTCCGTGCCGAGGCCACCGAGCAGGGAGCCGCGATCATCGCCGAGATGCGCGAGCGCGCGGCGGCCGAGGCACGCCGCATCACCGAGGCCGCTCAGGCCCAGATCGAGGCGGAGCGCCAGGCCGCGCTGCAATCGCTGCGCGCCGAGGTCGGGACGCTGGCCATCGACCTGGCGAGCCGGATCGTCGGCGAGTCGCTTGAGGAGCCCGCCCGGCAGGGCCGGACGGTCGAGCGGTTCCTCAGCGAACTCGAGGGCCGCACCGGGGCAGGCACGCCGTCCGGGGCAGGGCTGTCGGGAGCCGGGCAGTAATGCGCGGCGCCAGCAGGGCCTCGTACGCCGAACTGCGGGAGCGGACCGCCGCCACCGTGACAGATGTCACGGTGGCCCAGCAGACCGGTGATGAGCTGTTCGCGGTCACCCGCCTGCTCGACAGCGAGCACGGCCTGCGCCGCGCCCTCTCCGACACGAGCAAGCCGGGCGCCGAGAAGGCAGCGGTCGTGCGGAGGCTGCTGCACGGCAAGGTCTCGGCGACAGCCGAGGATCTGGCCGCGGAGGCGGTGGCGGCGAAGTGGGCCTCGGCGGGTGAACTCGCCGACGCCATCGAGCAGCTCGCCATCGAATCGCTCGCGATCGCCGCGCAGTTCGGCGGGTCGCTCGACGACCTCGAAGACGACTTGTTCCGGTTCGCGCGCGTCGTGGCCGGCCAGCCGGGCCTGCGCGAGGCGCTGACCGGGCCGGCGGACACGCCGGCCAAGCAGTCGCTGCTGACGAACCTGCTGAGCAGCAAGGTCAGCGCGCCGTCGCTGGCCTTGATCACGCAGCTGCTCACGCACACGCGCGGGCGCTCGCCGCAGGCCGCGCTCGACCTGGCGGCCGGCATCGCCGCCCAGCGCCGGCAGCAGCTCATCGCGGTGGTGCGCGTCGCCACGGAGCTGACCGCGCAGCAGCGGCAGCGGCTCGTGACCGCACTGACGCGCGCTTACGGCCAGGGCGTGCACCTCAACGTCGTGTACGACCCTTCGGTCGTGGGCGGCATGTCGGTGCAGATCGGGGATGAACTGATAGACGGGACCGCGTCCACGCGGCTGTCCGAGGTCCGGCGCAAGCTCGCGGGCTGAGCGGATTCGTCCGGGGGAAAACGCCCCCGTACCCCAGGCCGCGGGCCCGAACTGAATAGGCAATGAGTATCGGGCCCGCGGGACATGCAGTGACCTAATGAACGACGAACGGAATGGGGAAGATGGCGGAGCTGACAATCCGGCCGGATGAGATCCGCGACGCGCTGGCGGGGTTCGTGCGCGACTACGAACCCGAGGGCGTCGCGCGCGAAGAGGTCGGCACGGTCGTCGAATGCGGCGACGGCATTGCCCGGGTCGAGGGACTGCCCTCGGCAATGGCTAACGAGCTTCTTGAGTTCGAGAACGGGGTCCGCGGCATCGCGCTGAACCTCGAAGTGCGCGAGATCGGCGTGGTTATCCTCGGTGAGTTCAACGAGATCGAGGAAGGCCAGCGGGTGCGCCGCACCGGCGAGGTCCTGTCGGTCCCGGTGGGCGACAACTTCCTTGGCCGCGTGGTCGGGCCGCTCGGCGAGCCGCTCGACGGGCTCGGCCCGGTCGAGGACACCGTGCAACGCGCCCTGGAACTGCAGGCGCCGAGTGTTGTCCAGCGGCAGCCGGTGAGCGAGCCGCTGCAGACGGGCATCAAGGCCATCGACGCGATGACGGCGATCGGCCGTGGCCAGCGCCAGCTGATCATCGGTGACCGGCAGACCGGCAAGACCGCGATCGCGATCGACGCGATCATCAACCAGAAGGACAACTGGGCCTCTGGTGACCCGGCAAAGCAGGTGCGCTGCATCTACGTGGCGGTCGGCCAGAAGGGCTCGACGATCGCGGCGGTCAAGCAGTCCCTCGAAGAGGCCGGCGCGCTGGAGTACACCACGATCGTGGCGGCCCCCGCGTCCGACCCGTCCGGCTACAAGTACATCGCGCCGTACACCGGTTCCGCGATCGGCCAGCACTGGATGTACGCCGGCAAGCACGTGCTGATCGTCTTCGACGACCTGTCCAAGCAGGCCGAGTCCTACCGCGCCATCTCCCTCCTGCTGCGCCGCCCGCCGGGCCGCGAGGCGTACCCGGGCGACGTCTTCTACCTGCACTCGCGCCTGCTCGAGCGTTGCGCGAAGCTGTCGGATGAGATGGGCGGCGGCTCGATGACCGGCCTGCCGATCGTCGAGACGAAGGCCAACGACATCTCGGCCTACATCCCGACCAACGTCATCTCGATCACCGACGGCCAGATCTTCCTCGAGACGGACCTGTTCAACTCCGGTGTCCGCCCGGCCATCAACGTCGGCCTGTCGGTCTCCCGGGTCGGCGGCGCCGCACAGATCAAGGCCATGAAGTCGGTCGCCGGTCAGCTCAAGCTGTCGCTGTCGCAGTTCCGTGACCTGGAGGCGTTCGCCGCCTTCGCGTCCGACCTCGACGCGGTGTCCCGCGCCCAGCTTGAGCGCGGTACCCGGATCGTCGAACTGCTCAAGCAGCCGCAGTACTCCCCGTTCCCCGTCGAGGAAGAGGTTGTCTCGATCTGGGCGGGCACCACCGGCCAGGTCGACGACGTCCCGGTGGAGGACATCCGGCGGTTCGAGTCGGAGTTCCTCGACTTCCTCCGCCGCGAGCACGCGGGCCTGCTCGGCGCGATCCGCGAGACCAAGCGGCTGACCGACGACGACATCACGTCGCTCAAGGACGCGATCGACCGCTTCCGTCGCGGCTTCGAGGTCACCGGCGGCAATCTGCTGGTCAGCGACGAGGAGCCGGTCGACGCCATCGGTGAGGGCGAGACCAGCCGGGACGCGGTTCCGAAGTACGGGTCAGCGCCGGCTCCGGCGGACGGCGAGTAAGCCCATGGGAGCACAGCTTCGCGCGGTCCGGGCGCGGATCAGGGCGGTCAAGTCCATCGCCAAGATCACCCGCGCCCAGGAGCTGATCGCGTCGTCGCGGATCATCAGGGCGCAGCAGCGGACGCGCGCCGCTGAGCCGTACGCGCGCGAGCTCCTCACGGCGGTGGAAGCGGTCGTAAGCCGCTCCACCTCCATCACCCATCCGATGATCTCCGAGCCGGCGTCCTATGCGAACGCGGCCGTGCTCATCCTGACCAGCGACGGCGGCTTCTGCGGCGCGTTCAACGCTAACGTGCTCCGCGAGGCCAGCCGGCTGCGGCAGCGTAACGACGAGAACGGCGTCCGGTCGCACACGTACGTGGCCGGGCGCAAGGGCATCGCGTGGCACCGGTTCCGCGACATCCCCCTAGTCGGGGAGTGGGCGGGATTCTCCGCCCAGCCCACCTACGCGGACGCGGAGAAAATCGCCCTGACACTGCTCGACGCCTTCACTGAGAGCAAGACGGTGGACGAGATCTACCTCGTCTCCACCGAGTTCGTCTCGATGCTGACGCAGCGACCCGCGGTACGGCGCCTGCTCCCGCTGGAGATCGAGGAGAAGGAAGGCGAGCGTCCCGGCGGCGCGCTGCCCGCCTACGAGTTCGAGCCCTCCACGGAGGACGTGCTCGACGCGTTGCTGCCCCAGTACGTGGCCAGCCGCATCTACTATGCCATGCTGGAGTCGGCAGCCTCCGAGCTCGCGGCCCGTCGGCGCGCCATGAAGGCGGCCACGGACAACGCCAACGATCTAATAGACCGGCTCACCCGGCAGGCGAACAACGCCCGGCAGGCCGAGATCACCCAGGAAATCAGCGAAATCGTCGGCGGGGCCAACGCGCTCGCTGAGGCGAACGCAGGGAGAGAGTAATACCACCATGACCGCGACCGTAGAAAACGAGGCTACCGTCATCGGTACCGGCCGCGTCGCCCGGGTCATCGGCCCGGTGGTCGACGTGGAGTTTCCCGCGGAGCAGCTACCGGAGATCTACTTCGCGCTGCACGTGAACGTCGATTTCGGAGAGGGCGAAGCCGGGGTCAAGCGCACCTTGACCCTTGAGGTCGAGCAGCACATCGGCGACAACATGGTCCGCGCCATCTCGATGCAGCCGACCGATGGCCTGACCCGCGGCGCCGAGGTGACCAACACCGGCGCCCCGATCTCGGTGCCCGTCGGCGACGTGACCAAGGGCCACGTGTTCAACGCCCTCGGCCAGCCGCTGGACGTCCCGGCGTCCTCCCTTCAGGTAACCGAGAGGTGGCCGATCCACCGGTCGGCCCCGCCCCTGGACCAGCTCGAGTCCAAGACCGAGATGTTCGTCACCGGCATCAAGGTCATCGACCTGCTCACGCCGTACGTGCGAGGCGGGAAGATCGGCCTCTTCGGCGGCGCGGGCGTGGGCAAGACGGTGCTCATCCAGGAGATGATCCGCCGGGTCGCCAAGAACTTCGGTGGTGTCTCGTGCTTCGCCGGCGTGGGGGAGCGTACCCGTGAGGGCAACGACCTCTTCCTCGAGATGTCCGAGTCGGGCGTCATCGAGGACACCGCGCTCGTGTTCGGCCAGATGGACGAGCCGCCGGGCACCCGGCTGCGGGTCGCCCTGTCGGCCCTGACAATGGCGGAGTACTTCCGCGATGTACAGAAGCAGGACGTGCTGCTGTTCATCGACAACATCTTCCGGTTCACGCAGGCCGGTTCCGAGGTGTCCACGCTGCTCGGCCGCATGCCGTCCGCGGTGGGTTACCAGCCGACCCTGGCTGACGAGATGGGTCAGCTCCAGGAGCGGATCACCTCCACCCGCGGTCACTCGATCACGTCCATGCAGGCGATCTACGTCCCCGCGGACGACATCACCGACCCGGCACCGCACACGGTGTTCGCGCACCTGGACGCCACGACCACGCTGTCCCGCGCGATCACGGAGAAGGGCATCTACCCGGCCGTGGACCCGCTGGACTCCACCTCTCGGATCATGGACCCGCGCTACATCGGCCAGGAGCACTACGATGTGGCCCGGACCGTGCAGCAGATCCTGCAGCGGTACAAGGAACTGCAGGACATCATCGCCATCCTCGGTATCGACGAGCTGTCCCAGGACGACCAGATCACGGTGCAGCGCGCACGCCGCATCGAGCGGTTCCTGTCGCACCCGATGTACGTCGCGGAGCAGTTCACCGGCCAGCCGGGAGTGTTCGTCACGCTGGACGAGACCATCTCGTCCTTCAAGGCGATCACGGAAGGCAAGTACGACCACGTCCCCGAGCAGGCGTTCTTCATGTGCGGCGGCATCGAGGACGTGGAGAAGAAGGCCAAGGAACTGGAGCACTAGTGACGCTGCACGTCGAGGTCCTGATGCCGGACCGCTCGTTGTGGTCCGGCGAGGCAGGACTAGTGATCGCGAAGACGATCGATGGTGACATCGGCGTCCAGACCGGGCACGCACCCGTGTTCGGCATCCTGTCGCCGGGATCCGTGGTCCGCGTGCGTGAGGTCCCCGGGGACGACAACCCCGGGGACGTCGTCCGGATCGCCGTCCGCGACGGGTTCCTGTCGGTGAACGGCAACCGCTTGGCGGTGCTGGCGTCCGCCGGCGAACTGGCCGGCGACGTGGACGTCAGCGACGCCCGGGCCGACCTGGAGGCGGCTTCGGCGGCGGCGGGTTCCGGCGCGGCGGCCGAGGAGTCTCCCGAAGTCAGGTACGCCCGGGCCCGCCTGCGGGCCGCGGGCGATCAGGCCTGAGTCCGGTTCAGGCAGGCGCGGGCGGCAGGCAGGAGCGGCGGTGGGCGGAGCACTGACGGACTTGATCTGGGTTCTCGTCGCCGTCCTGGTGCTCGTCGCCCTCGCCGTCGCCGCCCTTGCCGCGCGCCGCTTCCTGCTGGAACGCGGCGGCGGCACCGTCGAGTGCGGACTGCGGCGCCCAGGTGGCAGGTGGCACCTGGGCCTCGCCTCCTACCAGCGCGACGAACTGCACTGGTACCGGGCGCTCGGCCTGCTTCTGCGCCCCGCGACGTCGCTTCCGCGGCGGTCGCTCCAGGTCGTCTCCCGCAGGGAGCCAGAGCCTTCCGAAGCGCACGTGCTCGGGGCGTCCCGCGTGATCGTCGAACTGGGTGCCGACCCGCCTTCCCACGTCGAACTGGCCATGTCGGAGTCGGCGCTCACCGGCTTCCTGGCGTGGCTGGAGGCGTCTCCTCCCGGCTCCCACCTCCAGGACATAGCCTGAACGTCCGGGGCGCGTCGCGCTTATCGGTCGCCACCCGGGTGCCACAGGACATCGCCGTGGTCGGTGTTGGCGACCCGGGACAGGATGAACAGCAGGTCAGAGAGCCTATTGAGGTATCTCGCCGGGTAGCTGCTCACGTTGTCGCCGTGCTCTCGCACCGCGGCCCACGCGCTGCGCTCCGCGCGCCGGGTGACCGCGCGGGCCGTGTGCAGCAGGGCGGCCCCCGGCGTGCCGCCGGGCAGGATGAAGCTCCGTAGCGTCGGCAGGTCCGCGTTGTACTTGTCGCAGGCTTCCTCGAGCGCCGTGATGTAGCTGTCGTCGACGCGGATCGGCGGGTACTTCGGCGGCTCGGGAGTGATCGGGTGGGCGAGGTCGGCGCCGACGTCGAAGAGTTCGTTCTGGATTCGGCCAAGGAGTTGGCTGACGTCGGCGGGCAACTGGCCGAACGTCACCGCTGTGCCGATCGCGCAGTTCGCCTCGTCCGTGTCGGCGTAGGCCGACAGGCGGCTGTCGCTCTTGCCGACGCGAGTCCCGTCGGAGAGGGCGGTAGTGCCGTCGTCACCGGTGCGCGTGTAGATACGGGATAGCACGACCGGATTGTCGCGTCGTTCATTGGCCATGCGCTCACACTATCGCGAACAGGGTATGATTACAGGACGTGATCGTAACAAGACACGATCAATCTTTCTACCTGGACCTATTCTCTTTCGTGGCCCAGTGTGGCATCATTTAGCTACTTAAAGTAATTGACCTTTGGGGGAGAGGGCTCCGGGGTCCGGCGGTTCTCGGGGGCTTGCCGGACCCCGGACGACTTGATGTCGGCCGCCTACTTAGCGTGCGGTAATTTGCCCGGTAAAGTCTGCGGAATGGACCGTGGTGGCGCGTTCGATTACGTGATCGTCGGAGCCGGTCGCGTCCGCGCTAACGCCGGCCTGAGGGCTTGTACAGCCTGCCGTGCAGCAGGCTGACGAGCCCGACGATCCGGTCCATGTCGGCCTGGCGGCGCGTGAACGTGGTCGTGCGCACGAGCGGCTTCATGCGCTGCCGGGTGATCGCCTTCGGGCGGGAGAACTCGCGCAGCCCGTCGGCCCCGTGAATGCGCCCGAACCCCGACTCCCCGCTGCCGCCGAAGGGCAGCGCGGGCACCGCCGCGAACGCGATCACCGCGTTGACCGAGGTCATGCCGGCGCGCAGCGCCCGCGCCGCGGCCATCCCCGCTCGCCGGCTCTTCGTGAAGACGGACGAGCCGAGAGCGTACGGCGACGCGTTGGCCAGCCGCACAGCTTCGTCCAGCGACGCCACGCGGGTGACCGTCACCATCGGGCCGAAGGTCTCTTCCCGCACCGCCGCCGCGTCCTCAGGCACGTCGGTCAGCACGACGGGCTGAATGTAGGGCTCCCGCACGGAATCCAGGCCGCCGCACGCGGCGCGGCCGCCACGGGATATGGCGTCGCGAAGGTGCCGGTCCACGATCCCGATCTGGCCGGGAAGCGTCATCGGGCCGTAGGAAGCATTCTCGTCGTCGCCGGGGCGGAGCGCGCCAACCTTGTCGTTCAGTTTTTCGAGGAATGTTTTGTACACTGAATCTACGACGTAGACACGCTCGACACCCACGCACGTCTGCCCGGCATTCGACATCGCGCCCCAGGCTGCCGCGTCGGCCGCCGCGTCGAGATCGGCATCGGCGGCGACGATCAGGGCGTCCTTGCCGCCGCATTCGGCGAGGACGGGGGTGAGGTTCTCTGCCGCCGCGGCCATCACCTTGCGGGCGGTCACGGGGGACCCGGTGAACGCGATCTTGTCCACCCCGGACTTGGCGAGCGCCCCGCCGGTCGCGCCGAGGCCGGTGACCACCTGCAGCACGGACCGATCGTCGCCGAACACCTCCCGCAGGACCTCGGTGAACGACTCCGCGAGCCACACGCCCGTGCCCGCCGTCAGTTCGCTGGGCTTGAACACCACGGCGTTCCCGGCCGCGAGCGCGTACCCGATCGACCCCATCGGCGTGAATACGGGATAGTTCCACGGCCCGATGACGCCGACCACGCCTAGCGGGTGGTACTCGACGGATGCGGCCTGGTTGATCATGGCCAGGCCGCTAGGCACCCGCGTCGGTTTCAGCACGGCGTGCGCGTTCTTCGCCGCCCAGTCCAGGTGGAAGATCGTGTTGACGATCTCCAGGGTGGCGTCGGCGACCGGCTTGCCGGTCTCGTCGTGCACGATGGTGGCCAGTCGCATCATGTACCGGGAGATATGCGACTTCCAGGCCAGCAGGCGCAGACGCCGCTCCTGCCATGGCAGGCCCGCCCACCAGGCGGCGGCGTCTCGCGCGCGCTCGACCGCGGCGGCGACCTCGCGTTCCCCGCACACGGGGTAGGTGGCCAGCACCTCGCCGTTCGCCGGGCTGCGCACCTGGAATGTCTCGCCAGTCGTGCCCCAGGCGGGGACCGGGGACGCAATCACATGACCTGCCATGAAGCAAAGTAAACCACCGCGTGCCGCTTACCAGAAGGCCTAGCCTTTTCACGTGCTCAAATGCGCATTCGAGCAGGCGATAACGGGTACGAATGCGCGTTCGAGCAGGCTCGGTAACGGGCTCAGATGCGCTTCAGAACAGGGTGTTCTCCGGTTCGATGCCGCGCATCGACGCGTAGTCGAGCACGACGCAGCGGATGCCCCGGTCGGTCGCCAGGACCCGGGCCTGCGGTTTGATCTCCTGGGCGGCGAACACGCCGTGTACCGGCGCGAGCAGTGGATCCCGGTTGAGCAGGTCCAGGTAACGAGTCAACTGCTCGACGCCGTCGATTTCCCCGCGCCGTTTGATCTCCACGGCGACGTGCTCACCGTCGGTGTCGCGGCACATGATGTCGACCGGGCCGATGGGCGTAGGGTACTCGCGGCGAATCAGGCGGTATCCGTCGCCGAGGATGTGCAACTGCTCGGCGAGCAGTTCCTGCAGGTGCGCCTCGACGCCGTCCTTCTTCAGGCCGGGGTCAATGCCGAGGTCGGCGGACAGGTCGGACACCGTCTCCTCGATGTTGATCGTCAGCGTCTCCCCCGCCTTGTTGGTGACCGTCCACTTGTCCGGCTTCTCGGTGAGCTTGCACGGCGGTGACATCCAGTTCAGCGGCTTGTACGAGCCGCCGTCGGAGTGGACGAGAACGGAGCCGTCGGCCTTGACGATCAGCAGGCGGAGGGCAGAGGGGAGATGGGCGGTCAGCCTGCCGTCGTAGTCGACGCTGCACCGCGCGATAACGAGCCGCACGAAACGTCACTGTAGTGCTAACGAGCGGCGACGGCGTCCCTAACCGCGCGGAGCGGTAACCTCCTTGGCGCCGATAACCTTGACGGGTGTGAGCCCCCGTAAAGTCCGCCGGCCGCGTTCCGCGGCGCCATCGGCGCCGCTGGGCCCGGAACGGTACGAAGAGTGGCCGGATGGCGACTGGGTGGTGCGGCCGATGCCGGGCGCGGCAGCCACGAAATCCTATCGGTGCCCCGGCTGTGACCAGGAGATTTATATGGGTACGGCGCACGTGGTGGTGTGGCCTACCCATGCGGGCGCGGACGATCGGCGGCACTGGCACACCGTGTGCTGGCGGCGCCGTTTGCAGCGCCGACGCTGAATGACATCGAGAGGGAGCAGTGGCAGAGACGATCAGGGCAGCGACGATCCTGCCCGCGCGGCGCGACGACATCACGATCCGGACGGCGGACGGGCTGAGCCTCGTCGGCGAACTGGCGCTGCCAGCGGGACGTGACCCCGCAGCCACGCTGATCTGCCTGCATCCTCTGCCCACGCAGGGGGGCATGATGGACAGCCACGTGCTGCGCAAGGCGTCCTACCGCCTGCCCGCGCTCGCCGACATCGCGGTCCTCCGGTTCAACACGCGCGGCACGACGTCCGAACGGGGAACGAGCGAGGGCGAGTTCGGCGGCGGAGTCAGCGAGAGGCTCGATGTCGAGGCCGCGGTCGACTTCGCTCAGGAGAGCGGTCTGCCGAACTTGTGGCTGCTCGGCTGGTCGTTCGGCACCGAATTGACGCTCAAGTGGGGCGTCCTGCCGCAGGTTGAGGGCGGCATCCTGCTCTCCCCGCCGCTGCGCCGGGCTACCGACGGCGACCTGGACCACTGGGCCGGGTCCGGCAAGCCCCTCACCGCTCTCGTCCCCGAACTCGACGACTACCTTCGCCCCGAACAGGCGCGTCAGCGGTTCACCCGGGTCCCGAAGGCCGACGTGATCGGCGTCGATGGTGCCAAGCACCTGTGGGTGGGGGAGAACTACGTCCGCATCGTGCTCAACGAGACTGTCCGGGCCGTCAATCCGGACGCGCTGCGCGGAGCCTCACTGCCCACCGAATGGGAAGACTGAGCTCGCGGAAACGCGGAAACGCGGAAACGCGGAAACGCGCTCAATTGCGCAATCGGTGTTGCCCTAGCGCGCTCGATTGCGCGATCGAGCCGTTAAGCGAGCGAGCTCGAATGCGCAATCGAACACGCTATAGTGTGTTCGAAAGCGCAGTCGAGCTCGCTGAGAGCCTGGGTGCGGAGCCCCGGGTGCGCTAGCTTATTCGGTCCACCAGTCTTCGTCGCTCTTCTTCTTCTCCGATCCGGCCGCACCGGCCGTGGCCGGCTGGGCAGTGGCCGCGGTGCGCTGGGCGGCGGTGGTAGGTGTACCGCCCGACGAGGCCGGGGCGCTGCCGTTCGCCGCCGGGCGGGGGCCCGAGGAAGCGGCAGAGCCGTTCCCCGAAGGGCTGCCGATCGCCGGAGCCGGGATCGAGGATTCCGGCAGGGCCTGCTTCGCCGGGGCCGCCTGCACGGGAGGCTCCATGCCGGGGATGCCGCCGCCGAACTGGCCGCCCAGGAGCTGGCGGACCTGGGCCAGGTGAGTGGAGATGTTGTCCTTTTGCCGGGTGAGCTCATCGACCTCGCGCTGCGCGGTGACGCGGCGGCGCTCCGCCTCGCTCTTGGCGTCGTTGAGCAGCTGCTCGGCCTGGGTCTTCGCCTGCGACACGATCTGCTCGGAGTTCTTCTTCGCGTTGCTGACCAGTTGCCGGGCATGCTGGTCGGCGTCACGCCGCGTCTGGTCCGCCTGGGCCGAAGCCTTGGCGGCACGCTGCTCAGCGGTCGACGCCCGCTGCTCGGCCTCGGAAACCAGCTTCTGCGTGGCGGACTGAGCGGCGGTGAGCCGCTCGGCCTCCTGGCGCTCGGCCTCCTCGCGCCGCGCGGCGATCGCGATCTCGAACTCGGCCTCGGCCTGTGCCCGCTGCGCCTCGCTCTCCTCGAGGATCCGCTGCGCCTGCGACCGCATCTCGTCGGCCTGCTTCTTGGAGGTGGTGAGGATCTCGTCCCGCTCCCGCTTGGCCGAAGCCTTGAGCTGCGCCACCTCGCGCTCGGTCGTGGTCGTCAGCTTGGCCAGGTCCCGCTCGACCGCGGCGCTCTTCTCGGCGATCTCGTGGTCGGCGGTGGCGCGCAGCTTGGCCACCTCGCGCTCGGTCGTCGACGTCAGCTCGTCGGCCTCCCGGCGGGACGCCGTGCGGATGGAGTCCGCCTCACGCTCGGCCGCGCTGCGCGTGTCGTCCGCCTCGCGCTTGGCGTTGGCGCGCAGTTCGGCCGCCTCGTTCTCGGCGCCGGCGCGCATCTCGGCGGTGTCAACCTTGGCGGCGGCCTTGATCTCGTTAGCCTCTGACCGGGCGGCCTGGACCAGCTCGGTGGCCTGCTCTTCGGCGAGGCGCAGCAACTGCTCGATCCGTGCGCCGAGGCCCGAATACGTCGGCCGTTCCTGCTCCTGGATCTGCCGCTGGGCATCCGTGAGCTCACGCCGCGCGGCTACCGCGTCTTCCTGGTAGCGGCGCACTTCGTTGGCGAGTTGACGGATGTGCTCGTCAACCTGGTGCGGGTCATAGCCACGCATCACCTTGGCGAAGTCACGCGGCGGGGTCTCTTCGAAGAAACTAGTCAGTTGAGCGTCGATGTCCGATTGCATTTGTGGCCTAATCCTGGCTAGACGGGGGGAGGGCAAGCGGGGTCAGCGGCCGGATCAACGTCGGTGATCGCAGAAAAACCACACCACCCCTCGTCAAGCCCCCCGAGTGTGATCCCGGAGGACTGCGGCGCCGTATTGCGGACTCCGGCGATGATCTCGCCCGGTGACTGGCACACTACTCCGCCTCCGCAGGGTCTGTGGCCGCTTCCTGGTCTTTTGGCTGACTACCCAGATGCGAAGTCTAAACGCCCAACGAGGCTCATATGCCCCTGCCCATACTGCGCTTAGGTTACGTTTCACGCAGAGGCAGCCGGCTGCACAAGCTCCGTCAGAACCCCACCGAGATCCCCAGGGTGAAGGAAGGCGATCGACGCGCCCATCGAGCCGTGCCGTGGCCGGGAATCGATCAGTCGGACGCCGCGCCCCCCGATGCTCTCCAGGGCCTCCGTCACAGAGGCCACCGCGTAGCCGACGTGGTGAATGCCCTCGCCGCGCTTTTGCAGGAAACGGCCGATCGGCGTGTCAGCCGACAGCGGCTCGAGAAGCTGGACATAGGACGCGTAAGGGACGCCGGACACGACAAGCATTGCTTCCTTCACGCCCTGCTGTTCGTTGGTCTCGCGGCTGGCCACCGTGAGCCCGAACACCCCTTCATACCGTTCGATCGCCGTGTCCAGCGACCGGCAGGCGATCCCCACGTGATCGATCCGAATGAGCATAGTGGGTATCGTTGCAGGAAGGAGAAGGACGTTTCCAGGAGGGCCGGCAATGACAGACGGCGACCGCGATCCAGTGATCATCGGCGGGGCACGGACCGGAATCGGCCGCCTCCTGGGGTCGCTCTCCGGTTTCTCGGCGACCGAGCTAGGCGGCTTCGCGATCACAGGGGCCCTTGGCAAGGCGGGCATCAGCCCGGACCAGGTCGAGTACGTGATCATGGGCCATGTCCTTCAGGCGGGCACCGGCCAGATAACGGCAAGACAAGCCGCGGTCAGGGCCGGCATCCCGATGAGCACGCCGTCGATCACGATCAACAAAGTCTGCCTCTCGGGCCTCGACGCGATCGCCCAGGCCGCCGACCTGATCAGGCTCGGCGAGTACGACGTGATCGTCGCGGGCGGCATGGAGTCGATGACCAATGCCCCCCATATCCTGAAGAATTCCCGGAAAGGGTATAAATACGGCCCCGCGGAGCTGGCCGACTCGATGGCGCTGGACGGCCTGACCGACGCGTTCGACGGCTTGTCCATGGGCGAGTCCACCGAGCGGCACAACTCCAGGCTGGACATCAGCCGCGCCGAGCAGGACGAGTTCGCCGCGCGGTCCCAGCAGCGCGCCGCCCGGGCGACGAAGGACGGGATTCTCGCCGAGGAGATCGTCCCCGTGGAGGTGAAGGTCAAGCGTGACGTGGTGACCTTCGAAGCCGACGAGGGCATCCGCGCCGATACCACCGCGCAGGCGCTGGCCAAGCTCCCCGCGGCGTTCGGCAAAGACGGCACCATCACCGCCGGGTCGGCGTCGCAGATCTCCGACGGCGCCGCGGCGCTCGTGGTGACGTCCCGCGCGAAGGCGCGCGAGCTCAACGCGGAAATCATCGCCGGGGTCGGCGCCTTCGCCACGGTCGCCGGGCCGGACAACTCGCTGCACTTCCAGCCGTCGAACGCGATCAAGAAGGCCCTGCGCAAGGAAGGCCGCGCCGAGAGCGATCTCGACCTGATCGAGATCAACGAGGCTTTCGCCGCCGTCGCCATCGCGTCGATGCGCGAACTCGGCGCGACCGCGGACAAGGTCAACGTCAACGGCGGCGCGATCGCCATAGGTCACCCGCTCGGCGCCTCGGGCGCGCGGATAGCGCTCACGCTCGCCTGTGAACTGCGCCGTCGAGGAGGGGGATTCGGCGCGGCGGCCCTGTGCGGCGGCGGTGGCCAGGGCAGCGCACTCCTCCTGCGGGCCCCGCGCTAGCCGATGACGGGCACGGGCCTACCGGGAAACACGGGCCAACCGGGCAACACGGGCCAACCGGGCAACACGGGCGAAGCCAGCAGCGACGAACTCGCCGAACGCCTCCAGGCCGGCGACCAGCGGGCGCTGGCCAGGGTGATCTCGATGATCGAGAATGGAGATGCCAGGGTTCGTCCGGTGATGAAGGCTCTCGCGCCGTCGGCGGGCGGAGCGCGGGTGATCGGCCTGACCGGTGCGCCGGGCGCCGGGAAATCCACCGTGACCGGGGCGCTGGTCAAGGCGTTCCGGAGCGCGGGGCAGAAGGTCGCGGTGCTCGCGGTCGACCCGTCGTCGCCGTTCAGCGGAGGCGCGCTGCTCGGTGACCGGGTCCGGATGCAGGAGCACGCCACGGACCCCGGTGTGTTCATCAGGTCAATGGCGAGCCGCGGGCAGCTTGGCGGGCTCGCGGCGGCGACGCCGCAAGGCGTGCGGGCGCTGGAGGCGGCCGGATTCGATGTGATCCTCATCGAAACGGTCGGAGTCGGGCAGGCCGAGGTTGAAATCGCGTCGGCAGCCGACTGCACAATTGTCCTGATTGTGCCGGGTATGGGAGATTCGATTCAGGCGGCGAAGGCGGGTGTGCTAGAGATTGCCGACGTGCTCGTCGTCAACAAGGCTGACCGGCCGGACACGCAGGCCACAGTTCGCGACCTGCGCAACATGGTCGCGTTGTCCAGCGCGGAATGGAAGCCGCCCATCGTGACGACTGTGGGTATATCGGGCGCTGGCATTGACGACCTGATGGGCCAGCTTGACCGGCACTGGGAATGGCTGGCGGCGAGCGGCGAACGCGACCGCCGCAGGCTGGGACGGGCGCGCGACGAGGTGACGGCGCTCGCTTTCGGCGCGGTCCGCGACCGGCTCATCGTTCCGGACGAACTCGCCGCCCGGGTGGCGTCCGGCAGGCTCGGCTCGCACGAGGCCGCCGCCGAACTGCTGGCCAGCGCTGGCTTTTGAAGACCTTTCCCTTAACGTCCCCGCGGATTCCGTCCTTTCACCCTCTCGGCCGTAGTGTGTCCGATGTGCGGAAAGAGCTTGAACTGCCCTTTGACCCCATCGACCGGGCCGCGCGGATCTGGGCTCATCGGTTCGGTTCGTCGTCCGCGATGGCGGCGGTGACGTCGATCATGCGTGCCCAGCAGATCCTGCAAGGCGAACTGGACGCGATCCTGCGGCCTTACGGGCTGACGTTCGCGCGGTATGAGGCGCTCGTCTTGCTGTCGTTCAGCCGGGCGGGCGCTCTGCCGCTGCGGGTGATGGGCGAGCGGCTCATGGTGCATCCGACGAGCGTGACGAACACGATCGACCGATTGGAGGCGCAGGGCATGGTGGTCCGCCGCCCCAACCCGGACGACGGCCGCGGCCGCCTCGCGGAGATCACTCAGCGCGGCCGGGACGCGGTGCGTGTGGCGACCCGCGACCTGATGTCCGCCGAATTCGGTATGGGGACGTACTCGGATGCCGAATTGGCGGACTTGTTCCAATTGCTCCGCGGCTTGCGCGTGACGGCGGGCGACTTCCTGGAAGACGAAGCCGCGTCCCCGCCCGCCGCCGACTTAAACCGGTCGGCGGGTGCGGCGGGGAAGGGCGGGGGGTTAGCCGGTGATCGGGACGGGGGTCCAGGTGAGGCCGCTGTCGGTCGTCAGCCAGATCTCGTCGAGCGACGTGTTGACGGGGAGGGCCACGCCCTGGGTGTCGGACGTCATGCCGACGTAGCTGAAGCCGCCTGCCGGCAAGCCGGATCCCGTCCCGTCGGCCGATGCCGCCGTCGACCCGGACCCGCCGGACCCGGTGCCGGCCGACGAGCCCGTGCCGTCGGAAGGCGTCCCGTTGGAAGGCGTGCCGTTGGAAGGCATGGCGTTGGAAGACGTGCCGCCGGGCGACGCCGTCTCGGAGGCGGAGGCTGCCGGGGAAGACGGTGCCGTCGTCCCGGACGAGCCAGTGCCCGACGAGCCAGTGCCCGGCGAGCCAGTGCCCGGCGAGCCAGTGGTGCCCGACGAACCGGTGCCTGCCGGCGAACCGGTGCCGGCCGCCGTGGCCGCCTGCCACCGCGAGCCTCCGGCCGGGAGCACGTAAATGCCGCCGGTAGTGGAGAGCGCAAGGGCGCCGTCCGGCGCGGCGGCCAGCGAGGTCATGGACGATTCGAGGACGGAGACGCCGGAGGAGGCAGCGGACGGCTGCTGCGTCCAGGTAGCGCCGCTGTCGTCGGAGGTGTAGATCGCGGGCTGGCTCGTCGCGGAAGATCCGCCGTCGCAGGCGATCGCCAGGTTGGTCGCGCTCGCCAGCGCGAGCATTCCGGACGCCGGCAGGCCGTCCGCCTGCGGGGGGAAGGACGGCTGGCAGGGCGCGGTTCCCGCCTTGCTCCACGTTCCGCCCAGCGGGCCGGAATAGATGGTCCCGTCGGGAGCGACCAGGTATCCGTCGGTGCCCGTGAGTTCCAGCATCGCGGACCCGGCCCCGCCGTCCCTGGTGAGTCCGCTGGTCGCGGCGCCGACCGGCACCCAGTCGTCGCTCGTCGCCGTGGTGGTCATGAGCGTGTAGCTCGTGCAGTCCGCCGCGAATCCGGAGCCCGACGTTCCCGAGCACTGCGCGAACAGCGCGTACGCCTGGCTGCCCGCCGTTTCGAGGTCGGTGACACGCTGCCCGTTGGTGTCGATCTGCTGCCACGTGCTGCCCGAGTCGTGCGTGGCCCATAGCTCGGGCCCGAACGCCCATCCGTTCACGCCGTCAAGGAACCGTATCCCGCTCACGCCGTCCGGTCCGTTCGGCGTGCCCGTCACGGGTGCGGGCTCTCCGTGCCAGGTGGCGCCGTCGTCGGAAGTCCACGCGACTGACGTGCAGATGGTGCCGTTGTAGCACGTGCCTGGCGTGCCCGCCTGCCCGATCACCCAGGCCTGCGTCGGCGATACGAACGTCACGGACGCGGGAGCGAAGTCGGGGGGCACCGGCCCGGCGGCGGGCCCGCCGCCGGTCCCGGCCGAGGGCGCGGCCGCGGTCGGGGAAGGCGTCGCCGCGCGGGTGCCGCTGCCGTTCAGTCCTGGTGTGCCGTCGCCCGCGCCGCCCACGGCCGACGTCGAGCGGCCGGCGGCGACGGTGTCACCCGATTCCCCGGAGTTGCCCAGGTGCAGCACGGCGACGCCGGGTACGGCGATGACCACCGCCGCCGCCACGGCCGCGGCGGATACGACGGTGACCGCCAGTTTCCGCACCTTCCGCCGCCGCGCCCGGCGACTGATCATCTCGAACGTGCCTGACGGCGGCGGCAGCGGCTTGACCTGCTGGTCTAGCCAGCGCTCAAGCGGGTCGCGCTCGTCGTTACCTGGCATCGCTCGCCCCGTTCGCAAGTGCCTCCCGCAGCCGCGCCCGGGCATGGTGCAGATCGGCCTTGATCGTGCCTTCCGGCCGCTTGAGCAGCACCGATATCTCGCGCAGTCCGAAACCAGCGTAATAGTGAAGAAGGAAGGGGTCTCGCAATCTGGCGGGCAGGCCCGCCAGCAGTGACCGGACGTCCACGTCCTGAGCGGGGTCGGAGACGGGCTCGGCGCTGGCGCCGGCGGTAACGTTGCGCATCGCCCGCCGTTCGCGCTCCATCTTGCGCCAGTGGTCCCGGACCAGGTTCGTCGCGATCATGTACAGATAACTCTGCGGGTTTTCAAGCTTGTTAGGGTTCTTAAAACGGGACATAAGGCGGACAAAGGCCTCGGACGCGATTTCGTGCGCGGTGTCGTCGTCGTCGACGAGCCGCCGCACCCATCCCGCCAATTTCGGATAGTTGGCGGCGAACAATTGCTCCGTGAGCGCGCGTCGGGCCCCCGTCGAGGACACAGGGGCGGCCATCGGTCCCGTGCCAGTCCCCGTGCTCAACAGGTCCCCCTCTTCGCGTGCTTCCCGAAGCCTGTACCCCCCGCCGCCGATACCTACCACGTCATCCAATGGAGGCGCATCCAACAGCATGCTCATAAATGGCTACCACACCTTCAGGCAACGCGGCGGGACCGGATGTCCCCGCCTGCCCCCTGAGACGCTGCTCGTCCCGATTTGGTTGGAAATTTTCCTAACGACATTGGGCCGTCTCCGCGAGCGCTGAGGAGGCGCCACTGTCGTTCGGGATGGACGGGGGTTAGACTGGCGATTTAGTTGGACGTCCTACTAAATTGCCGCCGACGGGAAGGTAGGAAGATGAGCCGGGAGCGCTGGCAGCAGAGCTACGACAAGAGCGCCAAGCGGGACGCGGACTTCACGACCCTGTCCGGTCTCGAGGTGGAGCCCGTGTACGGGCCGGCGGACGGCTCCGAACCGGCCGACGGCATCGGGTGGCCCGGCGAGTTCCCGTTCACGCGCGGGCTCTACCCGACGGGGTACAGGGGAAAGCCGTGGACGATCAGGCAGTTCTCCGGGTTCGGCAACGTCCGGCAGACCAACGAGCGGTACAAGATGCTGATCGAGGCGGGCGGGGGCGGCCTGTCGGTCGCGTTCGACATGCCGACGCTGATGGGGCGCGACTCCGACGACCCGCGCTCGGCGGGGGAGGTGGGGCACTGCGGCGTGGCGGTCGACTCGGCCGCCGACGCCGAAGCGTTGTTCTCCGGGATTCCCCTGGGGGATATCACGACATCGATGACGATCAGCGGGCCCGCGGTGCCGGTGTTCTGCATGTACCTGGTGGCCGCTGAGCGGCAAGGCGTCCGTATTTCAGATCTTGACGGGACCCTGCAGACCGACATCTTCAAGGAGTACACCGCGCAGAAGGAGTGGCTGTTCGCCCCCGAGCCCCACCTGCGGCTGATCGGGGACCTGATGGAGTTCTGCGTGTCTTCGGTGCCGAAGTACAAGCCGCTGTCGGTGTCGGGATATCACATCCGCGAGGCCGGCTCGACTGCGGCGCAGGAACTCGCGTTCACGCTGGCCGACGGGTTCGCGTACGTGGAACTGGGATTGTCCCGGGGGCTGGACGTGGACTCGTTCGCGCCCGGGCTGTCGTTCTTCTTCGACGCGCACATCGACTTCTTCGAGGAGATCGCGAAGTTCCGTGCGGCGCGGCGGATCTGGGCGCGGTGGCTGCGGGACGTGTACGGGGCGCGGACGGCGCGGGCGCAGTGGCTGCGGTTCCACACGCAGACCGCCGGCGTGTCCCTGACCGCGCAGCAGCCCGTGAACAACGTGGTGCGGACGGCGGTCGAGGCGCTCGCCGCCGTGCTGGGCGGGACGAACTCGCTGCACACGAACGCGCTGGACGAGGTGCTCGCGCTGCCTTCGGGGCCGGCGGCCGAGACGGCGCTGCGGACGCAGCAGGTCCTGGCGGAGGAGACCGGCGTCGCGAACGTCGCCGACCCGCTGGGCGGGTCGTGGTACGTGGAGGCGCTGACGTCCCGGATCGAATCCGAGGCGGAGGAGATCTTCTCCCGGATCCGCTCGATGTCGCCCGACGGCGATTCGATGACGGGCGGGATCTTGCGGGGCATCGAGAACGGGTGGTTCGTCGGCGAGATCGCGGACGCGGCGTTCGAGTACCAGCAGAAGGTGGAAAAGGGCGAGAAGCAGGTCGTCGGCGTGACGTCCCATACGGATACGGTGTACCCCGAAGACTCCCTCGAGATCCTGCGGATCAGCCCGGAGGTCGAGCGGGAGCAGGTTTCCGTGCTGTCGGCGCGACGGGTTTCCCGTGACTCCGCCGCCGTGTCGTCAGCCTTGTCCGCGATGGCGGCGGCGGCGCGGACCCCGGACACGAACCTGGTGCCGCCGATGCTGGACGCGGTCCGCGCCGAGGCGACGCTGGGCGAGATCTGCGGTGCCCTCCGCGAGGTCTGGGGCACCTACGCGGAGCCCCCGACTTTCTGACCGGCATAAGAGATCTGACCGGCGTAAGGGGAGGTCAGGACGGGCTGGCGACGGGAAGGCCGGCCTCGGCGGCCGCGTCGAGAAGCGCCTGGTCATAGGCCACGAACGCCACAAGGTCCCGGCGGATTGCCAGCGCCGACGCGAGGTGGATCGCCCCGGCGGTGCCGAGCTTCTGAGGCGGCAGGGTGGCGGCGTTGTCCAGTACGTCGTAGCTGAGCACGACGCGCTCGACGCGGCGGATGATCCGCTGGCCGCGGGGCAGCGCGGCCGGCTCCGCCCGCCAGATCGCCCGGAGCACCTCAGTCCGGTGCAGGGCGCTTGAGACCATCGAGTACTCGGCACGCTCAGCCAGCCACCTGGCGAGCGCCCCGGATTCGGGCTCGGTGAGCGCGAGCTTCACCAGCGCCGAAGAGTCAAGGTAGATCAACGCTCACTCTCCCCCGCGCGCATGTGCTCCAGCGCCTCGCTGGCCGTGACCTGCCCCGGCGTGACCGCCGGATAGCTGTCGACATCGAGGATGCCGCCGGATTCCTCGGCCCGCTGGATCACGCCGCGGGCGATCCACCGTTCGAGCGGGCTGTCCGGCTGTCGTGCCGGGACCATCTGCGCTACGAGGCGTCCCCGGTTAGTGATGTCTACCGTGTACCCCTTCTCCGCCATGTCCACGTAGACGCTCGCGTGCTGACGTAGTTCCCTGATGCCGATCCGCCGCGGCTTGTTGGTCGCGTGATGGACCGGATCCTCACCCGTGTACCCGAGGTCCCCGCTGAGTGATCGGCCGCGCCGGCCACTGCCCTTCTGTGCCATGAGGGGACTGTAGCACACCACATGCTACACTGTCGTCCGACGGAAACTGTCGTATCGGCCGGCGAGGTTCGGTCGACGCGTTCCGGCCGGCGGGCTAACGTACGGTCGGCGGGCTAACGTAGGGTCGGCTGGCAAACGTGCGGTCGGCGGGCAAACGTACGGTCGGCGACGGACACCCGTGACGAGCCCGGGACCACGCGCACCGGGCACCATGACTTTGAGGCAGGATAGAGATATGCAGCAGCCGCGGGATTTCTCCCTGTATGGGGCCGTTGACCTGAGTGCGCGACAGGCCGCCGCACAGCGCAGGCAGCAGGCCGCCGCCCGCACCGAGCAAGCCGGTGCCCCTGACGCCGCTGAAGGTCCGGCGTCTGAGTACATAATCGAAGTCACCGAGGAAAACTTCAACGAGGTGGCGCTGCGGTCCCGGACCCTGCCGGTGATCATCGACATGTTCGGGGACACCGAGCCGAGCCGGCAGCTGAGCGCCGACCTCGAGAAGCTGGCGGTAGAGGCCGCGGGCGCGTGGCTGCTCGGAAAGATCGACGTCTACGCCAGCCAGCGGCTCGCTGCCCAGCTGTTTCAGATGCTCCAGACGCAGAGCATCCCGCTGGTGCTCGCGATCGTCGACGGCCAGCCCGCGGCCGTGATTCCCGGGGCGGTTCCCGAGGCACAGGTGCGCCAGTGGCTGGAGCAGGTCCTCGCGCTGGCCGCCCAAGTGGGCATCGGCGAGGGCACGGCGGACGGGCAGGAGGAGGAACTGCCTGCGCACTACTCCGACGCGCAAGACGCGATTGAGCGTGGCGATCTGGACGCCGCCGCCGGCGTGCTTGAGAAGGCTCTCGCGGACAGCCCGGCGGACGACACAGCCAAGGGGATGCTCGCCCAGGTGAACCTCATCCGGCGGGTCAGTTCTTACGACCAGGCGGCCGTACTGCGGGACGCGGCGGCCAGCCCCGGCGACGTCGAGGCCCAGTTGAAGGCGGCTGATGTCGAACTGGCGTCCGGGCAGGCCGAGGGCGCGTTCGACCGGCTGCTCGGCCTGGTGAAGCGGACCGCCGGCGACGAGCGCAACAAGGCGCGCCTGCACCTGCTGGACCTGTTCGAGATCTTCGGGCCCGATGACCCGAACGTGAAGAGGGCCCGTGGCCGCCTCACCGCACTGCTGTTCTAGAGCCAGCGGATGTTCTAGAGCCAGCGGCGGGCGGAGCTTCAGCGGGGGCGGGATACCGTCGGGTCGTCGGCGAGTTGTTCCAGGACCGGAAGCGCCGCGGCCAGGTCAGTGCGCTGCTGCGCGCTGAGCAGCATCAGGGACTGGGTCAAGACGGCGGTGCTCTCCTCGCGGAGGTTTTCCATCATCTCGTGACCTTGGGTGGTGATCGCCAGCGTGCTCGCGCGCGCGTCCCTGGGATCGGCGTCGCGCCGTACGTATCCGGCTTCCTCGAGTACCGAGACCAGCCGCGTGAGCGTCGACGGGGCGACTCCCTCGGCCGCGGCCAGGTCGCCGAGGCGTATCGGCCCGGAGCGTTCGACCGTCGCCAGCGCGGCTAGCTGAGTCGGCGTCAGGCCGTAGCTACCGTTGCGGCGCAGTCGCCTGGAGAGCCGCGCGATCGCGACGCGCAGTCGGGTGACGTCGACGGCGGTCTCGACGAGGGCGCCATCGCCCGGGGCGCCTACGGTAGTTTCCGGTCCCATACATGAAGGTTACAAGGGCTGCAAGGCCTGTTCGCGAATGTGATCTTGTGCGGCGAGCGCGGCACGCGGCGCACGGCGTGAGTAGTCTGCTGACGGGGAACCGTGAGTAGGCTGCTGACGGGGAACAGGCGCCTGACCGGCGCCCACGGTTGGCTTATCCTGTGCGGCCACTCTGGACGTGCGTCCCTGAAAGGCGGCCTGTGATGCCGCGAAGAGGCGGCCTGTGATGCCGCGGAGAGGCGGTAGAGCGACGTGACGATGGCGCCCAGCGTTTCGTATTCCATCACCGTGCGGCTGGAAGTGGCCGAGCAGGGGCGCGCGGTAAGTGAGATCACTCACGCGGTCGAGCAGGCCGGCGGTGTGGTCACCGCGCTGGACGTGACGCCTGGCCACCACGGCAAGCTCCGGGTCGACGTGACGTGCGCCGCGTCCGACACGGCGCACGCCGAGTCGCTGGTCGCGGCGATGGCCGGGATCCCCAGCGTCTCCGTGCACAAGGTCAGCGACCGGACCTTCCTGCTGCACCTGGGCGGGAAGATCGAGATGCGGTCGAAGGTGCCGCTGCGCAACCGCGACGACCTCTCGATGGCGTACACGCCCGGTGTGGCGCGGGTCTCGCTGGCGCTCGCGGCGAAGCCCGAGGACGCCCGCCGCCTGACGATCAAGCGGAACACGGTGGCCGTCGTCACCGACGGGTCCGCGGTGCTGGGGCTCGGCAATGTCGGCCCGTACGCGGCGCTGCCCGTCATGGAGGGCAAGGCCGCGCTCTTCAAACGGTTCGCCGACATCGATGCCTGGCCGCTGTGCCTGGACACCCAGAACACCGACGAGATCGTGCGCACCGTCGCCGCCATCGCCCCGGGCTTCGGCGGCATCAACCTGGAGGACATCTCCGCACCGCGCTGTTTCGAAGTCGAGCGCCGTCTGCGGGAGATCCTCGACATCCCCGTCTTCCACGACGACCAGCACGGCACCGCCATCGCGGTGCTGGCCGCGCTGACCAACGCGCTCCGCGTGGTCGGCAAGGAACTGCCCAGCGTCCGGATCGCGATGGCAGGCGCGGGCGCCGCGGGCACCGCGGTGCTGAAACTGCTGCTCAATGCCGGCGCCAAGGACGTGATCGCGGTCGACGACAAGGGCGCGGTGTACAAGGGACGGCCGGGCAACAACGAGAACCTGGACTGGATCGCGGACCACACCAACTCCGGCGGGTACATCGGAAACCTGGCCGGGGCCGTGCGGGGCGCCGACGTGTTCATCGGCGTCTCCGCCCCGGACATCCTGTCCGGCGACGACGTCGCGACGATGAACGACAACGCCATCGTGTTCGCGCTCGCCAACCCGGACCCCGAGGTCGACCCGGACGCGGCCAGGGAGCACGCCGCGGTCGTCGCGACCGGGCGCAGCGACTACCCGAACCAGATCAACAACGTCCTCGTGTTCCCGGGAGTGTTCCGCGGTCTGCTCGATGCCCAGAGCACGACGATCACCGACCGGACGCTGCTGGCGGCCGCACGGGCACTCGCCGACGTGGTGGCGTCCGACGAACTCGGGCCCGACTACGTCATCCCGTCGGTCTTCCACCCGGACGTGGCGTCCATAGTGGCCGCCGCGGTCCGCGACGCGGCGGGCGGGAGCGCCCCGGCCGACAAGTGACCAGGTGTACTCGCGCCGGCGTCCGCGGTAGGCGGAAACCTGGACCATCATGGTTACATGGATCACATGGGGTCAGATCCGAAGGCCGGTCGCCTGCTCGTCGCGACTCCGCTGCTGGGGGACCAGAATTTTCGGCGCAGCGTAGTCCTCATCGTCGAGCACGAGATATCCGAGGGCACACTCGGAGTTGTCCTGAACAGGCCCACCGAGGTCCCGGTCGGCCGTGTACTTGAGCAGTGGACGGAACTGGCCACCGAGCCTTCCGTCATGTTCCGGGGCGGTCCGGTGCAACCGGACAGCGCGCTGGCTCTCGCGCTCGTTCCCGGCACGGACGAGCCGATCGGCTGGCGGGCGCTCGACGGGACCCCCGCGCTGGCCAGGCTCGGCCTGCTCGACCTCGACACCCCCCCGCGGCTGCTGGCTCCCGCCATCAACCAGTTGCGGGTCTACGCCGGATACGCCGGCTGGTCACCGGGACAACTCCAGGCCGAGATTCACGAGGGCGCCTGGCTCGTCGTGCCCGGGGAACCGGGTGACGTCTTCGTCGCCGAACCCGAGGAACTCTGGCGGGACGTCCTGCGCCGCCAGGGGGGCGAGGTCGCCTTCCTGGCCAGCTATCCGGACGACCCCACGCTGAACTAGACGATCCCTCGCTCTTTTCCGCTTTTCCCGCGATCTATTTGCGTCCAGAGTTTCCTCGAAATATCGGAAACACCGGCCATTATCGGATACGTAGGCGTGGCCTATAGTTCCATCTGGATGAAATAGTCTAGTTGAGGTGGTGTTGACGCCACTCAAGCGCACACTTACGATCATCTCGTCATGGGCGATGAATTCACGAGTTCATCTGGCGGGAGGTGCCATGGCATTTGGTCGGGCCGGGTCCGGTGAAATCAGCCGGCGCGAGATGCTGGCCGGCTGGATCGGGACGACCGCGCTCGTCGCCATCCCCGACCTAGGCCGCACGGTCACGCCAGCCAGCACGGTCAGGCCAGCGAGCACGGCCGAGCCAGCCAGCACGGTCACGCCGGCCACGCAGACGTCCGGGCACTTCTTCCTCTACGGCATCCTCACGCCGCAGGCCGAGAGCGGCGGGATCCAGTCCGCCGCCGCGCCCGCGTCACGACCTGCTGGCGCGCCATCTGGAGTATCGCGCGCGGCGCTCTCCCCGGTGACGCTGGCCACCGAACTCGATGCCATCCCTGTCGCGTCGCCCGGCCACGCCTGGCTTGCCCTGGCGACCGTGGCGACCGGGGTGACCGAGATGACCGGGGTGACCGAGATGACCGGGGTGACCGGGGTGACCGGGGCGACCACCGGAAGCGCGGTCACTGCCGGGCCGGCCGTCACCCTGGCTATCGTCGACACGGCGACGGCAACGCTCGCCCGGAAGGTGACGGTCCGCCTGCGCGGCGTCCCCGCGGACGCGAGCATCCTGGTGACCCCGGTCTTCTCGCCGGACGCGTCGGTGGTCTCGCTCGTCCTGGGTATCTCGGTGCCGTCCGGCAGGCGGGAGATCCGCAAGCCCGACCCGCGCACCGGCGGTTTTCAGGCAGTGGCGGCGGCCGACTGGCGTTCGGAGCACGCCCTCGCGTACTTCGACAGGAAGACCGGTGCGCTGGCGGGCCCGTTCTTCCTCGACGACGCGCCGTCTTTGTCCAGGTCCACGGCGGTGGCCACCGCGACTGACCTGTTCCTGTGGACCACGCCGGATCCGCGGGCGACACCGCGCGGCAAGAGTCATCCGGTGGCGCCGCCGATGCCCTCGGTCAGCGTCTTCCCGCTAGGCGAGGGCAAGCCGAGATTCACGGTGCGCTCTCCCGGACCGTGGCCCGGTGGCGAGCCCGCCGGCGCCCTGGCGAACGGAGACGCGGCCCGCTTCGTGAACGCCCGCACGCTCCAGGTCTTCGCCGCGAAGGACGGCGACGTCCGGCAGGTGACCGTCGCCGCCGTCCAGGAGGGCCGCGCCAAGCCGAGCCCGGTCACGATGACTCCTGGCCCGGACGAGACGCTGTTCCTCGCCAAGCCGTCGATCGGCCGCGCGGTGATCGTCGACCCGGCCCGCGACTTCGCGGTCAGGAACGACATCGGGTTCGCTCCGCCCGCCAGGCCCTTCGGCGGCCTGACGAGCAAGGCAGTCCTGTCGCCGTCCGGTGACCTGCTCTACGTCCTCGGCGGCGCCAAGTCCGGCGGTCTCGCCGTCTACGACGTGGCGACCGGAAAGATCGCCGGCGCCTACGGCGACGGCCGCCAGTATTCCGGTTTGTATCTCCTGCCCAGCGGAACCCTGCTGGCGGTAAGCCAGGAAAATCCCCGGCTCGCGTATTTCTCGCCGGAACTCAGCCCGCTCGCCACGGCGGACACGAGCCTGTACATATCGGGTGTGTACTGAAAAGAGGATTACTGGCTATGGCGGGATATGACACAGCCGGCGAGATTCAGCGTACGTATATTTCGGCGCGGGCTGAATTCAGGGCAGACCCGAATTTCTGGCTCCGCTATTTCACGCCATCCCCGTACGCCGACGTGGTCGAGAGCGACCCGGCGAGAGAGTGCGCCGGCGCGTGGGACAGCGGCGGGCCGCGGATCGGGCCGGTCATGGCCCCCGACCAGTCCCGGCTCTCCGGGTCGCCCGCGGAGGGCCTGGCCGACGCGGAGACGTTCTGCGCCGCGATCTACAGCACCTACACGTCGGTCGGCCCGCTTCAGACGCCCGCCAACGGCATGCTTTTCTGCTGGCTGGACGAGGAGTACTCCGCCACGCTCAGCGTCGGATACTGGAACGGCTGGGCTGACTACGTCGCCGGTTACGAGTTCGGCAATGTGGGGGAGCACCCGCTGTACGCGTGCCTGTACTGCGCTCCGTACTCCCCGTACCCGAACTGCTCCACGATCGGCGGTTCCGGCGCCGCCACGTGCCATGCCGTCTGGTCCAGCGAACCGGCGTCGTGCGGGACCCTGACGGATCCCCCGTTGTGGCACGCCGACTCGTGCACTGCAGCGCCGACCCTGGTGTGGCAGTTCGGCGAGCAGGACACGTGCGGATACTCGGCCAACGTCGACCTCGATGTCGGCGCCCCCGGGTTCAACACCGCCGGCTACTGCTTCTACCTGTCGTCGAAACCGTGATCACCGATTCCCCCGCGGCCGGCCGCGCCACCAGGTGCCGCCTGGTCTTCGTCGCGTCCGCCGCGGGCACGGACCCGTGCTAGCGCGCGGCGCGATGGCCGGGAGGCGGCCAAGCCGCTGCCAAGACGGTAAACTTATCGTTCGTGAGCACCGAAGTACTGCCAGACAGCGACTTGCGCGTCCATGAAGACCTCAAGGTCGACACCTCTCACGGTGATCACGAGCGGTTCGCGCACTACGTCGACAAGAACGAGCAGATGCAAAGTGCCGTCTTCGGCACTCCCGTCAAGGCGCTGTGCGGCAAGATCTGGGTGCCCAGCCGGGATCCCAAGAAGTTCCCGGTCTGCCCGGAGTGCAAGGAAATCTACGAGTCGTTGCCGGAAGGCGACGACGGGGACGAGTGAGCGGCCCGGGGGAGTCACCACGGTCCGTTGAGTATGACGGGGGTTCGAGTCTCCGTGGCTGGCAGCAAGCTGCTTACGAAGAGTATTTTCGCGTAGCCCAGCGTGACTTCCTGGTCGTCGCGACGCCCGGGGCCGGCAAGACGACCTACGCGCTGACCGTCGCCAGGCGACTGCTCGACCTGCGTGAGGCCGTGGCGGTCACCATCGTTACGCCCACAGAGCACCTGAAGTTCCAGTGGGCGCAAGCGGCGGCGCGGTTCGGTATCGCGATCGATTCCGACTACAGCAATTCACAGGGACCCGTCGGCGCCGACTTTCACGGGGTTGCCGTCACGTACGCGCAGGTCGCTGCCCATCCCGCGCTGCACAGGCAGCGCACGGAAGGCCGTCGCACGCTCGTCATCTTCGACGAGATCCACCACGCGGGCGACGCACTGAGCTGGGGCGACGCCGTCAAGGAGTCGTTCGACCCGGCGCGGCGACGCCTTGCGCTGACCGGTACGCCGTTCCGGTCCGACGCCAACCCGATCCCCTTCGTCACGTATGTTCCGGAAGCGGACGGGACGAAGCGGTCCGCGTCCGACTACGTCTACGGCTACGGCCCGGCGCTCGCCGACGGTGTCGTGCGGCCGGTCATCTTCCTGGCGTACTCCGGCGAGATGCACTGGCGGACCCGCGCGGGTGACGAGATCACGGCGACGCTCGGCACGCCGATGACCAGGGACCAGATCGCACAGGCGTGGCGGACGGCGCTCGACCCGGCAGGCGAATGGATCCAGCGGGTGCTCGAGGCCGCCGATAAGCGCCTGTCCGAGATGCGGCGGGACATGCCGGACGCGGGCGGACTCGTGATCGCCACCGACCACGAGTCGGCGCGCGCGTACGCGGCTCATCTGCGGCGCATCAGCGGAGAGCGGCCGGTCGTCGTGCTGTCCGACGACCCGGCCGCGAGCAAGCGCATCGGAAAGTTCGCGGGTTCCACGGACCGGTGGATGGTCGCCGTTCGCATGGTGTCCGAGGGCGTCGACGTGCCTCGCCTGGCCGTCGGCGTGTACGCGACCAGCGTGTCGACGCCCCTGTTCTTCGCGCAGGCGGTGGGACGGTTCGTGCGGGCGCGTCGTCGGGGGGAGACCGCGTCGGTCTTCGTGCCGTCCGTGCCGACGCTGCTGGGGTTCGCGGCGGAGCTTGAGGCCGAGCGGGACCATGTCGTTTCGGTCACCCAGCGTTCGGCGGAGGAGGAACTCCAAGAGGCGCAGCGGGCGCGGCAGAACCCGGACGGTCAACTGGACGGCCGGCGGTTCGAGGCCCTGAAGGCGTCGGCGACGTTCGACCGGGTGCTGTTCGACGGCGGCGAGTTCGGCACGGCGGTCGAAGCGGGTTCGCTCGAGGAGCAGGACTACCTAGGACTGCCCGGCTTGCTGGAACCGCACCAGATGGCCACGCTCCTGCGCAAACGGCAGGCCGAGCAACTGGCGGCACGGTCTTCGGGCGCCTCGTCTTCAGCGATGCCCGGTTCGGGAGCTCTGTTCGACGTTCCCTCTTCGTCGCGTGCCCCGGCCCCGGCCCCGGCCGTTCCCGGTACTCCCGGCTCGTCTGGTGCCGTCGGCTCGTCTCGTGCTCCGGCCGCGTCTGGCGCCCCCGCCGCGGCTGGCGCGACGGTGAGCCGGGAAGGCCTGGCCGCGCTGCGCAAGGAACTCAACGGACTGGTTGGCGCGTGGAGCCACCGGACCGGCCAGCCGCACGGCGTGATCCACTCGGAGTTGCGGAGCGCTTGCGGCGGTCCGGCGATACCCCAGGCGTCCGCCGAGCAGATCCAGGCCCGGATCGACAAGATCCGCCAGTGGGCGCTGTCGCGGCGTTAGGCGAGGGATCTGGCCTGGTGGCGTCGGCCTGCACACTGGTTCAAAGTGAGAACACACGCTCCTGGCGTTCGGCGTAATGGTGCATTAAGCCCGTTTTGGCGGGACGCCACCCGAAGGAGCAAGCGATGAGCATTCCTACCCAGGCGGGACCCCTCGCCGAAACTCCGTCCGGTGTCAAGCCGCCGCCGGCGGAAGAGGTCACAACCACTGGTTTCACAGCCGGTGACCCCGCCGCGCTGGGATTGCCCTGCTTCATCGTGGGATCCGTGGCGCTTGGCCTGGCGCTCGTGGGCGTCGTTCCGCCGACCGCGGTGGGCGCGGCGCTCCCGATCATCCTCACAGCGACCTCGATCGGCCTCTTCCTCGCGACGATCTGGAGCGCGTCGCTGGGGCAGACCGCGGTGGCGAGCGTATTCGGGATATTCGGCGGGTTCTGGCTGAGTTACGCGGTCCTCGTCCTCGGCCTGCACCATAACTGGTTCGGCGTGTCGATCTTCCAGGTCCAGGCGACTGAGGAACTGTTCCTCGTGTCGTGGCTGGTCGTGATCTTCATGCTCACGGTGGCGACCTTGCGGCTGCCGCTCGCGTTCACCGGCGTCTTCCTGCTGGTAGACCTCGCGCTGCTGCTGCTGTTCCTCGGGGTCAACGAGGTCAATGCGAATCTGTTGAAGGCCGGCGGCTACGTGGCGCTCGTCTTCGCCGCGGTCGGCGTGTACCTCTACTTCGACTCCGTCTCGCATGCCACGGGAGGGCGGAGCTTCCCCCTCGGCAGGCCAGTACTGCGCTAGGCGCTCGCATCTTTCCCGCCTGACGCTTGGCGTCAGGCGGGAAAGACGTCTATGCCCGCGGTCGCGAGAGCGTCGATGGCCTCCGCGGTCGTACCGGGGTCCACGCCGGCGGTGAGGCCGAGGAGGACACGAGCGGCGAAGCCGTTGGCGGCCGCGTCCGCCGCGGTCGCCCGGACGCAGTAATCGGTGGCGATGCCGGCCACGGCGACGTGGTCCACGCGGTGCGCGTGCAGCCAGTCGGCGAGAAACGTCCCCTTGGCGTCGGCGCCCTCGAATCCGCTGTAGGCGGCGGCGTGCTCCCCCTTGCGGAAGACCGCCTCGATAGTCGCGGTGTCGAGGTCCGGGTGGAACTGCGCGCCGCCGGACCCGGCGACGCAATGCGGGGGCCAGGATCGTGAGTAGTCCGGGCGATCGGAGAAATGGCTGCCCGGGTCGACGTGGAAGTCCTGAGTGGCGACGACGTGATCGTAACCATGGTTGCCGGACGCAAGCAGGCTGCTGATGCCGCGGGCCACTGCCGTCCCGCCGGCCACTGCCAGCGACCCGCCTTCGCAGAAGTCGTTCTGCACGTCGACGATTATGAGCGCGCGCACGATACGTAAGGTACCTTCTGAACCGATAGTGATGAAAATGATTACTGGAATCATAGGTCCGTGAGACCGCCCGCCGGATCCTCCTCGGCGTCGAAGACCGTCGGGATCGCCGGGTAACCGCGGGAAAGCTGGTGCGCGTACGGCGGAAGTTCGGCCATGACGGCCAGATGGCGCGTCCGCGCGTCCGCGAGCGGCTCACGGCCGACGATCTTCCCGGAGCGCACCAGTTCGTGCAGCAGCACCCGGTCCGCGGGCGCGACGTCCGGAGGAGCCAGGAAGATCCGCTCGGTGACGGCGATTCCGGCTTCGGACCGCTGCCTGACCGCCCACTTGCGCCCGCCGCGGCCCGGTTTGCCCACCGATCGCTTGGCGACCGGGTGCAGTTCCCCCGATGCATCCGAGGACCGCGCGACCAGCTTGTACACCAGGGCCGCTGTCGGCGCGCCCGAGCCAGTCACCAGGGACGTGCCGACGCCGTAGCCGTTTACCGGAGCGACCCCCAGAGCCGCGATCGAGTATTCGTCCAGGTCGCCGGTCAGGGTGATCCGGGTCGACGAAGCACCTAGTGAGTCGAGTTGCGCGCGCACCGACGCGGCGACCGCCGGCAGGTCGCCGCTGTCCACCCGGATCGCGCCGAGAGACGGGCCGGCCACTTCGACCGCCGTGCGGACCGCGCGAGGCACGTCGTAGGTGTCGACGAGCAGGGTGGTGCTCGCACCCAGCGACGCGACCTGAGCCGCGAAGGCGTCGCGCTCGCTCGAATGCACCAGCGTGAACGCGTGCGCGGACGTTCCGCCGGACGGCACCCCGTACTGACGGTGCGCCCGCAGGTTGGACGTCGACGCGAACCCGGCGATGTAGGCGGCGCGGGCGGCGGCCACGGCGGCACCCTCGTGGGTCCGCCGCGACCCCATCTCGATCAGCGGCCGCCCGGACGGGCCGCCGGCCGCGGACACCATCCGGGACGCCGCGGAGGCGACGGCGCAGTCGTGGTTGAGGATCGAGAGGATCACGGTTTCGAGCAGCACCGCCTCGGCGAACGTGCCCTCGACGACGAGAATCGGCGACCCGGGGAAGTAGACGTCGCCTTCGGCGTAACCCCAGACGTTACCGGTGAAACGATAGGATGACAGGTACTGGAGCGTGGTCTCGTCCACGATTCCCGCGTCGCGCAGGAAAGACAGGTCGTCCGGGCTGAAGGTGAACCGCTCGATGGCGTCAAGCACCCTGCCGGTGCCGGCCACTACGCCGTACCGGCGTCCGTGCGGCAGGTGCCGGGCGAATACCTCGAAAACGGCGCGCCGCTGCGCCGCGCCGCTGTGCAGCGCGGCCTCGAGCATGGTGAGTTCGTAGTGGTCGGTCAGCAGGGCGGTTCCGGTGCCACCGGAGGTGGCGGGGGCGAGGGACTCGCTGTTCACCATATTTGTCACACGTGGAAGACTACGTAACGGGAGGTGCATGGCTGTGAGCGTGGCACCCGCTGAGCTGGATCTGCCGCGGTCGGCAGACGAATCGGTGCCGGACAAACCGTGGGTCACGATCGTGTGGAACGATCCGGTGAACCTGATGTCCTACGTGACATATGTGTTCGAGCACGTCTTTGGCTACCCTCGATCGAAGGCAGAGAAGCTCATGCTGGACGTTCACCACAAGGGCAAGGCGGTGGTCGCGTCCGGCACCCGCGAGGCGATGGAGCACAACGTGGAGGTCCTCCACGGATACGGCCTGTGGGCGACAGTGCGGCAAGACTGAGCGGCAAGACTGAGCGGCAGGACTGATCAGGACTGATGAAGATGTTCCGGCCTACCAGAGATGGCGGCGTAAGCGTCTGGCTGTCGGCGGGTGAAGCGCAGTTGCTGCGCACGCTCGTCGTGCCCGTGATTGAACTGCTCGCCGACGACCGCGAACGCCGCGGCGGAAGCGGGCAAACCCCCGGCGAACCGCGCGGCGAAACCCCCGGCGGAACTCCCGGCGAACCGCGGAGCGAAGCCCCCGGTGAACCGCGGAGCGAAACCCCCGGCGAAGCCGCCCTCTTCGACGAGCTTGAACGGCTGTTCGACGACACCGTGCCGGGGCTCCCGGAGGACCCGGTCCTCGCCCGGCTGCTCCCGGACGCCTACAGGGACGATTCCCAGGCCGCGGGCGAGTTCCGGAAGTACACCGAGTCGAGCCTGCGGGAAGCCAAGAAGTACTTCGCGCAGACGCTCCTTGACACGCTTCCGGCCCACGGCGGGCGGGTCAAGCTGACGGGGGACCAGGCGAGGGACTGGATGCGCACGCTGAACGACGTGCGGCTGAGCTTCGGGGTGCGACTGGACGTCACCGAGGACTTCGAGGAGCAACTCGCCGGGCTCAACCCCGAGGACCCGAAATTCGCCGCCTTCGAGGTCTACGGCTGGCTCGGCGCCGTGCAGGAGTCGCTGGTCCAGGCACTGGCGAGGTAAGTCCGGCCACTGGCCAGGTAAGAACGGCGGGTAATCTCACGAGTCATGCTGACGATTTCCCGTGACCTGCGCGACAAGATCATCGCCCATGCCCGTGCGGACCATCCGGACGAGGCCTGCGGCGTCATCGCGGGCGTCATCGGCAGTGACAGGCCGCGGCGGTTCATCCAGATGGAGAACGCCGAACGCTCCCCGACGTTCTACCGCTTCGACTCCCAGGAGCAGTTGAGGGTATGGCGCGAGATGGACGATGGCGACGAGGAAGCGGTTGTGATCTACCACTCGCACACGGCGACCGAAGCGTACCCGTCGCGTACGGACATTTCGTATGCGAGTGAGCCTCAGGCGCACTACGTCCTGGTCTCGACACGCGATGCGGAGACGACAGAGTTCCGCTCGTACCGGATAATCGACGGCGAGGTCGCCGAGGAGCCGGTCACCGTGGTCGGAGAGACCGCGGCGGAAGGCTCCGCGGCGGCAGGCGCGGAATGATCCGCCCGCTCGTGAGTGTTGGCAACCTACAGCGTCCGTAAAGTCCAGACAGGAGCGTTTGTTCACATGGCCATCGAGGTTCGTATCCCGACCATCCTGCGCACGTACACGGGCGGCGCGAAGGCGGTCGAAGGTTCCGGTTCCACGCTGGACGAGCTGCTCAAGAACCTGGACTCCGCGCACGCGGGTATCCGCGAGCGCCTCGTCGACGGCGAGAAGCTGCGCCGTTTCGTCAACGTGTACCTGAACGACGAGGACGTCCGCTTCCTCGGCGGCCTGGAGACCCCGGTCAAGGACGGCGACACGGTCACGGTCCTGCCCGCTGTCGCCGGCGGCGCCTTCTAAAGTCCCTATACCGAACGATCCGTGGTGACTGATGCGGTACGACTCTCTTCTCGCGTCCCTGGGTAACACGCCCCTCGTGGGCCTCCCGCGGCTGTCCCCGTCCGACGACGTGCGGCTGTGGGCGAAGCTGGAGGACAGGAATCCGACCGGTTCGGTGAAGGACCGCGCGGCGTTCTTCATGGTGGAGGCGGCGGAGAAGGAAGGCCTGCTGCGGCCGGGCTCGACGATCCTGGAGCCCACGTCCGGGAACACCGGCATCTCACTCGCCATGGTGGCGAAGCTGCGGGGTTACCAGCTGATCGTCGTGATGCCGGAGAACACCAGCTCCGAACGGCGTGACATCCTGCGCATGTACGGCGCCGAGATCATCACGTCGCCGGCGGCCGGCGGATCGAATGAGGCGGTCCGGGTGGCGAAGCGGCTCGCCGCCGAGCACCCGGACTGGGTGATGCTGTACCAGTACGGCAACGAGGCGAACGCCCGCGCGCACTACGAGACGACGGGCCCGGAGATCCTGGCGGACCTGCCGTCGGTGACGCACTTCGTAGCGGGCCTGGGCACGACGGGGACGCTGATGGGCACGGGCAGGTTCCTGAAGGAGCATGTCCCGGACGTGAAGATCGTGGCCGCCGAGCCGCGCTACGGCGAGCTCGTCTACGGTCTGCGCAACGTCGACGAGGGATTCGTCCCCGAACTCTACGACGAGTCCGTGCTGACGACGCGGTACTCGGTGTCCTCGGCGGACGCGCTGCGGCGCACCCGCGACCTGCTCAGCAAGGAAGGCATCTTCGCCGGCATCTCGGCGGGCTGCGCCCTGCACGCGGGCCTTGGCATGGCGATGCAGGCGGTGAAGTCCAAGGAGCGTGCCGACATCGTGGTCCTGATCGCCGACGGCGGCTGGAAGTACCTCTCAACCGGCGCCTACGGCGGCACTCTCGACGACGCCGAGCAGAAGCTCGAAGGCCAGCTCTGGGCCTGAGCGCTCGTCAGTCAAGTGTAAGAATGGGGCGCATGCGCCTTACCGTGGTCGGCTGTGCCGGGAGTTTCCCCGGTGCGGACAGTCCTGCTTCCTGCTACCTGCTCGAGGCCGACGGGTTCCGGCTCGTCGTCGACCTCGGCAACGGCGCACTCGGCGCCCTGCAGAAATACATCGGGCTCTTCGACGTGGACGCCATCGCGCTCAGCCACCTGCACGCCGACCACTGCGTCGACCTGTACTCCTACGCCATCGCCCGGACGTACGCGCCCGGTGGCGCCAGGGACCCGATCCCGGTCTACGGCCCGGCCGGCACGCAGATGCGGATCGCGGCCATTCACGGCCCCGGCGACGACGGAGCCCTGATGGAACGCTTCTCCTTCGAGACGCTGACTCCCGGCAAGCTGGATATCGGCCCGTTCGAGGTCGTGGCCGCGCACATGCACCACCCGGTGGAGACCTTCGGTTTCCGTTTCACCCACGGCGGGCGGTCCGTCGTCTACTCGGGCGACACCGGCCCGACCGACGCCCTGGCCTCGCTGGCCAAGGGCGCGAATGTGCTTTTGTGCGAGGCGTCGTACATCGATGGGCCCGACCTGCCCCCGGACGTGCACCTGAGCGGCCGCCAGGCGGCCCGCTACGCGGCGACGGCGGGCGTCGGGCAGCTCGTGCTCACCCACCTGCAAGCCTGGAACGAGCCGCGGCAGACCTTCCACGAGGCGGCGACCACGTTCGGCGGCGGCCTGACCCTTGCCTACCCCGGTCAGGTAATCGACCTGAAGCCGCATCAAGCGTCGGTAGGGTGAGGACATGTCAAGACCAGACGGACGCTCTGCTGACTCACTACGGCCGGTGCGGTTCACCCGCCGCTGGCTCGACCACGCGGAAGGCTCGGTTCTCGTCGAGTTCGGCGCCACCAGGGTGCTGTGCGCGGCGAGTGTTGCCGAGGAGGTGCCGCGCTGGCGGCGGGGCAGCGGACAGGGCTGGGTGACCGCCGAGTACGCGATGCTGCCCAGGGCGACGAACACCCGCAATGACCGAGAGGCGGTCAAAGGGCGCCTAGGCGGGAGAACTCAGGAAATTTCGCGGCTAGTCGGCCGGTCGCTTCGGGCCTGCGTCAACTACAAGGCCCTCGGCGAGAACACGATCACCATCGACTGCGACGTCCTCCAGGCCGACGGCGGTACCCGGACCGCCGCGATCACCGGCGGCTATCTCGCGCTCGCGGACGCGATCGCCTGGCTGCGCCAGCGCGGCAGCCTCAAGGGCGAGCCACTGGTCGCTTCGGTGTCCGCGATAAGCGTCGGCATCGTGGACGGCGAGCCACGGCTCGACCTCTGCTACGCGGAGGACTCCGCGGCCGAGACCGACATGAACGTGGTCTGCACGGGCACCGGGGACTTCGTGGAGATCCAGGGCACCGCCGAGCGGGAGCCGTTCGGCCGGAAGATGCTGGGCGACCTGCTCGATCTGGCCGTCGCCGGGTGCGGGGAGCTGACAACGCTGCAGGAAGCGGCGCTCAGTGCCTGAGCACGGCGCGGGCGCGCCGGCGGGCATGACGCGCGTGGTACTCGCCACGCGTAACGCCCACAAGGTCGCCGAACTGTCCCGCATTCTCTCCCAGGCCAGCGCCGCGATCACCCTGGTCGGCCTGGACGCGTTCCCCGACGCGCCCGAAGTGCCGGAGACCGGCAGCACGTTCGCGGACAACGCGCTGCTCAAGGCCCGTGCCATCGCGGATTTCACCGGCCTGCCCGCGGTCGCGGACGACTCCGGCCTCACCGTGGACGCGCTGCACGGAATGCCGGGCGTGTTCTCCGCCCGCTGGTCGGGTAAGCACGGCGACGACCGTGCCAACCTGGACCTGGTGCTCGGCCAGCTCACGGACGCCGATGCGCGCGGCGCTCAGTTCGTCTGCGTCGCGGCCCTGGTCCTGCCCGGGGACGGCGCGGACAGCGGTGCGCCCCGCGAGTGGACGGTCACCGGTGTGCTGCCGGGTGAGCTGACCCGCGCGCCGCGCGGCGCCAACGGCTTCGGCTACGATCCGATCTTCGTCCCTGAGGGAACGCGAACGACCACGGCCGAACTCGAACCCGGGGAGAAGGACGCGATCAGCCACCGTGGCCGGGCTTTCCGTGCCCTCGCCCCGGTCATCGTCAGGCACGCACTACTTTGATCGTGATTTCGGGGGTTAGAACCCCCGAAATCACGATCAGCTGCGGGCAAGCGCGGAAACTCAGGAGCCGCTGAGCACGCTCGCGGGAATCTGGGTAACCTGGCCGGCCGGCGGCGGTGTGATGGTCACCGGCTGGTTCACGCTGGTAATGGTGACGGTGATCGTCTCCGAGACGGCCTTGCCGTCTTCGACGACGACCTCTTTCTTCACCTGGTTCTGGCCGTCAAGCCATACCTTGAACGTCGCGGTCTTGATGCCCGCTTCCGTCATCTCCTGCTGGAGCTGTGCGCGGGTGCTTGCGGGCAGGGCGTCGATGGCCTTGGCCATCGTGATGATGCCCGTGTACTCGGTCACCGGCACACCGTCGACGGTGCCCGTGCCCGCCTTCTTCACGTCGGTGGCGCCGGCCAGCATCTGGCTCTCCGTCAGCGGGCTTGAGTTCTGTGCCTCGCCGACCAGCGAGCTCAGGTTGACGCCGGACTTACCGCTGAGTGCGGATACCGGCATCTCAAGCCACGGCTTGGTGGTGCGCAGCATCTGGGTCAGCATGCCCATCTTGAGGTAGAGATCCTTGGTCGTGAGCACCTCGCCCATCGGCCCGATCTTCTGCCCTGCCGTGGTGAACGTGCCTATGTTCGCGCTGAACGTCAGCGACGGGCGCAGTTGCCCCGACATGGTTCCCGACATGTCGATGGTGCCGGACGAACCCGACTCGTCATAGGTCCCCTGCAGGGCGATGGTCCCGCTGAACGTGTTGACCTTCGCCGCGGAATGCGCCGCGACCAAGACGGCCTGCGACGGCGACAGTGGTGCTGCCGCGGTCGGCTTGGCCGAGCCCGGAGAACTGCAGGCAGCCACGGCGGCGCTCAGGCATACGACCGCGCCGGCGGCCACCAGATGAGACTTGGCGGAGCCCCGTCCGCTTGAGCCTTGTTTGCTTGAGCCCCGTCCGCTTGAGCCCTGTTTGCTTGAGCCCTGTTTTCTGGACACGTATACGTGCACCAAGACCTCCCGGCCAGCCCGGCGTCCCGCCTGCTGGCGCTATGTGTTGGTTGTTCCCGCTCGGCTTCACACTATTCGTCACCCGCGCTCCGCAGGCGATAACGTGGCGTTGACAGCAGTACTGAAGGGAGCCCTGGTGACCGCGGAACGCCTTGAGCCCGGTGATGACGCGCCGGATTTCACGTTGCCCGACGCCGACGGCAACCTTGTGTCGCTCGCGCGGTACAAGGGCCAGCGCGTGATCGTGTACTTCTACCCGGCGGCGATGACCCCGGGCTGCACGAAGGAAGCCTGCGACTTCAGCGAGAGCATGCCGCATCTCGCGGACGCGGGCACAGCCGTGCTCGGCATCTCACCGGACGCCCCCGCCAAGCTCGCGAAGTTCCGCGAGAAGGAGCACCTCGCCTTCCCGCTCCTGTCCGACCCCGGCAAGGAAGTCCTGACCGCGTACGGCGCCTTCGGCGAGAAGATGAACTACGGCAAGAAGATCATGGGCGTCATCCGCTCCACGTTCGTCGTCGGCGCCGACGGCAAGATAGAGAAGGCGTATTACAACGTCAAGGCGACGGGTCACGTCGAACGGCTGCTCAAGGACCTCTAAGCCTGTTTTTCCGAACGAACCATCGTGTTTCCCCAGGTACCGTTACTCCAGAACACGGGAAGCAAGCGGGCGTGGCGAAATGGCATACGCGGCAGGTTTAGGTCCTGTTGGTGGCGACACCGTGCGGGTTCAAATCCCGCCGCCCGCACCCTCCTGTTCGGCTGCCGGGAGAGTGAACAGCCGGTCGAGCAGTTCCTCGTCTCCGGGGTCGACGAGCACGAGCACTTCGTCTCCGGCCCGCAGCGTGGTGTCGCCTCCCTCCGCGACCAAAGTGCCCTCCCTGATGACGACGGACACCCAGACGTCCTCCCCGCACGGAAGGTCCCTGATCGAACTGCCGTCGGCGGGCGCCCCCGCGACGACACGGTAGCGGTGCAGACCCTCGGGTTCCTCGCGCAGTCGGACGCCCAGTGACCAAGGCTCGGGTTCGACGGTGCGCAGCGGAATGCGCAGGCGATGCGCCAGCGCGGGCACGAAGCCGCCCTGGATGACGACGGAGAAGCCCACTATGACGAAGATGATCTCGTAGACGTCGGACGTGCCCGGGGTTCCCGACGCGGCGATCATCGTGCCGAGCAGGACGGGCACGGCCCCTTTCAGGCCGGTCCACAAGAAGAACACGCGCTCGCGCGCGGTCATCCGGATGGGCAGCGACACGAGGCCGACGAGGACCGGCCTGATGACGAAGGCCAGCAGCGCGGCGATCGCCAGGCCGTCTTGCCATGCGCTGGCGTTGCTCAGCGTGGTGAGCCTGATGGTGAGGCCGAGCATGACGAACGCGGTGATCTCGGCCAGGCTCGCCAGCGAGGAGTGGAACCGCTGGATCTCCCGCTTGTACGGGGCGGGCCCGTCGCCGATGAGGATCCCCGCGACGAACACGGCGAGGAATCCCGAGCCGCGCGCGACCTCGGCCAGTCCGAAGATGCACAGCACACCCGCAAGCACCCGCGGCGAGTAAAGGCCCTCCGACGGCAGTGGCACCCGGCGCATGAACGCGAGCAGCGCGATGCCGCCGATCGCGCCGATGACGGTGCCGATCACCATCTGCTCCGCGAACTCGGCGGCCACGTGCAGGGCGATGCCGCCCGCTCCGCCCTGGGCCGTCAGCAGGGACGCGAGGAGAGCGATGCCGACCGGGTCGTTCGCGCCCGACTCGCCTTCGAGGAGGACGCCGGTGCGTCCCGCGATCTCGCGGCGGCCGAAAACGGAGAACACGACGGCGGGATCGGTGGCGGACACCGCCGTGCCGAGCAGCATCGAGAGCCGCCAGTCCAGGCCGGCGACGAAGTGCGCGCAGACGGTGGCGCCGGCCGCGGTGACGAGCGTGCCTACGACGCCTACCCAGACGATCGCGGTGACAGCGGAGCGGAACTTCCGCCAGCCGATGTGCATGCCGCCATCGAACAGGATGATTGCCAGCGCGACGGAGACGATCTTCTGGACGTCGCCGACAGGGAGCACGCTGCCCGCCGGGAGCAGTTCGGCGACGGCGGCCGCCCCCACGAGGAAGAATGCGGGGGCCGGGACGCGCAGCCGGGCACTGAGCCGGTTGGACAAGACGGCGGCCGTCCCGACGAGCCCGATAACCAGCACGACGAGGCCGAACGCGTCGGTTCCCGTCATGCCCCTGCCCTCCCGATCTTGATCCTAACGGGCCGCACGGGAAGGCGGGGAAGGGGTGACCCGCTCAGGCGGAAGAGGAAGTGGTGCCGGACTCCGACGAGGAAGTGGTGCCGGGCTCGAACGGCATGAAGTTGAAGGCGCTCGTCGGCATGAGCATCGAGCTGATATTGTACGCCTGCTTCCGGCCCGGCTCGAGCCCGAACTGGAACATAACGTCGGAGACGCGCTGCAGACGGGACTCGTCGATGCCGACCGGGTACTCGCTGAGCGCCATCACGCCCGCGGTTTCCTGGGTCACCTGGCCGTATGAAGGGCCGCCCTTGATGTCCTCGAACGCCTTCGCGACCGCGTCCCTGTCGGTATCCGCGACCTCCTGGCCCTCGGAAAGCGCGGCGAGGAACCGGCGGAGGGTATTCGGGTTCTGTGCCGCCCACTGCTTGGTGACCACGTAGCCCTCGACGGGGAACTGCTGTGTGGCGCCCTGGTTCAGGTCGGCGAGCGGGATGGCGCCGCCCTGCTGCATGGCGGTGCTCGCGAACGGCTCGGGAAGGATGGCCGCCTTGACCGTGCCGTCCGCCAGGTTCTTCGACATGTCGGGGAAGGAGACTGGTTTGGCGGGGAAGTCGACTGTCTTGGGATTGATCCCGTTCTCCTGGAGCACCGAGGCGGCGAGCAGGTAGTCGAGGTCATCAGGCGCGTTAACCGTGAGCGTCCTGCCCTTCAGATCCGACAGGCTATGGATCCCCGACTCCGGTGAGGTGTAAATCATCTGCGCGCCCGTCGTCATGATCGAGCCCTCGGAGATGATCTCCAGGTTGTCGGCGGGGTTGTCCATCTCCGCCCGGATGTAGGACACGTAGTTACCGCCCGAGACGTCGAGGCCGCCCTTCAGTTGCGCGCTGATGGCGGTGTCACTGCTCGTCTCCGGGGTGTAGTGGATCGTCAGCCCTTCCTTGGCGAACAGGCCCTCATCCATCGCCACGAAGAAGCCCGCGGAGTCCAGGGCGGGGACGACGCCGACGTTCACGGTTGTCTTCTCGGGCGGGCCGAACGACACGGCGTCCATCGCCGACGTTGAACTAGTCCCGCCGCCTCCGGACGAGCAGCCAGCCGCCAACATCGCGACGGCCGCGGCGGCGCACGCCGCGCGCAACCACTTGGTCACTCCCAACCCCTTATTTATCCTCGCCAGGAGAGAACGGGGCACCAGTGCCCCTGGGCGCACCAGACTCTCATGATCATCTGTATGACATGGAAGGATAAATCAGCGTCTATATGGGATGTGTCCGATTTGCGAAAATCGTCGGCCTGGCTACGCGCCGGACGCGGCCGCGGTCTGGTCGATCATCCGCGCCAGGGGATACGCCGTCGCGCGGCCCGGCTCGAGGCCGAACTCGTACATGGCGTTGGAGACCCGCTGGATCTGGGCCGCCGAGACGGACAGCGGGTACGTGTCGTACGGCATGGTAGTCGCGATGATGGGCGGCAGCCCGACGTACTTCTCGAACGCCTGCTGCACCGCGATGGCGTCCGAGTCGGCTAGCTGCTGGCCTTGCTCGAGCGCGCGGTCGAAGGCCGCGACCGTGTTCGGGTGCGACTTAGCCCAGCTTGACATGCCGATGTAGCCGGTGAACGGGAACTCCTCGAGCGGCCCCTGGTCGAAGTCCGCGAGTTCGGTCGCGCCGTACTCCTGCTGGGCGATGGTGGCGAATGGCTGCGGCAGCCATGCCGCGTCGACCGTGCCGCTCTTGAGCATCGTCATCAGGGCGGGGAAGCCGTTCGACGGGGTGACCTGGCGGACGCTGCTGATCGGGTAGCCGTACTGTGCCAGCAGTGCGCCGAGGAGTACCTGACCCACGTCGTGCGGCGTGTTGAGGCCGACCGTGGCGTGGGCCGCGGCGAGGTCCGCCACGGTCTTGAACCGCGAACCAGGCAGCACGTAGAGGGCCTCGGTGCCCGCCAGGATCTGCGATCCGGCGGCGACGATGCTGAAGCTGGCGGGCTTTCCGTTGAATTGTCCCGCCATTTGGGCGAGGACGAAAGATACGTAGTTCCCGCCGATCAGCTGCGCCCGGCCGGATTGCAGGTTAGGAATTCCTGCTTCTCCGCCGGTGATCGGGTCGATCGTGACATTGAGGCCCTGCTGCTTGAAAAATCCGCTCGCCTGTGCGACGTACAGCCCGCCTTCCTCGGCGGCCGGCACGGAATCGACGACGATGTTGCTCTGCTCGGGCGCCCCTGCCGTCGCCTGATTCCCCGTTCCATTTGCGCAGCCGCCGAGACCGGCGGCGGAGACCATCGCGATCGCGCAATAAGCGAGCCTGCTTATCCTGAACATGTGACCCCTCCCCGTATCGCTAGCCAGGCTAATAGAGGCCTTGTCGGATAGCGGTCCGAATAAACAGATGAGTCAAATGTCCATAATTTGAGTCCCGCGCCATTTTATGTGGAATTAACCCGGTGAACCGCTATTGTGCGCGCCCTCGAGGGAAGTGCCCCCGCTCAGCCCGCCGTCGCGGAAGCGCCGCGCTCAGCCGCCGTCCCGGAAGCGCCGCGCATTGCCGCCCGGCACGCCCGCGGGATGGGGCCGGCCGCTAGAGTGACGCACATGGCCGAGTCTGAGATCGACACCGCGAAGCTGGCGCCGAGGGCGCTGGTCACCGAGATCGAGCGGACGCGCACGGAACTGGCGCGGACGATCGACGAGATTGCCGACAGGGTCAGCCCGTCTAAGGTGGCGCAGCGCACATCGCAGCAGGTCCGCGTGAAGGTCAGCCAGGTCGACCCGCTGATCGCCGGCGCCGTCGCGCTGGCCGCGGTCAGCCTCACCAGCTATCTGATCTGGCGCCGCCTGCGCAAATAGCGTCCGCCCGGGGCAAGCACATCACTGCCCCGGGCGGAAGGTTAGCGGGTTAGAGGGCCGGCTGGATCAGCCGGCGCTCTTCGTCAGTTCCTCGTATTCGGCGGCGGAAAGCAGCCCCGGCGGCAGCGCCGCCTGTCCGTCCGCGCCGGCGGCCACCCGTACCCGGAACATCCAGCCGGCCCCGTACGGCTCGGCGTTGACCAGGCCGGGGTCGCCGTCGAGTTCGTCGTTGGCCTCGGTCACCTCGCCGTCAACGGGGGAGTACAAATCGCTGACCGACTTCGTCGATTCCACCTCGCCGCACGGCTCTCCGGCGGCAACCGACGCGCCGACCGCCGGCAGCGAGACGAAAACGACATCGCCTAGTGACTGCGCGGCGTAGTCGGTTATCCCCACCGACGCCGTGTCCCCGTCGAACGACACCCACTCGTGCTCTTCCGTATAGCGAAGCTCAGCAGGAACGCTCATTTACTTACTCCTCCGGTAGAACGGCAATTCTGTCAGCTCGGCCGGCTCCTGCCTGCCCCTGACATCTATCCAGAACGGCCCCTCGCCGCGTCCCTCGATGTACGCCATCGCGATCGGCTTGCCGAGCGTGGGGGAGGGAGCACCGCTGGTCACTTCGCCGACCTGCTCCCCCCCGGCGAACACGGCGTACCCGTGCCGGGGAACGCGCCGTGACTGGGAGATCAGGCCGATCAGCGAGTGCCGGGGCTCGCGCGCGGCTTGCTCCGCCAGCGCGGCACGGCCCACGAAATCTCCCGGCTTGTCCAGCCTCACCACACGCCCCAGCCCCGCCTCGTACGGTGTCATGTCAGGGCCAAGCTCGTTGCCGTACAGCGGCATGCCGGCCTCAAGCCGGAGCGTATCGCGGGCGGCCAGGCCGGCGGCCGGGAGGCCGGCTCCACCAGGGCCCTCGACTCCAGCGGGGCGCTCGGCACCGGCGAGCGCGGTCCAGATGTGCACCGCGTCGCCCGCGGCGCAGAAGATCTCGAATCCGTCCTCCCCCGTGTAACCCGTACGCGCTACCCACGCCGGGCGTCCCGCGACGTCGCCGTACGCGCCACCGTAGTACGGAATGGAGGGGAGGCCGAGGGAGGTGAATGAAGACAGGAGCGCCTCGGCGTTCGGTCCCTGAATGGCGATAAGCGCGGTGACATGCGTTTCGTCCGTCACGCCCGCGGTGGTGACCCGCCGCTTGAGCTCGTCGAGGACCACGGCGGTGTTAGCGGCATTGGCGATCACGAGGTAGCGCTCCTCCGCCTGCCGGTAGACGACCAGGTCGTCGAGGACGCCGCCGTCCGGGGCGCACAGCATCGTGTAGCGGGCCCGCCCGGGCTTGAGCTTGGACAGCCAGCCGGTCAGCGCGTAGTCCAGCGCCTCGCCCGCGCCGGCGCCGGTTATCGCGATCTCGCCCATGTGCGACAGGTCGAACAGCGCCGCGTCGGAGCGGACGGCGTTGTGCTCGGCGGTCTCGCTGCCGTAACGCAGGGGCATCAGCCAGCCGGCGAAATCCGTCATTGTCGCGCCTAGGCGCTCGTGGACCGCGTGCAGCGGGGTCTGTTCCGTCACCTGCCCACCTTACTCAAGTCCCCGGTCAGGGATCAGGTACGGCGCTGGCCTCGTCGTACAGTTGCCTGGCGGCCGGGCCGAGCCTGGTCGCGTAGAGCACGGACGAGTCGCCGCCGTACTTGAAGGTCGTGATCGCGACGACCGTGCCTGTGCCCGCACGCGGGTCGAACCCGGCCAGCCACGGCCCGCCGCTGTCACCGGCCGTCATGTCGCAGCGGAGCGCCACGGTGCCGTCCAGTTGCCCCGGCGCAGCCGGTCCCGCGCAGTAATTGGAGTACAGGCCGGTGAACGGCGGCTCGGCCGGGTAACCGAAGACGTACGCTCGCATCCCCGTGTCCGGTGCGCTGGTAAACGCGACCGGCAGACCCGATGGCAGCCTGGGTGCGGGCACGCCGGCTGCCGCGCCGGACGCGGTCGCGGAATTCACGGTGACGAAGGCTATGTCGTACTGCTCGGCCTGCGGGGAATCCGTCCCGGCGTCCCGCCACTGCCGTGAGACGAAGAAACGCCGCGCGGTGAACGCGCCGTAGGGCTGCGAGCCGTCCCTGTAGCCGGGGACGAACGTCCAGTTGGCGGCCCAGTCCGCGTCGTCTCCCACGCAATGCGCGGCGGTCAGCACGACGTCCGCGCGCGGACTGCGGATCGCTGTGCCCGAGCAGACGTAGTCGGTGCCGTTCAGCGTGAAGAACACCTTTCCCGCGGTCCGCTCGACGGCTCCGCCGTGCACCCAGCGCAGGCCCCTGCCGCCACTGTCGCCGTCCAGCCAGGCGTCGCGCGTGCCAGGGGCGGTAGCGGTCTTGGCGGCCGAACTGGCGGGGATGGCGGCCTTCATGCGGGCCTGCGTCCAGTATCGGGTCGCGGTGCGCTGCCGCGGCGCGCTGATCGCGCCATCATGAGCCGGCACCCCAGCGGGGACCGCGGCGACGGCAAGGGCAGCCGCGCTAAGGGTCAGGACTCGGTAACGCATCGTGAATGTCATAGGTACCGGGAATCGTACAGCGCGTACCATGGCCGCGTGGCATCTCGCGACGTGGTCATCCTCGGCTCCACCGGATCGATAGGCACTCAGGCGCTAGACATCGTGCGCCGCAACCCGGACCGCTTCCGTGTCGTCGCGCTCGCGGCCGGCGGCGGCAACGCGGAACTCCTGGCCCGGCAGGCGGCGGAATTCCGCCCGTCAGCGGTTGCGGTCGCCAACCCGGCCGCGGCTGAGTCGGTCCGCGGTGCGATAAAGGCGCGGTTTTCCCGAACGGACGCCGGTGACTCCCGTTCGTCCCCGACCTGTCCCGAGGTGACGGCGGGCGAGGACGCGGTCTCCGACCTGGCGGCCTACCCCTGCGACGTGGTGCTGAACGGCGTCACCGGCGCCGCTGGCCTGCGCGCGACCTTGTCGGCGCTGGACGCCGGACGGACCCTGGCGCTCGCCAACAAGGAAAGCCTCATCGTCGGCGGGACCTTGGTCACGAGCAGGGCGAAACCAGGCCAGATCGTCCCCGTGGACTCCGAGCACTCGACGATCGCCCAGTGCCTGCGCGCCGGTCAGCGGTCGGAGGTGAAACGGCTCGTGCTGACGGCGAGCGGGGGGCCGTTCCGCAACTGGCCGAAGTCGAAACTGGAGTCGGTCACCCCCGGGCAGGCGCTCGCCCACCCCACGTGGAACATGGGTCCTGTCATCACGGTCAACTCGGCCACGCTGGTGAACAAGGGCCTTGAGGTCATCGAGGCGTACCTGCTGTTCGGCTTCGGCCTTGACGCGATCGACGTGGTCGTGCACCCGCAGTCGATTGTCCACTCGATGGTGGAGTTCGCCGACGGGGCCACGATCATCCAGGCCAGTCCGCCGGACATGCGCATCCCGATCGCGCTCGGCCTCGCCTGGCCGGAGCGCGTGGCCGGCGCGGCGCCGTGCCTCGACTGGACGAAGGCGGCGTCCTGGACATTCGAGCCGCTCGACACCGAGGCGTTCCCGGCCGTCCCGCTCGCCAGGGAAGCCGCGCGGATCGGCGGAACGGCGCCCGCGGTGTACAACGCCGCGAACGAAGAATGCGTCGCGGCCTTCCTTCAGGGAAGTATCAGCTTCCCCAGAATTGTTAACACGGTAGCGCGGATACTCTCTGAGCATGGCACGTCGAACGGGGGCGTGACGACGCTCGAAGACGTGCTCGCGGTGGACGCATGGGCACGGACACGGGCACGGGAGCTCAACCGGTAGGAGGAACCACGCGTGGAGTGGCTAGGAATAGCGATCTTCTTGGTCGCCCTGGTGATCTCGGTGGCCCTGCACGAGTTCGGGCACCTTGTCGCGGCCAAGTCGTTCGGTATGAAGGCCACCCGCTACTTCATCGGCATGGGTCCCACTCTCTGGTCGATGAGGCTGGGTGAGACCGAGTACGGCTTCAAGGCCTTTCCCGTCGGCGGGTTCGTCAAGATCATCGGCATGACGTCGCTGGATGAGGTGGATCCGGAAGATGAGCCGAGGTCCTTCCGGCGCGCGCCGGCCTGGCAGCGTGTCATCGTGCTCGCGGCAGGGTCGTTCATGCACTTCGTGCTGGCCTCGGTCCTGCTCTTCGGGCTCGCGGTCTTCCTCGGCGTCGAGAACGACAACACCACGCAAATCGGGTCGGTCTCCGCCTGCCTGCCCGCTAACGCGCAGGCCGCCGACAACGGCGCGCCCTGCACGGCGACGGACGCGAAGTCGCCAGCCGCGATCGCTGGCCTGCGGGCCGGCGACGAGGTCACCTCTTTCGACGGGCATTCTGTCAGCACGTACGACCAATTGAGACAGGACATCGCACAGGTCAAGCCGGGCACGACGGTGCCCATGACGGTGCAGCGGGACGGGCGGCCTGTGACGCTGAGCGTGAAGATCGCGTCGGTGGACGGGCGTTCAGGCGGGTTCCTGGGCATCACGGGGGCGCCGGTCTACCAGACGGCCTCTCCGCTGGGAGCCCTGAAGTTCACCGGAGCGGGCTGGAGTCAGACGGTCACCGGTGACGTGGGGGCGATCGCATCCGTGCCCGCGGAGATCCCGAAGCTGTTCAATAAGCAGGCCGCGTCGACCGGTTCCGGTGTCACCAGCGTGGTCGGGATCGCCGAGGTGACCGGGCAGGTCGTCGCACAGCCGGTCGGCTGGAAGCCCAAGGTCGACTTCGTGGTCCAGATCGTCGCGGTGGTCAACATTTTCGTCGGCCTGTCCAATCTCCTCCCGGTGCTGCCGTTGGACGGAGGCCACATACTCGCCGTGTTCCTTGAGCGCATTCGCGCCATGATCGCCCGCAGGCGCCGTCGGCCCGACCCTGGCCTGTTCGACCTTCAGAAGCTGGTTCCCGTAAGCTTCAGCATCTTCGCCGTGTTCGCGTTGTTCAGTGTGGTGGTGCTGATCTCGAATGTCGTCAACCCGGTGCACATAGGGTAACCGGCTGACGCGCGGGTCATAGTGCGTCAGTAGCGGCACCCGAGACTGAGTGACAATAGGCTGTGCCGAAGACCCAGCAGGGCCGATGACCCAACAGGATGGGAACCAATGAGCGTTGACCTTGGGATGCCTGCCACGCCCCCGGCGCCGCTGGCGGAGCGACGGAAGTCGCGCCAGCTCATGGTGGGCAACGTACCCGTGGGCGGCGGCGCCCCGGTGAGCGTGCAGTCGATGACCACCACGCTGACGGCGAACGTGAACGCGACCCTCCAGCAGATCGCCGAGCTCACGGCGTCCGGCTGCCAGATCGTGCGGGTCGCGGTGCCGTCGCAGGACGACGCGGACGCATTGCCGGCGATCGCGAAGAAGTCGCAGATCCCGGTCATCGCCGACATCCACTTCCAGCCCAAGTACGTGTTCGCGGCGATCGACGCGGGCTGCGCCGCCGTTCGCGTGAACCCGGGCAACATCAAGCAGTTCGATGACAAGGTCAAGGAGATCGCCCGCGCCGCCGCGGACGCCGGCACGCCGATCCGCATCGGGGTGAACGCCGGCTCGCTGGACAAGCGACTGCTCGCCAAGTACGGCAAGGCCACCCCTGAGGCGCTGGTCGAGTCCGCGCTGTGGGAGTGCTCGCTGTTCGAGGAGCACGGCTTCCGTGACATCAAGATCTCGGTCAAGCACCATGACCCGGTTGTGATGATCCAGGCCTACCGGTTGCTGGCCGCCAAGTGCGACTACCCGCTGCACCTCGGCGTCACCGAGGCCGGGCCCGCCTTCCAGGGCACGATCAAGTCGGCGACCGCCTTCGGCGCGCTGCTCTCGCAGGGCATCGGCGACACCATTCGCGTGTCCCTGTCCGCCCCGCCGGTGGAGGAAGTCAAGGTCGGCATCGGGATCCTTGAGTCGATGGGCATGCGCCAGCGCGGCCTGGAGATCGTCTCCTGCCCGTCCTGCGGGCGTGCCCAGGTCGACGTCTACAAGCTGGCCGAAGAGGTCACCGCCGGGCTCACCGGCATGGAGGTGCCGCTGCGCGTCGCCGTCATGGGCTGCGTGGTGAACGGCCCCGGCGAGGCCCGTGAGGCGGACCTGGGCGTGGCGTCCGGCAACGGCAAGGGCCAGATTTTCGTCAAGGGCAAGGTCATCGCGACCGTGCCCGAGTCGAAGATCGTCGAGACCCTCATCGAAGAGGCGATGCGACTGGCGGAGCAGGCCACCGCGGACGGCGAGACCGGCGAGGCGATCGTCACGGTCTCCTAGACCGCTTGCTGTCGCCCTGCTCGCCCCGCCCCGGGCCGGACCCCGGGACGGGGCGGGAGTCTAGAGGTTCCACGTCCCGTCCCTGGTGCCTGACCCGTTTCTAGACCAGAATCTCCACGTTTCTGTCGGCGGCGGTCCCCCGGGCGTCGGTCGGCAGCAGGTCGTCGGTGACGAGCACGTCGACGTCGTCGAGCGTCGCGAACGAGGCGAGGCTGATCACGCCCCACTTGGTGTGGTCGGCGAGCACGACGACGCGACGCGCCACCTTGATGAACGTCCGGTTGGTCTCGGCCTCGGCCAGGTTGGGCGAGGTGAGTCCGGCCTCGATGTCGATGCCGTGCGCGCCGAGGAACAGCGTGTCGAAGTGCAGCGACTTGATCGTCAGGTCGGCGACGGGGCCGACGAGCGCGTCCGAGGGCGTGCGGAGCCCGCCGGTGAGGACGACCGACGGCCCGTCCGGTGCACGATTGCCGCTGAACAGGCTCGCCACTCTGAGCGAGTTCGTGACGATCGTGAGGTTGGGCACATCGAGCAGGCACTGGGCCAGCCCGAACGTCGTCGTTCCGGCGGACAGCGCGACCGCGGTGCCTGGCCTGACCAGCGTTGCCGCGGCCCGGGCGATCGAGGTCTTCTCCGAGCGCTCGAGCACGAGTTTGTCCTCGAACCCGGGCTCGTGCGAGCTCGGCGAGCCCGGCAGCACGGCGCCCCCGTGCACCTTCTCCACGAGTCCGTCGCGGGCGAGGACTTCCAGGTCCCGCCGGATGGTCATGTCGGAGACGCCTAGTTGTTGCGTGAGGTCACTCACCCTAGCGCTGCCGTCACTCCTAACGGCCTGCAGGATGAGCGCCTGCCGATGTCTGGCAAGCATTCACTACCCCCTCAATAGTGTCGAACAGTTGTAAGTGAGACGCGCAGGGAGGGTGTTCGGTTCCGACGACGGGTGTGTGAAATTCGTTCCGGACGCGCAATTTTTCCGGCACTAGGTGCAGGAAATCGATGTCATGCGCAAGTGGTCGGCGGAGCGTGTCAGAACAGGAACGCACTGTTGCGGTAGCGTGTGGCGGCAAAAGGTTGCCAGTATCGGGCAAGATGGGTTCATGTGGTCTTCCCGCCGGCCCGGTGTGAGAGCGGTCGCCGCCGCGGCGGCGGCGCTCCTCACGCTCGCCGTCACCGCCTGTACGGGTTCCGGCGTCACGCCGGGAAACAGTTCCGCGTCCGGCGACGCGAGCGGCGGGTCGAACGCCGGCATCGTCCCGGTGGCGAGCACGCTGCACTGGCACTCCTGCGCCGGCCAGCTTCAGGGGCTGGAATGCGGTTCCGTGCAGGTGCCGGTCAATTACGCGGACCCGAACGGCCGCAAGCTGACCCTCGCCCTGTCCATGCAGCCCGCGACAGCACCGCTGAGCCAGCAGCAGGGCATCCTCCTGGTCAACCCGGGCGGGCCCGGGGCGTCCGGCCTGTCGCTGGCCGGGGCCGTGGCCCAGGGCATCAGTCCGCAAGCGGCCGCCGACTACGACATCGTGGGATTCGATCCGCGCGGAGTCGGGTCTTCTGTTCCGGAACTGAGCTGTGATCCCACTTTCTTCAGCGGTGTCAGGCCCGACTACATCCCGGCGGGCGCGAGCACGGGCCAGACCCCGGCCGCGGGCGCTGAGCAGGCGGACATCAACCGGGCGAAGACGTACGCGGCGGACTGCGAGAAGCGGTTCGGCTGGCTGCTGCCCTACATGACCACCGAGAACGTCGCCAGGGACATGGACTCGATCCGCAAGGCCTTCGGCGTGTCGAAGATCAACTACTACGCCTTCTCCTACGGCACCTACATAGGTCAGGTGTATGCCACCCTGTTCCCCGACCGCGTGCGGCGGATGGTGCTTGACAGCACGGTCGACCCGAACGGCGTGTGGTGGAGCGACAACATCGACCAGGACTATGCGTTCCAGGGGCGGCAGGACGCGTTCTTCGCGTGGACCGCGAAGTACGACGCCTATTACCATCTGGGCAGCACGACCGCGGAGGTCCAGGCGAACTGGTACAAGGCGCGGGCGATGCTGAAGGCCCGCCCGATCGACGGGCCGGACGGCACGCCGATGATCGGCGAGGACGAGTTCGACGACACCTTCCTGCTGGGCGGGTACCTGGACACGCTGTGGCCGGGCCTGGCCCAGGCCCTGTCCGCCTACGTGACGAGCGGCGGCACGCAGACCAGCCTGCTGGTCAGCCAGTACGAGGCCAACGGCACGCAGAACGAGAACGAGTTCGCCGTCTACAACGCGGTCCAGTGCTCCGACGCGGCCTGGCCGACGAACTGGTCCTACTGGAACAGCGTCACCGAGAAGGTCTACAAGACCGCTCCGTTCGAGGCCTGGGACAACGCCTGGTACAACGCGTCGTGCGCGTTCTGGCCGGTCAAGGGACCGTCCAAGCCGCTGCAGATCGACGGCAAGGGCCTGCCGCCGATCCTGATGCTCCAGGGCACGCTGGACCCCGCGACCCCGTACGCGGGGGCACAGGAGGCGCACAAACTGCTGCCAAGCGCGCGGATGGTGGTCGTGGAGGGCGGCGGCAATCACGGCCAGTCCCTTGAGTACCCCCCGAACAACTGCGTCCAGAACTACCTGAACGACTACCTGTCGACCGGCGCCGTCCCCGAACAACCGGGCCTAGTCAACGCCACCTGCCCCGCAGTCCCCGCCCCCACCCCAACCAGCAGCTAGCCCCCTCCCGCCCCCCCGCCTCCCGCCTCCCGCCCCCCTCCCGCGCGCCTCCGCGCCCCCTCCCGCGCGCCCCCGCGCCCCCTCCCGCGCGCCTCCGCGCCCGCTCCTGGCCGGCCCGAATGCGCATTCAAGCACACCATTATGTGTTCAATTGCGTATTTGGGCACGTCAAGGAAAGTGATCGAATGCGCTTTTGAGCACGTTCCGCGGACTGGCCGACCCGGCGTGACGGCGGAAAGGAGCGCCGTTCGCCTTTTTTTGCGTCACGCGCTGGGCTCCGCCGGTCGAGGTAGGGGCGAGGGCTTGGCCGCACGTGCATTAGGCTGGGAGGATGTTGCGCGTTAGGCCGCGCTCGGAGCCGGCCCGGCTCCTCGATGACCGTGACCGGGCCGCGGCGCTCGCGATCTGCGACATCGACCCGGTGGCGAACGTCTTCGTCGCCTCGCGGATCAGGGCGCTGGGCCTGGATCCCGGTCGGCTCGGCGCGCAGATCTGGGGCTTCCCGAGCGAGGATGGCAGGCTTAGCTCACTGTGCTATTCGGGCGCGAACCTGGTGCCCGTGCAGGCCACGTCGCCCGCAGTCGGGGCGTTTGCCGAGCGCGCGCTGCGTCAGGGCCGGCGCTGCTCGTCGGTCGTGGGGCCGACGTCCGTGGTAAGTGAGCTCTGGAGCTACCTGAGCCCGCGCTGGGGATCGGCCCGCGAGGTCCGCGCCGTGCAGCCGCTGATGGTTATCGACGGCCCGCCGCTGGTCGCCGCCGATCCCGGCGTGCGCCGGGTACGGCCGTCGGAGATTGACATCCTGATGCCGGCTTGCATCGCGATGTTCACCGAGGAAGTCGGCGTCTCCCCGCTGACCGGCGACGGCGGCGCCGCCTACCGGGCACGGGTCAGCGAGCTGGTCAGGTCCGGCCGCGCATTCGCGAGGATTGAGGAAGGGCGCGTGATCTTCAAGGCCGAGGTCGGTGCCGCGACCCCGCAGGCATGCCAGGTCCAGGGTGTCTGGGTTCGCCCCGAACTTCGCGGGCGCGGCATCGCCGCTCCCGGAATGGCCGCCGTGGTGAACATGGCCAGGGAGTCGATCTCCCCGCTGGTCTCGCTCTACGTCAACGACTTCAACACCGCCGGCCGTGCCACTTACCGCCGCGCGGGCTTCACCGAAGTCGGCGCGTTCATGTCCGTCCTGTTCTGAGACGCCAGAATCGCCGCGGTTCGCGCCGCGTGCCGCAGACTCGCCGCTGCCGGCCGACAGGCCGCTCATATCGATGCAAATTTCCGCATTGTCCCCAACGGCCGCCATGGTACCGTCAGTTCGAAGGTCTGTCGGCATGCTAGAAACTTATAGTGCCCGCACAGTCCGCCGAGCCTTCAACCGGATCACCGCGCCCCGTGGCGAAAGATCCACGCGATAGCGCGAAAAGGCTTGCCTGGCTGGACGCGTTGCGCGGGATCGCGGCCCTCGCCGTCGTCTTCGACCACGGTTCCACCCTGCTGCTCCAGCCCGTCAGGGACTACCTGTACCACGTGCTGGATCTCGGCGAGTACGGCGTTTTCGTGTTCTTCCTCGTCAGCGGTTACATCGTCCCGGCGTCGCTGGAACGCAAGGGCAGCGTCAGGTCTTTCTGGATCAGCCGGGCCTTCCGCCTGTACCCGATGTTCGCGCTGGCCCTGGTGCTGTCCGCCATCGCGTACGGCACGCGGATGGGCACTCTCGACGGCGGCGAGCATCACCCGGCCACATCAGTGACGGGGTGGATGCTGATGCTGTCCAACCTGCTCACCGGCGTCAATGCGCCGAACGTCACATGGACCCTCTCCTACGAGATGGTCTTCTACCTGCTGATCGCGGCGCTGTTCAGCTGGAACCTGCATCGCCACAGCGGCACGTGGGCTCTTACCTGGGCCGCCGTGGCGCTCGGTCTCGGCGGCATCCTCCCCATGGCCGCGATCACGGATTGGGCGGGCCGCTTCAGCAACGGCCAGCTCGCGATGAACCTGATCGCCGACGCGCTGATCCTCACCGGGATCATCCTTGCCGCAAGCGAGCGCGGCAAACTCGCGCGGATAGGCGCCGCGGTCGCCGCGCTCGTCGCCGTGGTCCTGGTCACCGTCAACTCCACCTACCCGTACCCGTGGTCGAGCGGCACGATTCTCGGGCTGATGTTCACCGGCACGCTGATCTACCGTGCCGAGCAGGGCCAGGTGAGCAAGCGCAGGGCCGCGGTGATCGCGGTGATCGTCCTCGCCGCACTCGTGGCCGCCGGGCTCTGGCACGGCTTCAGGTACGGCGGAACGTGGCGTGCCCAGTGGACGAGCTCGCTCGTCCTCGCCGCGGTTACCTTCGGCCTCGGGCTGGCGTGCAGGAAATTCCGTATCCCGAACGTCCTTGCCTGGCTCGGTCTCGTCAGTTACTCCGTCTACCTGCTCCACCCGCTCATATTCGATGCGTACCGGGATATTCCGGCGCTGCACCGGGCACATCCCATGAGCACCCAGATCTGGCTCGCGCTGGCGCTTCTCGCCGTGATACTGGCCGCCAGCGCCGCCACCTACTACGGCGTGGAGAAACCCATGCAGCGCCTGGGCCGCGTGCTAGCGCGCCGCCTCTCCGGGCGCGCTCAATTACGCAATCGGTGTGGCCCCAGCGCGCTCAATTGCGCAATCGGTGTGGCAACGGTGCGCTCGATTGCGCAATCGGTGTGGCCCCAGCGCGCTCAATTGCGTAATCGAGCCGCGGCGGGTGTGCTGCCGCTAGGCCTCAGCCGCGGCGCGGAGGACTTCCAGCAGCGTGGCGGTGGCCGGCGGGTCCGGAGGCTCGCCGTAGCGGACCGCGACGATCGTACGGCGGGTGCCACGCAGGCGCACCGTGCGGATGCCGGGGTTGCGGGCGGCGCGGAGCGCGAGAGCGGGCAGCAGCGCGAGGCCGAGTCCGGCACCGACCAGGGCCTGGACGGCGACGAAGTCGTCGGTGGTGAAGGCCACCTTCGGGGTGAAGCCGGCGGCCGCGCACTGCTGGAGCAGGTGCTCCCGGCAGCGGTCGCAGCCGGCGATCCAGCGCTGGGTGGTGAACCTGGCCAGATCGGCGGGCCACATCTCCGTGAGAGCGGCGGGCGGAAGCGGCTCGCCGTCGGCCGGGGGGTCGGCGGGAGCGATCAGGTGAACGGGCTCGTCGAGGAGCACTTGCTCGCGGAGGTCGGTTTCGTCCGGCGCGGCCTCGCTCTCCGGGAATTCGGGGTCGTGGCGGAAGATCAGCGCGATGTCCACGTAGCCGGCGCGGAGCATGCGGAGCGCTTCGGGAGGCTCGGCCTCGGTCAGCCGGAGGTCCACGCTCGGGTGCTTGTCGCGCAGCATCGCCGCGGCGACAGGCACGATCGTGCCGAGCGCGGACGGGAACGCGGCCAGCCGCAGGCGCCCCGCGCGCAGCCCGCTGTAGACGGCGAGTTCGTTCTCGGCGGCGTCGAGACGGCCTATGACTTCGGCGGCCCGTTCGGCGAGGAGGCGGCCAGCGTCCGTCAGGCGGATGCCGCGCCCGGCCCGCTGGACCAGCTTGGTGCCGGTCTCCGCTTCGAGCCTGGCAAGGTGATGGCTCACGGAGGGCTGCGCGTAGTTGAGGGCGTGAGCGGCCCCGGTGACCGATCCGTGCCGGGCCACTGCGACCAGCACCCGGAGCCTCGTTACGTCCAGCATGGTCTAACTATAGACGGTACTGATCTCTCCGCCCAGACCTACACACGGGGCTAATTCATGCAGCTAGAGACCTCCGAGCAACGGCTCGCGACTGACTTTAGCCAGCCTCTTCGGCAGCCACCAGTTGGCCCTGCCCAGCATCTCCATTAGCGCGGGCACAAGGACGAGTCGCACCAGGGTCGCGTCGATGAGGACCGCGACGGCGAGCCCGAGACCGATCTGCTTCACCGACACGTCAGGCGTGGCGAGGAAGGAGCAGAACACGACGACCATGATCGCCGCGGCCGCCGAGATGACACGACCCGTGGCGGCGAGGCCCTGCGCGACGGATTTCGAGTTATCGCCGGTTTCGGCGTACCGTTCCCGGATCCGCGACAAGAGGAACACCTCGTAATCCATCGACAGGCCGAAAAGGATCACGAACAGGAACACCGGCACCCATGTCGTGACCGGCATCTTCTCCGGGAAGCCGAAGAACCGCCCGCCCCATCCCCATTGCGTGATCGCCGTCAGCACGCCGTAGGCCGCGGTGACCGACAGCAGGTTCATCAGCGCCGCCTTGACCGGGATCACGACGGACCGGAACACGATCAGGAGCACCGCCATCGACAGGACGATCACGGTTGCGACCAGCAACGGCAGTCGCTGCCCGATGAGGTTCGCGAAGGCGACGTTGGCGGCGTTCGGGCCGGTGAGATAGGCGCGCAGCCCGCTGGCGGGCAGCACTGTGCCGCGTATGCGGTTGGCCAGGGCGTTCGTCGCCGCGTCCTGCGCGCCGGTCGTCGGGTAGGCGATGATCATCGCGGCTTGCCTATCCCGGCTGATCACCGGGGGAGTGACGGCCGCGATGCCAGGGACCCGCTTGAGCGCCTCTTCGAGGCCGCTGGTCGCCCCGGCCGCCGCGTGGCCGGGCAGTTGCGCGGCGACGATCAGCGGCGCGTCGAACCCGGGCCCGAACCCCTGCGCCATCGTCGCGTAGCTGGCATACCCCATAGTGCCCCTGGCCTGCGCGGACTCGTCCGGCATCGACAGCTTCATCGCGAGCGCGGGCAACGCGAGCACGAGGACGATCGCCACGGACGCGAGCGCCGCCACGATCCGGTGCCGCTGGATCACCCCCGCCCATCTTTCCCATGCCCCCGAACGAACGGTGGCCCCTCCCGCGATCCGCGCTGATTCCCCGTCACCTGGCTGCCCGTCACCTGGCTGCCCGTTACCTGGCCGACGGCGAACCCGGTAGCGAAGCCGGCTTGGCAGCGTTGGCCGCGCGAGCCTGGTGCCCGAGAACCCGAGCAGGGCGGGCAGCAGGGTGAGCGCCGCGAGGACGGTCATCGCAACGGTCGCGGCCGCCGCGATGGCCACGCCGTTGAGCAGTTGCTGGCGGAGGATGAGCAGGCCGAGCATGCCGATCACGACCACCCCGCCCGCGGTCAGCACGGACGTGCCAGCCGTTCGAATCGCGGCGACGGCCGCTTCCTCAGGGTGCTTCCCGTCCGCGAGTTCCGCCCGCCGCGTTAGCCCGGGTGGACACTCCGCTTGCCCGGGTGCGCCCCGGACCTCGCGGCCCGGACTCCCAGGACCGAGCTCCGTTCGGAACCTGGTCAAGATGAACATGGCGTAGTCGGCGCCGACACCGAGGCCGATCATGGCGGCGACGATCGGCGAGAAGGACGGCGCGGGGAACACGTGCCCGAGCAGCGCGATCAGGGACAGGCCGGCTCCGATGCCGAACAGGGCCGTCGCCACCGGCAGCCCCATGGCCAGCAGCGACCCGAATGCCACGAGCAGCACCACCATGGCGGCCCCGACCCCGATTCCGTTGTCCGGTCCCCCGTACGGCGTCTCGGCCGAGTCGACGACATCCCCGCCCAGGCTGAAGGTCACGCCGCCGCCGCTCGCTTTCGTCGCGTCGTCCATCAGCGTAGTGACCTCGCCGCCAGGGATGCTGCTGCCCTGGACCCTGAACTGCACGGTCGCGTAGGCGATGTGCCCGTCCGTCGAGACATGCCCCGGCGTGGTGAACGGATCGGTGACGCCCGTGACGTCAGCCGCGTCCGCGTAGGTGGCGAGCGTCGTTCTCACGCGGCTTTCCACGGCCGCGGCCGTGACGGGGGCGTCCGAGCGGATCGCCAGCGTGAGCGAGTCTCCCGACTGACTCGGGAAATGCTCGTCAAGCAGCGTCTGCCCGGGATCGCTCCCGGTGAAGGAATTGTCGGCAGCCGCGCCGAACCGGGTCCACGACGCGATCAGCGCCGCCACGAGGACGACCCACACGACAACCGTGGCCACCCGGTGCCGGTAACACACCCGCCCGATGCTCCCGAGGACCCCGTCCCCGATCCTGTCTCGTCGGCCCATGCCCCCAAGGATCCCGATTCCGGCCGTACCTGTCGTCCTACGCAAGGAGACACCTAAGGACTGAGGCATACTCCCGGCGAAGTACGCGCCCCCCAGCGCTCGGCCCGGCAGCGGGCAGGCCGCGGGGCCATGAGCTCAGGGCTTGAGCGCCACGAGCACGTCGCGAGTGATGGCCTGGTCCACGCGATGCCGGAACTTCACGTAGGCGCCGCTATCCAAGACCGTCAGCCCTGCGGCTCTCAGCGCGTCGGCGGCGTCGTCGCGACGTGCGACGACGGTGTTCCACGAGATGCCGAGTGCACCGCCGGACCGTAGCACCTTCGCCCACGCGGGCGCGCACTCGGCGAGGAGTTCCAGCGGGCTCCGGGAGAGAGCGGCGTCGGCAGTGCTGCCGTGCCGCACGCCATAGGGCAGATCGGCGACGATCAAGTCGACCGAATCGGCCCGGAAGAAGTCCGGCGTCTTGCTCGCCTCGGCGAGGACCACGTCGAGTTGCTGGACGTCACCGCTCTTGTAGTCCTCTTTGGTGGCCGCGAAACAGGCCCGCAGGCGGCGGGCTATTACCTTCTTGTCGCGGCGCACGGGCGTGAACTCGGCGCGGTGCTTGAGCCGCTTGTCCTTCAGCCAGCGCTGCACGAACTCCGCGTATGCCTCGATGTCCCGCTTGTCGATGTCCATGCCGTAGGCATCGAAGCCGTACATGAGGGCCTGGTTCAGCGTGGTGCCGCGGCCGCACAGCGGGTCCAGGACGGTGAACCGCCGGGTCGGCATCTCGGCGGCGAAGCGCGAGGACAGCAGCGTGACGTTGAGCAGCAGCTTAGTGAACTGCTCGTTGGTCTTGCCCTGGTACTTCAGGATGGTGAGGAGATCGTCGTCGAGACGGTCCAGTCGGGGCGCCGGGACGGGCCGCAGCATGTCGTCGTCCCTCACCTGGAACAGCGCGTACAGCGATGACAGGTTCCCCAGCAGCGCGGCGTCGCGCGGCGAGAAGTCCTCGCAGTCGAAGGTGATGTAGGGAACCCCGGCGATGTCGCTGGTCCTGATCGCGGCGACGCGTCCGTCCATGGCCGCGGCGAAGACCTCCAGTTCGGCCTGTGCCAGTTCGACGGAAGCCGCCGCGTAGACGCGGTTGAACGACGGCAGGAGCAGGAACGCGTAACGGCTCATTGGCCCTTCATCAGGCATCCGGCAGCGGAACGCGTCAATCCTAGATCGTGGCCTCGCATGCGGTGACGGGCAGCTAGCCGGGGCGGGACGCGAGGCCGTGCTCGAAGGCGAGGACGACGAGCTGGGCGCGGTCGCGGGCGGCGAGCTTGGTCATCGCGCGGCTGACATGGGTTTTCGCGGTCAGCGGGCTGACCGTCAGTTTCGCGGCGATCTCGTCGTTGGACAGGCCGGCGGCGACCAGGCAGACGACCTCGCGCTCGCGTTCGGTCAGCGCGGCGACTCCGGCCGGCACGGGGCGAGCTGCGGGCACGGGGTGAGCTGCTCGGACGGGGTGAGCTGCTGGCACGGGGTGAACTGCCGCGGGCGGCGGCGGAGCGTCCGGATCGGACGTGAAGCGGGAGATCACCGCGCGGGTCACGCTCGGGGAGAGCAGGGCGTCGCCGCCGGCCACCACGCGAACCGCGCGGAGCAGGTCTTCCGGCTCCACATCCTTGACCAGGAAGCCACTCGCGCCGGCGCGTAGCGCCGCGAAGACGCTCTCGTCGTCGTCGAATGTCGTGAGCACCACGACCCTCACACCCGCCAGCGCCTGATCGCCGGCGATCAGGGAGGTCGCGGTCACGCCGTCCACGTCGGGCATGCGCAAGTCCATCAGCACCACGTCGGGGCGGTGCTGGCGGGCCAGGGCGACGGCGACGCCGCCGTTCGGGGCCTCGCCGACCACTTCGACGTCCCCGGCGGCCTCAAGCAGCATGCGGAATCCGGCGCGCAGCAGCGCCTGATCGTCCGCGAGCAGCACGCGAATCACGACGCGCCCGCCGAGGCTGTCCGGCTTCGCGGCAGGGTCGCGGTCACCGTGAACCCGCCGTCGCGCGGCGCCGCCTCCAGTGACCCGCCCACGGACGCGGCGCGCTCGCGCATGCCCTGGATGCCGTTGCCCGCGACGGCGGGATCGGGGCGGTCGACGCCGTCCGCCGTCGAGGGCGCCGCATCGGCGGGGACGCCTTTCGCGGGAGCCGTGTCGGACACGGTGATCGTGAGGGATTCATCGGTGTAGGACAGGCATACTTCGGCGGGAGTACCCGCAGGGGCATGGCGGAGCACGTTCGTGAGGGACTCTTGCAGGATCCGGTAGGCGGCGTGGTCGACGGGCGGCGGCAGCATCGGCCGGGCGCTATCGGCGTTCCCCTCGACGATCACCGTGACGGGGGAGCCGGCGGCGGTGATGGCGGCACGCAGTTCGGGGAGGCGGGACAGGCCCAGGGCGGCGGCCCCCGGCACCGCCGCCTGATCGGGGTCACCCCGCAGCTGGCCGAGCACCGCGCGCATCTCGGCCAGGGCGTCCTTGCTCGTCTCCCGGATGGCGAGAAGGGCGTCCCGCAATGTGGCGTCGGGGCCGGCCCGAGCAGGGCCGAGATGAGCAGGGCCGAGATGAGGGGGGCTGATGAGGAACGAGGGATCGTTCGGGGGAATGGGGGTTGAAAGCAGGTGGAGGGCAGCGCTCGCCTGGACGGTGATTGTCGCCATGCCGTGCGCCACCGTGTCGTGTAGTTCGCGTGCGAGGCGCAGGCGTTCCTCGGCGAGCAGGCGGGCGGCATCGGAGCGGCGCTCGTCCTCGGCGAGCCGCAGGCGGATCGCGGTCTCCGCCGCGAGCGCGCGCCGGCTGCGGACCACCTCGCCGAGCGCGACCGCGAGGGTGAAGATCGCGAAGGAAGGGAGGAAATCCGTGAGCAGCACGATCGCGTTCTCGCCGCCGAAGATCCCCACCACGATGATGCCGAGCGTCATGATGAGCGCGGGAACGCCTATTGCCCAGGCCAGGTAGCCGGCCAGCGCCGCGTCGTAGACAGGGACGGCCATGAGCGTGGCGGGGGAGATGTTGCGGCGGTCGAAGATGTACCACACCACCATCGCCGCGCAGGTAGCGCACAGGACCTGCAGCGGCCAGCGACGGCGCAGCAGCAGGGGAAGCGCGACCACGGCGCCGAACGTGTAGGCCTCGGCGTTCAGCGGCGCCGCCCCTGAGCCGCCGCCGACGGCCACGTTCAGCTCGATGATCGCGACGACGATGGCGATCGTGACGAGGTCGGACAGGGAAGCGCCCGGCGGCAAAGCCATCCGGCCCGTGGCCTTCCGGCAGATGGTCTTCCGGCCCGTGGTCTTTCGCTCCGCGTCCGTCGCGACGTTCACACCGCCACCGTACGCGTCAGCGGCGGCGTGCGGAAAATCCCGGGCCGGGAAGTAAACCCTCGCTGTAACAGGAGCGTCTTACTTGCGAGGCTCGGTGAAAGCGGGACACCGAGCCTCGTCTGTTTCCCGGGCGTCTTCGGTCGTTTCCCCGGTGTCTTATGCGGCTTGCCGGGTCTTCAACGACCGGCGGTGATCCGGATGCCATGGTGGTGAGTCGATGGGCCTAGACGACATAGACGCGCGGATCGTGACGGCGCTGATCAGGGATGCTCGCGCCAGCTACGCGGTGATCGGCGACGAGGTCGGCCTGTCCGCGCCGGCGGTCAAGCGGCGGGTGGACCGGCTGCGCGCCTCCGGTGCGATCACGGGCTTCTCCGTGCGGGTCGACCCGGCGGCCCTCGGCTGGACGACCGAGGCGTACGTGGAACTGTTCTGCGGCGGGCGGACATCACCGGAAGAGATCGCCGAAGCGGTCCGTAAATATCCGGAAGTAGTGGACGCCTGCACGATCACCGGCGAAGCCGACGCGCTCGTCCACATCAGGGCGGCCGACGTCAAGCATTTCGAGCAAGTAATGGAAAGGATCGGCACGGAGCCCTTCGTGGTGCGCACCCGGAGCGTCATCGTCTTGTCAAGGCTGGTCGAGCGGGCTGACGCGATCGCCCCGTCTGGCCGGCCCTGACCGGCTACAGTCTTTGTCCATGTCTGACGTAAACGATGACCTGAGCGCCAGCACCCAACGTTTCCAGGCCTTTGCCGGGCGCCAGGATCAGGAAGTTCCCGCTCCGTGGGAAATGCGCGCCTCGAGGTCGAAGGTCTGGATCCTCGTCGCCATCGTGATCGTGGTCGCTGTGGTCGCCGCGGTGCTGGCGGCCGTGCTCGCCGGTTAGCGCGCAGCCGGTCAGGCGTCGGCGGGCGGGATCTCGGCGGAGCCGCGCCGGATCAGCCTGGCCGTGACGCGCACCTGGCGAGGCGGCCCCTCGTTGCCGTCCAATCTATCGAACAAAAGTTCCGCTGCGGCTCGTCCGACTTCTGCTGGATCGTATGTTATGACGGTCATGCCCGGCGTGAGGTACTCCGCCGGTTCGAAGTCGCCGAAGCCGATCATGGCTACCTGACGTGGATTCTGCGTTCCCGCGAAGGAGCGTAGGGTGTCCGCGGTGTGCGACGGGCTGCCGCACAGCACCGCGGACACCGGTGAGTTCACCAGGGTCTGCGGGGTCAGCCTGGTCCATGCCTCGTCCACGGGGAACCTGGCCTGCGACATGGCCGCGCGGTATCCGCGCAGCAGTTCCCTGGTGCGGTAGTCGTGGTGATCCCCGCCGATGTATCCGATCCGCTTGTGCCCGTGGGCGGCCAGGTGCGCCACCGCCGTCCGCGCGGCGTCATCCTCGTCGACGAGCGCGGCGTCCGCCGCGACGAGGGACGGCGGACGTAGCGCGAACACCGTGGCGATGCCCGCCTCGATCTCCGAAATCAGGTAATCGTGGTTCCCGGGCGTCGGGACGACGATGAGCCCGTCGACCCGGCGGGCACACAGGCTCATCGTCAGCTGCTCTTCGCGTTCCGGGTCGCTGTCCGTCGACCCGGCGAAGATAAGGAACCCGCGCTCGCGGGCCACCTCCTCGATTCCCCGGCCGAGTGCCGCGTGCTCCCGGTCGCCCCATGTCTCGGAAATGAAGCCGATCGTCGCGGTCTTGCCGGTGCGCAGCAGCCGGGCGCTCTCGTTTCGCCGGAAACCGAGTTCCTCGATCGCGCCGAGCACGCGCGTGGTCGTCTCAGGCGTGACTCCGGCTTCTCCGTTCACGACGCGGGACACGGTCTTAAGCGCGACCCCGGCGCGGAGCGCGACGTCTTTCATCGTCGGCCTTGAGGCGCCTCGGGCGATGCCCAGTTGATTGTTCATTGCTCCCCCCCGGCCTCCAGTTTGCTCGCCATCCACGCGCCGCACACCCCGGTTGAGCTGGTTGTTTATCACAGTGCGATAACCTGCGGTCCTGGCGGTCTATGGGGCTGGCCAGGCGGGCAATAATTGCAGCGTGAGCGGGACGACAGCGAAGAACGTGACAGTCGGGGCGGACAAGGACCCGGAACGCGAGCGCCTGACGGCGGTCGGCGGGCTCGCCGCGCTCTCCCTGGACGCCCTCTCCAGCGTTGCCTACGGACCGGAGGCCATCCTGGTGGTCCTGGTCACGGCCGGGGTCGGCGCGCTCAAGTACAGCCTGCCGATCACGGGCGCGATCGTCGTCCTTCTCGCCGCGCTTGTGATCTCCTACCGGCAGGTGATCGAGGCTTTCCCGAACGGCGGTGGCGCCTACGCGGTGTCGAAGCGCCATCTCGGCACGATCCCGTCGCTGGTCGCGGCGGCGTCACTCACGGTCGACTACATCCTCAACGCCGCGGTCGGCGTGTCCGCCGGCGTGGAGGCGCTCACGGCGGCGTTCCCGTCTGCGTACGGCGCCCGGGTCTGGCTGTGCCTGCTGGTACTGGGGCTGATCACCGCGGTGAACATGTGGGGGATCGTCGAGTCCGCGCGCATTTTCACCGTGCCCACGATGGCGTTCATCGTAGCGATAGTTGTCATCATCGTGGCGGGCGCGGTGCGCGCGCACCCCGCGGTCGCACTGGGACACTCGCTCGCCCCGGCGACCCAGACCGTGGGGACGCTGCTGATCCTGAAGGCGTTCGCATCGGGCTGCTCGGCGCTGACCGGCGTCGAGGCGATCGCGAACTCGGTGCCCCAGTTCCGCCTGCCGCGGGCGCGCCGGGCCCAGCACACCGAAGTCGGGCTGGGCGTCCTGCTCGGTGCGATGCTTCTCGGGCTCGGCGCGCTTATCCGGCGCTGGGACGTGGTTCCCCAGCCGGGTACGACGGTCCTTGCGCAGCTCACGGCCGGTGCGGTGGGGCACAACGTGCTGTTCTACATCATTCAGATCATCACGCTGGTCCTGCTGGCGCTGGCCGCGAACACCTCGTTCGGCGGGCTGCCCGTGCTCGCCGGACTGCTCGCGCACGACAACTTCCTGCCGCACGTCTTCGGCTTGCGGGCGGACAGGCGCGTGTTCCGCTACGGCGTCGGGGTGCTGGCCGTCGCCGCCGCGCTGCTGCTGATAGTGGCCAAGGGCGACACGCAGGCGCTCGTTCCCCTGTTCGCCGTCGGGGTCTTCGTCGGCTTCACGCTGTCCCAGGTCGGCATGGTCAGGCACTGGCTTGCCGAACGGTCCCCGGGTTTCCGCCGTCGCGCTCTCATCAACGGCATCGGGGCGGTGCTCACGTGCGCGGCTACCCTGATCGAACTCGTCAGCAAGTTCTTCGCCGGGGCCTGGCTGGTGGCCGTGGTGATCCCGCTGCTTGTCGTCATGTTCCTGGCCGTGCGCCGGGCGTACACAAGGCTTGGCGTGCTGCTGCAGATAGGTCAGGTGCCCGCGTCGCCGCAGAAGCGGGCGTCGCTCGTGGTCGTGCCGGTGGCGGGGATGTCGCGGCTGACCGCGGAGGGAGTCTCGGCGGCGCTGTCGCTAGGCGACGACGTGATAGCGGTGACCGTCGCGTTCACCGACAGCGACGAAGACGGCGATGATGGGGACTCCGCTGACGTCTCCTTCCGCGAGGAGTGGCGGCAATGGCGGCCGGAAGTGCCGCTGATAACGCTCAATTCTTCGCATAGGTCCATTGCCAAGCCAATAGTATCGTACTTGCGTTCGATAGAGCAAGAAGACCAGTATCACCGCCTGGTGGTCCTGATCCCGGAGGTCCAGCCTGCGCGGCCGTGGCAGTGGATAATGCACAACCAGCGGGGCCTGATCCTCGACCGGGCCATCCGCCACGGTACCCAGAACGTGGTGCTCTGCCGGCTGCGCTACCGCCTGAGCACCCTGGCCGAGCCTGATTCGCATGAGTGAGACCTGGGAAATACACTGAAATATCCCGAAAATTCGGTCCTAAATGCGATTCGCGGCTCGTTATGCTAGGGCATTGCCTGATAACGCGGGACACGCGGCGGCCATCTGATGGCAAGATAAACGGCATGGTTCTCCTCGCGGCGATTGGGCGGTGATGTTGCCGATGCGGTCCGAACTGCCTGTAGCCCTGGTTACCGGAGGAGACGAAGGTGTAGGGCCCGAAGTGTGCCGCCGGCTGGCCGCGCTCGGATTTGCCGTCGTGCTCGGGGCCAGCGACCTGCGCGCGGCGGAACTGGCGGCCAAGGAGATCGACTCGGCGGGCGGGCGGGTCACCCCGTGCCACATCGAGATCGACAACTCGGTGAACGTCGCGTCGGTGGCGGAGTGGCTCAGGGAGCGGTACGGACGGGCGGACGCCCTGGTGAACAACGCGTCGACAGCGCCTGACAAGTGGGCGATCGCGGCCACGGCCGACCTGTCGCCTGTCGCCGAGGCGCTGGACGTCAACTTGTTCGGGGCCTGGCGAATGACGCAGGCCCTGTTGCCCTTGTTGCGCGCCAGTCCCCGGCCGCGCGTGGTGAACGTCACCGACGACTCCGGTTCGATCGCGCTCATGTCCGGCGGTCGTCCGGCCTTCAGCGTCTCCAAGGCGGCGGTGAACGCGCTGACCAAACTGCTCGCCGGCGAACTGCACCGAGACGGCATCCTGGTCAACGCGGTCAGCCCGGGCCCGACGGGCGCCGACCCCGTGCGCGGCGGGCTCCGCTCCCCCGGCCACGGCGCCGCGAGCGTGGTGTGGGCGGTGACGCTGCCGAATGGCGGTCCCACCGGGACCTTCACCAGAGACGGCCGCGAACTCCCCTGGTAAGCCGGATGCACTAACGCAAAATATCAGATTAATAAAAAGTAAAGCCTATCCTTAACGTCGCTGGTGCATCCGTAGTTCCGTATTCTCCAGTCCGGGGCAGACGCCTCGATTCGCAATTACGTATTCGTGGCGATATTTCAGGACGAATCCTCATCGGGCTGATATCGGTAGCCCATGCCCGGCTCGGTGATCAGCCATCGCGGCCGGGCCGGGTCGGGCTCCAACTTGCGTCGTAGCTGCGCCATGTAGAGCCGGAGGTTGCCGCTCGCGTTGTCGTACCCGGGCCCCCACACGTCGTGCAGCAACTGCTTCTGGCTGAGCAGCTTCCCCGGGTTGCGCAGCAGCACCTCCAGCAGGTGCCATTCGGTCGGGGTCAGCCGCACGTCACCGTTCTCCGCCCCCGCCCGCTCCCCGTTTCCCGAACGATCCGCGGTGACCCGTTTCGCGGCCAGGTCGACGGTGAAGTCACCGAGCCGCACTTGGGGGAAGTCCTCGGGAGCGCCGACCCGGCGGGCCGCGGCCCGCATCCGGGCGAGCAGTTCCTCCACTCCGAACGGCTTGGTGATGTAGTCGTCGGCTCCCGCGTCGAGCGCCTCCACCTTGTCGGTGCTGTCCGCCCGCCCGGACAGCACGATGATCGGCGCCGACGTCCAGCCGCGGAGCCCGCCGATCACCTCGACCCCGTCCATGTCAGGCAGCCCGAGATCTAGGATCACCAGGTCAGGCGGGTGCGCGGCCGCGGCGGCGAGCGCTTCCGCCGCGGTGGCCGCGGTGAACACCTCGTACTGCCGCGCCCGCAGGTTGATCCGCAGCGCGCGCAGGATCTGCGGCTCGTCATCGACGATCAGGACGCGGCTCATGATTCCTTCGCCGCTGGCAGCGAGACCGTCATTGTCAGTCCTCCCCCTGGGGTGTCTTCAGCGGTGAGGGTACCGTTCATCGCCTCGGTCAGCCCACGGGCGAGCGCCAGGCCCAGACCGACGCCGGTCGTGTTGTCGGTGTCCCCGAGGCGCTGGAACGGCACGAACATCCGTTCCTTGTCCTCTTCGGGCAGGCCGGGACCGCGGTCGACGACGCGCAGTTCGACCCGGTCCCCCAGGGAACTGGCGGTGATCAGCGGCGGCTGGCCGGCGGGGGAGTAGCGCAGCGCGTTCTCGGTGAGGTTCACCACGACCCGCTCCAGGATCGCGGGGTCGGCGAGCACCGCGGGGAGCGACTCGCGGATGTCGATCTTGACGTCGCGGCCGAGCGGGTCCAGGCCCGCGAGCGCCCCCGCGACGATCTCGTCCAGGCCGGCCGGCCGCGGGAACAGCGACAGGGCGCCTGCCTGGAGCCTGCTCATGTCCAGCAGGTTCTCGACGAGATGGGTGAGCCTGTCAAGCGACTCGTCGGCGGTCGCGAGCAGTTCGTCGGTGTCCTCGGGGTCCCAGGCCACGTCCGAGCGCAGGGACGTGACCGCCGCCTTCGCCGAGGCGAGCGGCGTGCGCAGGTCATGGCTGACCGCGGCGAGCAGCGCCGTCCGCATCCGGTCAGCCGCGGCGATCGGCTTCGCGGCCTCCGCCTCGGCGACCAGGCGCTGCTGATCAAGCGCGACGCCCGCGTACGTCGCGAAGGCGCCGAGCACCCGGCGGTCCGCGGCCGGCAGCGTGCGCCCGGTCATCGCCAGCGTGAGCGTGTCAGACACCGGCACGTTGACGTCCGCGTCCTCGGGCCGGTCCACCGGCGGGCCGCCGGCGGTGGCGAGCACGGTCCAGTCCGCGGCCGGGCCGCGCGTGGGGGTGTTGTCGGAGGACGCGCATTCCAGCAGGCTCGCGGCGCCCATCCCGAACGCCTCCCGCGCCCGCTCAAGCACCGCGTCCACCGTGCCCTGTCCGCGCATGATGCTGCCGGCCGTCGCCACCATCAGCTCGGACTCGGCGTTCGCGCGCACCGCCTGCTTGGTGCGGCGGGCGGTGGTGTCCACCACCAGGCTGACCGCCAGGCCCACGACGACGAACACGACGAGCGCCAGGGCGTTGTTCGCCTGGGAAATCGTCCATTGGTGGATCGGCGGCGCGAAATAGTAGTTCAGCAGCAGGGAAGCGACGATCGCCTCGAGTACCGCGGGGACGAATCCTCCCGTGAGCGCGACGGCGATCACCGCGACCAGGTACACGAGCACGTCACTGGTCAGGTTCAGGCCCGACCGCAACTGGGCCAGCACGATCGTGACGAGCGGGGCGAGCACGACGGCCAGGACGAATCCCGCGATCTGCCGCCGTGGCGTGATCCCGCCGCGATTGCGGGGCAGGATGCCCCACCGGGTGCCGACGTGCGAGTGGGTGACGATGTGCACGTCGATGGGCCCGGAGTCGCGGATCGTGCGCGCGCCGATGCCGGGACCCGTGAGCAGGGCGAGCAGCCAGCCGCGGCGGCTGGCGCCGAGCACGAGCTGGGTGGCGTTCTCCGCCCTGGCGAACGTCAGCAGCGCGTCGGAGATGTCGTCGCCGACGACCTGATGATAGGTGCCGCCGAGTGACTCGACGAGCTGCCGCTGCCGCGCGAGATTGGCCGGGTTGGCGCCGGTGAGCCCGTCGGACTTGGTGATGTGCACCGCGAGCAGGTCGCCGCCGGTGGCCCGGGCCGCGATCCGGGCCGCGCGCCGGATCAGCGTGGAGCCCTCGGGACCGCCGGTGAGCGCGACGACGACCCGCTCCCTGGCTTCCCAGGTGCCGCGGATCGAGTGCTCCGCGCGGTACTTCTGCAGCCCCTCGTCGACCTTGTCGGCCAGCCAGAGCAGCGCGAGCTCGCGCAGCGCGGTCAGGTTCCCCGTGCGGAAGTAGTTGGTGAGCGCGGCGTCGATCTTCTCCGGCGGGTAGATGTTCCCGTGCGCCATCCTCCTGCGGAGGGCCTCGGCGGTCATGTCGACGAGCTCGACCTGGTCGGCCGCCCGCACCACCGCGTCGGGCACG